>NZ_ABCS01000014.1 GCF_000170895.1 Plesiocystis pacifica SIR-1 | reverse complement strand
GGGGCGGGGCCGCGGGTCTGCTCGGGCTCGCGCTGTTCGGTCTCGGCTTCGGCGCGGCGCGTCGGCGCCGGGCGTGGAAACACGGCGCGCGTCGGTCCTGAAAACGGTTGCGCGCAAGTCGCGGCGCGTGCGATGCAGATCGGGTGAGCTCTCGCCGAGAGCTCCCGGGTGTGCATCGACATGAGTGACTTCTCCGAGACCATCAAACTGTTCGCCAAGGCGACGGCCGGCACTGTCCTTCCCCTCGAGGCCATGGACGAGGCCAAGGCCGAGCTGGCCGAGAAGCGCAAGGGCTGGCGTACGAGCAAGGCGGCCCGCGCCAACCCGACCCACAAGGTCCAGGGTCGGCTGGTGTTCGCGGCCACGGCCGGCGACGCCGAGCCCCGCCCGCTGCCCCACATGAAGGTCGAGCTGTGGGACCGCGACCTGGGCGGCTCGGACTGGCTCGGCGAGGTCCAGTGCGGCGTCGACGGGCGCTTCGAGATCACCTACGACCCCGCCGACGCCGGTCGCTTCGACGCGCCGGACTTCGAGCTGCGCATCGTCGACACCTACGCCGGGCGCGACACCGTGCTGGCGATCCACGAGGGCCCCGACAACGTCGAGACCGCGGGCTACGACTTCGGCGACGTGCCGGTGGTCTACTACGAGTACCACCCGGACATCCCGCTGCCGCACCTGTACACCCTCGAGTTCGGCAAGCAAGAGTACGACGCGATGCCCCAGGACTACGCCGTGGGCCGCAAGCTGGCCCTGGCCAAGGTCGCGCGGGCGACCATGGCCGTGCGCCTGGGCCACTACACCATCGACCGCGAGGTCGAGCTCGAGGACATCCAGGCCGACTACCGCGGCAAGACCGGCTACGAGCCGCCGGTGACCCCGGGCCCCGACGCGAGCGCCGAGGAGCGCTTCATCGACAAGCTGCTCAACGGGACCTGCCCGACGGACTTTGCGATCGGGCCCGACGTCAACGGCGAGGAGGCGCTGCACGTGATCCGCAACTGGGACCTCTACGACCTCGACGGCGTCCACGACCTGCCCAACGTGCACCTGGTCCTGCGCCGGGAGGGCGAGGGCCTGCGCCCGGTCTCGCTGACCATCCAGCGCCGGGCCAACGGCGCCAAGGAGCCCGGCTCGGAGCTGGCCCCGGCCGAGACCTTCAGCCCCAGCGACGAGGGCTGGCCCGCGGCGCAGCACGTGTTCGAGTGCGTCAACTACATCTACTCGCAGGCCGCCAACCACCTCGCCCGCGGCCACTTCAACGCCGAGCAGTTCGCCCTCGCGGCCTTCCGCAATCTCCACGAGAGCCCGCTGACCAAGCTGCTCTTCCCGCACCTCAAGGAGGTCATGATCATCAACGTCGAGGGCGAGCGGGCCATCTTTGGCCCCGACGGCTTGATCACCAAAAACGGCGCGCTGACGGAGACCTCGCTGGTCGAGGCCATCCTGCACGCGGCCGGCGGGGTCGACTGGTTCGAGTGGAAGCCGCGCGAGCCCCTGACCGCGGGGCACCGCTACGCCCACGTCGCCCAGCTGATGTGGGAGGCGCTGACCGAGCACGTCGACGCCTTCTTCGTCGAGCACCTCGACGGCATCCTCGAGCACTGGCGCGAGGTCCGGGGCTTCTCCAAGGACCTGGCCGAGCACAGCGTGCCCTACCGGCCGTGGTCGGGGGAGCTCCCCGAGGGCCTGCGGCCCCTCGACATGCGCGAGGTCGCCAAGCCCGAGGCCCCGCGCGTCGAGGTCGACGGGGTGGTCCGCGTGGCCACGCCCGTCGTCCACCAAGACGGCGAGCCCGACGCGGCGGATCTGGGCCGCCTGGCCCAGGCCTGCCGCTACGCCATCTTCCACGCCAGCTTCTTCCACAGCTGGGTCAACGACACCAGCGACTCCCTCGAGGCCAGCTACTCCCAGTACAACCCCGTGCCGGGCTCGAGCCCGAAGGAGCTGACCAACCACATCTCGACGAACCTGACGCTCTCGCAGACCCGCTACGGGATGATCATGCGCAACGAGGACGGGGACGTCCCGCGCTCACTCATCGAGGCGCTGCGCAGCCGAGCCGAGGCCTTCGCGGCCCACGACTACGACATCCGCCAGATCCGCGCGCGGATCAACATCTGAGCCCAGCACGGACTTCGCCATGAGCATCGGAGACTTCTTCGAAGAGACCGGCCTCGCCATGCACGAGGCCTTCCTGACCACCCTGTTCGCGGCCGCGGCCAAGAAGACCGGGGGCCGGTCGACGCACAAGATCGGCATCGGGGCCAAGGGCAGCGTGGAGGTGTGCGCCGAGCTGCCCATCCCCGAGCACGCCTTTTGGCGCCCCGGCCGACGCTTCGACCTGGCCATGCGCCACGCGAACCTCAACAACCTCGACGACCTCTCGGCGGACTACCGCGGCGCGGCGCTGCGCTTGTTCGAGCCCGGGGCGGAGCTCACGGATCCGGACGCGGGCGAGCTCGACTTGCTGATGAACACCGGCGACTCGACGGTGTGGTGCCACGTGGCGATGTTCGCCGAGCGCATGCGCCTGGCCGTGCGCGGGCAGCTGGCCAAGTTCTACGAGCGCCATCCGGCGGCCGAGGAGCGCTACTGGGGCGGGCTGCGGCGGGCCCCGGACAACTACGAGGGCCTGGCCTACTACTCGAAGGTCACCACCAAGTACGTCGGGGTCGACGGGGTGACCCGGGGCTGCCGCTACCGGCTCATCCCCCACGTCGAGGGCGGCGAGTGGGACGGGGTCGAGAGCGGGCTGCCGACCCAGCGCGACTTCGACGCGGGCGTGGAGTTCACCGAGCGCTGGCCCGAGGAAGAGCGCCCCAAGGACCTGCTGCGCGCGGCCTATGACGCTCGCCTGCAAAAGGAGGTCATCCAGTACCGCCTGCAGATCGTCGTGCGCGACGTGATCGAGGACTGGTCGCACCCGGTCTACGACCCCTGCCTGCCCTGGGACACGGACGAGCACCCCTGGGTCGACCTGGCCCGGGTCCGCGCCGAGGCGCCGCTACCCCACGCGCAGCTCGAGCCCCTGGCCTTCTCCATCGCCCACGCGCCCGAGAGCCTGGGCGTGTTCCCGGCCGACGCCGCCGACGACTACACCTCCGTCGGCGACCTGCGCTCGCGCCTGTACGCCAAGGCCGCGGCCAAGCGCCCGCGTTAGCCCGACTCGCGCGCACTCTGGGGGCGCGCCGCGAGGGCGGCGACGCCCCCAAACCACAGGTAGATCACGAGCTCGTTGAGCTCGTCGAGCTGCTGCTCGTAGGCGCTCAGGGCCAGCAAGCCGACGATGAGCGTGGCGACGCAAGCGAGCATGGCCACGCTCGCGCGGCGGTCGGGCGCGGCCGGCCCGAGGGCGCGCTCGAGGGGCTCGCGCAGCCACGCAGGGTAGAAGGCCGAGAGCCCGTAGGCCGGGACGGGGAGGGCGAAGAGCAGGTAGGAGTGGCCGCCCCAGCGGTTGTGGAAGTTGACGTCGCCGGTCTCGGCCTGGAAGAAGGTCGCGAGCTGGTTTTGGCTGTAGACGTCACCCCAGTCGAGCTCCTCGAGCAAGACGAGGGTCAAGAACAGGCTCAGGAGCAGGACCAGGGGTCGGCGGGAGCGGAGCGCGACGACGGCGTAGGCGACGATGGCCGCGACCAGCACGAGGTGGGAGGCCTGCTCGACGGCGCCCTCTTTCTCGAGCGCGCGCAGACCCAGCTCGGGGGTGAGGACGAGCAGCGCTGTGCCTGCGAGGTAGGTGAGGACGAGCAGCGCAGCCAGAAAATTGACCCGCGGGTTTGGAGGCTCTGCCATGTCGCTTCCGCCAGGCGAAGGCGTCGAGCATGGCACGGCTCGGGCGCGAGCCGTTGGCCACTTGGGGGGCCTGGATCACCATGCGCAGTGGCACTGCGAGGCATCTGGGGCCAAGTTTCGGGTGCGGACTAGTGTCCCGCGGAGCCCGGGTCGTGGGGCTCGGGGGCGAACATTGCGAGGGCGGCGACGCCCGCGAACCACAGGTAGACGACGAGCTCGTTGAGCTCGTCGAGCTGCTGCTCGCGCTGGCTCATCACGGCCAGGCCCAGGAGCATCAGGCCGGCTCCAGCGAGCAGCGCTGCGGCGGCGTCGCGGTCGGGGGCGGCCGGTCCGAGGGCGCGCTCGAGGGGCTCGCGCAGGCGCGCCGGGTAAAAGGGCAGCAGGCCGTAGAGGGGCACGGGGAGCACGAAGAGCAGGTAGGAGTGGCCGCCCCAGCGGTTGTGAAAATTGACGTCGCCGGTCCGGGCCTGGAACGCGCTCGACACGTCCTTGGCGGCATAGATGGCGCCCCAGTCGAGCTCCTCGAGCAGCACCACGGCCAAGAAGGCGCACAGCGAGAGCGCGAGGGGCCGCCGGGAGCGGAGCGCGACCACGGCGTAGGCGAGGATGGCCACGACGAGCACCGCGTGGGAGGCCTGCTCGACGGCGCCCTCCTTGGCGAGCAGGCGCAGGCCGAGCTCGGGCGCGACCGCGAGCAGCACCACGCCCGCGACGTAGACGATCGTGAGCGCGGTGCCGATGTGGTGGGTGCGCGAGTGCGGAGCTTCGGACATGTCACCGACGCGAGGTCGCGCGGATCATGACACGAGCGGCGCGCTCAGGTCGCGGTGTGGACCTGCAGCACGCCCTCTTCCCCGGGCACGCCGATGCGCAGCGGGAAGCCGTAGTGCCCCGTCGCCCGGCTGACGTAGAGCCGGTTGCGACCCTTGGCCCAAAAGCCGTGGTCGGGGACCTTCGACAGCAAGCTCACCGCGGTCCACGGCAGGCCGAGGCTGACCAGGCCGACCTGGCCGCCGTGGGTGTGGCCGGACAGGACCAGGTCGGCGTCGCCGTCGACGAGGTGCTTGAAGGCGCCGGGGTCGTGGAGCAGGACGATGCGCTGCGCCCCGGGGACCCGCGGCCAGCGCTCGGCGATGCGCTGGGCGTGGGCGCTGCGGTCCCGCCACTCGAAGTCCATGCCGACGATCTGCACGGGCCCCGCGGGCGTGTCGACGACCACGGCCTCGTCGATGAGCAGGCGGACGCCGGCCTCGGCGAGCTCGCGGGCGACCATGTCCGGGGCCTCGTGGTCGTGGTTGCCGCGGCACGCGTACACCCGGCCTTCGAGGGCCTTCAGGGGCGCGAGGGCCTCGGCCAGGCAGCCCGGCGTGCCCTTGGACTCCATGGTCAGGTAGTCGCCGGTCAGCAGGACCAGGTCCGGGTCGGCGGCGACGGCCCGCTCGGCGACGGCGCGCAGCCGAGCCACGGACATGAAGGGGCCGAGGTGGGGGTCGGTGATCTGCACGACGCGCAGGGGTCGGGCGCTCCGGGCCTCGCCGTGGGGCTGCCGCTGGAGCACCTCGACGACCTCGCCGTCGAGGACCAGGTTCGTCGTGCCTCGACCGTTGCGCAGGCTCTGGATCAGGCCGAGGAGGCCGAGGGCGAAGGGCAGGGCGAGGCCCCAGGGCGTGAAGCCGAGGGCGGCGGCGACGGCCCAGGGCATGGCGAGGAACATCGCGCCCGCCCAGGCCAGCCCGGCCCAGCTGACGAAGGCCCGGAAGGCCCGCCCGCGCATGCGCGGGAACAGCAGCGAGCCAAAGTGCACGAAGGTGGCGAGCTGCAGCCACAGCAGGGCCGGGGTCGCCACGGACGCGAGCTCGCCCGTCCACGCGCGCAGGTGCGGCCACAGGGCCACGCTGACCAGGGCGTGAACGCCGAGCATGATCCCCGCGAAGCCGGCGAACTGCCGTCCCCGGGTCGCGCCGGCGACGATCACGAGGGTCAGCCAGGCCAGCGCCGTGAGCGCTGCGAACCAGACTTGGGGGAGCTCGGGCATCGTGAAGGTCTTGTAGCCCGACTGCGGGTCGAATTGACGGAAATCGGATGTGGAGCCGGAATCCGCCGTACCCGTTTGGGTTGGATCGGCCGTGAACGTACTGGAAGACTCGGGTGTGATGCGTCAGCGCTGGTCCGCGCGCTACGCCGCGTTGCTGGCGACGCTCGTGGGCGTGGACACCTTCTTGGCCCTGAACTTGATCCGTTGGGGCGGCAGAGGTTGGCAGGTCGCGATCATGGTCCAGATGTGCTTTGTGATCATCTTCGTGATCGCCTCAGTGATGGCCGCGGAGTCCCTGGCCTGGCGCCTCGACCGAGGTCGTCGCACGGGCCTCGCGGTCGCCACGGGGATCGGCGGGGGGCTGCTGACCGCCGGGCTGATTCTCCTGCACATGAACGCTGGCAGCTGGGTGCTCGGCACCTTCCTGTGAGTGGCGAGGGGCGGCGAGTCGAGTAGCATGGCCGCGCTCATGAGCGGTCGGGGGGACACGGAGGGCGAGGCATCGACGCGAGACGCGGCGAGCCTCGCCCTGCTTTCGTTCCTGGCCGTGCTCAGCCGCCTGTGGTGGGTGCTGCGGGTGCACCCCCCGGGCGAGCACGTGTTTCGAGACATGCGCAGCTACGTCGTGCGCGCGCAGTGGCTGGTCGAGCGCGGCCTCGAGCCGTGGCCAGCGATGGCCTTTCAACCCCCCGGGACCTCGGGGTTGCTGGCGCTGCCGCTGGCGATCGCGGGTCCCGAGCAGCTCGGGGCCGCGGCGGTGCTGTGGGCCCTGCTCTCGGCCGCCGCCGTGCCCTTGACCTGGGCCCTCGCCCGCGAGGTCGGCTCGCGGCGCTGGGTCGCCCCCGTCAGCGCCGCGCTGGTCCTGGTCTGGATGCCCGCGCTCAGCTACGCGGGTCTGTTCACCTCGGAGACGCCCTACTGCGCGGCCTTGCTGCTGGCCTGTTGGCGCCTCGCCGCGCTCGCGCGGACCGGTCGGGGCGGGCTGGGGGCCGGCCTGGCCTGCGCGCTGGCCTTCCTGGTCCGCCCGCAGATCGCCGTGGCGATGGTGCTGATCATCGGGGGCGCGGCGTGGTTGCGCGGGCGCGACCGAGAGGGCGGCGCGGTCTCGTGGGCGCAGCTGGGCCTCACGGCGGCTCCGCTGGTCCTGGCTGGGCTGCTCTCGACGCTGTGGATCCGCCACCAGGTCGGCGACTTCGCCGGGGTCACGGCGACCTCGAGCACGCTCAACGCAGCCCTCGGCCGCTGCCACCTGACCCGCGTGCAGGCCTTCGGGTCCGAGCCCGAGATGGTCCGCAGCCGCAGCCTCGAGGCCGGCCGGGTCGTCGGGGCGCCCGCGCTGTGGTCCCTCCACGAGCGCTTCCCCGACCCTGGCCACGTCTACGCCCTGCGACCGGCCCTGGGCAGCGAGGCGAGGGCGCTGACGCTCACGGTGAACCGCGGAGGCGAGGAGGCGCGCGTGCTCGCCGAAGTCCGCGAAGGGGGGCTGTCTTTGGCCTACGTCGGGACCCGGGATGACCGGGCCATCCACCGCGCCTTGCTGCGCGCGTGTCGGGAGCGGACCAGCGTCGCCGGTCAGGTCCGCTACGCCGTCCAGAACCTCTCGCTGATGGTCGCCTTCAACCCGCAGTGGCCCGACAGCCACAGCGGCCGCGAAGGCTGGCGCCGGATCTCCGACGCGTGGGTGTGGATCTTTGGCGTGGTCGTGCTGCTGCCCGGGTTGCTCGGGATCCGCCAGGCCATGGCCGAGGCCCGCGAGCAGCCCGGGCGGGCGGTCGTGGCTCTCCAGCTGATCGGATCGATGATCGTCGCCGCGCTCGTCTTCGGCTCGATCCGGATCCGCGTGCCCCACGACCCGCTGTGGCTGATCCTGGCTTGCGAGGGGGTGCTGGCCGCGCTCGCAAGCTTCAGGCGCGAGCGGGCGAGCTGATCAGGCACGCGCGCAGGCCGGCCTCGAGCTCGGCGGGGTCGGGGGGCGTGTCGCTCTCGATGACCAGCTCGAGCCGCGAGTCTCGGCGGTGCCCAGTGGCGCGGACCTCCTCGACCTCGCCGGCGCAGTTGAAGCCGCGCCAGCCCTGAGTGGTCCGGAGCACGGCCTTGGTGCGTCGCGTGCCAGGTTGCTTGGACAGGTCGAGGAGCCAGCGGTGGACTCGCTCGGCGTCGAACACCAGCTCCTCCCAGCAGATCCAGCCCAGGGTCGACGCCAGGGGTGAACGGTGGGAGCGCTGGATGATCGGCGTGTCGGCGTCGCAGGTCGGCTCCGGCTCCGGCGCGTGGTGGTGGTGGTCGTGGTGGTGGTCGTGATCGTGAGCGTGAGCGTGACTGTGATCGTGATCGCGGGGAGGGTGGCCAGCGACCACGTTGCCGGGGCTTCGGCCCGCGCCTCGCCCCTGGACGTGGTCGAGGAGCTCGAGGGGCAGCCGACCCTGCTCGACGCGACCGATGAAGGGCTTGGGCGGGAACAGGCCGCGGGCCCAGCCCTCGAAGGCCTCGAGCTGGGCCTCGCTGGCGAGGTCCGAGCGGCTGGCGAGGAGCACGTCGGCGGCCTCGTACTGGTCGCGGACCTCCTCGCGCTCGAGGTCGCGCTCGAGGGTGCTGGGGTCGAGGAGGCAGACCACCGAGCGGACGTCGACGGACTCGCGGATGCCGGGGCGCGCGAGGGTGTCGAGGATGCCGGACAGGGCGGCGAGGCCCGTGGGCTCGATGAGCAGGCGATCGGGGCGGCCCTGGAGCAGCAGCACGAGGTAGGCCTCGAACACGAAGCCCGCGGTGCAGCAGATGCAGCCCCCGGCGACCTCGCGGATCTCGACGCGCCCAGCATCGGGACCGGGGGCCTGGCGATCGTCGCCGATCAGCGCCGCGTCCAGGCCGACGAGGCCGTACTCGTTGACGAGCACCGCCCATTTCTCGCCGGGGGGCCGCGACTCGAGCAGGTGGTTGATGACCGTGGTCTTGCCGGCGCCGAGGGGGCCGGCGATCAGGTTCACGGGGATTCGCTTGGCGCGTCGGGTCGTCATCGCGGCTGTGACGATCTTTCACACCCGCAAGTCACTTGCAAGTCCCGGCCCGGCGATCCGGGGGGCTGCTGGCGGCCGGCTAACGGTTCCGGAAGCCGCCGATCTCCTGGGGGCTGTACTCGGGCCAGTTCATCGGGATCTTCGAGTCGACGTCGTAGGCGTCGAGTGCCTGGTGGTAGATGTCCGAGGGCAGCACGGCCTGGTCGTACCAGCCCGCGTTGAAGCGCCCCCCGCCGCCGAGCACGGCGTGGAAGGTGTCCTTGGCGTCGTGGTTCTCGCCGTACTCGGTGGCGAGGAGGATGAGCGAGTTCTCCAGCACCGTCTTGCCGTTGGGCTCCATGTGCGCGTCCATGGCCGCGAGGGTGTGGGCGAGCTGGGCGATGCAAAAGTGCTGATACAGGCGGATCCGGTCGGCGTGATAGGAGTGGAAGATCAGGTCGTGGGGCGTGCCGCTGTCGAACAGCGAGGTGAAGTCGATGGACTCGCCGAGCGCGTCGTACTGACCGCTGAAGCGGATGTGCCCGCCCGCGCCCACGCACACGAGGCTGCCGAAGCGGACCGCGTCGCAGGCCGCCCCCAGGGCCATGAGCTCGCCGATCAGCCGCATCGCGTCGTCGGCGACCTGCCAGCCAATCTCGGGCGCCCCGGCCCCGGTCGCCCCGGTGTCGTTGTCGTAAAAGGAGTAGGGCTGAGGGTCGGTGTAGTCGCCAGCCATCGGGGGCTCGCAGCCCAACATCGGGCCCATGTTCTCCTCGGTCGGCGCGAGCTGCTGCTCGACGTCTCGGATCGCGTCGAGGTGATTTTGGACCCGCGCCTTGGAGTCCGCGCCCAGGGGCGAGTTCACGGACATCAGCGACTCGTACTGCTCGAGGGTCGCGTCGAGGACGCTGCGGTGGACGTGGCGATCGATGAGCAGCTGGGCCTCGTCGGGGTCGTCGCCCGGGGGCATGTAGGTGCCGAACAGGCTGTTGAAGACCTTGCTCGGGCGCCGCTGTGGTCGCGGCCCCGGGGAGCCGTCGGTGTTCCAGTGGCGGGTGAACTGCGACACCGCCCCGGTCCGAGACCAGATGCCCACGGAGATCTCGGGCACGCTGACGTTGGGCACGCCCATGGGGTGCAGGGCCCGCTTCATGACCTGCTCCATGCTCGGTCCGCCGGCGTGGTAGTCGGGCGCGCCCTTTTGCGGGACGCCCGTGAAGGTGGCGGCGCCCGTGGAAAAGTGCGGCGTGCCCTCGGCCGCGAGGGGGGTCGCGTCGACGTTGGTGAAGCAGGCCATCCGGCTCGCAAAGGGCTGGAGGCTCTGGAGCGGGCCGTTGAATTGCTCGAGCTGCATCGCCTTTTCGATGCCGAGGCCAAAGGACATCGTGAACAGGCGGCAGGGGATGTCGTCGTCTTCGCCCGCGGCCGCCCGAGGCATGAACTCGGGGAGCAGGGGGAGGGCGATGGCGACGGAGCCGGCGCCAAAGAGCACGGCGCGTCGGGTCAGCTTGGGGTCCATGCGTCGTTTGGAGTTCATGGTGCCTCCGCGTTGCGGATGTAGGTCATCTGTTCGCCGGCCGCGATCGCGCGCACCAGCGCCTCGAAGGTCAGGCCTTCGGCCTCGAAGGACGCGAGCGCGTCGGGCAGGGCGTCTCCACCCCACCGGGCCTGGTGCCCGGTGCCGAACTCGCTCATGTTGTCCACGAAGCAGCGGTAGAGGCTGTCCTGCTCCGCGAGCTGGCCGAGCAGGTCGGGGGCGTTCTCGAAGCTGATCTCGGGGCGGCCGCTCCACTCGGGCAGCACGCCGTGGGAGTAGAGCGGGCGGCCCTCGTCGTCGGTCAGGGCGAAGCGGCCCTGGATGTCGTAGCGCTCGAAGCCGTAGGAGATGGGCTCGAACTGGACGTGGCAGCTCAGGCAGATCTCGTCGAGGCCGAAGCGGAACTCGCTCGCCTCGCGCGGGGTCATCTCCTCGGTCGCCGCGGCGGTGTTCTCGATCTGCTCCGAGAAGCCCGAGGGCGGCGGCCCCGTCCGTTGACACAGCAGGCGGCTCGACATGAACACGCCGCGGCCGACGAAGGAGGTGGTGCCGATCGCCGCGAGGAAGGCCGGGTGGGTGACCACGCCCAGGCGCTCCTCGGCCAGGGCGACGTCGTAGACCTGCATGCCGGGGCCCACGGACTCGGCCCCGGCCATCTCCGCGACCGCGGGGGTCATCAGCAGCTCCTGGCCGTCGAACACGGCCGTGAGCGGCTGGGGCTCGGCGTCGACCCCGGAGATGTGGTCGAGGGTGGCCATCAAGCTCGCGCGCAGCTCCTCGATGAGCTGGGGGTCCGTCGAGCCAAAGGAGGAGGTCGAGGCCAGGGAGTAGTCGCCCCAAAACTGCGTGCGCGCCCGGGCGAACTTGGGGTCCTGGATCATCCGCTCGATCTCGGCGGTGAACAGCTCGGGGTCGTAGGCTCCGTCTCCGCCCGAGCCCGCCGCCGCGTCGAGGAGCGCGTCGTCGGGGGTCGACTGCCACAGGAAGTAGGACAGCCGCGAGGCGAGCTCGAAGCCGTCGAGGCGGCGGAGCTCGCCGGGCTCGCCGTCGGTCTCGGGCTCGACGCGGTAGAGGAACTGCGGCGCCTGCAAGAAGGCCTGGACCAGCCCCGCGCGCACGTCGTCGTCGCCGGCTTCGGGCTCGTCCATGATCGCCGCGGCGAGCTCGAGGTAGACGGCGCGCTCGCTGGCCTCGAGGGGGCGCCGATGCATGCGGCGCCCGAGCCCGTCGACGAAGGCCTCGAGGCAAGCTTGATCGACCCCCACGCAGTCGGCGAAGCGCTCTTGCACCTCCTCGAGGTCCAGGCGGGCGGTCAGCCCCCGGGCGATGTAGGCGTAGCCGAGCACGTACTGCGCGTTGAAGCCCTGGGCCTCCACGGAGGTGGCGTAGTCGCCCTCGATGGGCACGTCGCGGGGCAGCCAGTCGAGCTCTTGCTCGGTGAGCTCCTCGCCGAAGAGGTCGAGGACGGTGAAGCGGTACTGGCGATCGGTGAGCCGGGCGACCAGCGGGTCGGGGATCGAAGAGGGCATGAGGCCCTCGCCGCCCTCGCCCCCGTCCGTGTCTCCGCTCTCGCCGTCCGCTTCAGCCTCGTCGTCCCCGGCTTCGCTGGCATCGGCCGTCACGCCGAGGTAGCAGCCCCAGCCCGAAGACAGCGCCAGCGCAAAGGGAAGCCCCACCCCGAGCGAGCGAACCCGTAAAGCTCTGTCCATGCATTCAATCTATTCGTGCATTGGAAACCAAGTCAAGCGTATCGACGGAATTGGCCCGGGGTGCATGTTTTGAGGCGGGCTTGGCTGTGGTTAATCGGGACAGTTCATATTTGGAAATGTCTGAACCACAGCAGTAGGGTCGGTGGTCTGGCTCTCGCGAATGACCGGGCGGCGCCTTCGGAGCCGTAAACTCCGTGTCCTGGCCCATTCAATCGCCGTCTGTGTGCCTTGGGAGCGAGTGGGAGCAATCCTGGACAGGTGGCGCTGGGTGCCGTGGCCGGCCTGTTCACTGACTTGTGTCATCCATGTTTTTTCATCCATACCACGAATCAATCACCACATTGATCCCAACGTGATTTGTCTGTGGTGACGGAGAGTCATCGCGAGGTCCCTATGAAAAACACGATCAAAACTACCACTCCAATGATCGCTTGCTTCGCCTGGCTCCTGGGCCCGGGCTGCGTCGTCGAGTCCTCCGTCAACCTCAGCGACGAGGGGGCGGACGAGGCCACCAACGACGAAAACGGCGCCGACTCGGACAGCGACGACGAGGTCGACGAGAGCAGCGAGGACAGCACGGACACCAGCGAGAGCGCGGAGTCGAGCGAGAGCACGGAGTCGACGAGCACGGACACGACAGACTCGGAGTCCACGGACAGTACCGAGGAGTCCACGGACACCGGGGGCAACGACGTCGAGGCCGAGGAGCAGGACGGACTGCTCGTGTTCGAGGCCGAGAACACCTGGATGGTCGACCCCAAGCACTGGAACAACGAGTGGGTGCTGTTCGAGGCTGGGACGCCGGAGTACACGGACTGCCCGGCCCAGAGCCCCTGCCCCGGGGACCCCAAGGGCGAGTGCAACCCCTACGCCGACTGCGACGACGACTTCTTCCCCGCCGAGGAGCAGTCTGGCGGGGCCTACATGGAGATGTTGCCCAACCGGCGCCGGGACGACCACGAGGAGGGGACCGGCGCGAACCTGGGCGTGACCAACAACCCGCACACCCGGCCGATGATGTGGTACCGGGTCCGCTTCACCTCCTCTGGGCGCTTTTACGCCTGGGTCCGCGCCTTCGGCAAGGGGCCCGCGGACAACGGGCTGTGGCTGGGCTTTGACGACAACGGCGTCGCGGAGGACGGCGACTTCAAGCCCGAGATGGACATCCCGGACTACGCGGGCATGCGCTTTCAGCTCAAGGGCGGGTGGCAGTGGCAAAACTGCCGCCGCGGCCAGAACCAGCACACGGGCGTCAACAACTGCAACGTCGAGGAGAACATGATGATCGACGTGCCCGCGCCCGGCGTCTACAACATCCTCATCGGCATGCGCGAGGACGGGGTCGACGTCGACAAGTTCGTGTTCTCGAAGGACCCGAACTTCGTGCCCGAGGGCCTCGGCCCGGACGTGACGCCCTGAGCGAGGTTGCCATGGCCCAACACGACTCCCTCGTCAAGGGCTCCGCGACCATGGGCGCCTGGCACGAGGAGGGCACGGCCTACGAGCTCGGCGACGACTGGGTCCCGGGCATCGACTGGGATCCTCTCGACGGCCCCTCGGGCACGGGCTGCTACCACCCGCCCGGCGAGCTCTGCTCCGAGTGAGCCAGGGTGCGATGCCGAGTCAGGGGTCGGCGGCCGGCCCGGGCACGCGCCGATCGCCCTCGCGCCGGGTGACGCCGAGGCGATCGAGGTGCTCCATGAAGGGCACGGCGAACTTGCGCGAGAGCCCCGTCATGGCCTTGAGCGCCTGCACGTCGAGCTCGCCTGCTTCGCGCAGGTGGGCGCGGATCTGGCCGAGCAGCTCGGCGTGGGCGCTGGCGTCGTAGGACAGGTCGTCGCTGACGCGCACGAGGATGTCGTTGCGCTGGAGCAGGCCGGCGAGCTCGAGGACCTTGCGGCTGTCGTGGCCGAGCTGGGCGCCGACCTCCTTGAGGGTGGGCGGGCGCGTGCCGGCGGCGCGGTAGAGGTCGACGATGGCCTGGAGGGGCGCGGGCAGGTCGTCGGGGTCGAGGGCGCCCTTGCCCGGACGCGCGAGGCTGCCGGCTCGATCGGCGACGCGCAGCATGCCGCGCTCGAGGGCCGCGTCGACGACGGCGCTAGATAATGGCGGCGGGCAGGGGAGGCGGCCCTCGACGGTCGCCCGAGTCATGCCCGGGAGCAGCGGGCTCTTGGCGTGGAAGGCATCGACCATGCCCACGGCCGCGCGCACGTGGGCCTCGAGGCGCTCGCGCAATACCCAGTGCGCGGGGCTGAGGGCGAGCAGGGGCGGGCCCGCCTTGCCGGCCTTGCCCTTGGCCAGGCGCTCGAGCCGGGGCGCCGCGGCCTCGATGCCCGAGCGCACGGCCAGATCGCGCAGGCCGATGCCCGCGTCGCCCGCGTCGTCGACGAGGGCGAGCAGGCGCGCGTCGAGGTCGTCGGCGAGCAGGGCCCGGGCCAGGGCGACGCGCTTGGCGGGGTGGCGCCGCTCGGGCAGGGGATCCACGACCACGCCGCCGCCGACGGTCAGGCCCTCCTCCTGCATGTGCGCGGCGCTGAAGGCTCGCAGGATTAGCCGTTGCCCGGCCCAGACCGGCAGCGGCGTGTCGAGGTAGAGGCGGACCAGGCCGGCGCCGCCGGGGGGGATGGCGGGCTTGGTCGCGCCCGCGGGCGGATCGACGAGCAGCCCGGTCTCGGGGTCTTCGAGGGCCAGGGGCACCAGGTGCGCGGCGGTGCTGGCCGTGCCCGCGCACAGCTGCAGGGCGGTGTCGCGGGCCCAGGCGCGCTGGCCAAAGCCGAGCTGGTGGACCCGGGCGAGCAGACGATCGGTGGCCAGGACCTTGTCGCCGCGGGTCAGCACGTCGCCGCGCTGGAGGGCCTCCACGGCCACGCCGCCCAGGTTCAGGGCCGTGCGCATGCCGGCCCGCGAGCGCGTCGCCGGGCCGCCGTGGACCTGCATGCCGCGCAGACGCAGGGGCGCCCGGGCGCGCAGGTCCTGGCCGATGTGCAGCAGCTCGGAGTCGTGGCTGCGCTCGCCCTCGGGGAGCTCCAGCGCCCCGCTGATCAGCGTGCCCGTGACCACCGTGCCGTGGCCCTTGATGGTGAACACGCGGTCGACGGGGAGCACGGGCAGGCCCTTGCGCGGGCGCCCCTCGATGGCCTGGAGCACCCGCCAGACCGTCGCGCGCAGCTCCTCGAGGCCCTCGCCAGAGTGCGCGCTGACCGGGACGATCGGCGCCTCGGCGAAGGGCGTGGCGGCCAGCTGCTCGCGGATGTCCTCGCGGGCGAGCTCGAGCAGCTCCTCCTTGTCGTCCTCGGACTCGCCGTCGAGGCGATCGATCTTGGTCAGCGCGACGACGGCGTGGCGCAGCCCGAGCAGCTCGCACACGTGGAGGTGCTCGCGGGTCTGGGGCATGACCCCGTCCTCGGCGCTGATGACCAGGAGCACCGCGTCCATGCCCCCCGCGCCCGCGACCATGGTGCGGACCAGGGCCTCGTGGCCGGGCACGTCAACGATGCCCAGGTGCAGGGGGGCGGCGCGCTTTTTGGCCTTGCCGGTGAGCCCGGCCGGGGGGTCGAGGAGCCACTGGGCGAAGCCCAGCTCGATGGTGATGCCGCGGCGCTTTTCTTCGGGCAGGCGGTCGGTGTCCGTGCCCGTCAGCGCGCGCACGAGGCTGGTCTTGCCGTGGTCGATGTGTCCGGCGGTGCCGAGGACGAGCTCGCGGGGGGCGCTCACGCGGCCCGAGAGTACCCCAGTTGACCGTCGAGGACGACGCCACGCCCTCGACTCGGCTCGGCAGCGCAGGGGCTAGAGCCGCGCTCCGCAGGCGGCGAGGCCCGCCGCGATCGACGAGAGCTCGTCGCCGTGGCCGAGCTTGTCCACGCCAAAGCGCGCGGCGAACTCCCGGCGCACGCAGGGCACGAAGGCGGTGCCGCCGGTCATGAACACGCGATCGATGTCCTCGGGGGTCAGGCCGATCTTGGCCAGGGTCTGGTCGAGGCAGGCGACCATGGCCGCGACGTCCTCGGCGATCCAGCCCTCGAAGTCCGCGCGGCTGACCTCGCGGGCGACCTCGAAGCCGTCGTGCTCGAAGTGAAAGCGGGCGCGCTCGCCCTGGGACAGGGCGATCTTGGTGGCCTCGACGGACTTGTGCAGGTGAAAGCCCTGGTTGTCCTCGATGATCATCATCAGGGCCTCGATGGCCTCGGGCTCGTCGGCGAGCTGGTGCAGGCGCTCGAGGTCCTGGCGGGTGCGCTCGGTCCTCAGAAAGGACAGCTGATGCCAGCGCGAGAGCTTGTGGTAGTAGGACGGCGGGATCGCGAGGGTCTTGCCGAACTCGCGGTAGTGGCCGCCCTTGCCCAGGGCCGGGGCGACGACGTGCTGGATCAGCGCGGCGTCGAGGTTGTCCCCCGCCACGCCCACGCCGCCCGTGGCCAGGACGTCCGCGCTGCGCGAGTCGAGCCCCGCGGCGTCGCGCCGGCTCGGGCCGATGTGCATCACGCAAAAGTCCGTGGTCCCCGCGCCGAAGTCGGCGATCATCGCCAGCTCGTCGCTGTCGAGCTTGGCCTCGTAGTGGTAGGCGGCGGCGATGGGCTCGAGCTCGACGTGGAGCTCTTCGATGCCCGCGGCCTGAGCCGCCGCGCGCAGCCGGGCCTCGGCGTGGGCGTTCGCGGCTTCGTCCTCGGCGCCCGCGAAGCACACCGGGCGGCCAAACACGGCGCGGGTCAGGGGCGCGCCCAAGCTGGCCTCGCCGCGCTCGCGCAGGCGCTCGAGGAACAGGCGCAAGAGGGCGTCGAGGTCGAGGGCGTGGGGGCCGACGCGGGTGCGGCCCAGGCGGGTCGAGCTCAGGTGGGTCTTGAAGGACTGGATCAGCCGGCCCTCGCCGAGGGCCTCGAGGTAGGCCTCGATGCCCTCGGGCCCGGCGCTGTAGTCGACCGGCTGGCGCGGGCGCTGCTCCTCGAGGTCGAAGAACAGCAAGCTGCGAAAGCTCGTGGTCGAGTCGCCGAGCAGCGCGTGGGTGGCGAAGCGCGTGGGCCCGTCCGCGCCGGCGAGGGCGACGACGCTGTTCGAGGTCCCGAAGTCGATGCCTGCGATGCCTGGTTGCGCGCCCATGGGTCGCACGGGATAGCGCCTGCGTGGGCGCGGCGCAACGTGTTCGCCCGAGGGCAGGTCTGGGGGTCGGTGGCTGCTTGCGAGCCGTGCGTCTCGAGACCCGGTGGACGACGCCACGTCCTCCCTGCCCCTCGTCCACGAACCCACGCCCCCGCTTGCGGGGGCGACAAAGCGGAGGAGCGGAGCGACGAAGCGCCCCCGGTGGCAGGCGCCTGCGGGGCAAAACGAAACTCAGCCGACGGGCTCGAAGTCGTCGCAGGCCGCGTCGATGACCGAGACCGCCTGGAGGAAGAAGGGCGCGTAGTCGGGGGCGCACACGCTGCCGACGACGCCGTGGACGAAGGAGTCGGTGAAGCTGCGCAGGGCGGGGGCGTCGACGTCGTCGGGGCACTGGCCGTTGGCGAGGCCGCCGTCGCCGAGGAGGCCGAGGATGACCACGGCCTCCTCGTTGCCGCCCTTGGCGTCGACGAGGGCCTGCTTCCAGCTGGCCGGGTCGCCCATGGACTGGCCGACGTCGTCCTCGTCGGAGATGATGGTCACGACCAGGACCGCGTCGTCGCGCAGGAAGCCCTCGTTGCAGCCGCCGGGGCTGCTCTGGTTGCCGATCGCCTCGAGGGTCGCGTCGATCGGGCGCTCGAGGCCGTCGCCGCCGACGCCCACGAGGGCCAGGCAGCTGAAGGTCTGCTCGAGGTCGGTCTGGTCGTCGAGCATGTAGCGGAGCTCGCCGTCGATGCCGCAAGGGTCGCCGAGCTGGTCGTTGAGCTTGCCCGCGCCGATCTCGTGGTCGCAGCCCTCGGGGATCGGGTGGTCGGCACACGGCTCGCCGTTGCACATGGTCGGCGGCGGGTTGACGATGACGCCGCCCAGGCCGTTGCAGGCCCCCGCGCAGCAGCTGGGGTGGGGCTCGCACTGGAGCTCGCCGTTGATGAGGCTGATGGACGATGAACCGACCGAGGCCGCGTCGGTGTCGGTGACCAGCAGGTGGTAGTCCTGGGCCATCAAGGTGTCGGAGATGGTGGAGATGAAGCCCGGAAAGGAGGTCACGAGGGCCATCTGCTCCTCGGTCATCGAGCCCGAGTTGTCGATCACGAACAGGAAGTCGACCTTCTCGCAGCCCGGGTCGCGGCCAGCCTCGGCGGTGGCCGTGGTGTCGCCCCCGAGCACGTCGAGGAGCGGCCCGTCGTCGCTCGAGCTCGACTCCGCGTCGCCGTCTTCGCCCTCGCTGGACTCGCGGGCCTCGTCCCCGTCCATGCCCGCTTCCTCCGAGTCGTCGCCGCTGCTGCTGCCCTCGGCCGAGCCCGAGTCGGCGTAGATTGACCCGCCGTCGTCGCCCCCACAGGCTCCGAACGCGAGCAGCGAGAGACCGACGAGGGCTCGGGTTTTCCAGGGGCTGAGCTCGACCATGGGTTAGCCTACGGCATCGCCGAGCAGGGTGTCACTGGGGGACTCTGGGCGGCGTACACTCGTTAATTCAGCTCACGCAGGGCCAACCAGGCGCGGCGCAGCAGGCCGGCACAAAAGCGCCATCGTCCGCCAAACTCTTCGACCAGCTGATCGCGGTGCAGGGTCTCGAGCACGCGGTAGATCGCGTCGTCGTCGATGGTCATCTGCACGCTCAGCTGCTTGCGCAGCGCTCGGAAGCTCAGCGCGCCGTCTTCGGACAGGGCGATGGCGTCGAGGATCGGCAGGGACAGGCTGCGCTGGAGCATCCAGTAGCGCTCGAGCACGGGGCTGAAGGCCTGGCGCAGCTGCCAGTTGGGGTCGTCGAGGGCGCTCGCGGGCGCGGCGAACAGGCTGTCGAGGGTGCGCTCGAGGTCGCCGTCGAGGACGGGCTTGGGGGGTTTTCGGTGGCGCTCGGCGAGGGCTCGGACCGCGGCGTGGAGCCAGCCCGGGACGCCGTCGCAGGCCTCGACGAGCGCGCGGGTGAGGGCGACGCGGTTTTGGGCGGTGATGTCCTCACCGATGAGCAAGGCGCTGGCCAGGCGGGCGCTGGACTCGGGGGGGAGGGGGGAGAGCTCGAGCTGGGCCGCGCGCATCAGCGGCCCCGTGGCGTCGGCGAGGGGGCGCTTGGGGAGCTCGTCGAGGGCGCGCTGGGGGTCGCCCTCGAAGGTCAGCAGCAGGCGCAGGCGCGGGCGCTCGGCGGCGAGCTCGAGCAGGGTCCGCACGAAGCTGCCCAGGCTCGACTCGAGCCCTCGGCCGCGCACGCGGACGCAAAAATCTTCGAAGTGGTCGAGGGCGAGGACCAGGGCGCGGCCCGAGCCCGAGCCCGACTCCAGCTCGGCGTCGAGGACCTGCTCGATGGCCTGGCGCAGGACCTGCTCCCAGCCCGCCTCGGCCCGGCCGAAGGCCTCGATCGAGAGGCGCTCGCGGTCGTCGAGGAGGGGCTGAACGAGCACGCTCAGGTCCGCCGGCGGGGTGGGGTGCTCGCGCCACAGGGCGTGGACCAGGGCCGCGCCGGCTTCGATGGGTCGCTCGAGGCTGCTCAGATCCAGGCGCCGCCCCAACCACTGCGCGGGCGCGTTGGCCATGGCCAGGCGCAGCAGGGTCGTCTTGCCCAGCCCGCGTCGACCGTGGAGCAGCACCGAGCCGGTGTCGAGGCTCGTCCACAGCGATCGCAGCTCGGGCTCGCGGCCTACCGCCGCGCGCAGATCCACGGCGCCGGTTGCTTGGGCCCGCATTCCTCGATGCTACGACAGACCAACCTGGCGATTGGGAGATCGTTTGGGTTCGAGGGCTCCGACCCATGCACGCTATCGGGGCTTAGTCGATCAGCCAATTCGCTACGCTGGCGACGACCGCGTCGGGGTCGCAGGCGCACGGGTCCGCGCCGCTGAAGGGGGTGAACTCGAGAGGGCGGTCGCCTCGCCGCCTCGCCCGCGGGGGATCCGGCAGATCTGCCCGCCCGCCGCTGGCATCGCCGAGCTCGCGGCCGCCTACTCGCCGCCCGCGTAGAGCCACCGGAGCGCGGCCTCGTCGTGGAGCACGGCCCGCCCGCGCCGCTCGAGGTCGCTCGCCATGGCCTCGCTCATTCCCTCGGCCCGGGCCTGGCCCACGCTCCCGCGGCGGACGATGCCCCCGCTCTCCATGACCGGCACCTGGCCGACCTCCGTGAGCTCGAACTTGCGCTGGTTCGCCTTCATCCACTCGAAGGAGCAGCGCTCGAGGATCACCGGCCACTGCTCGGGGCTCGGCTCGAGCTCGAGGAACGCGGCGATCTTGCGCACGCTCCCCTCGACGTCTCGCTTCATGTCGGCGAAGTGCAGCAGCAGCACGTTGTCGTGGTGGCGCAGCGGCCACCACGAGGCGAGGAAGCCGAAGGGGATCGCGGTCAGGCCCATGGGCACGGCTCCGGTCTCGTAGTAGGTCTGGAGGTCGGGCCAGGGCGGGGCCGCGGGCATGCCCCACAGCTCGAACCACTCGTCGCGGTGTTTCTCGAGGAAGGGCTTGAGCGAGGCGATGACCTCCTCGGGGTTGCGCAGCACGACCACGTACTTGAGCCGCGGGCCTGCGCCCGGCTCGACGTAGGGCAGCACGGGCGGAGCCGAGTGCGTCTTGAACACGCGCCGCGGACCCTCGGGCATCGCGTCGATGCGTCCGACGAGCTCGTCGATCCCAACCCCCGGTCCGGGAACGAACTCGAGCCAGGGGACCACGTGGTAGATGTCGCTGAAGTCTGCGTCGCCCCCCGTGCGCAGCTGGTGGACGATGTTCATCGTCCAGTTGGTCCCGCTCTTGGCCGGGACGGAGACGATCACGTCGTCGTCGCGCCAGCGGACGCGGCGTTGAATTTCGTAGGTGATCCAGGGGACCGGGGACGCGGGTAGGGTGTCGCTGTCTACATCCACCGCGCGCGAGGATAGCAGCTCCCCTCAACGGTAGAGCGCCGTCCCATCCATGCGCGGGATGGGCTGATGCCAGCTGGCCGCGGAGACCCCGGGTGACTGCAGTATCATGAGCGCCAGTGTCGGTCCCGCTCGCAGGCTATACGACGCGTCGCTTGTTGCGGGCGTCGGCGCACGCGCGGATCTACGAGGCCCAGCGCGACAGCGACCAACACCGAGTCCTGGCCAAGGTCTTCGAGATCGAAGACCCCGCGAGCGAGGCCCGGGTCATGCACGAGTTTCACCTCTTGCAGGGGCTCGAGATCGACGGGGTCGTTCGGCCCATCGGCGTCGAGCGCAGCGGCGGCGAGCTGGTCCTCCTGCTCGACTACGTGCCCAGCCAAAACCTCGCCCAGGTCGCCGCCGGCCGGCCGCTGGCCGTGCGCCGCTTTTTGCCTTGGGCGATGCGCATGGCCGAGATCCTCGGGGAGATCCACAGCCGCCGCATCGTCCACCGCGACATCAAGCCCAGCAACATCCTGGTCGAGGCGGGCAGCGAGCGCATCGTGTTCGCCGACTTTGGGCTGTCCGCCCTGGCCGAGAAGATGCGCCGCGGGGCCCACGACCCCGACGTGCTCCACGGGACCTTGCCCTACATCGCGCCGGAGCAGACCGGCCGGATGCGCGGGGACGTCGACTTTCGCAGCGACCTCTACGGGCTCGGGGCGACCTTCTACGAGCTCCTGACCGGGCGCCGCCCCTTCTCCGCGACGACCCCCCTCGAGCTCATCCACGCCCACCTGGCCCGCCGGCCCGAGCCCCCCAGGCGCCACGCCCCGGGCCTGCCCGAGCGGCTCTCGGCGATCGTGATGAAGCTGCTCGAGAAGGCCCCCGAGCACCGCTACCAGTCGGCCCTGGGTCTGCTCGCCGACCTCGAGCGCGTGGCCGCGGCGCTCGCTCGCGGGGCCGAGCCCGAGTTCGAGCTCGGCCGGGACGATCGCCCGCAGTGGCTGCAGCTCCCCCACCAGCTCTACGGCCGCGAGGGCGAGCGGGCGCAGCTGGCGAAGGCGCTCGAGCGGTGCGTCGACGAGGGCTCGCGGCGCGTGGCGCTGATCCGTGGCGGCCTCGGGCTGGGCAAGACCGCCCTGCTGACCAGCGCGGCCCAGCTCGGGGGCACCCTCGCCTTCGGCAGCTACGAGCGAGAGGGCGGCCCGCACTCGGGGCTGATCCAGGCGCTGCAGGCCGTGCTCGAGCAGCTGCTGGCCGAGCCCGAGGAGGTCCTGGCGCGCTGGGGCGAGCGCCTGCGCGGGGCCCTGGGCACCCTCGCCCCGGTCGTGAGCGCGCTGCTGCCGGAGCTCGAGCTCGTCATCGGGGCGCCCGGCGAGCCCGCCGCGCTGCCGGAGCTCGAGCCCGTCGAGCGCAAGCATCGGCTCTACCTCGCCCTCGGTCGCTTGCTGACGGGGCTGTGCGCGGCCCGGCCGCTGATCCTCGCCCTCGACGATGTCCACCGCGCCGACGAGGCGAGCCTCGAGCTCTTGCTCGCGCTGTCCCGCGACGGCAAGGGGCCGCTGCTGCTCGTGGCCAGCTACCGCAGCGAGGCCGAGCCCGAGTCCGCGTCGGAGCTCGCTGGCGTCGAAGGGCTGATCGCCGAGCTCGGCGCGCAGGGGCGCCCGCCGCTGGAGCTCGAGCTCCGACCCCTCGACGAGTCCGAGCTCGAGCGCTTGCTCGTCGACGCCCTCGGGGCGGTCTCGGGGCCCCTCGACGAGCTCCTCGCCTTCGTCTTGCGCCGCAGCGGCGGCCGACCCCTGGCCATCCGGCAGCTCCTGCTCCACCTCGGCGACATGGGGCTGCTGCGGCCCTCGGCGACGGGCTGGACCTGGGACATCGACGCGCTGCGCCGGGCCTCGGTCCCGGGCGACGTGCTCGCGCTGCTCGGGGCCAAGCTCGAGCGCGTCGACCCGATCCAGCGCGAGGTGCTCGAGCTGGCGGCTTGCGCGGGCGAGCGGGTCGATCCGACGCTGCTGCTCGGTGAGCTCGGCGGGCCCTTCGAGCTCGATCCCGACGCGCTGTTCGCCACGCTGCGGGAGCTGGTCGACTCGGGCTTGCTCTACACCGAGGCCCCGGGCTTTCGCTTCACCCACGCGCGCCTGCGCGAGCTCGTGCTCGCGCGCATGGAGGCCGGTCGCCGGCGCAGGGCCAGCTGGGCCCTCGGGCGCGAGCTGCTCGCGCGGGCGGGGGGCGCTCGGGCGCTGACGCTGGCCGCGGGCGGTGGCTTGTTTCGCGTTGTCGATCTGCTCGATCTGGGCGCGCGCGGGCGCCCCCTCGACGCCGCGCTGCGTGGCGAGCTGCTCGAGCTCAACCTCGAGGCCGGAGACCGGGCCCTGGGCGAGGCGGCGTGGGTCCGGGCCGAGCGCTACTACGGCTTCGTGCTCGACGGGCTCGAGGGCGAGGGCCTGCCCCGGGCGCTGCGCTTTCGCGCGAGCTTTGGCCTGGCGCAGGCCCTGTACCTGCGCGCCGAGTTCGACCGCGCCGACTCGATCTTCGAGGCGCTCTTGGCCACCGAGCTGAGCTTGCCCGAGCTGAGCGCGGTCACGGCCCGGCGGGTCAACATCCTGACCCACGCGGGGCATCCGCGGCGGGCCGTCGACTTTGGCCTCGAAGCCCTCGCGCGTTGCGGGCTCGAGCTCCCCCCCCGGCTCGACGCCGAGGCCCTCGCCGCCCGGCTGCGGGCGCACGCCGGCGAGCTCGGCCTCGAGCACCTCCGCGCCGACGCCCATGGATCGGCGACCGACCCGCGGCCGTCGGCGCTGATGACCATCCTCGACTCCCTCCACAACCTGACCCTCAACATCGACCGCGGGCTCTATCTGTTCCTGCTCGACACCCACGTCGAGGCGCTGCTCGGCAACGGCTGGCATCGATCCCTCGGCTCGGTGCTCAGCAGCCTGGGCTTCGCCATGCTCGGGATGCGCGACTTCGCCGAGGCCCAGCGCCTCGGCGAGTTGAGCCTCGCGCTCGCCGAGCGAGACCCCCTCGAGGATCGGGGCTGGATGATCTTCGTGGGTCCCTGCTTTCACCCCTTCGCCAAGGTCGTGAACGCGATCGAGGGGGCGCACCGGCGCGCCATCGAGGGAGGGGAGCGGATCGAGGCCGCGTACAAGGCCGGGATCGGCCTGGTCGTCATGCTCGAGGCGGGGCGCCACCTCGACGAGCTCGAGGCCGCGGCGCTGCGCTTCCACGGGATCCACGGCGACTGGGGGACCCCCGGCGTGCAGGCGATCACCGGCTCGGTCCTGTTCCTGGTCGAGGCGCTGCGCGGCCGGGCGGTCGAGGCCCCTGCGGGAGCCGCCCCGCTCCCTCGAATCACCGGCCTCGACAACGCGGACGTCGCAATGTTGATCCGCTACGGCGCCGTCTCGACCCGGGCGTGGGCGGCGATCTTGGCCGGCGACCACGCCAGAGCCTGGGAGCTTTGCGAGCAGATCGCGGGGGACTTCGAGGCCGTGATGTTCGGCAACTGGGCGGTGGCTCGCCATGGGGTGCTCGACGCGGTCGCGAGCGGCGAGCGGGCCCAGCGCGAGGGCCGGGAGGGCGACTCACTCCGCGCTCGCATCGAGGCCCGGCTCGAGCTCGTCCGGGCCTGGGCCGAGCGCGGGCCGGCGAACTGCCAGGCCTACGTCGACATCATCCAGGCGGAGCTCGCGACCCTCGCGGGGGATCTGGCCGGAGCGACCCGCGGCTACGAGCAGGCCTACAAGCGCGCCAAGGGCCTGGGCCGGACCTGGGTCGAGGGCCTGGCCTGCCTGCGCCTCGCCGCCCTCGCCGACCGAGCGCAGTGGGAGCTCGTCGCCGAGGGGGCTCGTCGCCGGGCGCTGCGGGTGTTCGAGCGCTGGGGGGCCTCCGCGTTGGCCGAGGGGCTGCGCGAGCAGCTGGGCCTCGCGCCCGAGCGCGACGTCTCCTCGACCCAGATCACGAACTACGCCGAGGGCAGCTCGCTGAGCGCCTCGGTGCCGAGCGCCCGCGGGATGAACTCCCTCGACTTGGTCGCGGTCCTCGACACGATCCGCAGCCTGGGCGAGAAGCTCGAGCTCGAGGAGGTCATCACCGAGGTGCTGGCCAGCGCCGTCGCGGCCGGCGGGGGCGATCGGGGCGTGCTGTTGCTCGAGCGCGAGGGCGAGCTGACCCTCGTGGCCGAGAGCCGGGGCGGCGAGACCCGGGCCTTCCTCGACCGCGCTCGGCCCTTCGCCGAGGCCCACGCGGAGCTGCCGAGCTCGGCCATCTACTACGTCCAGCGCACGGGGGTCCCCCTGGTCGTGCACGACCTCCTCGCCGATCCGCGCTTTGGCGCCGACCCCTACGTCCGCCGCGAGGGCGTCCGCTCCCTGCTGTGCATGCCGATCCGCAAGCAGGGCGCCCGCGTCGGCGAGCTCGTGCTCGAGAACCGCCTCGCCCCGGGGGCCTTCACCAACGATCGCCTCGAGACCTCGCGCCTGCTCATGGCCCAGGCCGCGGGCGCCCTCGACAACGCCCGGCTCTACGCCGAGCTCGCCCGCAGCGAGGCGCAGTGGCGCTCCCTCGTCGACGGGGCCCCCGACACCATCACCTTGCTCGACGAGCAGGGCATCGTCGAGTTCGCCAACCACGAGGACATGGCGCAGCGGGGGGAGCCCGGCGATCGTGGCCTCGATCCCGACTCCGCGGCGCGCTGGCGGGGGGCCCTGGCGGAGGTCCTGATCCGCAGCGAGGCCCGGGAGCTCGAGCTGTCCCAGACCTCCCCCGACGCGCCGACGCGCTGGTTCATGACCCGCCTCGCCGCGATCCACGTCCGCGGCCAGCCCCGCCGGGTCCTGTCCATCGCCCGCGACGTGACCGAGCGAAAGGCCTTCGAGGCCCAGCGGCGCCAGCAGCAGCGCCTCGAGTCCCTCGGGACCCTCGCCGCCGGCGTCGCCCACGAGATCAACAACCCGGTCCAGGGCATCCTCAACTACGCCGAGCTGATCCGCGACGAGCTCGACGACCCCGACACCGTCGACGAGTTCGCCCGCGAGATCACCATGGAGGCCGACCGCGTCGCGACCATCGTCCGCCAGCTGCTGCTCTTCGCCCGGCGCGAGCGCGTGCACGAGGGGGCGCCCGAGGCCAGGCAGGACCAGGACCAGGGCCACGAGCGGGAGCAGCTTCGAGAACACATCGAGGTCGGCGCCCTGGTCCGTTCGACCTTGCTGTTGATTCGCTCGGTCATGAGCAAAGATCAGATCACCCTCGAGGTCGACCTCGACGAGGGCTTGCCGCCCATCCCCTGCCGGCCCCAGCAGATCCGACAGGTGGTCATGAACCTCGCGACCAACGCCCGCGACGCCCTCAACGAGCGCTACCCCGGCGCCGATCCGCGCAAGCGGCTCCGGATCGGCTCGCGGCTGATCGAGCGACCGGAGGGGGCCTGGGTCCAGATCCGCGTCGAGGACACGGCCGGGGGCATCCCCGAGCACGTCCTCGCCCGCATCTTCGACCCCTTCTTCACGACCAAGGGCCGCCGGCAGGGCACGGGGCTCGGGCTCTCGGTCAGCCACGGCATCGCCCGAGAGCACGGGGGGACCTTGCGGGTCGAGAGTCAGCTCGGCGAGGGCAGCTGCTTCATGCTCGAGCTCCCCGTCGAGGTCGAGGTCGACGCAGACGCTCCGGAGTCGCCCGCGTGACCCGAGCCGTCCGCGCGTAGGAAGCTCAGGGCAGGCGGTGCGCGAGGCGGACGTTCGCGCGCTCGCGGGCGGCCGCGTCGGGGTGGAGCCGGCGGGCCAGGGCCTCGACGTAGGCGGGGGTCGAGCCGCAGCAGGCCCCGGCGATGGACAGGGCCGGGCGCGCGGCCATCCACGCCTCGATCTGACCGGCGTAGACCTCGGCCTCGAGGATGCGATCGATCCACTCGCCGTCGTGGCGGGCGCGTCCGAGGTGCGGGTACAGGCCGAGGTCGACGCCCTCGAGCCCGGCCGCGCGCGCGGTCTGGAGCAGGGCGTCGAGGGCCCGAGGTACGGCGTCGATCTGCGTGCAGTTGAGCAGCAGGGCGTCGGGGCGGCGCAGGCCGGGCTCGCGCAGCAGCGCCGCGAGGGCGTCGAAGGGGACGCCGCCGAGGAGCTGGCCGCGGTGGCCCGGCCGGGCGTCGCCAACGACGGACAGCCACACGGGGACCTCGAGGGCGCCGGCGACCTCGAGGGCCGCGCGGATGTGCTCGGGCTTGGCGAAGGTCTCGAACAGCACCAGGTCCGCGCCCGCGTCGACGAGGGCGCTCGCCAAGCTGCGCAGGGCGGCGCGGGTCAGCTCGGGGGCGTCGCCCTCGGAGGGGGAGGGGGGCGGGGGCGGGACAGAGGCCGCGACCCGGAAGGAGGTGCGCTCGGAGCCCGACTGGCGCACGAGCTGGCGCGCGAGGAAGGTGAGCTCGACGCTGCGGGCCGCGAGCTCGGCCTGGCGCTCGGCCATGCCGGCCCGGGCCAGGGTCGCGGCGTGCAGCCCGAAGCTGTTGGTGCTCAGGACCTGGGCGCCGGCCAGGGCGTAGTCGCGGTGAATCTCGACGAGCAGGTCCGGGGCCTCGAGCAAGGCCCGGGCCGCGAACAGGGGCGCCTCCAGCTCAAAGCCGCGGCGCCTCAGCTCCGTGGCCAAGGCGCCGTCGAGGAGCAGGGGCGCGCTGGGCTCAGGCACACTCGTTGGAGGCAGAGGTGCAGCAGTCGTCGGGGTTCATGAGGCAGTAGGCCTCGTCCCCCTCGGCGCCGATGTTGGGCATGATCCGGCAGCCGTAGCCCTCGCGGCCGCACTGGCTGTCGCTGGTGCAGGGCAGGCCGCAGATGGTGTAGACGCCCTGGATGCCGGCACAGGACACGCCGCCGTTGGGGTCGCAGTCCATGGCGTTGGGCACGAAGCTGGTGCTGGTGTCGGGCAGCTCGCAGCCGAGCTTGGCGCAGTAGCCCCCGGGCAGATCGTAGACGCCGACGATGTTGTCCACGCACACGCCGTCGCCGCCGGGGATGGCCGCACAGTCGGCGTCGGTGGTGCAGGGGGCTCCCCAGATGTCCATGATGGACGGGGTGGTGCCGTCCTTCTCGGCCCACTCCTCACCGCACACGCCGCCCTCCTCGGCGCCGTCGCTCCCGTCGGCGGCCTCGTCGGTGCCCCCGTCGTCGTCGCCGTTGTCGCAGGCGGTCAGGGAGAGGGCGGCGGCGAAAAACAGGGAGGCAGTCAGCGAGCCAAGGCGAAGCATGGCGGCGAAAGTAGGGGGCGAGGCTCCGTCGCGTCAAACCCCTGGAACGTGCTTCAGAGCGCGCATGGCTTTTCGCAGCGTGGACCGCGGCCGCGTAGCCTGGCAGGGGATGCCGCGGAGGGCGAAATCCGGGCTATGAACACACCTTCTGGGGCAATCATCATATTGTGCGCTGGAGCACACAGGCGATGCCCTGGCCGACCCCGATGCACATGCTGGCGAGGCCCCACTCGCCCTTGGTGCGGCGCAGGTTGTAGGCCAGGGTCGTCACGATCCGCGCGCCGGAGCAGCCGAGGGGGTGCCCCAGGGCGATGGCGCCGCCCGAAGGGTTGACCTTGTCCTCGTCGAGGCCGAGGGCGCGGACGCTGGCGACGGTCTGGCTGGCGAAGGCCTCGTTGAGCTCGATGGAGCTCAGCTGCGCGGCCTTGATGCCCGCGCGCTGCAGGGCCTTGCGGCTCGAGGGGATGGGGCCGATGCCCATGACGCTCGGGTGCACGCCGGCGTGGCCCCAGGACACGATGCGCGCGAGGGGCTCGAGGCCGAGGATCTGCGCGCGGGCGGCCGAGGTGATCAGCAGGGCGGCCGCGCCGTCGTTGAGGGGCGAGGCGTTGCCGGCCGTGACCGTGCCGCCCTGGCGGAACACCGGGCGCAGCTTGGCGAGCTTCTCGGCCGAGGTGTCCCGGCGCACGGACTCGTCGGCGGTCACGCGGACCGGGTCCTTCTTGCGGCCCTGGGGCACCATGATCGGCACGATCTCGTCGTCGAACCAGCCCTCGTCCTGGGCCTGAGCGGCCCGCTGGTGGCTGCGCAGGGCCCAGGCGTCCTGGTCCTCGCGGCTGACGCCGTGGCGCTCGGCGACGTTCTCGGCCGTGCTGCCGAGGCCCTCGATGGGGTAGCGCTGGTCCATCTTGGGGTTGTTCATGCGCCAGCCCAGGGCGGTGTCGTAGATCTCGGGCTTGTTGTGGAAGGGCTGGGGGCCCTTGGGCATGACGTAGGGGGCGCGGGTCATGCTCTCCGAGCCGCCGGCGATGTAGACCTTGCCCTCGCCGACCATGATCGACTTGGCGGCCTGGATGATGGCCTCCATGCCCGAGCCGCACAGGCGGTTGACGGTCACGCCGGGGACCTCCACGGGCAGGCCGGCGAGCAGCGAGCCCATGCGCGCGACGTTGCGGTTGTCCTCGCCCGACTGGTTCGCGGCGCCGAAGTAGACGTCCTCGATGTCCTCGGCGAGGGTCGGGTTGCGCTCGACGATCGCCTTGATCACGTGCGCGGCGAGGTCGTCGGGGCGGATCGGCGCGAGCGCGCCGCGGAAGCGACCCATGGGGGTGCGCAGAGCATCGACGATGACGGGCGTGCGAGCGGGATCCAGATTGTCGACCATCTGCGTTTGCGTACCACGACGGCGAGAACGCCGTGCTTTGCCCCTGGTTGTTGTTCCTCACGGCGCTCCCCTGGTGTGTGGGGAGCGAGCGGGAGGCGCTGCGTTGACTCACGGATCGACCGCGGATTCACGCCTCGGCGGGAGGGGTCGCGGCGGCGTTATCCTCCGCGCCATGGCGAAGGGCTTCAGCCTCATGACCTGGAACGTCAACTCGGTGCGGGCGCGCCTCGACAACGTGCTGACCTACCTCGACGAGCACGAGCCGGACGTCGCGTGCTTGCAGGAGACGAAGGTCGAGAACGCCCTGTTCCCGCGGGTCCCGTTCATGGAGCTCGGCTACCAAGTCGCGCTCAACGGGACCAAGGGCTACGCGGGCGTGGCGACCCTGGTGAAGGGCCAAAAGCCCGTCGACGTCCAGCTGGGCTTCGCCGAGGGCCCCGAGGACAAGCACAAGCGCATCCTCGCGCTGACCTACGAGGGCGTGCGCATCTACAACCTCTACGCGCCCAACGGGACCGCGCTGGGCTCGGAGGCCTTCGCCTACAAGCTCGACTGGTTCGCGCGCTTGCGGGGCGAGCTCGACGCTCGCTTTGGACCCAGCGACGAGGTCGTGCTGTGCGGCGACTTCAACATCGCCCGGGACGCGCGCGACACCTGGTCGGTCGAGTCGATGAAGGGCGGCACGCACTTCACGCCCGAGGAGCACGCGGCCCTCGACGCCCTCGAGAACTTCGGGCTGCACGACTGCTTCCGCAAGTTCGACGACGCGCCGGGGCGCTTCACCTGGTTCGACTACCGCGGCGGGAGCTGGGAGAAAAAGCACGGCCTGCGCATCGACTACGTCTACGCGACGGCGCCGGCGACCGAGCGCTGCACCGAGGTCGTCCACGACTGGGAGCCCCGGGCCTGGGACGAGCCCTCGGACCACGTCCCGGTGGTCGCTCGCTTCGCGGACACCTGAGCCGGGCTGGGCCGGGCTGAGCTGGTGACTGGGGCTACCGGTCAACGCGCAGTCGACACGCGGGGCGATCCGGTGTACCGGGCCAGGTGACCGACGCGCCCGCGAACACCGCCACCGAGCCCTCGGGTTCCGCCTCGAATTTCGAAGGGGTCCCCGCGCCGCTGGCCAAGGCGATGCGCGAGCGCGGCTTCACGGGGCTGACCTCCGTGCAGCAGGCCGTGCTCTCGCCGGAGCTGCGCGGGCACAACCTGCGCATCTCCTCGGCGACGGGCTCGGGCAAGACCATGGCCCTGGGCCTGGCCCTGGCCGAGTCCCTGCTCGGCGACGAGGCCCGCTCGCGCCGCGGCCCGACGGCCCTGGTCATCACGCCCACCCGCGAGCTGGCCTCCCAGGTCCGCGGCGAGCTGGCCTCGCTCTACTCCATGGTCCGCGGCGTCGAGGTCGAGGTGGTCACCGGCGGCGTCGACATCCGCGGCGACTGGCGCCGCCTGGCCCGGCGCCCGCGGGTGCTCGTGGCCACCCCAGGCCGGCTCCTCGACCACATGCGCAACGACTCGGGCGAGCGCGGGGTCGACTGCAGCGACGTCAGCCACGTGGTCCTCGACGAGGCCGACCAGATGCTCGACATGGGCTTTCGCGACGAGCTCGACGCGATCGTCGCCGAGCTGCCCGAGTCGCGGACCAGCCACCTGGTCTCGGCCACCTTCCCCCGCGAGGTCCGGCGCCTCGCCGACGCCTTCCAGGGCGACGAGGCGCGCACGGTCCAGGGCACGGCCCTCGGCGCGCCGCACCAGGACATCGAGGTCACCTGCTACAGCGTCGACATGGGCAACCGCTACCCGGCGCTGGTCAACCTGATGTTGCTGGCCTCCGGGCGGCGCACGCTGATCTTCGTGCGCCGGCGCATCGACACCGACACCCTCGCCTCGCAGCTGGCCAGCGACGGCTTCTCGGCCCTGCCCTTTAGCGGCGAGCTCAGCCAGGCCCAGCGCACGCGCACCCTCGAGGCCTTCCGCTCGGGCATCGTCAACACCCTGGTCGCCACGGACGTCGCCGCCCGCGGCATCGACGTGGCCGACATCGCCACGGTCATCCACGCCGACCTGCCCACGGACCACGCCAACTACACCCACCGCAGCGGCCGCACCGGCCGGGCCGGGCGCAAGGGGGCGAGCTGGCTGCTGGTCCCGCGCCGGGCCGAGGGGCGGATCCGCCGGCTGCTGTCGAGCGCCAAGGTCGAGCCCAACTGGGCGACCCCGCCGACGCCCAAGAAGATCCGCAAGGCCGTGCGCAAGCGGACCCGCCGGGAGCTCAACCGGCTGTTGACGACGGAGCTCGAGGCCGAGGGCTCGGACGCGAGCCCGGCGGCAGAGGGCAGCGCGCCCGCGGTCGAGGGCAGCGCGCCCGCGGCCGAGGGCAGCGCGCCCGCGGTCGAGGGTCCCGCAACGACAGAGGCGGAGACCGGAGCGCAGACGGGGACCGAAGCGACGCCGGCGGCCCAGACCGCCGAGGAGCTGGCCGCACGGGGCCCCCGGCGCAACCTGGCCGAGGCGGACCTGGCCTACGCCGCGACCTTGCTCGAGCGCCACGACCCGCAGGTCCTGGTTGCGACCTTGCTCGAGATGGCGACCCCGCCCCTGCCCCGGGAGCCCATGGCCATCGAGAGCAAGAAGTCCAAGGGCCGGCGCGATCGAGACCGCCACGACCGCGACCGGGACGATCGCGGGCCCCGTCGGGAGCGCCGCTTTGATCGTCAAGACCGGCCAGAGCGCGGCGGAGACCGGCGCCGGGACGACCGAGGCGAGCGCCGCGACAAGGGCCGCGGGCGCGACGACTTCGACTTCGCCGAGCAGCCCGGCTATCGCCGCTTCGAGATCAACTGGGGGCAGCGCGGCGGGGCCACGCCCGGGCGCCTGCTCGCGCACCTGTGCCGCCGCGGCGAGATCACCTCGCGCAGCGTCGGGGCCGTCCGCATCGGCCTGCGCAGCTCCGTGTTCGAGGTCGCCGTCGACGTCGCCGAGACCTTCGCGCGCAAGGCCGCCAAGCCCGACGCCCGCGACCCCAAGCTCAAGATCCGCCCGGCCAAGGCCGGGCCGCCGCGCTGACCTGACGCGCGGGCCGAGGGCAGCGGCGAGCCACCCTCGGCCGGTGTTGGTGCGCGTCGGAGCGCGGCTCAGGGGAACTGGCTGCGCAGCTGGTTTTGGAAGTTGAACAGCCAGCTGTCGTGGCCGAGGATGTGGTTCGGCGCCTCGCGGTTGGTCGAGCCCGAGGGGCAGGTCGAGCAGTCTTGCCACTGGACGTGGCCGATGAGGTAGGCGGTGTTCTCCTGCCACACGGGGCCGCCCGAGTGGCCCGGCGAGGAGTCGCAGCCCGTGCGGAACTTGCTCGTGCCGTTGGTCCACGCCGAGACCTCGCAGGGCCACGAGCTGTCCTCGTAGTAGGCGTTGTCGACGCAGTTCGCGGGGGCCTCGGGGTAGTCCTCCCACTGCATGGTGGCGCTGTTCCAGCGCTCGCAGGCCGGGTACCCGCCGTTGCGCAGCTCCATGTCGATGTCGTTGCCGACGAGGCCCTTGTAGCCGAACCACGAGTGCCAGACGTTGCCGTTCCAGTTGCTGGGCAGGATCAGGATGGCCCAGTCCGACCAGGTGCAGGCGTCGAAGTTGTTGCGGTAGCCAAAGGAGTAGTCGGCGGTCGTGGACTGAGCGCAGTCGTTGGGGATGTAGGCGCCGCCGTAATAAAAGGAGTTGGTCCACACCGAGACCGGGGTGGTGCCCGCGTCGCGGCGGTAGGAGAAGTTGATCGAGGAGGGGATCGAGCCGTTGCCGTTGGTGGTGTGGCCGACGATGCAGTGAGCCGCGGTGCGGACCAGGCGTCGGCCGATCAGCGCGCCGGTGCAGCCGAAGTTGACCTGGCCGAGCATGGCCGGGATGTTGGTGCCGGTCTTGCGCTGACGACTGTCGGCGCCGTTGCTCCACCCGCGGAACTCGTCCTCGGCGGCGTAGTCGGCCGGGACCTGGGCGTCGCCGGAGGGGTGGGTGGTGCCGGCCTCGGCGATCATCTCGACGTGGGCGAGCACGTCGTCCATGGCCGCGCCTTCGATCTCGACGAGGTAGTGGCCGCGGGCGGTGACCATGCCGACGTAGCGGAACTCGGCCTCGGCGTCGTCGTGGCTCGCGGCGATCCGGCTCAAGGCCGCGTCGGGGGCTTCGTCACCCCGGACCGGCTCCCAGGCCAGGACCCCGGGGGCGGCGGCCAGGAAGGCCTGGAGCTCGGGGTCGTCGCTGCCGTCCGAGTCACGGGAGCGCGCCAGGGGCTCCGGCATGGCGTCGCGGGCTGCGGGGTGTTGGCCCGCGAAGGTGGCCTCGTCGGGCGGGGCGAGGTCGGCAGGATCGATCTCGATGGACGAGTCGACCTCGCCGCCGCAGGCGGTCAGGGCCGCGCACATCGAGAGGGCGAGCAGGGAGGGGGAGAGGGGAAAGCGTGCGTCATGCATCACACCGACGACGTGGAAGCAGTCGGCGAAAGCATTCTCAAAAAAGTCGTGAGGAGTCTCCGGGTCAAGGGTCCTCGGGCGAACCCTGCCCGGGGTGGGGGCTGGGCTCTTTTGGCGCGGGCGCGCTGCGGAGTTTTTGGGCCCAGGCGTCGAGGTCGGAGACGGTGCTCTCGAGCAGCTCCGGCGAGCTGGCCAGGCCCTCGAGCTGACGCTGGAGCTCGCGCTTGGCTCGGTGCAGGCGGCTGCGCATGGCGGCCAGGCTGACCCCGAGGATCGCCGCGACCTCGGGCCCGCGCAGGTTCTCCCAGTGGACCAGCTCGATGACGATCTGGTGATCGAGGGGCAGGCGGCGCAGGGCCTCGAGCAGCAGGCGCTCCTCGGCGCGGCGGATCAGCACGCCGCTGGCCGTGGGCGCCAAGGTTGCGAGGCTGAGGGCGCCGATGTCCTCGTCGGCGGTGTCGATGGGGTCGACGGCCCGGCGCCGCCGGACCTGGCGGTAGTGGGCGAACAGCACGTGCCGGGCGACGCCAAACAGGTAGGCCCGGAAGCTCGCCTCGCGCACCCGATCGCGGGCCTGGAGGGCGGCGAGGAAGGTCTCCTGGACCAGATCCTCGACCCCCGCGCCGCCGCCGGCCTTGGCCGAGAAGAACCGGAAGATGGCGTCGAAGTGCCGCTCGAACAGGCGCTCCGCGGCCGCGTTGTCGCCCCGTCGCCAGCGCTCGAGGAGTTCGTAGTCGTCAGCCATGGGTGCAGCTCAGCGCCTCGTCGCGCGCAGCGTGTAGGGGCCGCGGGCGCTCGGGTCGAGGGCGGTGACGCGGACGACGACCTCGACCCCCGCCGGCAGCTCGAGGTCCACGGAGGGCTCGGCGGCGTCGTCCGGTCCGGCCCAGGTCGCGGGCCGGCCCGTGCCGGTGTCGACGAGGGTCAGGCCAAACACGGGCTCGGCCTCGGGGCGGCCCTCGAGCTCCACGGACACGCGCAGGCGCTCGGGGGCGGTCGCGGTCAGCAGGTAGTCGTCGGCGGCGCAGCCCGGGCGCGCGGGGTTGTCGAGGTCGGTGGACTGGAGGACGCCCGACACGGTCGCGCCGGGGTCGAGGACGGGCCGCGCGGGGGGCTGCTCGGCGCCGTAAAAGTAGACCTCGTCGAGGGCCGAGGGTCCGGTCACGCCGGTGAAGTTCAGGGGCGTGACCACGGACCAGGGGTCGACCTCAGCCTGGCCGCGCCGCTCCAGACCCGGGGTGGTGGTGAACACCTGGGCGTGGCCGCGGGCGGGGTCGAGGACCAACAGGTCGTCCCGCGCGCCGCGGGGGTCCAAGGCGCCGACGCGCAGCTCGACGGGCCCCGGGAGCGCCGTCGAAGCCGCGAGCTCGAAGCCCGCCTCGGTCGGGACGGGGCGGAGCAGATCGAGCTCCCAGTCGGGCTCGAGGGCCGTCCTTTCCCGCTGCGAGGGCCTCGCGCGGGCGAGCTCGTCGCGCCCGTCGTCGTCGAGGTCGAGGGCGACGAGGCGCACCCCTGGGCCCCAGTCGCCGCGCCAGCGCTCCTCCACGCGCCCGGGCTCGGAGGCGGTCGGCGGCAGCAGGGTCAGGGCTCGCAGCGCGCTCGAGGACGCCTCGCGGGCGAGGAGCTCGAGCCCCTCGTCGGTGCGCCGGACGGCGAGCAGCTCGAGCTCGGGGGGCAGGTCCAGGGGCAGGGCAGGGCGCCACGCCCCGTCGACGTGGGCGCGCAGCTCGTCGCGGCCGCTGGCGGCGTGGACGAGGAGGGTCACGCCCTCGGGGGCCCAGCTCGGGGAGGCCGGGAGGCGCAGGAGCTGGCGCCGGGTCGCCCACCCGTCGGCGCGGAACTCGGGGCTCCAGCCGCCGCGACCGTCGGACAGCCACAGCTCGGCGTGCCCCGAGCTCGCGTCGACGTGCAGCAGGTCGTCGTGGGGGCTCCCGCCGAAGTCGGCGGCGAGGGCTTGGGTGTAGCCCTCGCGCCAACCACGGCCCGCGAGGATCGGCCAAAAGGGCCCGCCGCCGCGGCTCGAGCCGACGAAGCCAGACGCGCCGGAGGGCTCGTCGAGTTGGGGCTCGCCGAGTTGGGGCGCGGCCGGGCTCGGTGGTGTCAGCTGGGGACCTGGGCTCGGCGAGGGCGCGCTGGGGCCCGCGTTCGTCAGCGCCCACGCGCCGAGCAGGCACAGCCCCGAGGCTCCGGCGACGGCGGCCAGGGCCCAGGTCGACGGTCGGCGTGGGCTCGGGTTGGCGACGGTCTCGAGCTCCGCCGCCAGGGCGGCGAGCTCGGGCCAGCGGTCCTCGGGGTGCTCGGACAGCCCGCGGCCGAGGCAGGCCAGGAGCCGTCGACGGACGCGACGCGGCAGCTCCGGCGCAGACACGGTCTCGGGCTCGGTAGGCAGGACCGGGCCGTCCGCGATCGCGTCGCGCAGCTCGATCAAGGTCGCGCCCGGGAAGGGGCGGGCGCCAAACAGGGCCTCCCACAGCGAGACGCACAGCGCGAACTGGTCCGCGGCGGGGCCGGCCGCGTCGCCGTCGAGCTGCTCCGGGGCCATGTAGGCCGGCGTCCCGACCAGGGCGTCGGTCTGGGTCAGCGCCATGTCCAGGGGCCCCGCGTCCGGCTGGGGCGTGGGCGCGTTGGGGACCGCGTCCCGGGCCCCCAGGCCCAGATCGAGGACCCGGACCCGGCCGTGTTCGTCGCGCATGGCGTTGCTCGGCTTGAAGTCGCGGTGGACCAGCCCCGCCGCGTGCAGGGCCGCGAGGCCCCGCGCGGCCTGGACGTAGGCGGCCACCCGCGCGCGCCAGGGAGGCCGCGCCTCGCGTTGCCAGGCCTCGAGGGTCGCGCCCGGCACGAACTCCATGGCCAGGCTCAGGGCGCCCGCGTGCTCGGTCACCTCGTAGATGGCGACGACGTTGGGATGGTTGACCCGCGCGAGGGCCTGGGCCTCTCGCTGCATGCGCAGGCGCTGACCCTCGGACATCGCCTCGCGGTAGATCTTGAGGGCGACGCGGCGATCGAGGCGCTCGTCGTGGGCGGCGTAGACCACCGCGCTCGCGCCCTCGCCGAGGGGCTCGAGCACGCGGAAGTGGGCCACGCGCGGCCCCTCGGCCGCCTTGCCCAGGAGCCGCTCCCGGACCACGGCCCGGACCCGCGCGGCCTCGATCTCCGTGACGTCCACGGCTACAGCAAACCCAAGCCCGCGCCGGCCGTCTACCGCTTTGTCTGCGTCGATGAACTCGGGGGCGGGCGCCCGCGGAGGCGGGCGATGGGCGGCTGACACCGAGGCGACGGCCGGGGTCGGAGCACACGCAAAGGGGGAGCCCGGCTGGACTCCCCCTCTCGAGGTCGGGACCTCGGTCAGCGCGCGGGGCTCAGCGCCCGCGCCTGGCTCAGCGCCAGCGGATGGTGCACGAGTCCGTGCCCGAGTTGGTCACGTCCTGGGCGAAGATCAGCTCGCCGCCGCCGCTGTCCCGGGACATGCGCAGCACGTGCAGGGTCTCGTCGGCGTGGTCGACCTCGGCGTCGTGGGACAGCTCCTCCTGGACCTTGAGCTCGATCGCGCCGCTGAAGAAGCTGTCCCAGTTCTCGTCGACGGCGTTGCTCTTGCTGTAGTTGACCTTGTAGCCGTCGCCGGGCCAGCTCGCCGGGGTGCCGTCGATGGCGACGTAGCCGATGGTCTCGGCGTTGTGGCCCTCGCCGGCCTCGACCTTGGCCTCCTCCTCCTCGCACCACACCCCGAAGCTCGACGCGCCGAGGTTGTCGACGCGCACGGTCATGGGGTCGCTGCCGTTGTAGGTCTGGCTCGAGGCCAGCAGCAGCGGCGCGCTCGAGAAGCTGTTCGAGAAGCTCTTGGTCTCCTCGGTGACCTCGACGCCGGTCTTGGTCCCGACCTCCCAGGTCGTGCCGTCGGGGGCGGTGTGCGTGCCCTCCTCGAGCACCATGTAGGCGACCTGCTCGTAGGCGTGGTCGCCGTCGTCGTAGGCGTACTCCTCGACGCGCAGCTGGAAGCCCGAGCTGGTCACGTTGCGCACGCGGACCACGGCGGGGTCGCTGCCGTTGTAGGACGCGGGCCCGACGATGACCACGGGGTTGGAGAAGCTGTAGGGGAAGTAGACGTCGATCCAGTTCTCGTCGGCGTCGACGCGGTCGGCGTACATCCAGCTCGGCCCGCAGTCTTCGGAGCACGAGCTGCCCTCGTCCCACTCGCACACGTCGTTGCCGCAGCTGCTGGGTCCTGCGGCCCAGCTGACGGTCTGCGTGGCCGAGAACAGGGTCAGGGCCGGGGCCGTGTAGCCGTTCCAGTCGAGCAGGGTGCCGGTGTGCTTCTTGGTGCAGTTGGCCCAGCACAGCGGCCACGGGATCTTGTACTTGATGTAGTAGGTGATGTCGCCGCTGAGCACGGTGATCACCGCCTGGGCCAGCTGGGTGAAGATCAGCTGGTTGGTCCCGTTGTTGCCCCGCCGGTACTCGGCCGTGGCCGTGAACGGCACGTCGATGTTGAGCAGGTTCAAGGTCACGGTCACGCCGCCGCTGAGGTACTCGCCGTAGGACACGGAGGTCTCGGCGATGGCCGCGAGGTTGAGGTAGGGCGTGATCACGCCGGTGACCTTGGCCCCGGTCGGCGTCGAGTCCACGGTGATCGTGGTCTCGTCGGTGTTGATGCCGATGGTGCCGGCGGCCTTCATGGCGGCGGTCACGTTGCCGCAGCCGTCGTCGAAGTCGACGCCCGCGAGCACGTACTCGAGGGACAAGCTGGGGTCGATGTCGAGGCCGGCCCAGTCGAACATGTTCTGGAGCGAGACCGCCTCGCCCTCGGCGATGGTGATGTTGAACGGATCGATGAAGTCGGTGAAGAACAGCGAGGCGCCCATGGCCGCCGTGCCCCCGCCGTCGTCGTAGGCGATGAAGGTCGCGTAGAGGTCGATGATGTTGATGCCGATGTCGAACACCGTCGCCGTCGAGTTGACCCCGGCCTCGAACCACGAGCCGGCGTTGACCACGGAGATGCCGCCGTAGGTCTGGGTCGCGCTCTCGGACGCGTTGATGTCGAGCCAGGCGTCGAAGTCGACCCCCGAGTAGCCGAAGGTCGAGTTGCTCCAGCCCCAGTCGTCGCCCCAGCTCTCGGCCGAGCGGACCGCGGCGGCGCCCGCCAGGGCCTCGGCCTCGGGGCCCTCGGCGGCCTCGCGGATCACGACCACGGGCACGGCCCCGCAGTCGTTGTCGCGGGCGGCCAGCTCACCGGGGTAGACGGCCTGGTCGAACTCGGTCTCGACGCAGGTCACCAGCTCGAAGTCCTCGAGGTGGGACCACGCGCCGCCGACGATGGCGTCCCGGGCCGCGCCCTCGACGTAGAGGCCCGCGGCCGAGTCGATGGTGTGGGGACCGGAGACGCTGACCGGCGTGGACTCGCGCAGGCCCTCGGGGCTGAGCTCGAGCAGGGGCAGGCCCGCGTCGGAGCTGCCCAGGGGGCGGATGCTGTGGCGCACGGACACGCGCCCGTCGTCGAGGCCCTGGCCCTTGTCGAGGCCGGTCACGCGCAGGCTCTCGGACACGCTGAAGTCCGGGGTCCGGGCGCCGCCGGCCAGCTGCAGGCCCGACTCGGGGTCGCGGGTCGGCGCGGCCTCGTCGACGCGGAGCACGGCGAGGGTCGAGGACACGTTGAGCTCGCGCAGCTGGGCGTCGAGGCCCGGGGAGGCCGCGATGGGCAGGTAGGTCTCGCAGCTGTCGCAGGCGCTCTCGTCCATGGCCGCGCTCGAGACGATGCGGTAGAGGTCACCGCCGGCCGCCTCGTAGGCGGCGTCGTTGGCTTGGGAGTCGCCCAGGCGGTTCCACGGGTCGAAGGCCACGAAGGCCTCGACCTCGCCGCCCTCGACCAGCTTGGCGCAGCTGGCGTTGATGATGAACTCGGACTCGCCGATGAAGCTGGCCTCGCCGTCCTCGGCGTGGTCGAGCTTCATCGCCCCGAGCACGCAGCCGGCGTCCTCGGTGGTGCTGCGCAGGCCGACGACCAGGTCCGTCGAGAAGGCCTCGCTGTCGACGTCGGCGGCTACGGTCACGCGGGCCGGGTCGAGGACGTGGAGGGCCTCGGCGTCGAGCTCGATCTGGGTCAAGGTGGCGCGGTCGTAGACCTGGCCCGACTGTTCTTGGGTGTCGCAGCCCGCGAGCAGGGCTGCGGGCAGACTCAGCAAGGTGATGGTGCGGTAGATGCTTTGCTTGTTCATGGTTGGTTCCGTCCTTGGTCTCGGGGCGTTCGTCGGTGGGCGTCGTGGTGGCGACTCGTGGCGCGGGCGCGTCGGCCCGCTCCGCCGACGCGGGCAGGGGCCGCGCCGGGGTGGAATGGGGAGAGGCAGGGGCTCGCGGGAGCGGGGCTCAGTCGGCCTGCCAGTGACCGGGCACGCTGCGGCCGAGGGCGGCGAGGCGCTGGCGGTCGCGGCGGGCCGCGGACAGCTCGAGGTCGAGGCGGTCCTGGAGGGCCGCCTTGGCCCCGGCGTCGCCCTGCTCGGCGGCGACGCGCAGGAAGCTCAGCAGGGCGCGCTGTTCGGCCTGGCCGGCCCCGTCGAGGGCGCGCGCGGCCGACTCGACCATCGCGCTCGGGGGCGCCTGTTCATGACTGCGGCTGATCGCCGTCGCGCTGGCCAGGGCCCGCGCCCGGACCCGGGAGTCCTCGTCGCGGAGCGAGTCGCCGAGGTGGGGGAAGGCGAGCTCCGGCGACATCTGGCGCATGGCGTGGGCCGCCGAGCCGCGGACCGTGGGATCCTCGTGGTCGAAGTAGGGGGCGACGGACTCGACCAGGCCGTCGTGGCCGGCGTTGCCCGCCGCGAGGATCGAGCGGCGCAGCTGCTCGTCGTCCTCGGGCTGGGCGAGCCAGCCGTCGATGGTCGCCCGGGCCTCGGCCGCGAGGGCCGGGTCGGTGGCCTCGGCCCCGCGCGCGAAGGCTCCGAGGGCGAGGGTCATGGAGCCGCGCTCGACGGGGTGGAGGCTCGGGTCGGTGGCCGCCGTGGCCATCAGCTCGAGCATGCGCGGCTCGGGGTTGGCGACCATGGCCATGGCGTGGGCGGCCGAGATGCGGTGCGCCGTCGCGTCGTCGGGGGAGCCGAGCAGATCGACGAGGGCCCCGCGGGCGCCCGCGGTCTGGGCCGTGCCGAGGGCGAAGAACAGCCCCGAGCGCGCGTTGTCCTCGTCGTCGAAGGCGCCCGCGCGCAGCTGGGCCAGCAGCACCCCGGCGCCCTCGGGGTTGGCCCGCAGCCAGCCCTGGAGGTAGACGCCGTACTCGGCCACGGAGCGGCCCTGGGCGATGAGCTCGCGGTAGCGGGTGAGGGCCTCGGCCGCGGGCACGCCGACGAGCTCGGCGTCAGCGGCCGGGGCCGCGGCGCTGCGCCGGTGCAAGAGCGTGCCCCAGCTCCAGCCGGGGTCGTCGACCGCAGGCAGCTCGGCCGTGAGCGAGGCTTGGGGCCCCGCGTCGACGGCCACGCGGCGGGCCTGGGTGCGGCTGGCGTGGGTGCCGACCTCGACGCCCGCGACCGCGAGGCTCAGCGTGCGGCCCTGGTCGGCGCGCTCGAACCAGGCGTCGTCGGCGAGCTCGACGTCGATGGCGGACTCGCGGACCTCGGCCGAGACCGCGAGCTTGCCCCGGACCGCGCTCGCCCGGACCTGCTGCTTCACCCACTCGCCGCGGACGCGCTGGCCGCCCTCGGTGAGGCGGTAGCGGGCCTCGTAGCGGCCCGTCCCGTCCACGCCGCCGCCGGTCCAGGCGGCGTCCGAGTCGGCGCGCTCGGGCGCCCAGAAGCTCAGGCCCAGGGCGAGCAGCTGCTGCTCCCGGGCGGCGTCGAGCTCGCCCTCGCTGCGCCAGCCGAACTCCTGGATCGCGCAGCGACCGTCCACGCGGATCAGGAAGGTGGGCGAGAGGTCGACGTTGGCGTTGAAGGAGCTGCCCTCGCCGACCACGCCCTCGTCGTCGATGCGCGCCGCGAGCACCGAGGCGCCGTCGTCTCCGAGGGTGAGGGCCTCGAGCTCGATGGTCCAGCGCCGCTCGAGGCTGCGCGTCTGGGCCTCGGTGGTGCTGAGCCCGGCCTGACCGCCCGCGCCCTGCTCGCCCAGGTCCACGCCCTGGGACAGCGGGCTGAAGTCGAGGTCGAGGTCCGAGCTGGTGACCACGGCGTAGGCCATGCGCTCGCCGGGGAGGAAGGAGCAGCGGCCCGCTTGGGCCTCCGCGCCCCGTGCCGCGAAGTCGCGCCCGCGAGCCTTCGAGGCGCGCTCACCCAGGCTGTCGCTCGCCTGGGACGCGTCGCCTTCTCGCGCGCTCGAGCGTTCGTACTTGGCGACCCCGCCGGCGATGATCGCCAGCCCGAGGGCCGAGATGGCCGCCCAGCGCGGCAGCTTGCTCGCCGAACTCGGGAGCTGGGCGTCGAGGTTGGGGCGCGCGGTGGGGTCCTGGGAACGATGGTCTCGGCTCGACATGGTGCGAGCATGGAGTGCACGCCCGCGGAGGCTTCATTCAGCATAGAGCGGAGGAAATGCACGATTTTGAATGCAGTATGGGCATTCAAAACCTGCAGCCCGATGCGTGCGGTGCATGGCGCAGCGTGCCTGGCCATTCCCGCATGCGTCGATGACAGCTTTTCACCAGATCCGCAGCGACGCGCACCAGCATTCGACTCAAACTGTCCCCAATCGAATCGCGGGGGAGATCCCAAGCCTCCCTGCCCCACGTCCACGACTCAGAGACTGTCAACGAACCCACGCCCCCGCTTGCGGGGGCGACCACGAGCCTTCTCGAAGGCACGAACTCCATTGCCCACCAAGCCAAAGCGGAGGAGCGGAGCGACGCAGCGCCCCCGGTTCCCAGCTGCTCGTGGGGGTAGAGCAGAACTCAGCGCCGACGCGGGCGGGCGCCCTCGGGCAGCGGCGCGCGCGTGGGGTGGTGGTGGTCGTAGGCCTGCTCGAAGGCGGGACGCTCGAGCCTCAGCTCGGCCATCAGCGTCTTCATGTGCAGGTAGGCGTCCTCCATGAGCGCGCGGTCATCGGGGGAGCTGCCGTCGATGTAGTTCGACATGGCCTCGAAGGAGCCGGTCGCGCGGTTGTAGAGCGCGTCCTGCTCGGCGCGGGTGAGCGGGCGGTCGAGGTCGAGGGCGGCCTCGAGGTCCTCGAGGGCGCGCTGGAAGCTGGCGACGGCTTCGTCGGGGCCGAGCTCCCAGGGGTCGCCCTCGCCCTGGTTGGCGACCTGGGGGACGGCGAGCCCCTCGCCCTGCTCGCTGCGGCGGGCCTCGTCGCTGGAGCCCGAGTACACCGACTTGACGAAGCGCGGGGTCTTGCCGCGGTCTCGCTTGGCGCGCTCTTCGAGCTCGTCGAGGCCCTCGTCGAGGGCGGCGCGCTCGGCCTCGGGCTCGGCGACGAGCTTGCGCCAGGCCACGAAGCCTCCGACGCTGAGCACGAGGGCAGAGCCGGCGAGGATCAGGGTGCTGACGCGGACTTTGAGGTTCATCGGTGGGCGGCGGGGGAGTCGGGGGCTGCTCGTTGGCGCGCGGGGCCTGGGCAAAAGCTAGCAGAGCGATCGCCACCCCCCAACGGTGTTCGCGTGAGGGACTTTCGCGATGTCGCCCAAAGGGGCGGGGGAGTCCGATATCATCGGCTCATGCGTCACTTTTCCTTGATCCTCGGCGGTGTACTGGCTTTTGGCGTGGGGTGGACCATGGAAGGCTGCGCCGAGGATTGCCCCATCGGCGGCGAGGGCTGCGACTGCACCGGGGGCGGCGGCTGTGACGTGGGCCTGGTCTGCCTCAGCAACACCTGCGTCAACGCCGGACCCAACGCCACGGACCTCGGCAACGGCGACGACGACGGCGACGACGACGAGGCCGAAGACAGCGAGTCTTCCGGTGACGGCTCGACCACGGGCAGCACCGACGGCGAGTCGAGCGAGGGCGAGGACGACGTGTCCACGGACTCGAGCGGCGGCGGGCCCAAGCTCGACACCCTCCAGGAGGAGGGCGCCGACGATGGCCCCTGCGCCGAGACGGGCTGCAAGAAGGTCGACATGCTGTTCGCCCTCGACGGCTCGGCCTCGATGATCGAGGAGATCAACGCGCTCAAGGCGGGCGCCGCCTTCCTCGGCATCGTCGAGGCCCTCGAGTCGCTCAACTGCGGCGACATCGACTACCGCATCGGGGTCACGGGCGACAACGACAACGGCTGGATCACCCCGCCAGGCTGGAGCGACCTCAACCCCTGGTTCGACAGCCTCGACTACGGCGCCGGCGACATCGCAACCCACTTCCTGGGGGCGGCCAACGCCGTCGCCGCGAGCGGGGGCGCGTCCGTGGGCTGCGAGCACGTGCTGACCAGCGCCGTGAACCTGCTGTCCAGCGACAGCAGCGGCTTCTTGCGCGACGACGCCCTGCTCGTGCTGGTGCTGCTCACCGACGTCGACGACTACGGCTGGTACGACCAGCTCGGCGGCGCCCCGGAGCCCTTTTGCGAGGGCTTTGGCTGCGCGACGGCGCCGCAGCCCGTGGCGACCCTGCAGGACACCCTCGTCGCGCTCAAGGACGGCGACCAGGCCGGCGTCGCGACCATCGTCATCGCCGGCGATCCCAACGCCAACGGCGGCGTGAACTTCTGCGGCCAGCCGCAGAGCTGCGCGACGGCCTTCCACGCCGAGCGCCTGTACGAGTTCGCCGAGATCCAGACCGGGGCCAACGGCTACGCCCACAACCTGTGCGCGGGCGCGGCCACGGTGCCCACGGCCGTCGAGGCCGCGCTGAGCGAGGACATCGATCTGGCGTGTCAGTCCTTCGAGCCGGTCGGCTGAGGGCTGCTCCTGCGCGCCCGCGCGAGGCTGCGATTGCGGGAGACGAGCAGGGCTGTCGCGTGTGCGGAAGCTCCAGGGCGAGGGTGATCAGTTCACCGTCGAGGGCCACCGCCCAGTCATGACGATGAAGCTCCCCCAAATCGCCCGCCGCACCCTGCGTGCGACCCTCGTCCTGACGACCTTCTCCCTCGGCGCCTGCGCCCTCGAAGACGAAGGCATCGACGATGCCTTTGGAGAGGTCGGCGGCGACGCGAGCGACGAGACCATGTTCCGGGCGCCGGGCAGCTTCCCGGGCATTGCGAACGAGACCCAGCTGTGTACGGGCACCATCCACGACGGTTCGGGTGCGATGCGCTACTGCAGAAATCGGAGCATCTATTCGAACAACAGCAACGTCACCCGGGCGATCATCCTCATCCATGGCTCGGGTAGCAACGCCAAGACGCAGTACTACGACCCGACCATCGCCGAGGCCCTCTCCGAGGGCGTCGACCTGACCAAGACGGACATCATCGCGCCGCAGTTCTTCTATCCGGAGAGCGACGACCCGACCGATCAGCTCATCTACGACGACTGGGAGGCCTCCAACTACATGCTGTGGGAGAACGACTGGCGCTGGGGCGGCGAGGCGAGCACTCACAGCCGCTCGACCTTCGACATGGTCGATCACATCATCGAGGAGCTCATGGATCACCGGCCCAACCTCGAGGACATCGTCGTCGCAGGTCAGTCCGCGGGCGGGCAGTTCGTCGCCCGCTACTCCCTGGTCACCGAGGTCTCGACCCCTGGGGTCGACGTTCGCTACTGGGTCGCCAACCCATCGACCTACCTCTGGCACGACCCGAGCCGGCCAGGCCCCACGGCGAACTGCAGCAACTTCGACGACTACCCCCTCGGTCTCGACGATCTGGCGGACAACTATCCCTACATGGTCGGCAAGTCGGCCACTACGATCAGTCACAACGCGATCACCCGTGACATCTACTGGACCGTGGGCGAATTCGACATGGGCGGCGTGACCACGAACTGCCGGTACACGGCGCAGGGCGTGGATCGACACGAGCGCTGGGAGAACCATCGTCAAAACATCAACGACGTGTGCAACGACCTGGGCTACGGGGCATGGTTTTGCTTTTGGCACACCGCGCGTCACATCGAGATCCCTGGAGTGGGACACTCCTACGTCCCCTCCCTCCAAACGGACGAGGGTCGGGAAATCCTGTTCGACTGAGCGCTGCTTTGCCCCCGCGAGCGGGGGCGTGGATTCGTCCTTGGTAGGCCGAAGCGTCGCTTTGGTGATGCCTGATCTGAGCAGGCGTCGAGGGGCTTGCTAGCATGCGCCCATGCGCGCCGCTCACGTCACCGCCCTCGAAGGACCCGACGCCCTCGAAGTCGTCGAGCTCCCCGACCCCGAGCCCTCGCGCGGGCAGGTCGTCGTCGCCGTCGAGTCGGCGGGGGTGAACTTCCCCGACCTCCTGCTCACCCGCGGCCTCTACCAGCTGCGGCCCAACCTGCCCTTCGCCCCGGGGGGCGAGGTCGCGGGCGAGGTGGTCGCCGTCGGGGAGGGCGCGGGCTTCGAGGTCGGCGAGCGGGTCATGGCGCTGACGGGCTGGAACGGCTTCGCCACCCACGTGGTCCTGGGCGCCGAGCGCTGCGTGCGGGTGCCCGAGACCATGCCCACGGACCTCGCCGGGGCCTTCGCCTTCACCTACGGGACGACCTACCACGGCCTCGTCGATCGGGGTGGGCTCGCAAAGGGCGAGCGGCTGCTGGTGCTCGGAGCCGCGGGCGGCGTGGGCTCGGCCGCGGTCGAGCTCGGCGTGGCCCTGGGCGCCCGGGTCATCGCCGCGGCCTCGAGCCCGGAGAAGCTGGCCTTTTGCGCCGAGCTGGGGGCCGAGGCCGGCATCGACTACGCCCAGGAGGACCTCAAAAAGCGGGCCAAGGCCCTGGGCGGAGGCGCCGTCGATGTCGTCTACGACCCGGTCGGCGGTGAACGCTCGGAGCAGGCCCTGCGCGCCCTCGGACCGGGGGGGCGCCACCTCGTGATCGGCTTCGCCTCGGGGACCATCCCGCGGGTGGCGTGGAACCTCGCGCTGCTCAAGCAGTGCGCCATCGTCGGGGTGTCCTGGGGGGCCTGGGCCCTGATGAACCCCAAGGCCAACGCCGAGAACATGCGCGCCCTGTTCGAGCTCCACGCCGCAGGCAAGCTGCGCCCGCAGATCACCGCGCGCTACGGCCTCGAGCAGGTCGGCGAGGCGCTGCGGGCGATGGAGGCGCGGGCGGTCAAGGGCAAGGTCATCATCGAGCCCCAGCGCTGAGCCGTGGACGTGGGGCAGGGAGGGCGTGGCGTCGTCCACGACGGCTAAAGTGGACAGGGACTGTGAAAACTTCACAGTCCCTGATCCGGGTCGACGCTCACTCGGGCCAGGACGCGACGGTCGCTGCGATTTGTGCTTCGGCTCCCGCGATCGCCTTGCCGTAAGCCTTGGCGTCGACCGCCTGGATCTCCCGGACCGAGCCCTGGGAAGGGCGGCTCTCGGGGTCGCCCTTGCCCTCGCCCGTAGCGGCGGCGAGGACCTTGCCGCTGGTGACGTCGGTCCAGGTGTAGCCCACCTGGCAGGTCCAGCTCGAGACCGCGGTGGGGGCCGCGTAGTCCTGCCCGTCGGGCGCCGTGTAGCCGTACTCGGTGGTGCCTTCGGTCTTGCAGCGCCGCCAACGGACGACCACGCGCGCGGGCGGCTCGAGGGTCTCGAAGCGCTTCACGGCCTCGAGGGCTGCGGCGACGTCCTCGGGCTTGCCCCAGGCGTACACGGGATCGGTCCTGAGACGGGTTTTGACCTCGCTCCACGGCTCGACGTCGGCGAGGCAGACCGCGCCCGCCGTGTACGTCCCGGCCGGCAGGGAGACGTCCTCCAGGGGGGCGAAGGGCGGCTCGCTGTCTCCCTCGTGGCGGGGGAAGTAGGCGATCGGACGCGCGTCCGTGAGCGCGGTGCGGCTGGTGGGGGCGACGGCGGCCGGGGCCTCGCTGCGCTCGCCGAGGGCGTCCGGGTTACCGTCGATGACCTTGGTGATGGCGCCCTTGCACTGCTCCTCGGCTTCGATGAGCGGGCCGTAGGCGTCCTCGAGCTCCTGCAGCTTGGCCTTCCCAGCCCGGGACTCGCTCGCGGAGTCCCCCTGCTTGCCGCCTCCGCACGCACAGAGGGCGAGGGCGGCCGAAATCACGGAACTACGAAGACGCATCGCGCGGACCCTAGCACGGGGGATTGTCGCTCAGGGACTGTGAAGTTTTCACAGTCCCTGTCTATTCTGGCCGTCGCGGACGACGCCACGCCCTCCCTGCCCCACGTCCGCGACTCAGTGAATTCGAAGGCTCGCTGCGCCCTCGTCCGTGGCATGCTGATCGAGCATGCTCGCCGTGCTTCGTTGGATCCGCTTGGTGTCGATCATGGCCCTGCCAGCCCTGGGCACGGCGGGGTTGCTGCTCGGCACGCACGGTGATCCGGTCCAAAAGCTCGGCGAGGCCGTGAAGGTCGTCGGCCTGGGGGTCGTGCCGGTGATCATGTTCATCGGCTTCACCGCCTCGGTGTTCTCGTTCCCGTCGAAGCTGGGCAAGGCGGTGGCGGTCACCCTGCTCACGCCCGCGCTCTTGCTCGGTGCGACCCTCGCCATGGGCTGGGGCGCGTGGAGCTTCTTCGTCGACGAGTGCTTCGCCGAGCTGGTCGGCATGGGCCTCAGCGCGGCGGCGGCAGGGCTCGTCCACGGAGGCGGCGGGCTGGGCGTGCGCCTGCTCGGCGCCGCGGTGTTTGGCGGCGGCGCGGTCGGGGCGATGGTCGTCTTTGGCGCGCCGATGATGGCGAGCGGGCAGCCGGAGCTGCTGTGGTGGGGGCTCAACGGCCTGGCGCTGGCTTGGTCGCTCTACACCTACTTCGAGCTGTTCTCGGACCACGCCAAGGGGGACGCCGAGGCGCCGCCGGCTGCGGATGGTGAGGCGGGAGGGGGCTCCAGCTACCGGGGGCTCACGGTCGTGGGCGCGATCGGGGCGTGGTTGGTGGCGGCGATCGTCGCCACGGTGGTCGCCCTCGGTTGAGCAGCCCAATTCGCGGTGTCGCCAACCTTCCCACGGGCCAATGCGCGAGGCAGACAGAGCACCTATCAGTGGCGCCCTCCCGTGTTCCTGCTACCGTTTCGGACGATGGGTAGTCATGGAGAGTATCGCTTCGATCCGTTCCCGCCAGATGGCGACTGGATGACCAGCGATTGGTTTGCTGAGGTCGCGCCCGAGCATGCTGGTCCTGCAGCGATCTCCGAAGCCGTCGCAGCGTTGCGGCCCATCTTTCCCCCATGCAAGATCCATAGTCTGTCTGGGGAAGGAGGGAGGCCTCATCCTTTTGCTTGGCATTACTTCCAGCGGGGAGGTATCCGCCACGTTTTGACTCTTGGCCGTTGTCTCCGGATCATCGGCTCGCCTGAGGAACTCACCAGCGACCTGGCGCATCCTGCCCGCTACGCGACCCGGTTCGCCGAAGCCTGGGCAGGCGCGCTGTTCGTGTCTCTCGGTGCTCAAGTTCGGTATATCAACGAAGCGCAGGCCGGAAAGAAGCCGGAGTTCGTAGCAACCTTCGGCGATGGCGTCGAACTCGCTGTAGAGGTCAAGATGCTGAAGGAGGGTGATAAGCGTCAACGGCTTTTTAAGATCACCATGGCGTTCCAGCAGGGCATTTGGGACGCACAGATGCGGGCAGAGCGGAGTGGCTATCCGCCGTCACGCGCCGATGTTCAGCCTCCCCTAGAGCTTCTCCAAGAGCTCGCGCTCGGTGGTGAAGAGGCCGACGTGAGTGCAGCCCGCGCTCTCGGGTACGAGATTGGACTACAGTGGATGCGGTTTCTGGACAATCGGCCCGCGGTTGGCCAGTACGAGGTCGGGGCTCATCTTCAGCTAGAGGTCCTTTCGCACGAGGAGCGCACGAGTGGAGGTCAAACGATGATGCCCGCACCGGGACTGCCGAAGTTGAATGAGTTCATGCGGCTTCGACGGAGCCCGCTAAAGAGTGCAGCTTTGAAGTTCGAGAGCTATGGGTTGCCGGGAGTCGTGATACTCGACAAGCCTCACGTCAGGGTGTGGGACTCCAAGGACATGGCAAAGCTGGACCAAGAGCTGCGTCGGCCCGCCTCGTGGGCCTCGTCGGTGAGCGCCATCCTTCTTCGCTACGACGGGCTTAGTACGGACTGGGGACGAGACATGGTCCGTCTGATGCCTGGCCCGCTCGCTGACCGGCTTCCCCCACACTTTTGGGAGGTCTTTCCTCGGTGCGGGGATTGTGGGATGAGGCACCGCGAGATTGACTTCTTACGCGACTGAGAGCTCGGGCCGTTGCCCATATCCGAAGGGTAGTCGCGGTAGGCCTCGGATCAGTGCTTGGTCATTGATGAGCGAGCCGCTCAGGGAAAGGCCGAGGTCGGCAGGCGCTGGCGCACCGGCCCGACCCCAAACACAAGCCCGTCCCCCTCCCGATCGATGCTCGACGCGGGGATCCACACCAACTGCTTCACGTCCACGCCCCGCAGCCGGGTAATCGCGTTGCCCCGCAGCACGCCAGAGATGGACGTACCAAAGCGGACGCGATAGCCCCCAAGGTTGCGCTCAACTCGCTTGGACAGGCGGACGCGGAACTAGTCGTCGTCGTGGACCTCGGCCTCGGTGATGCCGGGGGGGAGGAGGCCTCGAGGGAGGGCGTGCTCGAGGAGGACGGTGCGGGTGCGGGCGTCGGGATCGTCTGTGCTCATGAAGCAGGGCTCAGATGAAGTCGGCGCCGCACAGCAGCGGCTCGTCGGCGACGCAGATGTTCCCGATGCACGAGGCGTCCACGGGGCAGACCGCGTCGGCGCCACAGCCCTGCCCGAGCTCGCGGCGGGGCTGGCAGGTGAAGTCCTGGCCGCCGTCGCAGTACAGGCCGACGTCGCAGATCAGCGCGTCCTCGCAGGACTCGCCCTCGCCAGGGGCCGAGATGCATACGTTGTCGGGGCTGCACAGCAGGTTGTTCGAGGGCGGCCCGCACAGGTTGGTGTAGTTGTAGTCGCAGCTGTCGCCGGCGCTGGGGATCGCCTCGCAGACGTTCTCGCCGATGTCCGGGTCGTAGCCGCAGTAGGCCCCGGACACGCACGGGAGCTCCTCCCAGTCGATCTGACAGGGCTGACCGAGGGGGACGGGCAGCGTGGGCGCCTGGGTGCATTGGCCCTCGGAGCAGCGCAGGCCTTCGGCGCAGGGTTCGTAGCCGAGGCCGAGGTTGCAGTACTCGCCCTCGCCGAGCTCGCCGCGGACCAGGGGGCACTCGCGGTAGTCGAAGCTGGCGGTGTAGAGGGCCTCGCTGGGGCCGGCGCAGTCCCACTGTTTCCACGTCCAAAGCAGCTCGCCCGCGCAGTCCTCGTTCCACGTCCCGCCCTCGGCGAGGAGCTGGTCGATGCTGTCCTGGATCGTCGCGCGCTGGTCCTCGATGCACGCCGCTTCGTCGGCGTAGGTGATGGACAGCTCGCACTCGCAATCGAAGATGGCCCCGCAGATCTCTTCGGCTGCGGCCTGGGCCGCGTCGGCGGAGGCCAGGGGCTTGGCGGGCTCGGGCTCCTCCTCCTGGCTGGAGGGGCAGGCGGTCAGCGCGGCAACCGTGAGGCAGGCGACTGCGAGCAAGCGAGGGGCGAGCCGGGGGTCCATGCCGCGATCGTAACAAGGCGGCACGGATCGATCATCCGCCTTTGATCCTGGTGTCTACGAGTTGTCCCCATGACCAAAGCTACGTCCGACGTGGGCAGTCGCTCGTCCACGACGGCCAAGCCAGGCAGCGTGTGAGTGGGCGCGAGCTTCCAGGGCCCAGATTGAACGCGGATTGGACCCAGGTCGTGCCATGGTGCCGCCATGGCAATCCGACTTGGAGACACCGCACCGGACTTCACCGCCGAGACCACCGCTGGCGAGATCAAGTGGCACGAGTACCTGGGCGACTCGTGGGGCATCCTGTTCTCTCACCCCAAGGACTACACGCCGGTGTGCACCACAGAGCTCGGTGAGGTCGCCCGCCTCAAGCCCGAGTTCGACAAGCGCAACGTCAAGGTCGCGGGCCTGTCCGTCGACCCCATCGAGGACCACCGCGGGTGGGCCGGGGACATCGAGGAGACCCAGGGCACGGCGCTGAACTACCCGCTGATCGCCGATCCCAGCCGCAAGGTCGCGGACCTCTACGACATGATCCACCCCAACGCCGACAACACCCTCACGGTGCGCTCGGTGTTCATCATCGCCCCGGACAAGAAGGTCAAGCTGACCCTGACCTACCCCGCGAGCACCGGCCGCAACTTCAACGAGATCCTGCGCGTGCTCGACAGCCTCCAGCTCACCGCCAAGCACAGCCTGGCCACGCCGGTGAACTGGACCAGCGGTGACCGAGTCATCATCGCCCCGAGCGTGAGCAACGAGCAGGCGGCGGAGCGCTTCCCGGGCTACGAGACCGTCAAGCCCTACCTGCGCTACACCGACCAGCCCAAGGACTAGCTTCGGCCCAATCGCCGGGGTCGGCCAAACAAGAGCGCGGAGCTCGAGCTCCGCGCTTTTTGTGTGGGAGCAACGGAGTTAATAGACCGCGCCGTGCAGCGTGAGCCGGAAGCGCTTGAGGCCGAGCTTGCCGCTGCCGCCCACGGGCTCGAGGCGCACGGCCTGGGTCTCGTTGTTGGGGATCAGGCAGTCGCCCAGATCCACGCCGACGGCGTGGACCTCCCACGAGTGCGAGATCTGGGACGAGACCCCGCAGTTGGCGAGCGGGTTGTAGACGTCGACGGTCGCGGGCGAGCTCGTCGAGATGCTCCGGCCCTCGTAGCAGACCGTGGCGTACTCGTAGCTGCTCAGGCCCTGGAGGCCGATCATCATCTGCCAGGTCCCGGAGATGCTGGCGACGACGCCGATGGGGTCGTTGGCCATGCTGTTGCCGCCGAACTCCCAGATCTCGGGCCAGAAGTGGCCGGAGTAGGCCCACTCGTCCTCGCCCCAGCCGGGCGTGTCGGAGTAGGTGTAGGAGGGCGAGCTGACCGAGCCGAGCTGCCAGTACTCGACCTCGACCCAGGGGCCGTCCTCGGGGAAGCCGCAGTTGTCGAAGGTCAGCGGGTCGCCGGTGGTCGACTCGGTGCTCTCCTCTTCGGTGCTCTCCTCGGTCGTGCCTTCGTCGGTGGTCGACTCGGTGGAGCCGTCGTCGGTGGAGGACTCGGTGGTGTCGTCGGTCGTGCCGTCGTCGGTGGAGGACTCGGTGGTGTCGTCGGTGGAAGACTCGGTGGTGTCGTCGGTGGAGGACTCGGTGGTGTCGTCGGTCGATCCGTCGTCAGTCGAGCCGTCGTCGGTGGAGGACTCGGTGGTGGCGTCGTCGCTCGAGCCCTCGGTGCTCTCGTCCTCGGTCGAGCTCTCCCCGGAGGTCGAGCCGTCGCCGCTGGTCGAGTCGTCCCCGATCTCGTCGTTGCCGCTGGTCGCCTCGTCGGCGCCATCGGTGGCGGCCTCGCTGCCCTCCGCCATGCCCGAGCCGTCGTCGGCGCACGCGACCGCGGTGAGGAGGGGCGCGCACAGGCACAACGAGAGCAGGCGAGGGGGCAGGCAGCGGCGGTCCACGGCGGGAGCAAACACCAAGTCGGCCGCGTCGCCAAGGCTCGTGTAGGCTCGGGCGGCGCCTCGAGCCGTCGGTCGCAGCGTTCACCATCGGCGAGAGTTGGCGATCCGTCGATTCATGCCCGCGTCACCGCACCCCGAGCCTCGAGCGGACGTCGACGGCCGGCTGATCGCCGGGATGATCGCCGCCGTCTTGGCGATCTCCACGGCGGCCCCGGCGATCCGCCTGGCCGAGCCGCTGGGCTCCGAGGCGGTCGCCTGCGTGCGCGTGACCATCACCGGTCTGGGCCTGATGCTGTTCGCCTGGCCGAGCACGCGCGCGGCCGCCAAGGCCCTGGCCGCCGCGCCGCGAGAGCGCCGGCTGACGGTGCTCGCCGGCCTGTGCCTCGCCGCGCACTTCGCCACGTGGATCGCCTCGCTGTCCCTGACCTCCGTGGTCCGCTCCGTCGCGCTGGTCTCGACGCAGCCGCTGTGGGCCGGGCTCATCGCTCGGGCCATGGGCGAGCGCGTGCCGACGCGGCTGTACCTGGGCTCGCTCGTCGCCCTGGTGGGCACGGTGGTCATGGTCGCCGAGCCAGGCGCTGGCCTGGGGGAGAGCGGAGCGTGGGCGTGGCTCGGCGACGGCCTCGCCCTGATCGGGGCCATGACCGCGGCGGTCTACCTGGCCCTGGGCCGCAAGATTCACGAAGGGCTCGGCGAGGCCTTGCCCGTCGAGGGCTACTTCGTGCTCGTCAACGTGGTCGCCGGGCTCAGCTTGTGGAGCTTCGCGCTGCTACGCGGAGCCGACTTCCAGCCCACGGGTGTCGCCTGGCAGGACTGGTCTGCCATCCTGTGGTTGGGCCTGGTCCCAGGCCTCGTCGGCCACGGCCTGCTCAACTGGGCCGTGCGTCGGGTGCCGGTCCACACGGTGTCGCTGGCGACCCTGCTCGAGCCGGTGGGCGCGGCGATCATCGCCTGGCTGCTCCTGGGCGAGGGCGTGGGCGTACGCGAGGCGGTGGGCGGCCTCATCCTCCTCGGCGGTGTGGGCCTGGGGCTCCCGCGGGTCGGGGGTGAAAGCGCGCGCGATTGACGCGGAAGTCTCTCCGAGCCTACCGTAGAGGGCGATGGAGGACTGGACACGATGACCAAAGCGGAGCTGCTGGCGCTCTCGAGGGGGGAGCTAGCGAAGGTCTTGAACCTGCGCTCGGGCGACCTGCGCACGGCGCAATCGAACTACAACCGCATCCTGGGCGCGGGCTACGACGCGCACACGACCATGCTCTTGCTCGGTCGCGCGACGGAGAAGCCCGACTTCGTCGACGTTGGCGAGGTCTACCTGACGCGGATGATCGCGCTGGGCAAGGTCCGCTCGATCGGCGACCTCCTGCAGATCCGAGGCATCCACACCAAGCGCTTGTCCGGCATCGTCGAGGCCCTCGCGGCTGTCGACGTCGACGGCCTGCTCGCCGAGCTCGAAGCGGGCGGTGAGGGTGAGGAAGACGGGGCCGGCGAGTTCGAGGAGACCGAGGTCCCCGGCGACACCTTCGAGATCAGCGGCGGCGGCTCGTGCTGGTGTGGGCCGGACGCCGCGGCCATCGGCTGGATCCCCTACTACATCAACTTCGGCTGGATGCGCGCGAGCATCGGAGACAACGCCTATACGCGGCACCCCAACGCGGGGGCCCTCGACACGGTGTTCGACTCGGGCAACCAGCCGCCGCCGGACAGCTTCGGTGGGGCCGACGCCTTCCGCCGCTACCTCGACGACTACGACTTCCGCGCGGCGCTCTACATCCGCAACGTGAAGCTGTGCGGCTGCGGGTCCGGGGAGCGCCGGCTGACCTACAACTACTTCACGCGCGGCGGCTACACGCCCGTGCGCGTGCTCTTGGCCCCCAATACGAAGGCGACCATCACCCACTGCGCCGGCGTCGAGGCCCCCGGGATCGAGACCGAGTGGGGCGGCGACGACGTGACCATCCGGCTGTGGATCCGCTTCAAGCTCGGCGGGCTGACCAACTTTGGCAGCTGGGTGATGACCGGCGAGTGGGCGCCCTGGGCGTGGATGCAGATGGACTACATCATCGACTGCTCTGGGCGCGTGCGCATCGAGTTCCGCGGGAGCTACATCCCCTCGCAGAGCTTCTACGTCGGCTGGTCCAAGGTCGCGACGCGCAGCATGCTGAACAACAACAAGGCCCGCATCGACGGCTTCCTGACCGCCGGCGACTGCCAGACCCCGCCGGGAGGGCTCCACTTGTCCCACCCCGCCCGGGCGATCCCCTGTGACGAAGACGACTCGGAGGCATGATGAGCGCCGACCCTTGCAACCCCGACCTTCCCCTGGACCGCGCCGCGGCGCGTCACTTCACCGGCCGCTTCACCCGCGACCTGAGCATCGCCCTGGCCAAGGCCAAGGACCTGTCCGTGGGCTCCGGAGCCGCGCGCCGCTACGTCCACATCCGCGAGCTCGAGCTCGACAACGACATCACCGTCGAGCGGCTGATCCTGCGCTTCGTGCTGTCCCCCAAGCGCCCGCCGCCCCCCGGCCCGGTGTTCACCCTGAACGGGACCCACGGAGACCAGGCCGGGAGCTCGACGCCCTCGAGCGCGGCGAGCCCGGAGTCGCTGCGCATGAGCTACGTCTTTACCTCGGAGGTTCCCGTAGCCCAGGGCATCGAGGAATTCCGCCAGTTTCTGCGCAACTACATGGCGCGCTCGACCAAGGCGCCTGGCTGAGCCCATACTCGGGCCATGACCGACGAGCGACCCCGGCCCCTCGCTGAGCTGCGCGCCGAGATCGACACCATCGACCGGGAGCTCGTCGCGCTGCTCGAGCGCCGCGCCAAGGTCGTGACCGAGGTCGGCGAGCACAAGCGCGGCAGCGGCGGGCCGATCTACGCGCCGCACCGCGAGGCCGAGGTGCTCCAGCGCGCCATCGACGAGGCCGCGCGGGTCGGCGGGACCATGCCCCCGCGGACCGTCGAGGCGGTGTTCCGCGAGATCATGTCGGGCTCCTTCGCCCTCGAGCGAGCGCTGCGCATCGGCTACCTGGGCCCGCGGGGCTCCTTCTCCCACCAAGCGGCCGTCGCCCAGTTCGGCAGCTCCGTCGCCTACGAGGAGCTGCGCGCCATCGAGGCGGTGTTCGTCGAGGTCCGCCGGGGCCGCGTCGACTACGGCCTGGTGCCCATCGAGAACTCCACGGGCGGGAGCATCCGCGAGACCCTCGACGCCTTCGCCGAGCACGGGCCGCACCTGAGCATCTACGCCGAGGTCGTCATGCGGATCCGCCACACCCTGCACGGGTGCTGCGAGCCGAGCCAGGTCCGGCGCATCCACAGCAAGCCCGAGGCCTTCGCCCAGTGCCGGCGCTTTTTGGCCGAGCAGTACCCCCAGGCCGAGCTCGTCCCCGCGGCCAGCACCTCCGCGGCGGTGATCCACGTGCGCGAGCGGGCCGAGGCCGGCGAGCTCGGTGACGCCGCCGTGGCCTCGACCCTCGCCGGCACCTTGTACGGCGTCCCGGCCCTGTTCGAGGGCATCGAGGACCGGCCCAACAACCTCACGCGCTTCATGGTCCTCGCCCGCGAGGCCGCGCAACCCTCGGGCGAGGACAAGACCTCGCTGAGCTTCACCATCCAAGACGGCTCGGGCACCCTGGTCGACGTGCTCAGCTGCTTCGCCTCCGAGGGCGTCAACCTCAGCCACATCGACAAGCGCCCCAGCGGCCTCGAGAACTGGACCTACAGCTTCTTCGTCGACGCCCTCGCCCACCGCGAGGACGCCAACTTGCAGCGCGCCCTCGAGCGCGCGCGCCCCCACTGCCGGGCGCTGACCGTGCTGGGCAGCTACCCCCGCTCGCGCCGGATTCTATGAAAGGGCCGCGCTGACATGCTCCCGGGCTTTCGCTGGTTCCGAAACCGTCGCCGCCGGGCGATCCTCGAGGCGCCCTTCGACCCCGCGTGGGAGCGCGCGATCACGGCCAACGTCGGCCATTGGCGCTGGCTCGAGGACGAGGAGCGGGCCCACCTGCGCGAGCTGGTGCAGGTGTTCATCGCCGAGAAGCACTGGGAAGGGGCCGGGGGCCTCGAGCTGACCCCGGAGATCCAGGCGACCGTGGCCGCCGACGCCTGCGTGCTCATCCTCGGCCTCGAGCACGATTTTTTCCGCGGCGTCGAGAGCATCGTCATCTACCCCAGCACCGTCCGCCCGCCCCGGCGCGAGCCCGGCATGTTCGAGGTCGTGACCGCGCCCATCGAGGCCCCCGCGCCGCGCCTGGGCGAGGCCTGGAAGGACGGCCCGGTGATCCTCGCCTGGGACAGCGTGCTCGCCGGGGCCCGCAACGCCAGCGACGGCGTCAACCTGGTCTTCCACGAGTTCGCCCACAAGCTCGACATGCTGTCTGGCGCCGCCGACGGCCTCCCGCCCTTGCCCGAGGGCCTGTCGCGGGAGGAGTGGATCGCCGCGCTCCAGGCCGAGTACGACGCCCTCGAGCGCGCGGCCCAGCGCGGGCGCCGGACCTTCCTCGACCGCTACGCGCTGACCAACGGGGCGGAGTTCTTCGCCGTCGCGACGGAGCACTTTTTCGAGGAGCCCCGGCGCATGCGTCGGGACCACGCGGAGCTGTACCGGGTGATGGCGGGCTTTTACCGCCAGGACCCCGCGGAGCGTCGGCGACGATCGGACTGAAGGCGCTACTGGCCGCTACTGGCAGGTCGAGCCGGTCAGCGTGGCGTTGACCAGGTCGAACTGCCCGGGCACGCAGGTCCCGCCCGGGCAGTCGTTGTCGCTCAGGCACTCGCCGCAGGAGCCGACCTCCGCGAGGCCCATGACGTCGACGGGGCTGCACAGCCCCGAGGCGCAGGCGGAGTCGGAGGCGCCCGGCGGGTCGCAGTAGGAGCCGTCGGCCAGGCTGCCCGAGGGGATGCAGTCGCGCTGTCCGGACCACGAGGGCGGGTCGAAGACGATGGCGCACTCGGTCCCCGGCTCGCACTCGCAGTCTTCGGTGCAGGTGCCGCAGCCGGACACCTGGAGGATGCCGGCGAGGTCGAAGACCTGGGAGCAGCTGAGGCCCTCGGCGCAGCTGACGTTGTGGGTACAGCCGGCCCCGAGCTCGCCCATGTTGCAGGTCGCCCCGAAGCTGTCGAAGGGGTTGGGCGGGGTGCAGCCGCCGTCGGGGCAGTCGCCGTCCTCGTTGCACTCGCCGCACGAGCCCCCGAGGAAGGGGAGCACGTAGCAGTTGCCCGAGAAGCACTCCGAGCTGTCCACGCACGCGTCCCCGTTGGACAGGGGCCCGCCGCCGGTGTCCCCGTCGCCCGGGTCCGGCATGGTGTCCTCGCCGGCGTCGGTGCACGGACCGGTCTCGGTGGACTCCGTCGACTCCGTCGACTCGGTGGACTCCTCGGACTCGGACTCGGTCGACTCGGTGCTCTCGGTGGACTCGGTCGACTCGGTGGACTCTGTCGACTCGGTGGACTCTGTCGACTCCGTGCTCTCGGTGGACTCTGTCGACTCCGTCGACTCGGTGCTGGTGGACTCCGTCGAGGTGCTCTCGCCGGTCTCCGTCGACGCGTCGGAGGACTCCCCGGACTCGGCGTCCGTGGCTGCGTCTCCGACCTCGTCGTCGAGGGCGTCGATGCTTCTGGGTCCGCAGGCGAGGCTCAGCGCGAGCAGGGCGGCGAGGGTCGACGCCGAGCCGACGCGTGGAAGGTGCAAGCTACGCATGACCCAAACATGTCCGCACACCCGCGCGCCCCTTGGCAAGCGCAGTCCGCGGATCCCCGCTGGGCGGCCGAGAGCGAGCCTCGCTTCGGTGGAACGAAGTCGCCGCGCGTGGTGTCGATGACTACTCCACGAACTCGGGGTTGCCCACGAACTCGCTGCGACCTTGGCGTTCCCACCACTCGGTCCACTTGCGGATCCCGATCTCGCGCTCTTGCTTGGAGCCCGCGGCCAGGAAGTTGATGCGCTGGCCGGTGATCCGGCGCAGCTCGTCGGAGGCCCAGCGGCGCACCGAGAGGTCCTTGTGGGCGAGGCTCGAGATGATCCACTCGACGCGGTGCTGGTGGGCGTTGTCGGAGTACCAGCTCCGCCAGCGGTGCGGCTTGAGGCCCAGCTGCTGCCCGGTGACCGAGCACAGGGACTCGAGCGCGGCCTCTTGGATGTAGCGGGCGTTGCTCGCCAGCATGTCGATGAGCTTGGGCACCGCCGCGATGTCGCGGACGGTCCCGACGGCGCGGGTCGAGTGCAGCTGGCGGGTGCGGTTGGGGCTCTCGAGCTCGCGGCGGATCGTCGCCACCGCGCCCTCGAAGCCGGGCTCGCCCGAGTAGGTCTCGAGCACGCGCATGGAGATGGCGCGGACGTCCGCCTCGGGGTCGAAGGCGAGGTCCCCCAGGGCGCCCACCGCCTGCTCGTGGCGCAGCTCCATGAAGATGAAGGCGACGTAGAAGCGGACGACGGCGTTGGGGTGATCGATGATCTCGACGAGGTAGGGGCCGAGCTCGTAGCCGACGTCGAGGGCGACGCGGATCAGCGCGCCGTGGGCCGGCAGGGGCGGGAGCGTGTCGAGGTCTCGGCGCTGGACGTCGAGCTCGCCGGGGAAGCGCTTGGCGATGCGGCGCATCGCGGGCTGACCCATCTTGCGCAGCTCGTCGACGGCCTGGGAGTCCCCGCGCATGGCGGCTTGGATGGCGGAGTCGATCTCCTGGCGGCTGCCGGCGTGCTGGCGCGGCTGGACGGCGTCCTCCTCGTCGATCACCAGGCGACCGCGGATCGAGCCAGAGTCGGCGGCCGAGCCAGCTAGGGGCGTAGGCCCGGAGCCGCGGCGCGGGCCGCTGCTCGGCTGCGAGTCGCCGCGCTTGAGCCGGACGGGGGGCTTGGAGCTGGGCGTGGGGCCGCTCGAAGGCGGCCCGCTGGCGCCGGCCGTGGGCATGGGCGGCGGCACGCCCGGAGGGCCGATGGGGTTGGGCAGCGGCGGGACCTTCGGCGCGGAGTCGGGCTTGGCGCTCGGGGCCGAGTCGGGGGTCGCGGTCGGCGTGGGCGGCCGGAACACGCCGGGGTTCGGGCCCGTGGGCGGGCGGAAGATCGGGCTGGCACCGCTGCCGCTGGCGCTCGGCGGAGGTCCGAGGCTGGGCAGGGGCGGCGGGCTGGGGACCGGCGGCTTGGGCAGCCCCGGCATGGGCGGCGGCTTGCGCAGCGCGAGGTCCGGAACTCCGTCGGAGTCAGGCTCGGGCTCGGGCTCGAGGTCAGGCTCGGGTTCAGGCTCGAACTCTTCGACCTCCTCAAACTCTTCGAACTCCTCGATCTCGGCCTCGGAGTTCTCGAGCTCGAGGGCGTCCGAGGGCTCGCGCAGGGGGGTGGTCGGGGGGGGCGGCGCGAGGGTCCCGACCGGGGGTGCTGGCGTGGGCGCCGGCGTGGGCGCCGGCGTGGGCTCGGGGGCGGGCGCGGCCGCAGGGCTGCGGCCCGATCGCATGCGCCGCAGGACCTCCTCGAGGGTGTTGCCGGCGACGTTGCACAGCTCGTTGATGGACTCGATCTCGGCGGCGGAGAAGCGCTCGCCGTTGCGGTCGACGTAGAGCATCAGCACCGGGCGGTCGTGGACCTTGACCGGCGAGAACACGCAGGGGACGGCGCCCTCGATGCCGACGGCCATGCGCAGGTCGAGGTCGGTGGCGCGCTCGAGGGTGTCGCGGGCGTCGATGGCCGCGTCGATGGTCGGGCTGACCTCGACGAGCTGGCCCTCGACGCCGGCGATCTCGCCGGGCGAGGCGAGGCCGCGCAGGCCTTCGCGCTTGATCCCGAACAGGGCGACGCGGGGGCTGATGACCATGGCCGCGCGGACCAGGGCGTCGGTCGCCTGGTCGCGGCCGGTCGCGTCCTCGAGGGCGCTGCGGGGTCCCGCCAGGCGCTCGGCGAGGGGCACGGTGCTGCCGGTGGTCGGCGCGGGGCTGCTCGGCTCGGGGCGGAAGTCGTCCTCGTCGTCGTCGTCGACGGGGATGCCGTAGAGGAAGGTCTGGTTGCGGGTCCGGGCGCCGCCGCTGGCCTTGGGCTGGGGCCCGGAGCGGGCCTTCATGGGCTCGTTGTCCGGGGGCGGCACGGTGTAGGGGGCGGTCTCGGACGAGGCGATCATCCACGGGGCCGCGGGCGTGGCCGCGTCGGGCTCGCGGGCGTGCTGCTGGGCGCGCTCGAGGGCCTGGATCCAGCGCAGGGCCAAGATGGCGTAGCGCTGCGGCATGACCGAGCCGCTGCGCTCGGCGGCGAGCTTGGCCAGGCCGGCCTCGCAGGTCGCCATGACCTGGACGTGCTCGACCTCGAGCTCGAGCTGGCGGCGCTGCTCGATGGGGATCTCGGGGTGGATGGCGACCTGGATGCGGCCGAGGTGGCGGCGCAGCGGCATGGTCCAGCCCAGGTCGACGAGGGCCCGGGGGAGGTCGCCCCAGGGGCGCTCGGGGCCCGCGTTGAGCAAGCTGACGGGGACGGCCTCGCAGTCGTTGGCGAGGCTGATCTGCTCGGACAGCGCGGCCGGGCTGATGAGCTCGAGCTCGAGCAGGACGGTGTCGAGGGAGCCCCCGTAGATCTGTTGGCGGCGCAGGGCAGACTCGAGGGCCTGCTCGTCCACGGCGCCGGAGCTGCGGAGTTGATCGAGCAAATGGCTCACGCGGACCTCACGACGTAGGTGCCGGCCACGATGTCGTGGATGGCTCGTTTTTCGGTGTCAAAGGCGATCCACAGCGGTCCGAGGACGGCTGCGAGGGTGCCGGCGATCTGCGTCAGAGTGCGCACGATGGCCGCGAGGGGGCCGGGGGGCCGGCCGTGACGATCGACGATGTGCATGGCGAGCAGGCGTTGTCCTGGGGTCTGGGCGGCCCACAGCACGGAGAACAGGTAGTAGATGGCGACGAGGGTCGTGAACGGACCGATGCGCAGGAGCAGCACGTCGAGATCCGTGGCGCCGATCGTCAGCAGGCGGCCGAGCCCGCGCGCGCCCGGGGCGAGGGGCTCGGGGTTCATGAGTGCGTGGAGGCCCCACGCGATCGGTCCCGCGGTCAGGGCGAGGACGGCCGCGTCGAGCAGCGCCGCGAGGGCGCGCCGCCAAAAACCGGCGACGCGCACGACCGTCAGCGAGGCGCCGCAGCCGGGGCAGCTCGGATCGCTCTCGCTCGCAAGCGCGCGCGGGAGCTCGAGGTCGCAGTGCGGGCAGGGCATGGGTCGGCGGCGCAGGGGAACGCGGCGCGCCTTTGGAGTCGGGCCCTCGGTGGGGGCCGAATCCGAAGCTGGGGCCGAAGCTTCGATCATCGCGCTCCTCTCGGTGCGATGGCGAGTTGGCGCGGCGAAAGACGCACGAGCCGGACACTAACACCGCATTTGTCGGGGCGCGATGCCCGGCACGGAGGTTGTCGAAACGGGCGAGGATTGCGCTAAAGCGCCATCAAGTGCTGCGTGGCAACAGCCGGGCGAGGCCCGCGACCACGGCCGTCGGCGTGCGCAGGACCCAGGGGCCGAGACTCAACATTTGAAAGCCTGCGTCCATGGCCAGGGTGACCTCGCCGTCGGTCAGCCCGCCCTCGGGCCCGACGAGCAGCCGCCGACCTGGGGCCGGCGCGTCGAGATCTGCGGCGCTCGGGCGGCCGCGCCCTCGAGCCCAGGCGACGTGCCCTGGCCACTCGGCGTGGTGCTCGAGGGCGCGCTCGAGGGTCCACGGCTGCTCGAGGCCCTCGACGACCAGGGCCAGCCGGCGGCCGCACTGGCGCTGGGCGGCACGCAGGACCCGCGCCACCCGGGCCGGGGAGGGGCCGCGACCTTGGCTCCGGGCGCAGCGGACCAGCGCGAGCCGTGTGGCTCCGGCCTCGCTCGCGGCGCTGAGGCTGTCGAGGACCGCCGGGGCGTCGGGCATGCCCAGGAGCACGAGGCGGAGGGGCGGAGGCGGCTGTGGAGGGGGCAGGGGGGCGAGCAACAGGACCCGGGCCGCGCGGCGCTCGAGGGCCACGACGCGGGCGGACCAGGCTTGCCCCGCGGCTCCGCCGAGGACCTCGACGCTGTCGCCCACGCGGGCGCGCCGGACCTTGGCGAGGTAGTGGGACTCGTCCCCGTCGAGGGTGATCTCTGCCTGCGCTTCCTCGGTCCGCGAGGGGGGCAGGAACACGCGCAGGCTCATGCCCCGCCGGGTCCCCCAGCGCGCGCGAGCAGCAGCGCCGTCCAGTCGTTGTCGTGCAGCCGCCCGCGCTCTTCGAGCTCCGGGTAGGCCGCGCGGACCCGCTCCGCCTCCTCGTCGAGGATGCCCGAGAGCACCAGCAGCCCGCCGGGCTCGACCATCCGAGTGATCCGCGCGGCCGCGGGGATCAGCACGCGCGGGCGGATGTTGGCGAACACGAAGTCCGCGCGCGGATCGCTCCCGGGCGCGTCGTCTGCGTCCTCGGTGAGCAGATCGAGGACCTGCGCGACCACGCGCGCGTCCTCCCCGAGGCCATTGAGCGCCGCGTTCTCCCGGCTCGTGTCGACGGCCTCGGGGTCGTGGTCCGTCAGCTGCAGCCCGCCCAGGTCCGGGCGCAGGCGCAGGGCCGAGAGCCCGAGGATGCCCGACCCGCAGCCGAGGTCGAGGACGCGCCGGGGCTGCCAGCTGGGGACGGCGGCGAGGTTCACGAGGAGCTGGAGGCAGGCTCGGGTGCTCTCGTGTAGGCCCGTGCCGAAGGCGCGTCCGGGATCGAGCACGAGCTCGGCCTCGGGATCGTCGGGCTCGCGGGCGATCCAGCTCGGTCGAGTCATGAAGGTCGGGCGCTCCGGGGCGCCCTCGGGGGCAAAGCGGAGCGTTCGATAGTGGCGTTTCCACGCGTCCCGCCACGCGTCGCCGACGTGGTCCTCGGCCGCGACCGCGATCGCCATGGCGAGCATCGACGCGATCCGCGTGATGTCCCCCAACACCGCCTCACGGGCCTCTGGCGTGGTGTAGACGACGAGCTCGGGCCGCTCGACGGCGACGAAGTCCGGGCCCTCCACGAAGGTGAAGGGGTCCCGCGACTCGACCCCGCCGACGCCCTCGCGGTCGGCGATGAGCGCCGCGAGGCCCTCGAGGCGGTCCGCGTCGAGGCGCATGCCCGCCTCGTCCTCCGCCGACTCGACGAGGGTCACGCGCACGGTCGTCCAGGTGTCCGTCTGGGTCTCGGGCTGCTCGGCGCTCGTCATCGGCCCGACTATCGATCATGGCCGCGAGGGTCGCCAGGGAGGGCCTCGGGTCCCGTAACCCGGGCATCGCGCGGGTGCAACATTCCGCCGAGAGCGGATTTTTCCTTTGATGTTGAAAGACCTAATGGTACACGGGAGACCAATCTCCCAGACGGGTTGAGCATGGTCGCGGTGTACAACGGTGTGAAGGTGTTCTCGGCAACCAAGGCGCGGGAGCGTGAGGCCCTGGGCGACCGGATCACCGATTGGCTGCGGGCCAACGGCGGCAAGGTCGAGGTCGTCGAGACGATCGTCACGCAGAGCTCGGACCGCGAGTTCCACTGTCTGACGATCACCGTCTTCTACAAGATGTAGCAACTGCTGAACTTCGCCGCGCGTCGTGGGGCGATGTCCTGCTAGTGCCCTGGTGCGACGCTCGGGGCCGCGAGGGCGAGGTTGTCCGGCGCGGCTGCGCGGGCCAGGCCCGCGTGGAGCGAGAGCGCCGCAACGGCGAGGAGGGTCAGCAGCCCGAGGATCGCGCGGCGACCGGAGCCGCGGCGCAGGGTCCGGGGCCGACCGATCGCGCCCTTGGTCCGGGCCTGACGCATCGCGCGGATCAGGGTGTTCATGTCGGGCCAGCGCTCGCTCGGCTCGCGCCGCAGGCCGCGGGCGAGCACCGCGAGGATCGCGGGGGCGCCGCGGGTTCGGGCGGCCGCGTCGGCGTCGGCGGGGGGGCGGGCCCCGGTCAAAGCCTCCCACGCGACGACGCAGAAGCTGTACTGGTCGGTGAGCGCGTCGCGGCGGCCGTGCTGGTGGGCCTCGGGGGCCATGGTCGCGGGGTCACCGGCGAAGCAGGGCTGGTTGCGCTCCCAGGCGCCGGGCTCCGGGTCGAGCAGGCGCGCGAGCTCGAAGTGGACCAGCTGGACCCGGCCCTCGTCGTCGACGCGCACGGCCGCGGCGTTGACGTTGCCGTGCAGCACCCCGGCCGCGTGGGCGCCGGCGAGCCCTTCGGCGGCCTGGAGCAGCACGGCGAGGCGCTCGGCCTCGCTGGTCCGGCGCCGGCCCAGGTACTGCTTCAGGTCGTACTCCCCGACCCGCGAGAGCACCAGGCAGCGCTCGTGGCCGAGCATGGCGTAGTCGAGGAGGTGGACGACCCGGGGGTGGTCGATGCGCGCGAGCATCCGGGCCTCGCCCTCGAGGGAGGCGACGGCGGCCTCGTCGTGGCAGGCGTGGTGCAGCAGGCCCAGGGTCAGGCCGCGCCCGAGCAGCTCGTCCTCGACCTGGTAGAGCTCCATCCCGCCGCCGCCGCTGACCCGGCGCATTCTCGAGTAGCGACGGCCGGCGAGGCTCGAGAGGCCCTCGCTCGCGCGCGCGAACGAGGCGGCCGGCCGGTGTGGCAGGTGCGCGAATTCGGGCTCTAGCGTGCGCTGGGCGTCCATCTCTACGCGAGCAGCCTAAACCAGAGTGTCACGAAATGTGGAGTCTTTTCTCATTGATCTATCAAAAATGGAATGCGTATCAGATCGATGAATGGCGGCGGTCTGTGTCCACAGGATTGGGGGCTCTTCTCAAACTGGGTCCAATAAAATCGTGGCATTCTGGGTATGATTGGGTCGACCTGCCCCAGGACTTGCGGGGCGCTCCTCCTCAAACGGTGGCCAACGTCGGCCGCGAAGCTGCCAAGTCTGCGAACGGCCAACCAAAATTGTCATGTGGCCCAAAAGGGGGCGGTGTCTCGATGGTCACTCAGCTCACGTTCCAGCGGGCCGGAGTGTGTGCCAAAAGGGTGACAGTCGATCCTAATTCGATCCTTCCTAATGAAAACACGAGCATGAAAAAGCCCCAACTCCGTGTGGAGTTGGGGCTTCGAAGTGCGGACTTTTATTTGGCTCAGTCGCGAGACAGTCCGGCGCGCATGTACTCGCGGTTGAGCAGGCCGATGGCGTCGACGCTGATCGTCTTCGGGCACGAGGCCTCGCACTCGCCGTGGTTGGTGCACCCGCCGAAGCCCTCGAAGTCCATGGCGTCGACCATCTTGCGCACGCGCTCGACTCGCTCGACCTGGCCCTGGGGCAGCAGGCTCAGGTGCGCCACCTTGGCGCTGACGAAGAGCATGGCCGAGGCGTTGGGGCAGGCCGCGACGCAGGCGCCGCAGCCGATGCAGGCCGCGTAGTCGAAGGCCTCGTCGGCGTCGCGCTTGCCGATGGGGATGGCGTTGGCGTCCGGGGACGAGCCCGTCGACACCGACACGTAGCCGCCAGCTTGCTGGATGCGGTCGAAGGCGCGGCGATCGACGACGAGGTCCTTGATCACCGGGAAGGCCTTGGCGCGCCACGGCTCGATGACGATCTCGTCGCCGTCGTTGTACTCGCGCATGTGCAGCTGGCAGGTCGTGGTGCCCTTGCGCGGCCCGTGGGGGGCCCCGTCGATGACCATCGAGCACGCGCCGCAGATGCCCTCGCGGCAGTCGTGGTCGAAGGCCACGGGCTCCTTGCCGTCGTTGAGCAGCTGCTCGTTGAGCACGTCCAGCATCTCGAGGAAGGACATGTGCGGGTTGGCGCTGACCTTGTGATCCTCGAAGTAGCCCGCCTGGGTCGGCCCCTTCTGGCGCCAGACCTTGAGCTTGATGTCCATGTTCTCGTCGCTCATTACTTGTAGCTCCGCGTCGTCAGCTTGACGTTCTCGAAGGTCAGCTCCTCTTTGTGGAGCTTGGGCTCGACGTTGTCGCCCTGGTACTCCCAGATCGCGCCGTGGGAGAAGTCCTCGTCGTTGCGCACGGCCTCGCCCTCCTCGCTCTGGTGCTCCTCGCGGAAGTGACCGCCGCAGGACTCGTCGCGGTACAGGGCGTCGCGGCACATGATCTCGCCGAACTCGAGGAAGTCGGCGACGCGGCCGGCCTTCTCGAGCCAGGGGTTGAACTCGTCGGAGCCCCCGGGCACGTAGGCCGTGCTCCAGAACTCCTCGCGCAGGGCGGGGATCTCCTGGAGGGCGGTCTCGAGGCCCTTGGCGTTGCGGGCCATGCCGCAGTGCTCCCACATGATCTTGCCCAGGCGGCGGTGGAAGTCGTCGACGCTCTTCTTCTCGGCGCCCGAGTTCTTGCCGATGTCGAGCAGCTTGCGGGTCCGCTCGCGGACCTCGCCCTCGGCCTTGACGAAGGCCGGGTGGTCGGCGCTGACCTCACCCTTCCACTCCGTGGCGATGTAGTTGCCGAGGGTGTAGGGGATGACGAAGTAGCCGTCGGCGAGGCCCTGCATGAGCGCCGAGGCGCCCAGGCGGTTGGCGCCGTGGTCGGAGAAGTTGGCCTCACCCAGGACGTGCAGCCCGGGCACGTTGCTCATCAGGTTGTAGTCGACCCACAGCCCGCCCATGGTGTAGTGGACGGCGGGGTAGATGCGCATCGGCGTCCCGTAGGGGTTCTCGCCGGTGATCCGCTCGTACATCTCGAACAGGTTGCCGTAGCGGTCCTCGACGGCCCGCTTGCCGTCGCGCTCGATGGCCGTGCCGAAGTCGAGGTAGACCGACTGGCCCGTCGCGCCGACGCCGTAGCCCTCGTCGCAGACCTTCTTGGCCGCGCGCGAGGCCACGTCGCGGGGCACGAGGTTGCCGAAGCTCGGGTAGCGCTCCTCGAGGTAGTAGTAGCGATCGGCCGGGTCGATGTCCTTGGGCTTCTTCTTGAGGTCCTCCTTGTTGCGGGGGACCCACACGCGCCCGTCGTTGCGCAGCGACTCGGACATCAAGGTCAGCTTGGACTGGTAGTTGCCGCTGACCGGGATGCAGGTCGGGTGGATCTGCGTGAAGCAGGGGTTGGCGAAGCCGGCCCCGCGCTTGTAGGCGCGGTAGGCAGCGGTGACGTTGCTGCCCATGGCGTTGGTCGACAGGTAAAAGACGTTGCCGTAGCCGCCGGTGGCGAGCACGACCGCGTCCGCGGCCCAGCGCTCGATCTCGCCGGTGACCAGGTTGCGCGTGATGATGCCGCGGGCGTGGCCGTCGACCAGGACCAGGTCGAGCATCTCCATGCGCGTGTGCATCTTGACCTTGCCCCGGGCGATCTGCCGGTTGAGGGCCGAGTAGGCCCCGAGCAGCAGCTGCTGGCCGGTCTGGCCGCGGGCGTAGAAGGTGCGCGAGACCTGGGCGCCGCCGAAGGAGCGGTTGGCCAGGACGCCGCCGTACTCCCGGGCGAAGGGCACGCCCTGGGCCACGCACTGGTCGATGATGTTCACCGACACCTGCGAGAGGCGGTAGACGTTGGCCTCGCGCGAGCGGTAGTCGCCGCCCTTGACGGTGTCGTAGAACAGGCGCCAGACGCTGTCGCCGTCATTTTGGTAGTTCTTGGCGGCGTTGATGCCACCTTGCGCGGCGATCGAGTGGGCCCGGCGGGGGCTGTCCTGGAAGCAAAAGCACTCCACGTCGTAGCCGAGCTCCGACAAGGTCGCGGCCGCCGAGGCGCCGCCCAGGCCGGTGCCCACGATGATCAGCTTGTGCCGACGCTTGTTGGCGGGGTTGACCAGCTTGAGCTCGAAGCGGGCCTTGTCCCACTTCTTCTCGATCGGTCCCGAGGGGATCTTGGCGTCGAGTTTCATCAGTTCGCTCCGATCACGCCGGTCAGCACGGCGATGGGCATGGAGATGTTGCCGAGGCCGACGATGACGCCGAAGGCCGGGCCGATGGCCTCGACCGGCACCTTCCAGCGCCCCACGCCGAAGCCGATGGTCTTGAACATCGAGGTCGCGCCGTGGGCGAGGTGGAGGGCCAGGGCCAGGTTCGCCGCGACGTAGGTCAGCGCGATGAGGGGGTTGCTGAAGCTGTTGATGACGTGGGTGTAGAGGTCACGCCGCGCCCCGTTGGGGCCCATCTCGACCAGCTCGTAGCCCAGGTCGGTGTGGATCATCCCGCCGGTGAAGTGGAGGATGTGATAGATGATGAACAGCAGCAGCACGATGCCGAGCTGGGCCATGTAGACGGCCGCGACGGAGGTGCGCTTGCGCTTTTGGGTGTAGTAGCCCTCGGGTCGGGCGGCCGTGTTGCGCTGGACCAAGAGCACGGCGGTGCTCACGTGGCCGAACAAGATGCCCAGCAGACCCAGGCGGGCGACCCATTTGAGCTCGCCGAGGTTCTGCATGAACTCCGCGTAGGTGTTGTAGGCCTCGCGGCCCAGGAACATCTGCAGGTTCCCGAGCATGTGAAAGATGACGAAGCCCGCGCCGGCGATGCCTGTCACGGCCATCACGATTTTGAGCGAGATGGTCGAGGTCAGCGCCTTGACGAGACGGTCGAGAGGGGGGGCGTTGCCGCTGCTCATGGTGTGGAAATCTCCTCGCTTGGGCGACCTAGCACATTTCGGCGACGGCCGTGAGGGCCGGCCGGGCGCGGGTTGCCCGAGAAGACCACGATCGTCGAGGTGGTCGCGTTTCGAGGGAGATCGCCGTCAATCTCCCGCGAATGTCGCGCGAATGGGCGGGGCGCGAATAATCTTCGCGGGCGCGAGCGCGGAGCTCGTGCCAGGCGAGGCGGCGTCGCGCCCGGTCAGCTCAATGAATCGTCGGGCGCTCGGCGGGGACCCAGCTGAGCTCGAAGTGGCCGAGCAAGCAGGGATCGTCGGGCGTCATCCGGACGACGGGGTGGCTCGGACCTTCGCTCTGCCCCGAGGGCCGCACGCCGTTGGTGCTGGCGAGGTCGTAGACGAGCAGGGAGTTCGGGCCCTCCTCGGTGACCAGCGCGTGGACCCGAGACAGGTTGCGGCCCTGGCCGGCGAGGGAGCAGCGGTCGCTGTAGCGCCCGATGAGCAGCCCGCGCTGGAGCTGCTCGCTGTCGATCTCGAGCTCGCGGACCTGGGTCGAGTCTTCGCGGCCGCGGTTGCGCCCGCGGTTGGTCGCGCGGTTGCGGGTGATCTTGGTCGAGCGCAGCCGCAGCACGCCGCGGGGCTCGGGGCGGACGTCGACGTTGACGGGTCTGTAGCCGCCGAGCTCGGCGACCCCGGGCTCGGCCATGGCGGAGATGGCCAGGCGGTGGCCGCTGCCCGAGGCGTCGAGGCCCGTGAGCTTGCGGAAGGACTCGGACTCGTCGCCCGCGAGGATGTCGCGGCCGATGGCGCCACCGGGGAGCACGAACAGCGAGGTGCGGCCAAAGCCGAGGGCGACCTGGCCGTGCGCCGAGAAGCCGGGCACGCGCTTGCCGTCGGCGAGCACCACCCCAGCGCGACCGCCGAGGTCGTATCCGCGCAGGCGCATGGGTCCTTGGCCGGGCCAGGTCGTCAGCAGCAAGTGGCGGAGGCTCACGCGGCTGTCGCCGGGAATGGCGAGGGCGCAGCGGTTGTGGCGGCCGATGACGACCGCATGGGGCAAATCTTTGGGGCGCTCGATGAGGCGTTGCGCCACAGGAAAGCCGTTGCGGTCCGTCGCCACGATGACCGCGTCCCCCTCCGGCACGCCCGCGACGAGCGCAGTCAGGATGGGGCGCGCTCGCGCGAAGCTGGTGGCGAGAGCCATTTTGCCCTCTTCACGCCCTTCGTCGCTGGCTCGCGGACGGGGCCCGCTGTCGTCGATCATCGACACGCGAAGCAAGCGTATTGGAGAGTGGAGCACTTTTCCACGTCGCAATTTGAATCGATCCAAGGACCAGGAATGAGGACTGTTGGAACTGTGGGCTATGTCGCGTGATGGTCGGACGACCCCAACGCGCGGTCTGCCTGGCCACGCGCGCGCGCAGAGCCATGCGTGGGAGGCGCTAGAGCTCTCCGGGGCGCCCCGTGGCCGAGCTGCGCCAAGCTCGGGAAGACCGGCTCGGCGACCAGGCCAGCTGCGCGAGCTCACGCAAGCATTTTCAGGGTATCGGGAGGCCAGGGGATCCCGTACCTTCCGGCCTCGATGAGCGACGAAGTCACGACGATCCTTGGGGAGAGCTCCAGTTTCGAAGGGAAGCTCACGTTCGAGGGCACGGTGCGCATCGACGGGGCCTTCCGCGGGGAGATCCACACCGAAGGCACGCTCATCGTGGGTGAGCAGGCCAAGGTCGAGGCGAGGGTCCAGGCGGGCACCGTGGTGGTGCGCGGGGAGATCCGGGGCGACGTCAGCGCGAGCGAGTCGCTGGCGATCATGGCGCCTGCGCGTCTGCGCGGGAACGTGTCCACGCCGAGCCTCACTGTCGAGCGAGGGGCCTTCTTCGAGGGCTCGTGCTCGATGTCGAGCGAGGCCGAGGCGGCCCCCAGCGAGGCCTGAGCCCCGTCAGGCAGCGGTCACGATGCGCCCTGCGCCGCCCCGACTGGGCGCGAGCGGCCGTGCGCGGAGGGGGCGATCGCCGTGCGATTTTTTTGCGGCAGCCGACGGCCAGCTCACGGTGACGGCCCGATGGGCTGAAACGCCCGAAATCTTGGCCCTGGCCTGCCTTGTGGCCCCGTTGACGGAGGTCTCGCCAAATGCTACCTGCTCGCCGCCTTCCGCCGACGAAGCGTCTGCGTGGGGCCCAGGGACGCCATGCCCAGCTTCTTGCTCGTCGCCTCAGAGAACATCCCGGTCGTCGACTTCGACGGTACGTTCTTCCTCCAGGCCGGAATCTTCCTGCTGCTGATGGCCGTGCTGAATCCTCTGCTGTTCCAGCCGTGGCTCGCGGCTCGGGAGCGCCGCGCCCAGCGGATCGGGGGAGCCCAGCGCGAGGCCGGTGAGCTGCGCGAAGCCGCGGCCGAGCGCCAGGCCGACTACGACGACCGCCTGGCCGCGGCCCGCGACGCCGCCCTCGACCTGCGCGCCGAGAAGCGCCGGGAGGCCGACGCCGAGGAGGCCAAGATCGTCGGCGAGGCGCGCAAGCAGTCGGCCGCCAGCCTCGACGAGGCCAAGGTCAGGATCGCCGCCGAGGTCGACGCCGCCCGCGCCGAGCTCAGCGGCCGCGTCGACGCCCTGGCCAACGACATCACCCAGCAGGTCCTCGGGAGGACCGCGTGAACGCCATGAACCGCATCCTCATCCCCCTCAGCGCCGCGCTGGTCGTGTGGGCGGCTCCCCTGGTCGCCCTCGCCAGCCCTCCCCACGGCGAAGAAGCGGCCCACGACGCCGGCCACGGCGCGGAGCATCACGTCTCCGAGGGCATCAAGTGGATCAGCAACCCGATCGGCGGAGCCGAGGACGGTCGCACCGGCTTCATCATCATCATCGCCAACTTCGTCGGCCTGTTCTTCATCCTCAACGCGATCTTGTTCCGCGGCCTGCGCAAGATGCACAAGGAGAAGACCGACGCGATCCGCACCGAGCTCAACCGCGCGACCGCGGCCCGGGCCGAGGCGGACGCCCTGGTCAAGGAGTACGAGGCCAAGCTCGGCTCGCTCGAGACCGAGGTCGAGGACATCCGCGCGGCGGCCAAGAAGACCGCCGCCGCCGAGTACGACCGCATCCTGGCCGAGGCCAAAGAGCAGGCCGAGAAGATCCGCGACGCGGGCGTGCGCGCGGCTGAGCGCGAGGCCGCCCGCCGCCGCGCCGAGCTCGAGAACGCCATCGTCGAGCAGGCCGTGGCCAAGGCCGAGGCGGCCATCCGCTCGAGCTTCGGCGGCGCCGACCAGCGTCGCCTCGTCGACGCCTGGGTCGCCGAGGTCACCGACACCCAGCTGGGAGCCAACTGATGATCAACGGAAGCCTCGCCAAGCGCTACGCCCGGGCCCTGATGTCCCTGGCGCCCAACGCCGCGACCCGCGACAGGTACCTCGCGACCCTCGGGGACTTCACCACGGCGTGCAAGACCCACGACGACGCCGACCCCTCGGGTGAGAGCGACCTGATCAACGTCCTCGACGCGGGCCACCACACCCTCGCCAACCGCCGCGCCATCCTCCACGCCGTCCTGCGCAAGGTCGGCGCGGACCCCAACATGGTCAAGTTCTTCGACCTCGTGCTCGAGCGCGGGCGCATCAGCGGCACCGAGCAGATTTTCCTCCACTACCGCGACCTCGCGGACGAGGCCGCTGGCCGAATCCGCGCGACGGTCAAGACCGCCTCCGCCCTCGACCCCTCCTCGACCACGCGCATCAAGGGCGCGCTCGAGCAGGCCACGGGCAAGACGGTCTTGCTCGAGACCAAGGTCGACCCCGAGCTCATCGGCGGCCTCGTGGCCCACGTGGGCAGCTACACCCTGGACCGCAGCGTGCGGACCTCCCTCGACAAGCTCCGCAGCAGCCTGCGCAGCTAACCCGACTTTCCCCCTTCAGAACAAAGCGACAGGTCTTCGACGATGGAAATCCGAGCCGACGAAATCAGCCGCATCATCCGCGAGCAGATCCAGGGTCACGACACCTCGACCTCGGTCGAGGAGACCGGCACCGTGCTTACCGTGGGCGACGGCATCGCCCGCGTGTACGGCCTCTCCAAGGCCATGGCCGGCGAGATGCTGGACTTCCCGCACGGCGTGCGGGGCATGGTCCTCAACCTCGAGGAGGGCAACGTGGGCGTGGCCCTGCTGGGCAACGACCACCTCATCAAAGAGGGCGACATCGTCAAGCGCAGCGCGACGATCATGAGCGTCCCCGTGGGCGACGCGATGCTCGGGCGAGTCATCAACGCCCTCGGCGAGGCCATCGACGGCCAGGGCAGCATCGAGAGCAGCGAGCGCCGCCCTGTCGAGGTCAAGGCCCCCGGCATCATCGCCCGCAAGTCGGTCCACGAGCCGATGCTCACCGGGCTCAAGTCCATCGACTCGATGGTGCCGATCGGTCGCGGCCAGCGCGAGCTCATCATCGGCGACCGCCAGACCGGCAAGACCGCCATCGCCGTCGACGCGATCATCAACCAAAAGGGCCAGAACATGGTCTGCGTCTACGTCGCGATCGGTCAAAAGCAGTCGACCGTCGCGTCCGTGGTCGAGCGTCTGCGCCGCGAGGGCGCGATGGACTACACCATCGTCGTCTGCGCCGGCGCGTCCGAGTCGGCGCCGCTGCAGTTCCTCGCGCCCTACACCGGCGTGACCATCGGCGAGTACTTCCGCGACAAGGGCGGCCACGCCCTGCTCATCTACGACGACCTGTCCAAGCAGGCCGTCGCCTACCGCCAGCTCTCGCTGCTGCTGCGCCGCCCGCCCGGTCGTGAGGCCTACCCCGGCGACGTGTTCTACCTGCACAGCCGCCTGCTCGAGCGCGCCTGCAAGCTCTCGGACAAGGAGGGCGGCGGCTCGCTGACGGCCCTGCCGATCATCGAGACCCAGGGCGGCGACGTCTCGGCCTACATCCCGACCAACGTCATCTCGATCACCGACGGCCAGATCTTCCTGGAGTCCGACCTGTTCAACCGCGGCATCCGCCCGGCCATCAACGTCGGCCTGTCGGTGTCCCGCGTGGGCGGCTCGGCGCAGATCAAGATGATGCGCCGCCACGCCGGCCCGCTGCGCATCACCTTGGCCCAGTACCGCGAGCTCGAGGCCTTCGCCCAGTTCGCCTCGGACCTCGACGCGACCACGCGGGCCCAGCTCGACCGCGGTCAGCGCCTGGTCGAGCTGCTCAAGCAGCCCCAGTACAAGCCCCTCGACGTCGCCCTCCAGGTCGTCTCGGTGTTCGCCGGGACCAAGGGCCACCTCGACGACATCGCGGTCAAGCACGTCCGCGCCTTCGAGGACGACCTGCACAGCTGGATGAAGGCCGAGCGCGCCTCGCTGCTCGACGACATCCGCAAGGCCAAGAAGAAGCCCGACCTGGTCAAGGCCGACGAGGAAATCACCGCCGCCATCAAGAAGTTCAAGGAGACCTGGAAGGCTCCCACGGTCAAGGCTGGCTGAGCCAGCCCCCGTAGCCCTTCGAGCGAGGAGCGCCCATGGCCAACCTCAAGGAAATCCGCATCCGCATCAAGTCGGTCAAGAACACGCGGAAGATCACCTCGGCGATGAGCCGAATCGCCGCGGCGCGCCTGCGTCGCGCGCAGCTCGCCATGGAGGCGGCCCGCGACTACGGGACGCGCATGGCCGGCATCGTCGGCGAGATCCTGAGCGAGCTCGAGGACGCCGCCTCGCTGCACCCGCTGCTGGCCGAGGGCCAGAGCGACGCCGTGGCCTACGTGGTCATCACCGCCGACCGCGGCCTGTGCGGCGGCTTCAACAGCGCCGTCAACCGCCAGAGCGAGCGCGAGATCAAGGCCCTGCGCGAGGCCGGCCGCGAGGTCCACGTGATCACCGTGGGCCGCAAGGGCCGGGACTACCTGCGCGCGACCACCCAGGTCACGCCGCTGTCGCACCACACCGCCCCGAACAAGCCCGAAGAGGTCGTGGACGTGGCCAAGGGTGTGGCCAACGAGCTCATCGCCCTGTTCGAGGGGCGCTGGGAGCTCGAGGACACCACCGGCGACGGCGAGGGCGACACCCTCACCGGGCCCAAGGTCGGTGAGATCCGCGTGGTCTACAACTACTTCAAGAACGTGATCACGCAGGAGGTCCGGGACGAGCAGATGCTGCCCGTGCCCATGCCCGAGCCCATCGACGCCGACGGCGACGGTGTGCCCGACGAGCCCCGCGAGGCCGTGCGAGAGGCCGTCCGCGCCTTCGAGCCGGAGACCGAGGAGCTCCTCGCGCACCTGCTCCCGACGGCGGTCGAGACCGCGGTCCAGCAGGCCCTCTACAACTCCGTCGCCGCCGAGGTGGCCGCCCGCCGGGCGGCCATGGACAACGCGACCGACAACGCCACCGAGCTCATCGGCGAGCTCACCCTCCAGTACAACCGCGAACGCCAGGCTGCCATCACCAAGGAGTTGATGGAGATCATTGGCGGCGCCGAGGCCCTCAAGGGCTGAGCCCACTTCGAGCCCAAAAGAGACATCGCCATGTCTGACGACAGCAAGAACTCCCTGTTTTCGCCGCCGATCGCCAGCCCGCTCAAGCCCCCCGGCGGCGCGGCCAAGCCCTCCGCCCCCGCCGTGGGCGCGCCCAAGGCCGGTGGCGGCGCGGCTCCCAAGGCCGACGGCCCTGTCAAGGTCGGCCGCGTCACGCAGGTCATCGGCCCGGTCATCGACGTCGAGTTCGACGGCGAGCTGCCCGAGGTCAACAACGCCCTGACGCTGACCAACCCCAGCATCAGCGACGAGGCCAACAACCTCGTCGCCGAGGTCGCCATGCACCTCGGCGAGCGGACCGTCCGCGCCATCTCCATGGACACCACCGAGGGCCTCGTCCGCGGCCAGGAGGTCCGGGACACGGGCAGCCCGATCATGATGCCCGTGGGCAAGGCCGTGCTCGGCCGGATCATGAACGTCGTCGGCGAGCCTGTCGACGAGCAGGGCGAGATCAAGACCGAAGAGTTCCGCCCGATCCACCGCAAGGCGCCCGAGTTCACCGACCAGAGCGTCAAGGTCGAGCCCTTCGTCACCGGCATCAAGGTCATCGACCTGCTCGCCCCCTACCGGCGCGGCGGCAAGATCGGCCTGTTTGGCGGCGCCGGCGTGGGCAAGACCGTGTTGCTGATGGAGCTCATCAACAACGTCGGCAAGACCCACGGCGGCTACTCGGTGTTCGCCGGCGTCGGCGAGCGCACCCGCGAGGGCAACGACCTCTACTTCGAGATGATCGAGTCGGACGTCATCGACGCCGACTGGAACGAGGACACCCGCGAGGTCCACGAGATCAAGTCGGACTCCTCGAAGGTCGCCCTGGTCTACGGCCAGATGAACGAGCCGCCCGGCGCCCGCGCCCGCGTGGCCCTCTCGGCGCTGACCCAGGCCGAGTACTTCCGCGACGACATGGGCCAGGACGTGATGTTGTTCGTCGACAACATCTTCCGCTTCACCCAGGCCGGCTCGGAGGTCTCCGCCCTCCTCGGTCGCATCCCCTCGGCGGTCGGCTACCAGCCGACCCTGTCGACGGAGATGGGCGCCCTCCAAGAGCGCATCACCACGACCACCAAGGGCTCGATCACCTCGGTGCAGGCCATCTACGTCCCCGCCGATGACCTCACCGACCCGGCCCCGGCGACGACCTTCGCCCACCTCGACGCGACCACGGTGCTCAACCGCGCGCTGACCGAGATCGGCATCTACCCGGCCGTCGACCCCCTCGACTCGTCGAGCACCATCTTGACCCCCGAGGTCGTCGGCGAGCGCCACTACGGCGTCGCCCGTGCCGTCCAGCAGATCCTTCAGAAGTACAAGGAGCTCCAGGACATCATCAAGATCCTCGGCATGGACGAGCTCAGCGAGGAGGACAAGACCCTGGTCTCCCGCGCGCGCAAGATCCAGCGCTTCCTCAGCCAGCCCTTCGACGTCGCCAAGGTGTTCACCGGCGCCGACGGCCGTCAGCTGCCCCTCGAGCAGACCATCGCCTCCTTCGAGGCGATCATCGACGGCAAGCACGACGACGTGCCCGAGCAGTGCTTCTACATGAAGGGCGGCATCGACGAGGTCACCGCGCACCACAAGCGGCTGATCGAGGAAGAGGCCAAGAAGGCCGGCTGAGCCGGACCTGACGGACCTCACCGCCACAAAGCGAGACTGCCATGGCCGAGTACCTCAACCTCGACATCCTCACCCCCGACGGGCGCGTCAACCTGCGCTCGACGGAGGACGAGGCGAGCAGCGAGAACACCGCCATCGAGGTCGAGGGCGTCGAGCTTCCGGCGGCCCTCGGCGAGATGGGCGTGCGTCCCCGCCACCTGCCCTTCCTGACCCCCGTCGTCCCCGGCGTCGTCCGCTTCCGCTTCGGCGGCCAGGACCGGCGCATGGCCGTCGGCCGAGGCTTCCTCGAGGTCTCCAAGGACGGCACGGTGACCATCCTGACCGAGCGGGCCGTCCGCTCCTGGGAGGTCGACACCGACGCGATCAGCTCTGAGCGCGACGAGGTCGAGGAGGCGCTGCAGGAGTTCCGGACCGCGCCCATCGACGACGCCCGCTCGATGAAGCTCAAGGCCCGCCGGGCCTGGTTGGACGCCCAGCTCCGCGCCGCGCAGGCCTGAGCCTGACCGGAGCACGGGCCTCGAGCCCCGACAAAGCCGCGCTGGTGACAGCGCGGCTCTTGTCATTTGGGCGGCGGCATGGCGTACATGACGTCGGTGCGCAGCACGTACTTGCGCCCCGCGGTCACGGCCGCGCCCTCGTGGAACATGGGGTGGGGGAAGACGAGCACGCGGCCGGTCTTGGGCACGGCGCGGTCGGTCTCCTGCCAGCCGCCGCTGGCGTGGCTGCCGTAGCCGGGGCTCGAGAAGAACAGGGTCTCGCCGCCCTCGAAGTCTTCGTTGAGGTAGACCAGCAGGCTCAGGCGCGAGCGCTCGCTGCGATCGGGGCGGGTGAAGTGCCCGTCGCGGTGGAGGGCGAAGCGCTGGCCCGGGTCGTAGCGGTAAAAGCGGAGGCGCTCGTTGAGGCCGGTGAGCGGCAGGTCCTGGCTGTACATCCAGGTCGTCGGCGGGAGCACGGGGCGCAGGCGCTCGAACAGCGCGGCGGCGGCCTCGGGGTCGTCGACGAGGGTCCGATCGTTGTTGCGGATGTTCGCGTTGCGGACCTCGCCGCGGCCGGTGTTGATGGGGGCCTCGCCGAAGCCCAGGGCCTCGCCGCGCTCGATCCACGCCCGGCACTCGTCGGCCGTGAACAGGCCGTCGACGGTGAAGCACAGGTCCTCGTCGGCGAGGGTGCGCAGGTCGATCGCGGTCCCCGAGTCCATGGATTCAGGGTGAGGGGGCGGGCGCGGCCGCGCACCCGGGTCGCCCTTGCGCAGGCTCACTCGGGGCTGAGCGCGGTGCGATACCCTGTTCGGGGATGGGCAGCGCGACGGAGCCCGGCGAGGCTGGGAGCTCGCCCTGGCGCGAGCGGGGTCTGCGGGTCCTGGTCGCGCTCGTCGTGCTGGTGATCCTCGGCGGCTGCATGCCCTACTTCGAGGCTCTCCTCGACGCCAACGAGCGCCCGCGCCTGCTCTCGGCGGTGGCCTTGGTGGAAGAGGGGCGCTGGCGCGTGGACGGGCCGCTGACGGCCCACGTGCCGCCGGGGCCGGACGTCGCCCGGGCGGTGGACGGCTCGCTCGTGCCCAACAAGCCGCCCGGGGCGACCCTGGTCGCGGCCCTGGCCTACGGGCTGTTGAAGCTGCGCGGGGCCGTGGATCTGCGCAGCTTCACCGTGCTGACGCGGGTGCTCGGCGGCCTGCTGCCGACGCTGCTCCTCGCCCTGAGCCTGTGGCGGCACGAGCGGGCCTGGGCGCGCGCGCTGGCGAAGCCGGGGCAGGGCAGGCGCGCGGCGGCCCGGGTGGACCTGGCCGTGCTCGCGTGGCTGCTCGCAACGCCGGCCTGGGCCAACGCGAAGCTGTGCTTTGGCCACGCCTTGTCGGCCTGCGCCCTGGGCTGCGGGTTGATCGTGCTAGTGGGTCCGCCCCGACCCGAGGGCGAGGGCGAGGGCAGCACGGCTCGGGACGCTGGCCGAGCGGCCCTGGGCGGGCTGCTGGCAGGCTCGGCCATCCTCGCCGAGTACACCGCCGCGTTCGCGGGCGTGGCCATCGGCGCGTGGCTCCTGGTTCGAGAGCGGCGCCGCCCGGCGGTGATCGGCGCGGCGCTGGCCGGGGCCCTCGTGCCCGTGCTGGCCCTGGCCGCCTACCACGACGCCGTGTTCGGGGGCCCGCTGGTCACGGGTTACCACCGAGCCGACCACGCCGAGTTCGCGGCGATCCACAACCGCGGCCTGCTTGGGCTGCAGCTGCCCACCGCGACGAGCCTCTACGAACACCTGATCTCGCCCTGGGGCGGCCTGCTGGCCTGGGCGCCGCTGTGCGTGCTGGGCTTGCTCGGCGGCGTGCACGGCAGCCGCGGCGAGCCCTCGGCCGAGCGCAGCCGTCAGCGCCTCTTCCTCGCCGTCGCGGCCAGCTTGCTGGTGGTCCTCGTTGGCCTCGAGCAGGGCGGAGGCTGGCGCGTGGGCCCGCGCTACTATGTCCTGGCCATGGCCCTGTGCGCGCCGGGCCTGCGGGCGCTGTTGGCAGCCCTGAGCGCGCCCGCGCCCGCCCTGTCCCCGGTTACGCGGACCCTCGGGCTCGGCCTGCTCCTCGGCCTGTTCGGGGCCTCGGCCGTCGCCAACTTCCTGGCCGCCAACTACTTTCCGCACCTCATCCCCCACGGCAACCCCCTGGGCGACCTCCTGTGGCCCCTGGCGCTCTCGGGCCGCGCCCCCTGGGGCCTGCCGCCGGCGCTGGTCGGGGCCGCGGCGCTGGGCCTGACAGGGGCCGCGCTGTGGCGCTGGCATCAGAGCGAGGCGGAGCTGGGTCTGGGGGTGTGGCTGGTCGGGGGTGGCCTCGCGCTGGCGCTGGCGCTGGCCCAGGCCACGCTGCCCGCCTCGGACATCGACCACGCCCTCGAGCTCGAGACCATCGAGCGAATCTGGGAGCCGAGCCCAGACGCGCCGCCGCCAGCCTCGCCGGTCTTCGACGAGGTCGCGCGCGAGCCCTGAGGCCGGTCTCGCGGCGCCTTGCGAGCTGGCAGCGCGAGTAGTGTCTACTTTCGACTCGGTGCTTCAATTGCATGTCTTTGTGGTAGCCGAGCCCCAGACGCGAAGACAATGAGCGGGTGGATCCGTCAGTGTTGCCGATTGAGCTTCCCAAATCGGGACTCGTTGTGGAGCGAGACTGCGCGTTTTGCTGGCCCAAATCGCCACAGTTGAAGTCGTGAAGTGTGTGAATTGCTACCTCGATAACGGCGAGGGTGCCAAGCCGAGGAACTCGTGCTTGGCTGGAGGCGTGGCAAATCTGGATGCGAAGGAGCGGCTCGCGGCGCTGCGCGGCGGGGTCACGGGCGCTCAGCGGGACCCAGCGCTGCAGGCGATCGTCCGCGAGGCGGCGGACCAGGCGGGGACTCCCCTCGCCCTCGTCTCGCTGATCATGGGCACGATCCAGCTGTTCCGCGCCGACCATGGCCTGCCGCCCGAGCTGGGCGTGAGCCTGGCGACCTCCCGCTGCGACTCTTTTTGCCAGTTCGTGGTCCAGACCGAGGCGCCCTTCGTGGTCCGCCACGCGAGCGAGGACGCCCGGGTGCCCCAGACGGTGGTCCAGTCCCACTCGGTCCAGGCCTACGTGGGCGTGCCCGTTCGGGTGGACGGGCAGATCGTCGGCACGCTGTGTGTGCTGGACGTGCAGCCCCGGGAGTTTGGCGACGAGGTGGCGGCGGCCCTCGAGCCCCTGGCGGCTCGGGCCTCGGCGCGGCTCCAGGAGCTGGCGGACGCGGGCGCGCGCGGGAGCCGTGGGATCGATGGGGGCCCGCCGCGGACCCTCGGCGAGGCGGTGGAGGCCGCGGCGGACCTGGGCTTTCGGGCCCGCTTGCTCGAGCGGGCGATGGTCGAGGTCGGGCCGCTCACGCGCGTCGGCCAGGCCCTGGGCGAGGGCACGCTGAGCACCGCGCTCGCCCTGCAGGCGGCCGAGCTGCTCACGGAGGCCGCGCCGGTGTTCGAGCTGCTCGTCGAGGAGGCCCGGCAGCTGCGCCACGCGAGCGCGCGGCTGCACGAGGCGCTCGAGAGCCTGCACGCCGGGACCGACGAGGAGGGCGCGTGAGCACGCCCTACGAGCTGATCGAGGACTTTCGTGCGCGGCACGTGGGCAAGGGCAGCGGCTTCGCCATGTCGCGCCTGGTCCTGCTCGCGCGCATCATCCCCGAGGAGATCACGCCGGACATGGACGACCCCGCCCTCGCCGAGCGTCTGTGCGCCGCGATGGCGCGGATCGACGCCCACGAGCGTCGGCTCGCCCGGGCGCGCAGCAAGGCGCGGGCCGCAGACGCCGGGATCCGCCCCACGTAGCTCTGCTTTCGCTCGGAGCGATCGCGCTCGACGTGCGAGAGTGCGCCCGTGGCCGGGAAAGACCACCTCTACGGGGCGCTCGCGCGGGTCGTGCCCAGCCGCTTCACGCCCCACGTGCCGGACGATCCCCAGGCGACCATGGCGGCCGTTCGCTACGCCCGTCACGGCGGCCTCGAGGTCCTCGAGTTCGTGGCCGAGCACCCGCGCCCCCAGCCCACGAGCCGGCACATGCTCGTGCGCGTGGGCGCGGCGGCGGTCAACCCCGTGGACTTCAAGCTGCGCCGAGATCAGGTCGCCGAGCTCGCGGTGCCGCTGCCGAAGATCCCCGGGACGGACCTGGCCGGCGAGGTCGTGTCGGCGCCGCCGGGCTGCCCCTTTGTCCCGGGCGATCGCGTGTTCGGGATGATGCCCCTGCTGGGCACGCGCTGGGGCAGCTGCGCCGAGTTCGTGCCCGTCGAGGCGCGCTTTGTGGCCCGCACCCCGGCGAACTGCTCGGACGCCGACGCGGGCTCCCTCCCCCTCGTCGGGCTGACGGCGCTGCAGGGGCTGGCCCCCGCGCTAAAGGCCCTCGAGCGCGAGCGGGGCACGTTGGCGGGCTGTCGCGCCCTGGTCCAGGCGGCGTCCGGCGGGACCGGGAGCGTGGCCGTGCAGCTCCTCGCCCGGGTCCACGGCGTGGAGGTGATCGGGACGAGCGGTCCGGCCAAGCTGGACTTCGTGCGCAGCCTGGGCGCCGCGACGGTCCTCGACTACCGCAGCCAGGACTTCGTCGAGCACGTGCGCGGCGTCGACCTGGTCTTCGACCCCCTGGGCTACCGCTACGCCGAGCGGACCCTGGACAGCGAGGTCCTGCGCCGGGGCGGCCACTACGTCCACCTGGCGAGCTCCGACTGGGCCCAGCCCCGGGCGACGCTGGGCTCGATCCGCGAGGCCCGGCCCCTGGCCATCGCCCGGGACTACGCCTGGCAGGCGCGCACCCGCGTCGGCGCGGCCCTGGGCATGTCGCGGGTCCGGGTCCACCACGTGTTCGTGCACCCCGACGGCGCGGGCATGGCCGAGCTCGCCGGGCACCTCGAGTCGGGGGCGCTGGTCGGCTGCGTGGAGCGACGCTTCGCCCTCGGGCAGGTCGCCGAGGCCCACGCCCACGTCGAGGCCGGACACACCCGGGGCAAGGTCGTGGTCTGCCCCTGAGCGGAGACGGGGAGAGCGGCCACTTCAACACGCATGATTTGAAATGCGATCAGTCTGGACAATCGACGGCCTACGCCGCCTTCGAGTTCACCTGGGCGCTGAAGGGAAGAAGACCCCGCTGGGCGGGTCGTCGAAGGCCTCGAGGCGCTCGAGCTAGCGAGGCCGAGCTCAAGGGATGTGCAGGTCGTAGGGCTTGGGCGGGACCCAGTCCTGCTCGATGGCGACCAGGCGATCGCAGCGGCGCATCCCGTCGCTGTCGGTGAGGACGAGCTCGGGGTGGGCGGCGACGCGGGCCTTGATGTCGGCGAGCACCGACTTGGTCAGCACGGGGTCGCGGCTTTGGATGGTCAGGCCGCCGATGGGGTTGAGGGTGCTGGGGCTCGACCAGGTCACGAGCCAGCGATCGTCGCGCTCGTCGACGACGGCGACGCTCCACCGCCACCGAGGCAGGCGCAGGGCGCCCTCGCTGCGGCTGTGGAAGCGGCCCGGGGTCTCGAGCTCGGCGGTGCCCAGGAGCACGCGGCGGGTCGGGCCAAACAGCGCGGACTTGCGAAAGCGCAGCTCGTGGCGCAGCCGGGGCTGGCCGTCGCGGCCGCTGGCGTGGGGCAGCAGATCGAGGCGCGCGTGGTTGCGGTCGCGCCAAAAGCTCGCGTTGCTGGCCAGGATGTACCAGGCGCCGACGAGACGCTCGGTCTCGACGGGCAGGGGCGTGATCTCGGCGGAGACGGTGAGCATGCGGTCGCCTCGGGGAAGTAGCATCGCGGCCCGGGCGGATCCACAGTTCCCCGCTCGCGCGGACGGGAGCGCTCCTAGAAGCGACCCTGCACACCCACGCCGAAGCCCCCAGGTAGGAAAAAGCCCGTGGGCTGGGTCGGGACGGGGGGCAGCGGGCGACGGCGCCATCCGCCCGTGGCGGCGTAGTTTCGGGACCGGCGCTTGCCGTAGATCAGGGTCAAGGGCGCGGCGACGGCCAGGGACAGCCCGCCCGCGACGATCATCGAGGCCGGGATGGGCCCCTGGACCTGGTCGCGGGCGAGGAACAGCGATCCGCTGAGCACGGCGACGGCGCCAAAGTTGATCGACATACCGCCCGCGGTGAGCAGCCCGGCGCCCTGGGGCAGGGGCTCGACGCCGCGGATCCGCATCCACCGGCGGTTCTTGCTCATGCGGTAGAGGCCGAGGCCGAGGGCGCCGACGCCGACGATGCCCAGGCCCGTGCCGGCGACGAGGATCGGCACGCGATCGTCGCCAATCCCGGAGATGGGGTCGCCGCCGGTGAGCAGCCAGGTCGCGCCGACGGCCACGGGCAAGAGCATGGCGCCGGCCACGATGCCGCCGGCTCCGTCGGGGGGCGCCGTGCCGATGCTCGAGCCGTAGAGGGGGCTGTAGTCGAGGTCGTCCTCTGGGGGCGCGGCGGGGGCGGGGCCTTCGACGCTCGCGGGGTCGCTTCCCTCGTCCTCGGTCTCGCCCTCGGGCGGCGGGACGGCGAAGTCGATGCCGCCGGTGGGCAGCTCGGCCGGCTCGCCGGGCTCGGCCGCGTCTGCGTCGCTGGTCGCGGGCGCGCTGGGTTGGGGCTCGGTCGCTTCCGCGTCGCTGGTCGCGGGCGGAGGGGTCGCGGGGCCGAGCAGCAAGCAGGCGCTGATGAGGGGAGCGAGGGCCACGGGAGCTCCATGGTAGCCCGAGCTCGCCGCCGAGACTCAGAGGGGAATCACGGGTCTACCTCCCGCTCAGGGGGAGTCATCTGCCCCGAGCGCGAGCATCAGGTTTCGAAGCATGCGGACGTCGGCGTGGAGGCCCTCGTGGTCGGGCTCCGCCGCGCTGGGCTCTTCGGACTCCGTGGCGCCCTCGCCCTCGTCCTCGCCTGGTGCGTCTTCGCCCGCCTCGGCGTCCGGGGTCGGAGGCGGTTGTTCGGGCGCGTCCGGGAGGTCGACGAGGGCCTCGTCCGGGGGCTCGCCGACGGTCATGACCGGGTGCTGGTAGCGCAGATAGGCGCCGAGGGCCGGGATCGAAAGTTCATTGCTGAGCAGGATCTCTCGATCCTCGCGCGCGAGCACGTCCCGGGTGAGGTTCGCGTCCTGCTCGTCGATGTGGCCGGAGACCAGGGCGTAGGGGCTCGGCTCGCCGTGGCTCGGGCGATCGAGGCCGATGACGATGGTCGGTCGGATCCCGCTGCTCGCGGCCCAGCGCGCGTGCTCGAGCTGCCCGGCACCGCGGCCGCCGTCGGCGGTGAGCAGGACCAGCAGCGAGCGGTGCGAGCGAATGCTGCGGCGCTGCCAGTCGGCGAGCTGGGCCATGGTCGCCAGGGTCGTGAGCAGGCGCAGGGTGTCGCGCTCGCGGTTGTGGGGGTCGGGCGTGTCCCAGGCGCAGGTCAGCACCACGGCCTCGTCGGGGCGCTCGCGGCCGGCGGTGCGGGCCATGAGGTTGTGGGTGGTGAAGGTGCGCTCGCGGGTGGCGAGGTCGAGGTCGAGGACCGCGAGGGTCCCGGCCTCGAGGCGCGCGGCGACGGCCTCGGAGCTGCCCGCGTCGAGGAGGCCGACGAGGGCGAGGGCCTCGGCGGGGACGTCCTCGGCGCGCCGGAGCTTGCGAGCCCAGCGGGCCCGGAAGCGCTCGATGCCCGGGCCCTCGTCCTGGGTCAGGAGCACGCAGGCGACGGCGCCGGCCTCCCGGGCGGCCGCGGCCAGGGTCGCCACGCGCTCGGGGGCGTCGTCGTCGAGGAGGTCGAACTTCTTGGGCGCGCGCAGCCACGCCACGCGCCCAGAAAGGGCCGCGGGGGGGAGCGCGTCGCCGGCGTTGAGCAACGGGCTGGGCAGCAGCCCGACCTCGACGCTTGGCAAGCCGGGCTGGTGGAAGGCGCCGCCGCTGGCGAGATCGAGGGCGTCTCGGGGAAGGTCGGCGTCCGCTTTTGTCGGCGCCTCGGTTTCGTCCGGCTCGGACTCGGGGCCCTCGTCCTCGCTCGGCGGCGTGGGCGTGGGCGCCTGTGCTTCGGGCGTGGGGCTGGCCTCGCCGCCCTCGCCCTCGACCTGGGCCTTGGCCTCGCCCTCGTCCCGGGGCTGGACCCGCGTCGGCGTGGCCTCGCCGCGCAGCTCGACGAGGGCGGGGGCGTCGGTGGGCTCGACGGTCGAGAGCTCGACGGGTTGGCGCCAGCCGCCGCGGGTGCCTGCGGGGTCGAGGCCGAACTTGGCCAGCAGCAGCTCGAAGTGGTGCACGACGTAGTCGTCGTCGACGGCCCGGTCGCGCAGGTCGCCCTGGATCAGCCGCGAGCCCTCGGAGCCGAGCAGCTCTTCGGTCAAGGCGCGCAGGGTGGCCTCGGCGTCCTCGAGCTGATCGGGGATCTTCGGGGGCAGGGTGGGGAAAGCGAGCGCGGACGCGGACGCGGGCTCGAGGTCGAGGATCGGCTCGATCTTGCAGCCCGCCGCCGCGAGGCCGGCGAGCCCGCCGAGCACGAAGGCCCGTCGGCTCGGGTGATCGGGGCGCTTGGCGTCGCTCACGGCGAGCCCTCCTCGCTGGCGCTGCCGGGCTTGCCGACCGGGTCGGGCAGCACCCGGCCGAGCAGGGCCAGCAGGTGGGCCTCGACCTCCGTCGACGAGGTCGCGGCCCAGGTATCCATGCGCACGCTCAGCCGGCCCTTGCCGCCCTCGCCGGTGCTCGCTTCGTGGCGGATCTCGAGCTCCGTGCCCGCGCGTCGGTAGGGCGAGCACCACAGCTCGCGTCGGGCCCGGGCGAGGGTCGCGGGGGCTAGGTCGTCGGGCACGGGGACGGACACGGCGATGGGCACGGCGGCGCGGCGGCTGCCGACGACGATGGGCAGGCGATCGAAGTCGACGGCGGGCACGTGGGTGATGCCGCCCGCGCCCGTGCGCAGGCTGACCCGGAGCAGCCCGATGTCGCGGACCGTGCCCTCGAGCGCGCCGACGGTGACCAGGTCGCCCTCGCGCAGGCGCGTGCGCGGGATCAGGGCCAGGCCCGCGCCGAGGTTGCGCAGGTGGGTGGGCGCGGCGATGGTCGCCATGCCCACGCCGAGCAGCACGACGGCGCTGCCCAGGGTCGGCGCCTGGGACAAGAAGGGTCGCAGCACCCCGAGGACGACCATCCCGAGGGCCAGCACCCGGCTCGCGCTCGCGGCGTAGCCCAGGCGGTGGCGGACGTCGAAGCCCAGGCGCCAGGTGGTCCGCACGGCCAGCGGCCCGAGCACGGCCAGGGCCACGGCCAGGGCGAACACGAAGGTCCAGCCGGTCAGCAGGGCGACGGGGCGGATCGTCAGCAGGGCCTCGAGCTCCCCGTCGATGCGCGCGCCGAGGGGCGTCGCGGGGGCGACGCTCGGGGCGTTGGCGAGGGCGAGGGCGAGGGTCGTCAGCATGGCGTCACGCGTCCGTCAGGCGTCGGGCCCGGAGGGCAGCACGGCGAGCTCGCTCAGCTCGATGCTGAGCAGGTCGCGGACCAGGGGAGGGCAGCGCAGGTTGTTGTGGTCGTCGCGGACCAGCAGGGTGCTGGTGGTCAGGAAGTGCAGCCAGCGGGCGAGCTCGTCCTTGGGTCGGCCGAGGGCGCGGGCGAGCTCCTCGGCGCGCACCGGGCCGAACTCGAGGATCACGGCGAGGATCGCCAGTGCCGTCGCGGGCAGCTTGCGCACGAAGGGCAGGTCGCGGTGCCCGGCGTTGCGGCGGATGTTGAGGGCCTCGCCCTCGCCGTCGACCTCGATGCGCCGGCACCACTCGACCATGGCCACGCGCAGGTTGCCGTCGGCCAGCTCGGCCAGGCGCGCGTAGTGGGGCAGGTCGGTCGGGCCGAGCTCGACGAAGGGCAGGGTCGCGAGCTCCCGGCGCAGGGCCGACTGGGGGAAGCGCAGCTCGAGGTGGCTGATGCGGTGGCGCGAGGACAGCAGCTCGCCGATGGCGTGGGCGGCCGTGGGGCGCTGGGAGCGGACCGGCCCGTCGCGCTCGGTGGTCGGGGCGCGGAAGCTCGCCGGCCGACCGGCGTCGGGGCCCAGGCCCGCGCCCAGGTCGACCCCGAGCTCGAGCAGCTCCGCGAAGCCCACGCGCAGCGGGGTCAGGCCCTCGACGCGGCGGTAGAAGGGGCGGCCCACGGCGACGAGCCAAAAGCAGGTCCGGCGGGTGTGGGCGACGAGGCGCAGCAGGATGTCGAGCTCGTCGAGGGCCGCGCCGCCGAGGGGCAAGAGCACCTCGAGGTCGTCGATCACGATGGCCCGGTGGCGCTCCTTGAGGTGGTCGAGGACGGCCTGCTCCGTGGCCTCGCAGCGCAGCTCGGCGGCGAGCAGGGGCAGCACGCCGGCGCGCGCGAGGGCCAAGCTGGTGTGCTGGCCGCTGCGCTCGCGCCCGCCCAGGGTCAGCAGCTCGCGGGAGCCCAGGCGCAAGCTGGCGACGTTGAGCAGCGAGCTCTTGCCCGCGCCCGCGCGCCCGACCACGAGCACGCCGTTGCCGTGGTGGTGCTGCGTCCACGAGCGCTCGGCGCGGATGATCTGGCGCAGGGCCTCGCGGTTGACCACGAAAAAGCGCGGGTCGCGGACGGGCTCGGGCTCGAACAGGGCGCGGTACTCCGGCGGGAGCGGGAGGTCGCGCAGCTCCGTGGCCCGGACCAGGGCCGCGATCTCGGCGGCCGAGGGCAGCTCGAGGCCGGCGCGCAGCCGGTAGTCGCGGCTCAGGCGGGTCAGCAGGTCGTCGCCGCGGCCGCGGACGCGAGCCCACTGTGCCCGGACCCGGCCGCGGATCTCGACGAGGGAGCGGCCGACCTGGCGCCGGGCCAGATCGGTCTGCCGCCCGACCCAGCCGGCGGCGTCGCTGACCCCCGTGGCCTCCTCGAGGGCCTCCCACAGCCGCGCGTCGAGGGCGTCGAACTCGGCCTCGAAGCCGCGCGCGGCCCCGTCGAGGGCCTCGACCTGGACGCGGCGCAGCTCGACGAGGCGGGCCCGGAGGTGCTCGAGGCTGGCGTGCAGCGAGCCCGGGCCGCCGGCCTCGCCCTGGGCCCGGTGGGTGCGGTGGAACTCGAAGCTGCGCTCGGCGTCGCTGACCAGGTCCTTGGCGGCCGTCCGGGTGTCGATGACCAGCTTGGTGGCCTCGGCGATGGTCCGCTCGATCTCGGGGACGAGGCGCCCGGCGACCTCGCCGTCGACGAGCTCGCGGACCTCGACCTCCCGGGGGCGGATCAGCGCGGGGACGGTCGCGGTGGCGACGAGCTCCGTGGCCACGAGGTGCTCCGTGCCGGTCTCCCGGGCGAACACGTCGCGCAGCGCCCGGCGGATGGTCCGGCTGGTCGTCGAGCGGCGCAGCTCGAGCTCGGCCTGGCGCAGCTTCTTGAGGCTGGGCTTGGGCAGCAGGCCGCTGCACCGGGCCTCGAGCTTCATCAGCGCCTCGTCGTCGAGCTCGGCCTTCTCCTCGGTCTGCTCGAGCAGCTCGGTCAGGTCGCCCAGGCGCCGCTCGAAGCCCTGGAGCTCGCCGTCGATGGTCGTCTTGGCCCCGTCGATGCGCGCGACCACGCCGCGGCTCTCGGCCAGCTTGGTGTCGAGGCGCAGCAGCCGGGCGGTCACGGCCACGGTCTGCCAGCAGGCCTCGTTGACCTCGGGCCACAGCTCGGCCTCGTGCTGCAGGGCCGCGAGCTCGCGCTCGATGCCCGCCGCGGCCTCGCTGAAGTCGAGGTGGCGGGTGGGCATGGCCGGGGAGTCGATGCGCGCGAGCAGCTGGTGCATGCGCCGGGAGCCGGCGGTCAGGGCCCCGGCGATGATGCTCTTGGAGCTGGCCGCGAAGTCGTCGAGCAGGGTGTCGATCTGATCGGGCAGGTCCTCGGCCTCGATGCCCCCGGACAGGCGCCGGCGCAGGAGCTCGGCCAGCTCGGCGTCGGTCCGGCAGCTCTGGCGGAACAGCTCGAGCAGGGCCGTGACCAGGCGGGGCTCGAAGGCCTCGCGGGCGATGAGCCGCAGGGGCAGCTGGCGCTTGGCGGCGCGGCGGCTGCCCACGGCCACGCGCAGGCGCCGGAGGCTCTGGCGGGTCCGCGGTCCGAAGCCCTCGGTGTCGTCGGCGGGGGTGAGCCAGCGGGCCTCGAGGGCGACCTCGTCGCTGCTGTCGACGCGCTGGAGGTGGTTGGCGCTGGCCTCGAAGGCGACGGCGAGGCCCTCGGCGAGGGCGGCGACCTGGCTCCGCGGCGGGGCCTCGGCGAGGGCCACGAGGGCCGCGGGCGAGGCCGTGTCGAGGTGGGCGAAGGCCCGGCGGCGCACGGCGATCCACGGCTCGACGTGGGGACGCACGCCGCGGTCGAGGGTGCGCGCGAGCTCGGCGGACAGCTCCTTGACCCGGACCTGCAGCCGCGGGTCGAGCTCGTCGAGGACGAGCTCGCGGGTCGAGGGTTTGCGCGTCCGAGCCTCGGGGGCGTCGGGGTCGGCCTCGGCCTCGTGCCCCGCGGAGGTCGTCGCTGCGCCCTCGCCCTCGGCGGGCAGCTCCCCCGCGCGGCGCAGGCTCGCGCGCAGGGCCAGGGGACCGGCGAGCAGGTTGAGGGTGACCACCGCCATGCCGAGGTCCTGGATGGGCGCGGCGAGCTCGGGCAGGGCATTGGCCGCGCCCTTGACCAGGCCCAGGGTCACGCCGGCCTGGGGCAGGTAGGCGTACCAGGCGTTGTCGGCCACGGCCGGGGGCTCCGCGCCGACCCGCGCGCCGACCTTGGCGGCGACCCAAAAGCCCCCGCCGCGGACCACGAACAAGATCAGCGCCAGGGGCAGCAGGGCCAGGGTCGCCGCGATGTTGACGCTGGCCCCGGCGATGGTGAAGAACACCACGAACACCGGGAGCGAGACCATCTCGAGCGGGTGCAGCAGGTCGTGCTCGTAGTCGGAGAAGTTGCGGACCACGAAGCCCGCGACGATCAGCACCAGCAGCTGCTCGAGGTGGTAGGCGATGGTCAGCTCGGACACGACCAGGACCATGGCCGCGACGAAGAGCAGCATCTCGGCCTGGATCCAGCGCAGGTAGGCGATGAGCAGCCCGCCGAGCACGGCCCCGACGACGATCGACAGCCCGATCTCCTCGGCGACGTGGAGCAGCGCGTGGGCCCCCTCGCCGCCGCCGCTGAGCACCGAGCCCGCGGCCGCCAGGGCGACGGCCATGGCCACGACCACGACCAGATCCTTGAGCACGGCGATGCCGAGCACGAGCTCGGACAGGCGGCCCTTGGCCCCGGTCTCGGAGATGATCGCCAGGGCGATGGCCGGCGAGGTGCCGATGGACAGGGCGCCGAAGATCAGCGCCAGGGCGACGGCCATGCCCTGGGGACCCGATCCGCTCTGGAGCGGATGGAAGGCGGCCTCGGCCGCGATCAGGGCGAGGCCGACCAGCGGCGCGGCGATCACGATCTTGGCCCCGACGGTGCTCAGCAAGGTCCGGGCCAGGCGCTTGAGCGCGGCGAACTCCAGCTCGAGGCCCGCGGTCAGGGCGATCAGCCCGACGGCCAGGGTGTTGAACATCCCCATCTCGGTCACGACCTCCTCGCTGAGGACGTCGGCGGCCTGGGGGCCGAGGACCAGGCCCGAGAGGATGTAGCCCGTGACCTTGGGCAGGCCGACGCGCGAGAGCAGCTCGGCCAGGGCGAAGGCGGCGAGGATGACGAAGCCGATGGCGGCGAGGGTCAGGGGGTCCGGGCCCGCGCCGCCGTCGGTCTGCAAAAAGCGCAGCCCGAACATCATGGCCAGCAGGCCGAGGACGACGACGACCTTCTTCATCGGCGCCACTGCTCCGGGGAGAAGATCGCCAGCAGCACGAACAGCTCGAGGCGCCCGGCGATCATGCAAAAGCACAGCGCGAGCTTGCCCACGGCCGGGACCACGTCGAAGTTCTGGGCCGGGCCGACGGCGTCTAGGCCGGGGCCGACGCTCGACAGGCACGCGACGGTCGCGCTCATGGCGGAGACCAGCTCGAGGTCGAGGGCGACCAGCAACAGGGAGGTCGCGGCGAAGATCAGGAAGTAGGTGACGACGAACACCAGCACGCCGGAGACCACCGAGCGGGGCACGGCGGCGCGCCCGATCTTGATCCGCCGGACCACGTTGGGCGCGGCCAGGGAGCGGACCTCGCGGATGACGACCTTGAGCAGCAGGTAGACCCGGACGACCTTGATGCCGCCGGCCGTCGAGCCCGCGCAGCCCCCCATGAACATGGCCAAGAACAGCACGTAGCGGGCGATGTTCGGGTAGGTGTCGAAGTCCTCGGTCATGAAGCCCGTGGTCGTGGTCACGGCCAGGGTCTGGAAGCTCGCGTAGCGCAGGGACTCGCCGATGGCGGCGTGGCGCGGCCAGATCGACCACGCGACCACCAGGGTCACGACGAGGTTGAAGGCGAGGTAAAAGCGCAGCTCTGGGTCCTCGAACAGGGCGCGCCAGCGCCCGCGCACGGCGGCGTAGTAGAGGCCGAAGTTCAGCCCGGCGATGAGCATGAACAGCGCGGTGACCCAGTCGATGGCGGGGCTGTGGTAGGCGCCGATGCTCGCGGCCTTGGGCGAGTAGCCGCCCGTTCCCAGGGTCGACATCGCGTGGCAGATGGCGTCGAAGATGGGCATGCCCAGGGCGATCATCGCCAGGGCGCACAGGGCCGTGAGCCCGCCGTAGATCCACCACAGGGCCGTCGCCGTCTGGCGGATGCGCGGGCGCAGGCCCTCGGTGGTCGGCCCGGGGACCTCGTTGCGGAACAGCTGCTTGGCGCCCACGCCGAGGGTGGGGAACACGGCGACGAACAGGACCACGATGCCCATGCCGCCGATCCAGTGCATCTCGCAGCGCCACAGGTTGGTCGCCCGGCTCAGGCCCTCGATGTCGCCGACGACCGTCGCGCCCGTGGTCGTGAACCCGGACACCGCCTCGAAGATGGCCGCCGCGGGATCCAAGAGCGCGCCCTCGACCATGAAGGGCAGGGCGCCGAACAGGCCCATGACGCACCAGATCAGCACGACCACGCCGATGGCGTCCTTGCGGTGGAGGGCGTCGTCCTCGACGCCGCGGCCCAGGCGCGAGGCGAGCAGCCCGGACAGCGCAGCGGCCGAAGCCGAGACGCCGTAGGCGATCGCGCTGCGCATCTGCCCGTCCCACAGCGCCAGCAGCAGCGGCGCCAGCATGGTCAGGCCCACGAGCACGAGCAAGGGCGCGGCCATGCGCGCGATGGCGCGGGGGTTCACTCGGCGTCGCCTCCAGAGCCAGAGCCAGAGCCCGAACTGGATCCCGTGCTCGAGCTGGGGATCGAGCCGCCGGTGAGCGAGCTGAGGCTGGCCATGCCCTGGGCCCGTCGGGCCCGCCGTCGCAAGTCGCGCTCGAGCTTGGCGACGCGGCCGCTCGGGACCGCGACGATCACGTGGTCCTCGCGGCTGAGCACGGCCCGGGGCTTGGCCTCGCGCAGCTGGGCGCCAGCGATGAGCAGGGCCACGGAGCCTGTCGGCAGGGGCAGGTCGGCGACCTTGAGGCCGTCTTCGTAGAGGCGCAGCTCGACGATCTCGACCGGGAGCCCGTCGAGGTGGGCGCGGCCGACGAGGGCGGCCTCGCGGCTGCGCAGCAGCCAGGTGATGACCTCGACCACGGTCTCGTGGGGGCTGACCGTGCCCGACACGCCCAGGTGGGAGTAGACCCCGGCGTAGCCCGGGCGGTGGACGAGGGCGAACACGTGGTCGACCCCGAGCTCGCGGGCGAGCAGGGAGGTCATCAGGTTGGCCTCGTCGGAGCCGGTGACCGCGAGCAGGGCGTCGGCCCGGCCGACGTGCTCGTCGCGCAGGAAGGCCAGGTTGGTGCCGTCGCCGTGGAGGATCTGGACCTGGTCGAGCTGGTCCGCGAGGGCCCAGCAGCGCGCCCGGTCCCGCTCGATGAGGCGGTCGAGGAGGTGGCGGGGCCCGAGCAGGCGGGCCAGCTGCACGCCCACGTCGCCGCCGCCGACGATGGTGGTCTCGGTGGTCCCCGAGCTCGGGGTCAGGGCGCGGCCGAGCAGCTCCTCGAACACGGTCAGGGGCGAGCCCGCGAGCAGGACCACGTCGCCGACCTCGGCGTGCTCGACCTGGTGGACCGGGCGCAGGCTGCCGGCGCGGACGACCGCGCGCACGCTCTTGGGCCAGCTCGTGCCCCGGGCCCGGCCGGTGTCGACCAGGGGCGAGTCCTCGCCGAGCACGTGGCTGGCGATGTGCACGAAGCCCGCGGCGCAGGGGATGACCTGGCGGGCCCGGATCTCGGCGAGGCGGCGGAGCAGCTCCACGCCCACGAGCCGGCTCGCGCACACGGCCGCGTCGATGCCGAGGACCTGGCGCTCGATGCCCTGGGAGGTGACGTAGAACTCGGGGTCGTCGACGCGGGCGACGACCTGGGCCGCGCCCATGGACTTGGCGAGCGCCGCGATCACGAGGTTGACGGAGTCGATGGCCGTGACCGCCGCGACCAGCTCGGCCTTGTGGACCTCGGCCTCGGCGAGCACCGAGCGGTGGGTGCCGTCGCCGACGAGGGCCCGGGCGTCGAGGCAGTCCTCGGCCTCGGACACGGCCGCGGCCGAGCTGTCGATGAGGATGAGGTCGGCGTCGGCCTGGAGCGAGCGGGCGAGGTGGCGGCCGACCTCGCCGGCACCGATGATCACGATTCTCATGGCGCGGACTCCTGTTCTCCGACTCCGGCGGGCTGGATCCCGGGCCCGGCTTCGGCCTCGGCTTCGGACCGGTAGGGGTGCTCGGGGGTCACGTCGATCTCGGGCTCGTCGTCCCGCTCGTGCAGCTGGGTCCGCGGCCGGATCGCGCCGGCGTTGGCCAGCACCCAGCGCAGCGAGCGGGAGCTGAACAGGTCGGAGATCAGCATGGGCACGAGCACGGCGGTCAGCACGACGCCCCCCGTCGCCGGGTGATCCTGGGCGTAGCTCAGCGCGATGGCGGCCGCGAGGGTGCCCTGACCCAGCAGGCCCGGGCCGAGGCGGCGAAACTCCACGCCCTGGGTGAAGGTCGAGACGGCCAGGCGGGTCGCCCACAGTCGCGTGCCCAGGCGCAGGAGCAGGTAGGCCGCGGGGATCAGCCACATCAGCGGGCGCACGGGGCTCCAGCTCATGCCCGCGAACACCATCAACAGCACGGAGGTCGGGTGCTCGAGCTGATCGAGGTTCGCGCGCAGGCGATCGCCGTGCCCCGAGGTCGCCGCGACGGTGATCCCGGCCACGAGGTTGACGAACAGCGGCGACACGCCGAGGGCGTCGCCGATGCCCGCGGCGAAGATGACCACGCCGATGCTCGCGACATAGAGGCGCAGATCGTCCTCGGCGCCGCTGATGAAGATCGTGAACAGCAGCCCGGTGAGCCCGCCCGCGACGGCGATGACCATGGCCCACTCGGCGATGCTCAGGCCGTAGTCGCCCGCGGCGATGACGGCGCGGTCACCGGCGAGGGCCAGGCCAAACACGAGCACGGCGATGACCTGCCCGGCCGCGGCGAGGTCGTGGAGCAGCGTCACCGGGGGCCCCTCGGCGCGCCAGCGCAGCGCCGCGTTCTGGATCCCCGTGGTGCTCGCCACGCACGCGGCCGCGCCCAGGGTCAGGGCCAGCCACAGGGCCTCGCCGCTGGCCCACAGCTCGTAGAGGTGGGAGTCGTCGGCGAACACCGGCACGACGATGAGCGGATCGGGGTCGGCGAGGTGGCTGGGCTCGATCCACTGAAACAGGCCCAGGCAGGCCGCCGCGACCACCCCGCACACGATCAAGCCCGACAAGCTCCCGGCCAGGAAGTGCTCGAAGCGGCGCATGGCCTGGCGGGCGTGGAGCCCGATCATGAAGCCGAGCAGCCCGAGCATGAGGGTGATCAGCAGGTCGAGGGCCTCGAGCATCTCGGGCCCGACCAGGCCGTGGGGCGCCTGCGGTCCGATCAGCGCGCCGACCACGGCGTACTCGATGCCGCTGACCATGGCGACGCGCTCGGCGTAGCGGTGCAGCAGCCGGCTCACCGCGAAGGCGAACACGAGGAGCGCGACGAGGACGAGGGTGGTGTTCACGGCGGGCGGACGCTCTGCATACCACGCGACGGGCGGCGAGGGTCCTCGCCCTCGCTGCCCTGGTGGGTGTCCAGACTACTGAATTGACAACGAGTCGCGGGGAGCTCTGCGTCTGCGGGATCACCCGAAGCGCTGGCACGCAGCGCGGTTCTCCCCCTCGCATGCCCGCTGGTAGAGTTCGGCAGCCCGGGCAGCGTCGGCGTCGACGCCCAGCCCACACTCGACGATCAGCGCGAGCTCGCCGCAACCGTGGCTGGGGTCGAGGGCACAACTTCGCGCGAGCCAGTCGCTCGCGGCCCCCATGGCGTCGGGGTGCTCGGCGGCCGTGAGCATCAACCGGGCGCGGGCGAGGCAGCCCTTGGCTTCGTCGGCGTCGCAGGCCTGCTCGTAGTGGGTCCGCGCGGCATCGAGCTCGCCGGCCGCTTCGTGCATGTGTCCGCGGCTCCAGCACGCGCGCGCGTCCCCGCGCTTGCAGTCGCGGGCGAACAACTGCTTGGCTCGGTCGTAGAGCTTGGCTCGCTTTTCGATGGCGTGTCCTTGGGCCTCCGCGATCCGGGCGCGGTCGGCCTTCACCTGCTCCTCATCCACTTCCCCATCGAGGCTGACGCCCGCCATCACGTACGCGAAGGGGCTGGGGGTGAGTAGATCGGCGGCGACGTAGCAGGCTTCGGGGTCCTTGGCCTTGCAGCGGGCCTCGAAGGCTTCGACGGGGGCGTCCGGGCCGAAGCCAGCAGAGAGCCCGCTCAGGTTCACGTGCCCGCGCTTTTCTTGGCGCTTCCAGTAGGCCGCGACGAAGCGCTCCCGGTCGCGCATGTCCGGGCGCAAGGGGGCACCCCCGAGGGCTTCGAGGAGCTCGACGCAGGTCTCCAAGCCTCCCACGGCGCAGGCCCGGTGCTCGTAGTCCCGGGCGAGCTTGCCGTGCGAGGCGTCGGCGAGCGCGAGGCAGGCCTGGGGCTCGCCCGCCTCGCAGCCTTGGGTGCGCAGCTGGGTCGCCCGCGCGCGCAGGGCCGTGACCCGTGCTTCGTCCTCGGGCGAGCCACGCTCATGGAAGATCTGCTCGGCGAGCTGCTCGCAAGCTCCGGCATCTCCGGCGTCGCAGTCTCGTTCGCGGATGCGGATGGCTGCAGCGTAGAAGGCTGCGACGTCCGGGTCGGGCGGAGGCGGAGGCCCCAGGTGCCCCTCTACCGCGCGGAGCCTGATGATGTTGCCGCAGCCGTCGTCTTCGCCGGGGCCGTGGTAGGGGTTCGGCACGCACAGCGGGTGCGGGCCGCCGTTGAGGTAGCGGCCGATCTGCTCGCAGCTGTCCGCATCACCCGCGATGCAGGCGGCGCGCATGGGCTCGAGATCTCGGTCGAGCTTGGCCTGCTCCAGCGAGCGAGGCGAAGGTCGAGGCGCTCGGCTCCGGATCTCCTCGCGCGCGCTCTCCTTGGCGCACGCAGACGCGAGACACAGCACCGTGAGCGCGGCCAGCAGCGCGCGTGCGTACGAGGGCATGCCCAGAGTATGGCGGATCCGCCGCGCCCCGGCGAGGGGCTAGCCCTCCTCGACGACGTCCACGTCCTCGTCCGGCGGCCCGTCCCCCTCTTGCATGACCATGCCGCTCATGTCCTGCTGGCGAATCTCGCCGAGGTCCTGGTCCTCGCCCGCGACCACGTTGATCGGCTTGATGGCGATGGGCATGGGGCTGTCCGGTCCTTGAACCAAAATGACGCGCCCACCCGCGGCGGCCTTGGCCGTGAACTTGCCCTCGGCGTCGGTGAAGATCGGGATGTCGTCGTCCTCGCGGGACACCTCGATGCGCCCGCCGGTGCCGCTGCCCACGAGGATCTCCGCCTTCTCGATGGGCTCGCCCTCGGCGTCGATCACCGTGCCGGTGATGGTCGCAAAGCGCTCCATGACCAGCTCGACCTCGGCGGTGTCGCCGGCCTCGATGGTCACGGGCTGGCTGGTGGAGCCGTCGCCCGTGGACGCGGTGACGGTGTAGGCCCCGGGCTGGAGGCGCTCGACCTCGAAGCGGCCGTCGCGGACCCGAACCGTGCGCTGGCTCGGGCCGGACAGGCGGGCGATGCAGTCCGCGGGCTTGCCGTTGCTGAGCACCCGGCCCTCGAGGCGGCCGAGGGGGGCGAGGGTCAAGATCACGTCGGCGTCGGGGCGGACGGCGTCGAGGGTGGCCGTGTTGGCGCCGCCGTCGGCCTCGGCGTCGAGGCGGTAGCTGCCGACGCGCAGCCCGGTGAGCTCGAAGCGGCCCTCGGCGTCGGTCAGCACGGGCGGGCGCGCCTTGGGTCCGCTCGCGTCGGAGGTCACGACCATGGCGACCTCGCGGCGGCTGGTCCCCGGCTCGTCCTCGTCGTCCTCGGGCTTGGCCTTGTCGGGCACGAAGCTCGCGCGGACCCAGGCTTCGGGCACGGGGTTGCCCTCGGCGTCGCGGACGACTCCGGCGATGCGCCCGTCCCGGGCCTGCACGCTCAGGTCGAAGGGCTCGCGGGTCTCGGCCTGGGCGAGGCTCAGCTCGAGGGGCGCGGTCGAGCCGTCGGCCCAGGGGATGGGCGCGCCGTCGTCGTCGACGACCTCGACGAGCCAGCTGCCCGCGTCGAGGCCGGTGATGGCGTAGCGCCCCTCGGTGGAGGTGGGGCTCGAGATGGCGGTCAGCTCCTGGCCGTTGACCACGACGCTCAGCGAGCTGTTGCCCTTGGCCTCGCGGCGCACCCGGACGCTGGCCCGGGACACCGTGGCCCCCTTGGCGTCGCGGATGGTCCCGGCCACGGTCGCGCGTCGTTCGAGGGGGATGATCACCTCGTCCAGGCCGGCGCCGCCTTGGGGCACCTCGACCTCGACGGTGCCGCCGCGCCCGTCGGCCGCCCGCGCGACCAGGGTGTAGCTGCCCGGGAGCACGGGGCTGAGCTCGAACACGCCGGTCTCGGCGTCGCTCATGGTCGACACGCCGCCGGCGAACTGGACCATGCCGCTGCCCACGCGGATGTTGTCGGGGTCGAGCTCGATGCGGACCTCGGCGCGGGTCGGGGGGTCGACGCGGCCGCGGATCGCCGGGGCCTTGGCCAGGACCACGCGCAGGGAGGACTCGGCCGCGGCGCCCTCGGTGACGGTCACGGTCGGCGGCGCGCCGTCGAGGATCCAGCCGCTGGCCTCGGCTTCGGCCTCGACGCCGTAGCTGCCCGGGAGCAGCCCGGCGAGCACGAAGCTCCCGTCCTCGCCGCTGGTCGCCCCGGGCGCGCCCGGGATCGCCCGGCTTCGAGCCTGGACCCGGACGCCTGCGATGCCTTCGCCGGTCTCGGCCGAGACCACCCGACCGGCCACGTCCTGGGCCTCGACCACGCGCACGACCACGTCCTCGACGCGCTCGGCGATGGCCACGGGCAGCTGCACGGGGGCGTCGCTGGCCAGCCCGGGCGCCCGCGCGCTGAGGTTGATCATGCCCGCGCTCAGGCCCCGGAGCTCGAAGCGGCCCTGCTCGTCGGTGCGCGTGCGCCCGCCGGGCTTGTCGATGGCGATCTGGTCACCGTTGGGCAGGGCGATCTGCTCTTGGCGCGACCAGGTCACCCACGCCTCGGGGACCGGCGCGTCGTCGCTCGCCCGCCGGACCACGCCCGCGACCACGCCCATGGGCACGAGGCGAAAGTCCTGGCTGCGGTCGCCGCCCTCGATGTCGAGGACCGTGGTGTCGCGGCTGTAGTCGGGGTGCGATGCCGACACGCGGAAGCGGCCGTCGGGGACCTGCACGCCAAAGCGGCCCTCGGCGTCGGTCAGCGCGAAGAAGCTGTCGGGCTCGCGCAGGGCGAGGATGCCCTCGACGGGGATGACCCGGACGCGGGCGTCCTCGACCACGCCGCCGGTGACGTCGTGGACCGTGCCCGAGAGCAGGCTGCCGCCGACGTCGAGGATGAGGTCCAGGCCCGCGTTGTCGCCGGTGATCTTCAGGCGCACGTCGGGGCGCACGCCGGGCAGGTGATCCGTGGCCGTTGCCGACAGCGCGTAGCGCCCCGGGGCCAGGGCGTCGAGCTGCCAGTGCCCGCTCGCGTCCGTGCGCGTGGTGATCACGCCCTCGTCGCCGTCTTGATCGTCAACGGCCAGCGGCGCGAGGCTGACCAGGGCGCCCTCGACGGGGGTGCCGGCCCGGGAGGTCACGGCCCCCGAGGCGCCCACGCGGACCTCGCGCGGCCCCTTGGCGCTCGAGCTCACGGGCTTTTGCCCCTTCGGCGACGCGCCGTCTCGGGTCTGGGCCTGGGCCTGGTCCTCGGGCTCGGCGTCTTCGCCCGCGGTGCCGCGCATGAACACCAGCGCCGCGATCAGCGCGGCGGCGCCGACGAGGGCCAGGAGGAGCTTGCCCGCGGGGCTGGAGCCCTGGGCGTTGGGGTCGGGTGGCGTTGGCGTGGTCATCATCCGGCGCGCCACCCTACGGAGCGAGCCGGCGGGTGTGACCGATTTTTTTGCTCACCAGACGCAGACGTCGTCGATGCCCACGTTCTCCGACTCGCAGGCCATCTGATCGGGGCACACGTCGTCGCCCTCGCAGGACAGGAAGCAGTATTTTTGGAAGTTGGCGTTGACGCTGATGCACTGCGCCGAGTGGCCAGGGAGATCGGGGCACTCGTCCGAGTTGTTGCAGGGCATCGCGCACGCCTGCCAGTTGCGGATCTCGTCGACGAAGCAGTCCTCGCCCATCATGCACTCGTCGTCCTGGTAGCCGGGGCAGTCGCCGTAGGGCTGCTCCATCACGCCGGTCTCGGACTCCTCCTCGGAGCTGGATTCTTCCTCGGAGCTGGACTCTTCCTCGGTCGAGCCGGACTCGGACTCGGTCGAGCCGGACTCGGAGGAGGACTCTTCCTCGGTGCTGGACTCCTCCTCGGAGCTGGACTCTTCTTCGGAGCTGGACTCTTCCTCGGAGGAGGACTCTTCCTCGGTCGTGCTGGACTCGGAGGCGTCCGTGCTCGTGTCCTCGCTGCCCGCGGTCTCGCCGACCTCGTCGCCGCTGCTCTCGGTCGTCTCCTCGTCCGTACCCGCGACGGTGTCCTCGCTGTCCGCGGCCTCGCCCCCGCCGCTGCCCGTGCCGTCGAAGGAGCAGCCCGCGACGAGCGCGAGACTCAAGACGCCTGCGAGGCGTGACCGAGGGGGAGTCCAGGTAGCCATGCCTTGATGGTGCCAGGCCCGCGCAGCGCGTGCACGGCAACTCGCGCGCCTGCCGTGGATGGCCCGCAAAGCGCGCAAAACACGGGTTTGAGCGGCGGGCGGGCACCCCTGTTCGTCCGCACCGTTCCGATTATGCTCCCTGCTGCATGAGCGCGACGCCGCCATCCTCCGATTCGGGCGACGCCGCTGAGGCGACCAGCCTCGCTCGCAAGCTCGTGCGCATCGCCGTGCCCGTGGCCCTGACCCAGCTCGGCATCATGGGCTTCAACTTCGTCGACACGATCATGCTCGGTCGCGTCGGCGTGTTCGCCCTCGACGCCTCGGCCCTGGGGACCTTGTGGTTCCTGGGCACGACGATGTTCGGCATCGGCGTGATCATGGGCCTGGACCCGATCCTGACCCAGGCCCACGGACGCGGCGACGCCAAGCGCCAGGGCCAGGGCCTGCACTGGGGCCTGATCACCGCGACCTGGCTGTCCCTGCCGCTCATCGCCCTGGGCTGGCTCACGGAGGAGGCCCTGGTCGCCCTCGGCCAGGACGCCGAGCTGGCGGCGGCCGCCGAGACCTACGTGCGCGTCCAGGTGTGGAGCATCCCGCCGCTGCTGTGGTTCTTCACCATGCGCCAGTACCTGCAGGCTCGGGAGATCGTCGCGCCGGCGCTGTGGGTCACGCTGATCGCCAACGTGTTCAACGTCGGGGCCAACGAGGCGCTGATCTTCGGGCACTTCGCCGACCTGGGTCTGCCGGCCCTGGGCCTGCGCGGCGCGGGCGTGGCCACGGGCCTGACCCGGACCTTCACCTGCGTCGCGCTGGCGGCCTGGATCCTGCGTCGGCGCCTCTACGCGGGCGCCTGGCACCCCTGGAGCCGGGAGTCCTTCGACGCCGAGGGCCTGCTGAAGGTCCTGCGCTTCGGCGCCCCCGTGGGCTTGCAGTACACCGTCGAGGTCTGGGCCTTTCAGGCGACGACGCTCCTGGCCGGGACCCTCGGGCGCGAGGCCCTGGCCGCGCACACCATCGTCCTCAACCTGACCTCCGTGACCTTCATGGTCCCCCTCGGCATCTCCTTTGGCGCGAGCACGGTGGTCGGCAACCTCATCGGCTCGGGCCGGCTGCGCGACGCCCAGCGCTCGGCCTGGATCGGCGTGCTCATGGGCGCCGGGGTCATGAGCCTGTCGGCGGTCATGATGGTCAGCTGCCGCGAGCTGCTCCCCCTGGCCTATACCCGCGAGGCCGAGATCGTCGCCCTCGCCGCGACCTTGCTGCCGATCACCGCTTGCTTCCAGATCTTCGACGGCGTCCAGGTCGTCGGCAGCGGCGTGCTCCGAGGGATGGGCGACACCGTCCCCGCCGCGGGCTTCAACCTGTTCGCGTACTTTGGGCTGGCGTTGCCGCTCGCGGGCTATCTGGTGCTCCGGCGTGGCTACGGCCTGCCGGCGCTGTGGGTCGCCATGGCCCTCGGGCTCGCGGTGGTCGCGGTAGCGATGGTCGCGTGGATCTACTGGCGCGGCCCGGCGCGGCGGCCGGGGCTGGCTTCGAAAGCCGAGTGAAGGCCGGCGCCCGCGCTCGCCTGCGAGGGTGCCGCAGCTGCGCCGGAGCAAAATCGAGTGACACTCCCGGTACGGGTCGGTGTTGAGTCGCCGAAGGGAGCCGCTCGTGCGCCCATCGAACCGCTCGTCGCCACCATCGACCGCCCGTCGGAAGCAGCTCGTCGGGGACCCCTCGGCCGGCCAGGGTGTCCGCATGAACCAGGCCACCGTCACCGCAACAGCAACAGCAGCCCTCGCCTTCGCCAGCGTCCTGTACGCCTGCACCGCCGACACCCCCGACGCGACCGACACGGCCGACACGGCCGCCGAGGGCGAGGCCATCGAGATCGACGCCACCTGGGTCATGGGCGCCGAGGGGGCGTGGCTGGGTCACATCAGCGACACGCCCTACGGGACCTTGGACGACTTCCCGCTCGACTTCATCCACGAGGAGGACGGGAGCCTCCACGCCCGCACGAGCTTCGGCGACGACACCGGCTACTTCGACTTTCGCTTCCGCGAGCAAGACGGCACCTGGGTCCTCGACGAGGAGGGCAAATTTCCAGGAGGTCTGCTCCAAAGCTACACACTCCACCCGGTCGAGCAAGCCAACGAGCGCGTGCGCTTCGAAACCCTCGAGATGCCCGGCTTCATCCTCGTCGACGTCATCATCGAAGCCGAGTCGCTCGTGATCACTGCACAGGTCAATGGCGAACTCCACGCAACCTTCGACCTCCAGCGCTGACGCCCGCCCGCTCGCGCCGACGGAGGGGTCGAGCTCGAAGCTGATCCGCTGGCTCCACAGCCTGTGGTGCGACGGGTGGGTGTATCCGACCGTCGCCGCCGTGTTGACCCTCGCGTTCGGCGAGGTCGCGACGAGCAGCGGTCCCCAGGTCGTCGAGACCTTCGTGGGCGCGACCATCACCACGGCTTGCTTCCACGCGGCGATCTCGGGGGTCTACGACCTCGTCGTCGACGCGTGGCTCGACCGCTGCGCGAGCCTGGCCGCCCGCGCGCTCCTCCACCTCGGCGCGGTCATTGGCGGCGTACTGCTCGGCTCGGAGCTCGCCCTCGGCCTCGCCCGTCTGGTCCTCGACGTGGACGAGCCGACCCGCGCGGTCCGGTGGGAGCTGTGGCAGGTCGGCCTCTCCCTGGGCGCTGCGCTCACGGTCATCTGGCGCCTCACGGATCGGCTGCGAGAGACCGCTCGCAGCGCCGAACTCGCCCGAGCCGCGGCCGAGCGCGAGACCTTGGAGGCCGAGCTCGCAGCCTTGCGCGCCCGCGTCGATCCACACTTTTTGTTCAACGCGCTCAACACCGTCGCAGACCTCGTCGAGCACAGCCCCCCGCAGGCTGTACGGGCCGTCGAGGAGCTGTCACGCTTGCTGCGCTCGGCCCTCGAAGGCAGCCGCCACGAGACCGTCTCGCTCGAGCACGAGCTCGCCCTGGTCCAGGACTACCTCGCCCTCGAGCGCCTCCGCTTCGAAGATCGCCTGCGCGTGAGGCTCGAGATCGACGTCAACGTGACCCAAACGCAGATCCCACCGCTGCTCGTTCAACCCCTGGTCGAGAACGCGATCAGGCACGCCGTCGCCAACTCTCCGACCGGCGCCACCGTGACGGTCCGCGCGCGCGAGGACGGCCCGCGCCTGGTGTTGACGGTCGAGGACGACGGCCCGGGCAGCAGCGTCGACAGCCAGGGCACCAAGACTGGCGAGCACAGCGTTCGTCGGCGACTGGAGCTGCTCTACGCCGAGCGGGCGCGGCTCGAAGCCGGCCCCCGTCTGGGCGGAGGGTGGCGCGTCGTCCTCGCCCTGCCCCTGAGCTCGTGAACCCGTGAAACAGGGAATCGTAGGGAGAAGAGTGACACGAACGCTGCGAGTCCTGATCGTCGACGACGAGACCCCGGCCCGGCGGCGGCTGCGTCGCGCGTGCGAGCGTGTCGCGGGCGTCGAGGTCGCGGGCGAGGCGACCGACGCGGCGACCCTGCGTCGAGTCCTGACCCGGGACCGCGCCGACGTGATCTTGCTCGACATTGCGATGCCTGGGCTCAGCGGCATCGAGCTCGCGCGCGAGCCCGGGCTCCCGCCGATCATCTTCACCACTGCCCACAGCGAGCACGCCCTCGAGGCCTTCCGCGTCGACGCCGTCGACTACCTGCTCAAGCCCATCTCCGAACACGCCCTCGCCCTCGCCCTCGCTCGCGTCCGCGCCCGCGTCCCGACCCAGACCCCGAGCGTGAGCCACACGCCTCCCCGGCTCGCCACTCGGACCGGCTCGCTGCTGCGGGTCTTTGACGCTCGCGAGGTCTCGCACCTCGCCTCGACCGACCGGGTCGTGGTCTTTTGGATCGACGGGCAGGAGATGATCCTCGACGAGAGCCTCAACACCCTCGAGGCCCGCCTCCGCGGTCACGACTTCCTTCGCGTCCACCGCAGCGCCCTCGTCAACCTGACCTTCGTCTCGGCCATGCGCTTTGACGAGGACGGGGCGGCGCTCCAGCTGCGCGATGGCACCGTCGTGCCCGTGAGCCGCCGCCTCCTGCCCGAGGTCAAGCGACGCCTCAGCGGGCAGAGCGAGTAACCGCGTGTCCGAAGTCCGCGCCGGGTTTGGAGCGGCGCTGGAACCCGAATGGCTGCTAGTTCTGGTTGATCTTCTTGGCCTTGAGGGTGATCGATTTTTTGCCCTCGACGCTGAGCTTGACCCCGCGCAGGGTGATGGTCCCGTTCTTTTGCAGGGACAAGCTGGCCTTGCCGACCTTGATGGTCAGGGTGTCCTCGAGCTCGATGAGGCCCTTCTTCTTGCCGTTGAGGCTCAGCTGGCCCTCGGCGAGCATCGACAGGTCGGCGCCGGCGCTGAGGCTGTAGTTGGCGCCCGCGCTCTGGCCCAGATCCGCGCGCGCGCTGTGGCTGATGCTGGCCGCGTCGACGCTCTTGGGGCCGACCACGGCCTCGCTGCTGCCCCCGGCCACGGACACGGACTTCATGCCGCCGACCTCCTCGGCGCTCAGGCCCCCGACGGAGGTGTTCATGGCGGCGCCGACGATGGTCATGAGCGCGCCGCCAACGGTCACGGTCTTGGCGGCGCCGACGGTCTCGGTGGCGGCCACGGCGACGGTCTCGGTGTGGCTGCCGCCCACGCTCAGGCCGCGATCCTGGGCGACGGTGACGCTCTGGCTGCCGCCGACGGTCAGGCTCGCGTCGGCGCCGACGGTGATCGCCTGGTTGTTGGCGACCTGGACGCTCCGGCTGCCGCCGACGAGCAGGCGCTCGTCTTCGTCGACCTTCGCGCTGCGCTGGCCGCCGACGCCCATGATCGAGTCGCTGCCCACCCGCAGGACCCGGTGGCGCAGGACCTCGGTGTTCCAGTCGCGCTGGGCGTGGATGTAGAGCTCCTCGAGGCCGGCGGCGTCCTCGAAGCGCAGCTCGTTGAAGCCGCCGCCGCCGGGGGAGCTGTGGCTGCGCCAGCCGCTCTGGGTCGCGCTGCCGGGGAGCGAAAAGGGCGGGGCGGCGCCGCCGTTGTAGACGCAGCCCGTGACCAGGGGGCGGTCGGGGTTGCCCTCGAGGAACTCGACGACGACCTCCATGCCCACGCGCGGGATGAACTGGGCGCCCCACGAGCCCCCGGCCCAGCTCTGGGCGCAGCGCACCCGGCACGAGGCGCCCGGGGAGAAGGCGGCGCCCTCTTGCCAGTGCATCTGAACCTGGATGCGGCCCTCGGCGTCGACGTCGATCTCGCCGCCGCCGACGACCGTGGCGGTCTGGGGCCCGGCGACGATGGGTCGCTCGGCGCTGGGCATGGGGCGCAGCTCGGCGTCGGCGGGGACGCACTCGACCTCGACGCCGTGGACCCGGGCCCCGCCGGCGTCGGGCTCCGAGCGCTGGGTCGCGGCGAGGACGATCCACTCCGAGGGGGCGCCCTGGTCCTCGAGGTCTTCGGCGCCGTCGAGGACGAAGCGGTGTCCGGGCCGGGCGATGGCGGCGTCGCCGGTGGCGACGAGGCGTGAGCCGTCGAGGGCGAGGGCCAGGCCGAGGTCGCGGGCGCGCTGGTCCAGGCAGCGGTTGCCCAGGCGCTCGATGTCGTGGACGTAGACGCGTCGCTCGTGCCCGCGCGCGTCGGTGCCCGGCTCGGCCCAGCCTTCGCCGAGGGTGCTCCCGGGGCTGCCCGGGTCGTAGGCCGTGGCCAGGGTCGCCGTGGGCGTCAGGGCCTCGCGCCACTCGAGGGCGCCGAAGCTCTCCGTGGGGGAGCCCTCGTCCGCGCGGCGCAGGGCGATGTGGTCGCTGCCGTCGACGTTCTCGACCCGGGGGTGGAGTTTGTTGTCGTCGGACAGGGTCAGGACCTCGCAGCCGCGCTCGGGGTCGTGGACGAAGAACCAGTTGATGCCCTCCTCCTCGAGCAGGCGACGCACGAACTCCAGGTCGCGCTCGCGGTACTGCACGCAGTAGTCCCGGGGCGCGGCGCCGCGGCGCAGCCCGTCGAGGTCGATGGCGCGCGCGTAGCCGTCGAGGATGGGCGCGAGCACCTCGCGGACGATGTCGAGCACGGACTGGCCTTGAAAGATGCGCGAGTGCACGCGCTGTCGGGCCAGGGCCACGGCCGGCTCGACGCGCACCCGGACCCCGCGGGCGCCCTTGGCCAGGCCGAGCTGCTCGACGCGGGTGACCACGCCAAACAGGGACTGGGGCGGGTGGTCGCCGCGCTGCAAGCTGAGCTCGCAGCGCGCGCCCAGGAGCTCGCGGGTGCTGGACTGCAGCTCCTGCGTGCGCAGGTCGAACACGGCCTCGCCGCACTGGTTGAGGCCTTCGTGGATGCGCAGGCGCTCGACCTCCCAGTCCATGGTCGGGCCGTCGGGGAAGGCGATGCGGTGGGTGAGGGGCGGGAGGGCAGCCATGGGGAGCTCAGGGGACGGGGGCGTCGAGGTCGAGGGCCTCGAGGGTGGCGGCGGCGGCCTGGACTCGTCGGCGCCAGGCGTCGGGCTCGAGGGCGGGGTCGAGGTCGACCTCGCCCCGGGTGCGCACTCGCAGCTCGGCGCACAGGTGGGCGAGGAGGGGGTCTCGGGCGCTCTCGGGTCGTCGGAGCCAGGCGCTCAGGGTCGGGCCGGTGCGGCGCTCGCCAGCGAGGAGGCGGTGCTCGGGGCTCTGGCTGGGGCCCTCGCCTCGAGCGGCCGCGAGCGCGGCGGACAGGGCCTCGCGCTCTTCGGGTGTGAGCGCGTCTTGGTCGTCGACCAGGACAGCGCAGCGCTCGAAGGCGGCGGCGCGGCCCGAGGCGAGCAGGGCCAGGGCGGCCGCGAGGCTCGGGCGCTCGAGGGCCGCGGCGAGGGCGTCGAGCTCGGCGGCCGTACCCAAGCTCGCGACGAGGGCGGTGATCCGGGGGAAGCTGGGGTTGCGGGCGAGCTGTCGGGCGACCAGCCACGCGCCCTTGTGGCCGAGGGTGACGCTGGCCTCGATGGCGGCGGTGCGCACCGCGGCGTTGGGCGCAAATACGAGGCTGTCCGCCTGGGCCCGCTGGGCGTCCCGGCGGCTGGAGCGAGGCAGCAGGCGCAGGCCGAGGGCCAGGATCTCGGGCTCGCTCGAGGCGAGCGCGGCCGCGATCGCGTCGTCGTCGGGCCCTTCGCCGCGCCGCGTGGCGACCTCCAGCCAAAAGCGCCACGTCGCGGCTTTGTCCGCGCCCTTGGCCTGCGCGCCCTCGAGGCCGACCGCGAGGGCGCGCTCGACCCGGGGGTCCGCGATGGAGGCGAGCGTGGCCACGGCGGCTGCGCGGGCGTCCCCGTCGAGGCCGTCGACGAGCTCGGGCAGCTGCTCGCGCAGGGACAGCTTGCGGTGGGTCAGCAGCGCTCGCCAGGCCGCGCTGCGGCGCGCGGGCTCGGTCGCGCTCAGGGCGGGGCGGAGGGTGGTCGAGAGCGCGTCGAGGTCGGCCGAGTGGAGCACCGCGAGGTGGCCTCGCCAGCGGGCGTGGGTGCTCTCGATCGTCCCTGGGGCGGCGCCCGAGCGGAGCTGCTCGAAGGACTCGGCGAGGGCCGCGACGGCCAGATCGAAGTGGTGGGCGTGGTCCGTGCTCGGCTCGGGCGCGGCGGCGGGGGCCTCGACGGGCTTGGCCGGGACGGGGGCAGGGACGGGGACGGGCTGCGGAGGGGGCTCGGGCTCGAGGCGTGGCTGGACCATGGCCGTGCGCTCCGCAGGCGGAGGGGGCTCCGGCGCGAAGTGAGGCTGGACGAACGCCGTGCGCTCCTCGGGCGGCGCGTGGTGAACGGAGACGAGCTCGGTGCCGCTCTCTTCCGGATCGGGCGGGGCGTGGTGGACGGGGACGAGCTCCGTGGCTTCCAGCTCTGCTTCCGGGTCCTCCGGCCCATGGGGGGCGGGGACGAGCTCGGTGCCGCTCTCGCCCAGCTTGCGCGGCGCGTCGGGGTCCGGTCCGCCGTGGCGAGCGGGGACGAACTCGGTGGGCTCGGTGGGCTCTTCGATCGGCGAGGCCTGGGGCGCCGCCGGCTTCGGGGTCACGGGCAGCGGGGGAGGGGCCGCCTCGCGCAGCTGCTGCTGGCGCAGGTAGAGCACCACCGCGACCCCGGCGAACAGCACCATGCCCGCGAAGCTGAACATCATGATGGCCAGCTGCGAACCGGTCACCGGGAGCCTCTCCCTCGGCGGTATCTAGACCCGCGGTGCGTCACGGCGACGACGCTACCGCGTTCTCGCTGGAGCTGTCGAGCAGGGGGGCGAGCAGGCTCAGCCGCGCTTGGCCTTGCGCTCCCGCTCCCACGCGTCGTCGAGCACGAGGGTGAAGGGCATCACCGCCTCGAGCTCGCTGATCTGCTTGGAGCTCAGCGGGGTGCCGCGCAGGTCCAGGGTCCGCAGCCCGGTCATCTTGCGCAGGGTCGCGGTGGTCTTGATCGGCGTGTTGGCCAGGTTGAGGGTCTCGAGGCGCTCGAGGCCGAGGAGCGGGCGAAGATCGCTGACCTCGGTGTTGGACAGCGACAGGATCTCGAGGCGGCTGAGCTGGGACAGGGAGCGGACGCTGCGGACCGAGGTGTTGTCGAGGCGAATCACGGTGAGCTTCTCGAGCTCGGATAGGGGGCTCAGGTCGCGGACGCTGGTGTCGGCCAGGTCGAGCACGGCCAGCTCGCTCATGTCGCTCAGCGGCCCGAGGTTGCGGACGTTGCTCGAGCTCGCCAGGACCTTGCGCAGCTTGGTCGCCCGGCGCAGCGGCGAGAGGTCCTCGACCCCCGTGCCCCGGACGTCGAGCAAGAGCAGGTCCTCGTAGCCCGACACCGGGCCGAGGTCGACGACGTGGGTGTCCCACAAGATCAGGTTCTCGACGTACTCGAGGTCCTCGATGAGCTCGAGGTCCGCGAGCAAGGTGCCGCCAAAGTCCACGTTGCGCAGCCCGGTGACGCCCTCGAGGGCCTGAGCGATCTCGTCTTGGGTCGCGCCCTGCTCGATCTTGGTGATCGACGGGCCAGTGAGGTCGTAGGCGTCGACGTCGACGTTGGCCTGGACCAGGGGCGAGTCGTGCTCGACCTCTTCGATCTTGTCGGCGCGGCCGTAGTCGGGGAGCAAGGAGAAGTCGAGGGGCGGATTGACCGAGGGATCAAATTCAGGCTCAGGCTCGGCTCCGAGCTTCGCGTCCGCCGCAGGACCCTGGGCGACGGCCCCGTCCATGTCGAACTGGAAGGCGTCGGGGACCGGCGGCGGATCGTCGTCGACGGCAGCCTGCGCCAGCTCCGCCGCCGAGGGATCGGGCTCCGCAGAGCTCGGGGTCGTGTCCGTATTCGCGGTTACACCCGTCGGCCCCTCGGCTTCGCCGGGGGTGGGGGCGCTCGTGGAGCGAGCGGTCGCCGGGTCGGCGCAAGCGACCAGGAGGGCGCACAGACACAGAAAACGCGGGTTGCTCGGGGCGGTCGATGGAGTTCGCGGCATGGTCGTGATCGGCGCTTCGACCCAACGACAAACTAGCGTGAATGGTTGAGGAAGCACGCGCTTTCTCGGTAGCGAGGGACTGAGCGAGGTTCCGCCGCAGGTCCGCCTCGGGTGCGTCCGATCTCACCTCGGGCCCGGCTCGAGCCCGCCTCCGGAAAGGGCGGTGATGTACCCGAAAGTGGTAGAGTCCGCGCTTCCTGGGCCCGCGCGGCCCCGCCAACCCGAGAACACCATGCGCAGCTCGTCCTTCGTCCTCGCCCTCGCCTCCGCCGTCTCGATCGTGGCTTGCTCTCACAGCACGAGCACGCAGACCCAGCCCGACCTGAGCCCCACGAGCGAGACCGCGCCCCGCACCGACTCCGACAACCCCATGCTGACCAAGAGCACGCTGCAGTACGAGGCCCCCGACTACTCCAAGGTCGAGCTGGCGCACTTCCGCCCCGCCTTCGACCAGGGCATGGAGGAGCAGGCCGCCGAGATCCAGGCGATCGCCACCAGCGAGGAGCCGCCGACCTTCGAGAACACCATCGTCGCCATGGAGCGCAGCGGGGCCATCCTCGACCGCGCCACGAGCGTGTTCTTCAGCATGAGCGGCACGGTGTCCAACGACGAGATCCGCGCGCTCGAGGCCGAGTACGCCCCCAAGTTCTCGGCCCACTACGACTCCATCAACCTCGACGCCGCGCTCTTCGCCCGGGTCGAGGCCGTCTACCAGGCCCGCGAGTCGCTCTCGGGCGAGGACCTGCGCCTGGTCGAAAAAATCTACACCCGCTTCGTGCGCGCCGGCGCCAAGCTCGACGAGGGGGTCAAGACCGAGATCCGGGCCATCAACTCGGAGATGTCCGAGCTGACCACCAAGTTCAGCCAGAACGTGCTCGCGTCCACGGAAAAGGGGGCGGTGCTCGTCGACGACGAGGCCCAGCTCGCGGGCCTGAGCGAGTCTCAGATCGCCGGCCTGGGCGCGGCGGCGAAGGCCGCGGGCCACGACGGCAAGTTCCTCATCAGCTTGCTCAACACGACCCGCCACCCGCTGCTCTCGAGCCTCGAGAACCGGGAGCTGCGCGAGCGCCTGTGGAAAGCCTCGTCGACCCGCGGGGTCGCGGACAACGGGCCGGTGCTCCTGCGCATCGTGGCCCTGCGCGCGCGCAAGGCCAAGCTGCTCGGCTACGAGACCTGGGCCGACTACGTGCTCGCCGAGCAGATGGCCCAAAAGCCCGCCGCGGTCCTCAAGATCCTCGACGACCTCGCGCCCCAGGTCGCCGACAAGACCAAGGCCGAGGCCAAGGAGATCCAAAAGGCCATCAAGGCCGACGGGAAGAAGTTCGAGCTCCAGCCCTGGGACTGGTTCTATTACGCCGAGAAGGTCCGGACCAAGAAATTCGACCTCGACGAGGCCCAGGTCCGCGCCTACTTCGAGCTCGAGCGCGTGCGCAACGACGGGCTGTTCTTCACCATGGAGCAGCTGTTCGGCATCACCTTCAAAGAGCGCGACGACCTGCCCACCTACCACCCGGACGTGCGCACCTTCGAGGTCTTCGACGAGGACGGCAGCTCCATCGGGCTGTTCTACGCCGACTACTTCGCCCGCGAGGGCAAGCGCGGCGGGGCGTGGATGAACGCCATCGTCGGCCAGAGCAAGCTGCTCGGGCGCAAGCCGGTCATCGTCAACTGCCTCAACATCCCCAAGCCCGCCGAGGGCGAGCCGGCGCTGCTGACCTTCGACGAGGTCCAGACCATGTTCCACGAGATGGGCCACGGCGTGCACGGCCTGTTCTCGGACGCGACCTACCCGACCCTCGCGGGCACCTCGGTGCCGCGGGACTACGTCGAGTTCCCCTCGCAGTTCGAGGAGGACTGGGCCATCGACCCCAAGGTCCTGGGCAACTTCGCCAAGCACTACCAGACCGGCGAGGCCATCCCGCCCGAGCTGCTGACCAAGCTGCTCGACTCGCGCAAGTTCAACCAGGGCTTCGACAGCGCCGAGTACCTCGGCTCGGCCCTGCTCGACATGGAGTGGCACCTGCTCGCCGACGGTGAGCAGGTCACCGCGGTCACCGACGTCGAGGCCTTCGAGCGCGCCGCCCTCGACAAGCACGGCCTGCTCATGGCCGCCGTGCCCCCGCGCTACAAGTCGCCCTACTTCTCGCACACCTTCGCGGGGGGCTACTCGGCCGGCTACTACGCCTACCTGTGGACCGAGGTCCTGGCCGCCGACGCCTTCGCCTACATGGGCACGCAGGGCGGCCTGACCCGGGCCAACGGCGACCTGTTCCGCGAGAAAATTCTCAGCCGCGGGAACACCATCGAGCCCATGGAGCAGTACGTCAACTACCGCGGTCAAGAGCCCTCGGTGGACGCCCTGCTGCGCCGCCGCGGCCTCATCGAGTAGGGCAGTCGAGTAGGGCACCCAGGGGCGCGGCAGCGCGCCTAGAATAAAACTCCGCAGGGGTTGTACGCTGAGCCGTGCAACCCCTGCCGCCGTCTGAAGCCCCGCATGGTTCCGCCCTCGTCGCCGCGCCGTCGAGCACGGTCCCGGTGCCGCAGACGCCCTGGAACGACAGCTACCAGCTCCACGGCAACATCGCCCAGACCATCGAGCTGAGCCTCGACGAGGGCCAGTCGATGTGGGCGAGCAAGGGCGCGCTGATCTGCTACGACGACAGCATCGAGTGGAGCCTGGAGATCCCGGGCAACTCGCTGTCGCGCATGCTCTCGGGCGAGGGCCTGACGATGACGCGGGTCACGGCCAAGCGCCCCGGGGCCAAGGTCGTGCTCGGGGCCAACGACACCGGCAAGATCGCCGCCTGGGACCTGAGCTGGGGCCCGGTGACCTGCACCCCAGGGGCCTTCCTCGCCGCCGTCGGCGGCGTGCAGATCGACGTCACGGCGGCCCGCCGCGCCGGCGCGGCCTTCTTTGGCGGCGCCGGGCTGTTGCTGCAGAAAATCTCGGGCCGCGGCCTGGTGTTCATCCACGGCAAGGGCGACTTCATCCAGCGCGATCTGGCTGCGGGCGAGCGCCTGCTCGTGTCCACCGGCAACCTCGCGGCCTACGGCTCCGAGGTCGACTACGGCGTGGTCGGGGTCGGCGGGCTGTTCAAGATGTTGTTCGCCCGAGAGGGCGTGTTCATGACGCAGCTGACCGGGCCGGGGCGCGTGCTGCTCCAGACCCTCAAGCGCGTGCACGTGTGAGCCTAGGTCGCGGCGCGCTCGCGCCCCATCGGAGGGTGAGCCTGCTCGGCGGGTGAGGTGAAGGGGTGCGCGTTGGGGTCAATTCCAACCTCGCGGAGAGTTGGCAACGCGTGACTGGCGATGCACCTTCTCCTCCAACCGCGGCGCTGCGCCGCGTCTGGACCCAAGCTGGGAGCTAGCGATGTTCATCAAGGGGAGCTTCTTCGCGGCGCGCCGCGATCACCTGATCCGCGAGTTCGGAGACTTCGCGTGGCTGCGCCTCGAGAACCAGCTGCGGGCCGAGTCGTCCCTGTTCCGCGGGCCCATCCAGTCGTCGACGCTGGTGCCCTTCGACGACTACGTGCGCTTCCAGGAGGCGTGGCTCGAGCGCTTTTACGCCGGGGATGAGCGCGAGTACTGGAAGATGGGCGCGACCCTCGGCCGGTGGGCGCTCGAGCGCGGGCCCTACCGTCACCTGCTCGCGTCTTCGGGGGAGTCGGGGAGCTACGGCCCGGCCGCGGAGCGGCGCCGCTTGACCCGGATCCTCGGGCGCCTGTGGCGGGTCTACTCGGACGCGGGCGAGCTCGACGTCGGGGGCGCGGACGGGACCTTCGAGGTCGAGATCCTCGACGTGCCGCGCTGGCACCGGAGCATCGAGTACACGGCCATGGGCTTCGCCCAGACCGCGATCGAGACGGCCACGGGGCGCAAGGTCCAGGTCCTCCGCCTGCGCGGCGCGGCCGAGGGCCACGTGGGCTGCCGCTACCGCTTCGAGCTCGGCGAGCTGCTCCTCGACGACGGCGCGGTCGAGCTGCGCGAGCACGCCGACAGCGACGCCGTGACCCGCCCCGCGCGGATTTTGCCCCGCTGAGATGCCCTGTTCAGGTCTCGTCGGCGCGCTTGGGCGGCGGCGTCATCAAGACCATCGGCCCGAGCAGCACCGCGAAGAAGACCACGGCGTAGCACAGGACCAAGACGATGCTGTCCCACTGCCCGACGACCGCCCCGGCCTGGTCGAGGCAGTAGAGGGTCATCTGCGTGCCCTCGCCGTGGTCGGTGTAGGCGACGCTCTCTTCGAAGCTCGGCGTGCTGCCCTCGGGGCACAAGTACCTCGCCGGGATCTTCAGCAGGCCGCGGGCAAAGGCGACGAGCGCCCCGCACACAACACCGGTGACGATGCCGGCCTTGGCCGCCGCGCTGCCGAGTCTCGACTCGCCTGACACCGCTCGAATGTGCCTTTGGACGGCGTTCTCATCAAGGGCTGGAGTCCAGCCTCGGTCAGCGCTTGCCCGCGAATTCACTCTCGGGCTTGTAGCGCGGGGTCGCGTCGGGCTGCCCGAGCTGGCGGATCAGCGCGACGACCAGCTGCGCGTCCTGGAGCGCGCCCTCGAAGCTCCAGGTCGGGTCGAACTCGTCCGCAGGGGTGTGGTAGCGCTCGCGCATCCCCGCCCCGAGGGCGTCGCCGGCCGCCGTGCCGCCCTCGACCATGTCGAGGCTGCTGTGGAAGTAGAGCGCGGGCACGCCGGCGAGGGCGAAGGGGAAGTGGTCCGAGCGATAGAAGCCGCCCGAGGCCGGGTGGCGGTCGGGGATGACGGCGCGGCCCTGCTCCCCGGCGAGGGCGACCACGCGCTCTTCCAGGGTGGTCTGGCCCCAGCCGACGATCTCGACGGCGCGGGTCTGGCCGAACACGTTCATGCTGTCGATGTTGATCACCGCGACCACGTCGTCGAGGGGCAGGGTCGGGTTGGCGACGAAGTAGCGCGAGCCGAGCAGGCCCTGCTCCTCGGCGGTGGTCGCCAGGAACACGGCGGAGCGGGGCAGGGCCTCGCCGGCGAGCTGGTCGGCGCGCAGCTGCGCGGCCACGCCGAGCATGCCCGCGATGCCGCTCGCGTTGTCCACGGCGCCGTTGTAGATGCCGTCCTCGCCGGCCGCGAGCTTGTCGGCGTCGGTGCCCATGTGGTCCCAGTGGGCGGTCACGAACACGGCCTCGTCGGCGTGCTCGGGGTCGGAGCCGGGCAGGCGGCCGAGCACGTTGACGTCGGCGATCTGGCGCTCGCTCGTGCGCAGCTCGCCGCGCAGGCGCACGCCCAGGGGCGCCGCGGCGAACTCGGGGGCCATGGCTTGGGCGTGCCACTGCTCGAGGCTCGCGCCCTGGGCCTTGGCGAGGGCGTCTGTCGCCCCGGCGGAGATCCACCCGCGCAGATCCAGGGCCGGGGGCGGCTGGCCCTCGCCGTCGAGGACGTGGAAGCGCTCGCCCGAGTAGCTGGTGGTCGGCACGTTCCAGCCGTAGGAGGCGGGGGCGTCCTCGTGGATGACCAGGCAGCCCGCGGCCCCGGCCTCGAGGGCGCGCTCGAACTTGTAGGTCCAGCGCCCGTAGTAGGTCATCGCGGGGCCCCCGAAGCGCCCGTCCTCCGTGGGCGGATCGCCGACGAAGGCGAGCACGACCTTGCCGCGCACGTCGACGCCCGCGTAGTCGTCCCAGTCGTACTCGGGCGCGCTCACGCCGTAGCCCACGAACACGAGCTCGGCGTCGAGGCTGCGTGCGGTCCCCGCAGCGAAGCTGGTCCCGACCCAGTCCTGGGCGAAGGCGAAGGCTCCGGCCGCGCCGCCCGCAGACACGATCTCGAGCCGGGAGGCCGCACGGTCCAGGCTCACGCCGCGCAAGCTCACCGCCTGGGTCCAGCCGCCGCCGTCGCCCGCCGGCTCGAGGCCGATCGCCTCCATGGCGGCGACGAGCTCACCGACGGCCTGGGCGGCGCCCTCGCTGCCCGGCAAGCGCCCGCCGAGCTCGTCGCGGGAGAAACTCTCCGTGAAGCTACGTAGGAAAGCGACGCTCAGGGCGGGCCCGGAGCCCGGGTCGGCGGCCTCCTGAGGGCCCGGTTCGGCCGCCGAGCTCGCGCCCGCGGGGTGGCATGCGGCGAGGAAGGGCAGGGCTAGCGAAGCAAAGCGAAGGCTGCGAACCATGGCTCGGCATAGCATGATGGCGTTTTAGCGGCGTTTGTGAATCTGCTCACAAACGTTCCCCGTGCAAAGTCCGGCGTTCGCGGATACCAAGGGCCAGATTCGAGGCTGTGCCTTCGACATTCGCCGAAACGGTGAGCGTGTCGAGCGAGACGAAGGCAACTTAGCCGAGCCCAACCCATTCATCCAAGACGCCGCCGCGTTTGAGCGCGCGAGCGGTGCACACGAAGCGAAATTTCCATGTCGAACAAACTATTCGTTGGTGGCATCAGCTGGGGTACTGACGACGATGGTCTCCGTGCAGCCTTTGAAGAGATCGGTCCCGTCGTCGAGGCGAAGGTGATCCTAGACCGGGACACCGGACGCTCGCGCGGCTTCGGCTTCGTCACCATGGGTGACGCAGACGCTGCCAAAGAGGCGATCGAGAAGATGAACGGCGCCATCGTTGACGGCCGCGCGATCCGAGTTAACGAGGCCAACGAGCGCGGTGGCGGTGGCGGCGGCGGCCGCGGCGGCGGCGGCGGTGGTCGCGGCGGCGGTGGCGGCGGCTACGGCGGCGGTGGCGGCGGCTACGGCGGCGGCGGCGGTGGTCGCGGCGGCGGTGGCGGTGGCTACGGCGGCGGCGGCGGCGGTGGTCGCGGCGGTCGCGGCGGCGGCGGCGGCGGTGGTCGCGGCGGTCGCGGAGGCGGCGGTGGCGGCTACGGCGGTGGCGGTGGCGGTGGCGGTGGCTACGGCGGCGGCCGCTACTAGTTCATAGAGCCCTGAGAGCATGGGTCATGGACCCATCGAACCTGGCGCCCCTGCTTCGTGCAGCGGGCGCTGTTTCATTGGGGCGAGGAGAGCAGGCAGGACTCGGCGTCGAGGGGGAAGCTCGAGGTCGACCCACTGAGAACCATGCCTCTCCATTGGCGAGGGGGTGCACGTGGTGCGTGCTGAGCTCCTTCGGCGGCGGACGTGGTGCAGGGCTATGTTCGGCCTGCTAGCGCATCAGGTGCCTTCGCTGGACGAGTGGCATCGGGGGGGGAGTGCGAGAGGAGCCCGTTTCGAACGCTGCCTGTGCGCGAATGAGCGTCGCCGATCAGCCTACCGAGCCTAGCAGCCGCCCACGGGTTCAGCGCCAGCTGAGTCCGTGGACGATGCTTTCGTGGATCATGGGTCCCGGCGCGGCCGGGGTGGGCGACTGCTAGGCTCGATGGGTGAGCCCCTCGTGTCCGCGTTCGCTCGTGCCCCTGGCCCTCGCGGCGGGAGCGTGCGCGGGCGAGGACCTCACGGCTCCAGAGCTCGTCGAGGCCCACTTCGAGAGCCCCACCGTGGTCGTGCTGCAGTTCAGCGAGGCCCTCGGCCCCGTCGACGAGGTCGACCCGAGCGCTCACTTCCGCCTCGGCACCGCCATGGTCGTCGAGCTCGAGGACAGCTCGATCCACACCATCTACTACGACCTCGCCCACCACTTCGACGACGGCTTGCCCGGGGCCCCGCCGCCCTCGGTGCTGAGCGAGGAGGGCTTTCGCCACGGCTTCACCAACGTGGTCCGGGTCGAGGCGGGGGCGAGCGCCGACGAGCTGCGCTTGTCGTTGAGCTACCCCCTCGAGGTGGAGGTGTGTGACGCGATCGCCGAGGCCGAGGCCCAGGGCATCCCCGTCGGGCTGCACTTGCACTACAGCCAGGCGAGCCGGCCGCGCATCGAAGACCTGAGCGGCAACGCCCTGGAGGACATCGGCGCGTGGTGGGTCTCGGGCTTCTTCGCCGAGGCCCAGGACGGCGAGTGGCCGCTGCTGGAGTCGCGGCTGAACATCCCTTGCCCGTCAGACCCGCTGTGAACGTGAGCGCCTCCGCGCGCACAAAGATGCAGATCGCCGTGTAACGCCGTGAGCGGTCCGGGAATGGAGGGGGCGAGCCCCCCGGGCTCCCCCCCCGAACCATGGCTTCCCACTCGAGCAAGACCTCACCCGTCGGCTGGAGCCTCGCGCTGACCCTCTGCTTTGGAGCCGCGGCCGTGACCGCCGCGGGCTGCAACGAAGCAGAGCCCGAGCCAGGCCCGGCCCCCGCTGAACTCGTCCCCGACGCGGCCCCGCTCGCGCGGCTCACGGCCGAGCAGTATCGCAACACGATTCGCGATCTGCTGCCGACCGTGAACTCCGGCCACATCACCTTCCCGGTCGAGCTGGAGGGGCGCGGCGGCTTCGAGAACAACGCGGCCTTCAACACCGCGACGCCGGCCCTGGTCGAGGCCTACCAGCGCGCCGCTCGGCACGTGGCGAGCGCGGCCATGGAGGACATCGACGCCATGCTCGGCTGCGAGTCCCTCGAGGAGGGCTGCGCCCGGGGTTGGCTGCCCGGCTTCGCCGAGCTGGCCTGGCGCCGGCCCCTGACCCAGGCCGAGCTCGACACGCTCCTGGCCAACTTCGACAGCTGGCAGGGCAGCCACGGCACCGACGTCGCCGTCGAGCTGTCCCTGAGCTACCTGCTGCAGAGCGCCGAGTTCCTGTACTTCCCGCGCTTTGGTACCGAGACGGTCATCGAGGGCACCGACGCCGTCCCGCTCACGGACTACGAGCTGGCCTCGCGCCTGTCCTACTTCCTGTGGAACTCCATGCCGGACGCCGAGCTCCTGGACCTGGCCCGGGAGGGGCGGCTCCAAGATCGCCAGGTGCTCGCCGACCAGGCCTTCCGCATGCTCGGCGACTACCGGGCCATCGACATGGTGGTCAGCTTCCACCGCCAAAACTGGGACTTCGACGACGTCGGCTCGAACCCCATCGACCTCGACTACTACGCGCCGGTGTTCGAGGCCATGGGCCTCGAGGCCGAGGACGACAAGTCCGACTACTACTACCTCGAGTACTCGCCCGGGGCGCGCTTCGAGTCCGACGTGTTCGTGGCCCAGCACGTGTTCCACGGCGAGGGCACCCTCGAGGCCCTGCTGACCTCGAACAAGGCCTGGGTGACCCCGGACGTCGCGCGCCTGGCCTACCAGCAGGAGGTCGACGACTCGCTCGCGCCGATCACCTGGGGCGGCCTGGTCGCGGGCGAGGGCAACGACGAGATCGGGGTGTGGACCACGGAGTACTACCCCATCGAGCTCGACCCGATGCAGCGCGCCGGCCTGTTCACCATGGCGGGCTTTTTGTCGGCCAAGGCCGGACCCCAGCAGCCCGCCCCCGTGCGCCGCGGGGTGACCATCCTCGATCGCCTGATGTGCATCGAGCTGGTGCCCCCGGGCGACGTCCCGCCCCTCGAGGAGGCCGAGGCCCTCGAGCCCAAGACCAACCGCGACAAGTACGCGATCCACTCCCAGAGTGAGGCCTGCGCCGGCTGCCACGACTCCATCGACGGCATCGGCTTCACCTTCGAGAACTACGACTCCCTGGGCCGGTGGCGCGACACCGACAACGGCTACCCCGTGGACGCGACCGGTCAGCTCCTGGGTACGGACCAGGACGGCCCGGTCAACGACGCCGTCGAGCTGATGACCAAGATGGGCCAGAGCCGGGCGGTGCACGATTGCTACACCAAGCAATGGTTCCGCTACGCCTTCGGCCGCAACGAGGCGGCCGCGGACGTCGAGACGGTGCTGGCCATGCAGGAGGGCTTTTGGAGCTCGGGCGGCGACATCCGCCTGCTGATCGTGAACCTGGCGGGCTCCTACTCCTTCCGCCACCGGAGGGCCCAGGGACTATGAATGAATCCATGGTCCCTGACTATTTTAGCCGTCGTGGACGAAGCCACGCCCTCCCTGCCCCACGTCCACGACTCAAGCACATGTTGAACCGACGACGCTTCTTGACCGCCCTGGGCCTGGCCTCGGGCAGCCTCTTCCTCCCCTCCCTCGCCCGCCGGGTCCGCGGCGCGCCTGGGGACCCGCCGACCCGGCTGATCGTCATCGTCTCGCAGCACGGGGGCTGGATGCCGACCTGGGCCATGAACCCGGCCGGCAACCCCGCCGACGCGGTCTGGCAGCACGACCTGACGGCGATGAGCCAGGCCGAGTTCAGCCCCTCGCTGGCGCCCCTGTTCCCCTACGCCGATCGCACGATCGCCATCGAGGGCCTGTCCATGGTCTCCGGCGACATCGACCCGGCCGGGGTCCTGCGCCACGAGATCGGCCAGATCCACACGCTCACGGGCAACGAGGTCGAGATGGTCGCGGGCTTGCCGATCGGCAAGAGCCCGTCCATCGACCAGCTCGTCGCCAACCACATCGCGCGCCCCGATCGCCTGCGCTCCCTCGAGGTCAGCATCGGCGACATCTGCCCGGTGGTGAACTACCGCGACCGGCTCCAGCCCCTGCTGGGCGAGAACCGCATGCCGGTCATCCACGAGCGCCTGTTCGGCCTGGTCAACGGCGGCGCCGGGGGCTCGCCCGCCCTCGTCGAGCAGGGCAAGGTGATGACCATGGTCGACGAGCGCTACGCGGCGCTGTCGAGCCGGCTGTCCACGGAGGACCAGCAAAAGGTCGAGGTCCACCGCGACCTGCTCTCGGACCTGCGCGGGCAGGTCGACGGGCTGATGGCCGCGAGCTGCGAGGTGCCCGAGCTCCAGCCGGTGTCCGACTACAACGACGAGTGGGCCGCGACGGTCAGCATGCTGACCGCGGCGCTGTCCTGCGACCTGCTGCGCGTCGCGACCTTGAACCTCGCAACGGTCCCGGGCAACCAGCTGGGCATCGCGGGCGACGACGTCCACGACGGCTACGCGCACCAGCTGGCCACGAGCGACGCCGCGGTCCAGGTGATGACGGACTACACCGCCTACCACAGCACCCAGGTCGCCCAGCTGCTCGCGGCCCTCGACGCCATCCCCGAGGGCGACGGGACCATGCTCGACAACACCCTGGTGCTGTGGACCAGCGAGCTCGCCGACGGCATCCACGGCTTCGATCGCATGCCCATCTGCCTGTTCGGCGGCCAGACCTGGCAGACCGGCCGCTACATCCACTACCCCTCGGACGTGCCCTACGAGGCCTGGGTGTGGGACGGCGTCCGCCGCTCGTCCTCGGGGCGGCCGCACCAAAAGCTGCTGTCGAGCATCCTGCGCGGCTTCGGCGTGCCCGACCCCGACACCGGCGAGCAGTGGAGCGCCATGCCGATCACCGAGCTGTCCGGCAAGGACGGGGCCAAGATCGACTGCACCGGCGTCCTCGACGAGCTGTGGAACCCGTGATGGTGGAGGACGAGATGACGACGACGCGAACGCTACCGTTGACGCTGGGCCTGGGCGCCGCGCTGCTGGTCAGCCTGGGGCTGAGCGCCTGCGGCGAGGCCGTGCCCATGGCCACCTTCGAGACCGAGGGCTGGATCGACACCATGCCTCCGAACGCGCCGGGCTCCCACCCGGGCTTCGCCGACCAGGGCGAGGGCGAGGGGGAGTGGGAGGACGAGGACGACGAGGGCGAGGAGGAAGAGGGCGGCGACTTCTCCGGGTGGGCGCTGTGGGGCGCCTACGAAAACGGCCAGCTCACCGATCCCGTGGCGGAGTACTACGCCGAGGTAGGCGGCCAGGAGATGTGCTCCATGCTCATCGAGGTCCCGAGCGTGCAGCCCCTCGACAGCTGCGCCGAGTGCACCAACGCCTGGGAGTTCCAGTTCGGCGCGGCCGAGGAAGAGATCAACGTCGACGGGGCCTGCCAGGACCCCGGGCCCGGGGACGTGAGCGGCACGACCATCCGCCTGGGCTGGGCCGGCGACGTCGCCTTCCTGGAGGTCGACGGCAGCTGGGTCGAGGCCGGCGAGGCCTTCCTCGAGGACGGCGAGCTGGGCATCGAGTGGGGCTCCTCCGAATGATCCGGAACCCGTGCGTGCCCGTGGTGGTGACGGGGCGATGACGGGCGGCGGAGCGCGGCAGCGACTCCGCCGTGTTTGCGCGTGAGCGTAGGTGCTTGGCGCGGGTGGTCTGGCCTGCGAAGCTGGGCCTCGCAGGAGCGCCCATGACCGCGACCGTCCCCCCCAAGCTCACCCTCCTCGCCCTCCTGACCGGCGCCTCGCTGATGGCCGCCTGCGACCCCGAGCCCGCCGCCGAAGCGGGCAAGGAGGCGGGCGAGCAGGTCGAGGCGCCCAATCAGGCGGAGGCGCCCAAGCCCGAGCCGGTGACCAAAGAGGAGGCCCGGGCGGTGTTCGACGCGTGGCACGAGTCGCAGCTCAACGAGGACTTCGAGGCCTACTCCAAGGTCTTCGCCGCGGACTTCGAGGGCATCAAGCGGACCGGACGCGTGGAGAAGACCCTGGCCCGCGAGGCGTGGCTGGCCGCGCGCGAAAAGTCCTTCGAGAAGGGCTACTCGATCACCGCGACCGGCGTGAGCATCAAGGCGGGGCAGGGCGAGCACGAGGGCCAGATGATCGTTCGCTTCACCCAGCGCTGGGCGACGCGGACCTTCGCCGACGTCGGGCCCAAGGAGCTGCGCATCGCCCGGGCGGCCCCCGGCGCCGAGCCGCTGATCGTCCACGAGGAGATGCTCTCGTCCCGGGTGACCCGGCGAAAGGGTCGGGCCGACACGCCGCTGGCGGTGTTGAAGATTGGGCCCACGCACTACGCGGTGCTCGGGGTCGGCAGCGAGGGCTGGGTCGACCGCAAGGCCGAGCCGACCATGCTCAACGACGCCACCGTGACCAAGGCGCTGTCGAAGGCCAAGCTGGGCAAGGCGGCGAAGGGCTGGATCGGGCGGGAGCTCGACGTCGAGGGCCCCGGCGGGCAGCGCTGCCGGACCAGCGTGGGCGACTTCGACGCCCTGGCGGTGATCGGCCGGGCTTCGGGGGTCGAGGAGGCCGACTCGGGCTTGATGAAGATCTACGACGCTGGCGGCACGCCCACGCCGGAGCAGATGGCCAAGGCGATGTGGAAGGCGACCAAGGGCGACCTCTACCTCGTCGGGCGCCTCGACGGCTGCCGCGGAGACCTGGCGCTGCCCATCGACGAGAAGGCGGACGCGGGCGTGGTCGACTTTGCCACGGGCGACGCGATCGAGCCGGCGCTGGCGACGAAGGTGCAGGCGGCCTTCGAGGCGCTGCCGACCTACGTCGAGGATCAGGCGGACTGGGTGGCGACGGGCAAGGAGTACGGGGAGCCGCGCGAGGCGGGGAGCCAGTGGGACGACGAGGCGAGGAAGGTGGACCAGCTGTGGACGGACGGGAAGGACAAATTCGTGTTCCACGCGGTGTCGGTGGGGGAAGGCTGCGGGGAGTGGAGCGCGACCCAGTGGGCCATGTGGAAGGTGGGGGACGGCGACGCGCTCGAGCTGATCAGCAGCGGGCGCGAGGGGGCGGGGGCCTCGGGGATGGATCCCATCGAGCCGCTTCGGTTGATCCGCTGGCACGAGACCTATTGGGTGCGGACCGGGGATGAGCTCTACGAGATTCAGCCGGCGGGCGGGGCGATGGTGATCAGCGCGACGGAGCCGGTGTTCCTCGGGTGTACTTGCTGAGGTCTCGAAGCCCGTAGGTCTGCGCACGCGAGATTCCCAAACCAAGGCAAAACCCCAGCCGACCCCGCCCGTTGCGGTAGCATCGATCATGCCTTCCCGTCGCTGGCTGTCCCTGCTCCGAACTTTCCTCGTGGGCGTCCTCGCGGCGCTCCCCCTCGCGACCCTCGCGTGCGCCGAGCTGTCGGTGAACCGCTCTCAGGTGGTCGTCGCGGGCCTGGCGATGTGCCCGGTCGGGTCGGACGGCTGCCCGTGCACCTCCGGCGGCGGCTGCGACCCGGGGCTGTACTGCGACGGGGGCATCTGCGTCGGTAGCGGCGGGCCCAGCTACGACTTCGAGGACGACGACGCCGAGATGATCGTGCTCGAGCCCGCGTCCGCGCCCGAGCGGACCATGGCGGTCGAGAGCATCAGCCTCGAGCGCAGCCGCGGTCGCCGGCGCCCGGCTCGAAAGCGCAAGGCCAAGCGCTCGGCCAAGTTCGAGTCGAACGCGTCCGCGGCTGGGGAGGCCGCCGACATGGGGGCGCCCGCGCCCACGCCGAGCGCCGAACCGAGCGCCGAGGGCTCCGAGCAAAACGCCACCGAGGCCGTCGCCGAGGCCGGCCCGCGCCAGGTCATCTACACCGCCGGGCTCGAGATCGCCGTCTACGAGCGCGACGCGGCCATGGGGGTCGCCGAGTCCGTCCCCGAGCGCTACGGCGGCTGGATCGCCTCGCGCTACGACTACCAGATCACCCTGCGCGTCCCCGCCGAGCACCTGTTCCCCGTCATGGAGGAGCTGTCGGAGCTCGGCGTGGTCCTCGATCGCTCCTTGCTCGCCGAGGACGTGACCGCCGAATTCACCGACCTCGAGGGGCGCATCCGCATCCTCGAGGAGATGGTCGCGGCCCTCGAGGCCCTGCTCGAGCGGGCGACCAGCGTCGAGCAGGCCCTGGAGATCCGCCGCGCCCTCGACCGCCTGCGCCTCGAGCTCGCGTCCGCGAAGGCGCGCATGCGCGAGCTCAGCGAGGCCATCGACTTCTCGACCTTGATCCTCGACCTCGTCCCGCGCGGCCCCCTCGAGGCCCTGCCCACGAGCAACGACCCCTTCCCCTGGGTCGACGCCATGGGCGTCGAGGTGACCGAGTACCGATGAGCTGACCGCCCCGCGGGCGCGAGGCTGGGGCTTTAGTGGGTGCGGAGCCGGAAGAAGAGCTGCTCGCCCGGGGTGAACTGGGCGGCTTGCTCGCAGCCCTGGACGTCGAGCTCGCCCCGGTAGTCGGTCCAGTTCACGAGGTCGGGGGAGGTCTGCAGCAGGCAGTCGGTGGTCCACGAGACCTGGATCTGGCCCATGACGACGGCGATTTGCGGGGTGCCGCAGAAGTCCTCGACGTCGACGCAGTCCGGCGCGTTGGGGTCGTCGTCGCAAAACACGATCGCGCAGTCGTTGATGACCCCGTCGCCGCAGACCTCTGCGGCCCCGGGGAAGCGGGCGGCGTCGGTGTCGTCGCAGTCGCCCCCGACGTCGACGTGGCCGGGGGGCTGCTCGCAGGCCTCCATGCCGGCCTGCGTGTCGCCAAAGCCGTCCATGTCGGAGTCGGGGAACCATGTCGGGCACGCGCCGACGCCCACGGCCTCCCAGGCCGCCTCGACGGCGGCGAGGTGTTCTCCGCCGAGATCGATGGCCGCGGAGCGCCACGCCTGGCGGCTGTCGGCGTAGTCGCTGCTCGGGGCGGTGTAGACGGTCATCGCCCGGTAGCCGATCTGGGCCGCGGCGGCGCGACCGATCCCGGTGAGGTCGTACGCGATCCCGTCGTTGTTGCCCGCGCCGCCTTCGCTGAGGAAGTAGAAGAACTGGTTTTGGACGCCAGAGTTGGTGTGTACGCCGCCAAAGTCGAAGGCGCCCTCGCTGGTGTCGGCCCAGTTGTTCCCGCCATAGCGCGTGGGGTCGCCGAAGGCGGCGGGGTCCCGCATGTCGCGGAAGGGGGACCCCCTGTCCTCGCCCAGGAGCCAGTCTGCGGAGCCTGGGCTGAACGCGGGGTAGCTGGCTGCGTCGTCGGGCTGCGTGGCGAATTCGACCAGGGCGCCAAAGATGTCCGCGAAGGACTCGTCGAGCGCGCCCGACTCACCCTGGTAGATGAGCCCGGCGGTGCTGTTGACGACGGCGTGGGTGTACTCGTGGCCGACGATGTCCGTCGTGCCCAGGGGGGAGTCGCCGGGCGCGGGGACGGTCACGAGGATGAGGTCGGCCGGGGCATAGCCCGGGAGGAAGAAGGCGTTGGTGTTTGGGGGGCCGAAGCAGTCGTTGGGGAAGCGAACGACCATCCTCGGCACCTTGGCCGGGGCCCAGCCGTGGGTCGTCTGGAAGTAGTCGACGGTGTCGAGGAGGTTGGCGAAGCCCGACAGCCCGAAGGGGTCGCTCGCGCCCCACATGCTCGTGGGCTCGTTGATGCACTCGGGCTCGAAGCTCCCGCAGTCCACGGCGTCGTGGACGGACAGCCCGCTGTCTTGGTTGAAGAGGTGGTGGGTGCTGGTCATGTCCCCGCGCCAGCCCGTGCGCTCGACGGTTCCGCCGCCCTCACCGGCGAGCCGCTGCCCCGTGATGGTCGCCGGCTCGCCGGGCTCGGGCTCCAGGCCCTCTCGGGCGGCGCTCACGGCCACGAGCAGAGAGTCGTCGTGAGCGTCGACGACGTAGCGGCGCCATAGCAGGTCGCCCGCGCTCATGTCGAAGGCGTAGGCGAGGCGCGGCCCGCCCTCGGTCACGTGGACCACGAGCTCGAGCGAGCTCGCGGCGCCCACCAACCCAGGGTGGGCCTGATCAAAGTCGACCTGAGCGGCGGCCTCGGCGTTGTCCGAGCTCGAGGTCGGCGTGACGTCGACGCCGGACACGGGGAAGAGGTGGCCGTTGAGCTCGTAGGCCCTGTCGCTCCCGTCGAAGTGGACGATCAGTTGAGAGCCGGAGACGACGACCCCCGCGTAGTGGTGGGTGAGGCGGACGTGGGTGAAGCCGAGGGCGTCGGACCCGACGAAGGCGACCTCGAAGGTGTGCTCTACCCCCAGGCCATAGAGGGGGCGGAGGGCTTCGGCGACGGCGAGGGCGGCGTCCTCGAGGTTGTCTGGGTCCTCGAACTCGGCGTCCTCGCAGTCTTCGGCGGTGAGGCGCAGGTCCTCCCCCCGGACGACGCGAGGGACGGCGCTGTCGATGTTCCAGGCGACCTCGAGCTCGCTGAACTCGGTGCACTCGGGGTCGGACTGCATCATGTCGGGGTCGGGACCGGGGCCGGTCTCGGCGTCGGTATCGGTCTCGGTATCGGCCTCGTCGCCGACCTCGTCGTCGGTCCCGGTCTCGTCCTCCGTCATCCCCGACTCCGCGGCGGGGGCCTGCGACGTGCACCCGATAGCGAGGCACAAGAGCACGGCGGGAACGAGTATTTGATGGTTACCTGGGTATCGCTCAATCATCTCTTGCATCTCTACGGTTCCAGACTCGAGTTCGCAGACGAGCGAGCCATCAAGCTATTCGTTTAGCGAAGAATGATTGTCAACTGGCGCGATCAATTACGCATTGAGCAAGAAGTCACCGAGGCCCACCTGCCGCTTGGCCGCCGTCGTGGGCGACGCCGCGCCCTCCCTGCTCCACGTCCACGACTCAGGGACTGTCAACGAATCCACGCCCCCGCGAGCGGGGGCGACCACGAGCCTTCTCCCAGGTGCGAACCCCATTGCCCACCAAGCCAAAGCGGAGGGGCGGATAGCGACGAAGCGCCCCCGGTCCCCAGTTCCCTGTGGGGGGGGACAGAACACAGCAGGTCAGAGCGTGAGCTCGAGGAGCAGGGCGCCGCGCAGGGTCCGGGCCTCGCCGCCGCGGGCGGGATAGATGTCGACGCTGCCGACCAGGCCGAGGATCGACCAACGGGCGGACCACAGCGCGCGCACCCCAGGGCGGGGCTCGGGCAGGACGAGCACGGGGGCCCCGACGCCGAGGCTGACCGAGGGGATGAAGTAGGGCGAGTCGGGGCTGGCCACCTCGAGGGCGGGGACGACGAGCAGCTCCTCGATGGCGTCGCCCTCGACGGCGGCCGAGGCCACGGTGAGGTAGGGCCCCGCGAGCTCGTAGCCGGCGCGCAGGCGCGGGCGGATCTGCGGGCCAAAGCCGACCCCGCCAGCGGCCACGGGGCCGTGGGACCAGCGGCGATGCTCGACGCTCACCGAGCGGAGCGAGTCGGCGGGCAGGCGGCGGCGGAGGTGATGGCGACCGCGCGAGCGCAGGCTCTGGTGGTCCCGCAAGCGCAGGCGCGGGAAGTGGACGAAGGGCGCGCGGACCTGGACCTCGGCGCTCGCTCCCGGGGCGATGGGCGTCTCGACGGGGTCGGCGCGCAGGTGCTCGGGCTCGAGGTCGAAGTCGATGCTCGTGTAGTGGGGGCTGGCGAAGGGGTGGCGGGCGACGCCGGCGGGGGTGGTGCAGTGGCCTCCGCGGTAGCGCTCGAGGTCGAGGACGAGGGTGACCTCGACCTCGACGCGCCCCGCATCGTCCGCGCTGAGGGCGACGCGATCGGGGAGGATGTAGCCGTCCTCGTCGACGGTCGCGGCGGCGCCCCGGCGGTCTCGGAGTCCGTCGATGGTGGTGGGGACCTCGACCCCGTTCACGGCCACGCGCAGGGACGCGATGGCCTCGCTGGTCTCAAACTCCATGGAGCCGCTGGCGGGGGTGCCGGCCTGACCCGCGTAGCTGTGGCGCGCTCGCCAGGTGCAGCGGGTGAGCCGGTAGCCGGCGCGTTCGCAGTCGAGGTCGAGGGCTTCGTCGACGAGCTCCAGCCCCGCGCCGGGCTCCCAGCTCGGGCGCGGGACGTGCTCGTAGGTGCTCAGGAAGGGCTTGCAGGCTCGGGCGGTCGAGGGCGCGAGGCCGATGGCCAGCGCGCAGGCGAGGGCGGCCCGGCGGAGGGCAGTGCCGCTTCTGCAGAGCGTGTCGCGCGTCACCGCGGCACGGAGCCAAGAGCTGCGTGGCATCGCATCCCATGCTAGCCCAAAAATAAGCGTGTTCGGAGCAAAGCGAGCCCCCCGCACGAGTCCGAGTAGGTCGACGAGCTCGAGTTCGACCACCTTGACGTCGAGTTCGAGCCTCTCGAGCTCAATCAGCAGCACGATCAGCCGCGCGACCGACTCGGACTGGGCGTGAGGGCGCACGTGTCCCGAAGCCGACGCTCCTCGTAGCGCTGATGTCACTGAAGTTCAGACCTGCAGGCAGGCGTGGGCGGAGAGAAACTCGTTGATGTAGCGATGTGTCCCAAGCACCCGGACCCGCAGCTGGCGAGCTGTGCGTATGACCTGGGCTGGGATGTCGACGAAGGCTCGGCGAAAGCGCTTCCATTCCCACCGGGTGACTTCTTTGGGCAGCGCGAGCTGAGCTGTCCATTTGCCGAGGTTCCAAGCCAGTCGGGCGATCTCCAGCCACGCAGCGTTTCCCCGCAGCTGAGCGACCGGCATCCTCCACGCGGCGATCCCCGTGTGAAGACCAGCCATGATGTTCTCTTGATCACAGCGCTTGTAAGTCTCGTCGATCACATCTTCAGCCGACCAGCTGCTCGGGAGATTCGTGACCACGTAGCGATACCGGACCTCTTTCCACATCTCGCGCTGCGGCGACTTGCCCTTGGAGACGTCGAGTATTTGTCGGCGAATGATGAGCCGTGTGCCGCCGGGACCTTCAGTCTCAGCGACCGCTTGCCTGGCAAGCTTCAGCTCCTTGTAGCCTCGCTGCCGAGCTCGGCGCTTGCGACGGTTTCGCTTCTTCTTTCGACGCTTGAAGCTTGGCTTGGCTTCGCGCTCGGCCGCTGCTCGCTTGGCTCGAGTTTGGAAGGAGCGCCACATTCGGGGTTGCTCGGCGATTGCTGGCCGATCAGGCGTCTCCCGCCCCACGAACGCGAAGTAGCAGCCATGCCCTTCGCAGGCGTGACGGAGATCGGCGCGATCGTAGTCGCTGTCTGCGAGCACGAGGACGGTCTCGAATTGTTTGAGCAGACGCGGGAGTACGTCATCGAGGAGCTCGGCAGCCCCATCACTGGAGCGGACATTCCCGCCACGAAGCCGCAGCCCGACACACTCGCCATCGGCCAAAGATGCGACCAAGATGCTGTAGGACCACTTGCCCTTGTAGTTGAAGTCTGCGCCCTCGCGGGTCGAAGACGTCTGCTCGAGATGACCATCGAGATGCAAGACCGCGAGCGGCTTGCGCTTGCGCTTGCGCGACCACGACCAGCGCTTTGGATTCTTCCACATCGTCTCTTGCACCTCATCGATGCCCGCACGCAGGCTCTCGAGTTTGCCCCTCGGGACGAAGCGCCTGAGGAAATCTCCCGAGGTCGTCGGGTCAGGCGTGCGTTCAGCGCCCAGGATCTTGAGCAACGCCTGGTCTTGCTGCAGCATCGCCATGTCTTCCAGACATGAGCCGCCTGCGTAGAGCATCAAGGCCTGACAGATGACGTGATCGGACTCGTGGTAGGGGAGGTAGCGCTTGAATACGTCGACGTTGGCGTCCAAGGTCTGCGCCGCCTTCAAGCGCCGCAGCAATGCCAGCGGCAACGCCAGCCCACCAAGGCTCGTGATATCGGGTCGAGCGTCATGCTCGACGTGGATCTTGTGATGCCGCAGGACCGGCCCTGGGCGGCTGGGCCAGGGCAGCTCCTCGTGAGGAATCGACGTCCCGGAGTTGACGTGACTGGCGCGGGGGAGCGGTGTAGGCTTCTTCACTTGGAGTCCTCGAGGTTGGCTGTTGAGGTGGTTGGCACTTCCTCTGACAACTGCTCTCTGCGGGACTCCAGCTATGGTTTTGGATCTCACTCACGCGTCGGACTGACCAACGCGCTTACTTCAGGGCTAGCGCAGAGCGCAGGCATGCAGTGGAAGCGGCGAACTTGGGTGTGGGGCGTCACGGCGACGAGCCTGGCAGGGTCGGCGTGCGCGGGCTCGCCTGGAGGGCCGCTGGTGTGGGACCCAGGCGACCTCGGCGAGCAGGAGTCCATGTCGACGACGCGCCTCGACAGGCTCGTCGAGAAGTACGCGCGGTACCTGTTCCTCGATCGTCGGGCGGGCGTGCGGCGTGAGCTGCAGGTCGAGGTCGCGCTCGGAGACTGGTCCGCGGGCCTTCTCGGTGACGCCCGATCTGCGCGCACGCTGTGGGTGAGGGTCGACGAGGAGGGGGGGAGCGCGGTCCTCGAGCAGGGCTCGGCCCACGCCGCGGCGCCCTACCTCGCCGTCGGTATCTTCGAGGAGGACCCGATCAAGACCGTCGTGTTGGGCTACCCGGGGCGCCTGGTGGTGGTGGGCGAGTACCCGGTGATCGAGCACGTCGACGACGACGGGCGCTCGCGCTTCCAGACTCGGGTCCGGGTCCGCGCCACCGAGCACGAGCTCGGGCCGGTGCTCGAGGGGGATCTGGACGACTACCGCTACGTGATCGACCCGCGCAACTACCGAGTCTACGTCGCCCCGATCACCGAGGAGGGCGGCTGGGACCCCAGCCGCCGGGCGCTCGCCCTCGTCTACTACCTCGAGCGCTCGGATCGCTTCCGCTCGCGGTTGATCCCGGTCCGCCTCTCGGCCCGCTGAGCCGCTGGGTGGCTCGTCCGGTCGTCGAGACCTACTGCGGATCGATGGTCGTCTCGCACTCGGTCAGCGGACCCGCCAGGCCGCTCCAACCGGCGGGCGCGTCCCCGTTGGGCGTGGGCCCGGTGACCAGCACCGGCGACACGACCAGGTCCTGGGGCGAGGCCTCGAACAGCTCGGCGTCGGAGTTGAGCAGGTACAGGCGCGCGACGCCGTCGAGGAACAGCGGCCCGCCGAGGGCGTGGACGCCCCAGGTGCCGCCCTGGCCCTTGAGGGTCCCGGTCCCGAAGTTGTAGTTGAAGTCGTAGACCGTGCCCGAGTCGATGGCGAAGCCGGTGCCGTCGGTCACCGCCCCCATCCCGTCGATGCCGGGGCTCATGTCGTCGATGTCGGCCACGGAGGACTCGCCCAGATCGGTGATCACCTCGTAGCTGAGGTCGCCGCCCAGGTAATCGCCGGTGAAGCGGATCAGCCGGTTGCCCTCGGAGCTGCCGACGTCGACCCCCGTGTCCATCAGGTAGACGAGGCCCTCGCAGTCGGTGTAGAGCGCCTCGATGCGCAGGTTGTCCGGGACCACGCCCAGGATCGTGGCCTCGACGTCGCTGCCGTCCGTGGGCGGCTCGGGGATCCAGAAGATCTGGGTCTCGCCGGGGCTCTCGCGGGAGCCGAGCAGCGAGCCGTCTTCGAGCATGGTCAGGCCGTTTTGGCCGTCGACCAGCGGGGTGGTGATGGTGCTGGCGACGAGCTCGACCACCGAGCCGTCGGCTTCGTCGATGTCGATGTAGATGAGCCGATCTTCGACGGAGTACCACAGGCTCGGCGTGGTCCACAGCGGGTTGTCGCCCGTGTCGGTGTCGGTGTCGGTCTCGGTACCCGTGTCGGTATCCGTACTCGTGTCGGTGTCCGTGCCGGTCTCGGTGTCGGTGTCCGTCTCGGTGTCGGTGCTCGTGTCGGTGCTCGTGTCGGTGCTCGTGCCAGCATCCGTGCCCGAGGTCGAGGTGTCGCCGGAGTCCGAGCCGGTCTCGCCATCCTCGGACCCGCTAGTGCTCTCACCCCCCGTCGTGTCGCTGTCCTCGGACCCGGCGGTGTCACCAAGCTCGTCATTTCCGCCGCCGCCGCCATCATCGCCACAGCCGGTGACGAGCGCGGAGACGAGCACGAAGCTCAACGTGGAGGGCAGGGAAGGGCGGATGACCATTGCCGACACGATGGCACGAACTAGAGAATCGGCAAGGTGTGGGGGAGTGCGGAGGAGTGCGCTAGCATGTGCTCAAAACGGGCCGGTAGTCATGGTGGATATGTGCACATCAGCGGGTCGCCCGGTTTCCAAGTGGGCGTGACTCCCGGCCCATCGGACTGCTAGGGTCGGGGCGTGGCCACGATGTTCCTCGATCTCCCTCGGGTCTCTGTGCCTGGACCGCCGGGCTTGCCCCTGTGGGGCCCTCAGCTGAACCTGGTCAAGTTCTTCGGCAACCCGGTCAAGACCATGCTCGAGCTCCACCAAAGCTACGGCGAGGTGGCGGCAATGACCCACAATCACGCGGGTTGGGTGTTTGCATTTGGTGCCAAGTACAATCAGCAGATCCTGAGCGACGCGCAGGCCTTCCACAACTTCGCGGAGAGCCCCGTGCCCGCGCCCGAGGGCAGCGCCGCGGCCATGCTCAACCACCACCTGGTCTCGCAAAACGCGGGGGTTCACCGCGAGAAGCGACGGCTGATGATGCCGGCCTTCAGCAAGGCGCGGCTGCTCGGTTACGCGGAGCGGGCCTCGGCGGTGATCGAGCGCGTGGCCGGGGGGTGGCCCCGGGGCGAGGTCTTCGACATGCGCCGGGCCTTCTTCGACATGAGCCTCGAGGTCGCCATGTCGACGCTCTTTGGCGTCGACGTGGGCTCGGAGGTCCAGCGCCTGAGCCTGCTGAGCCAGCGCTTCCTCGAGCTGATCATCTCCCCGGGGGCGCTGCTGTTCCCCTTCCGCGTCCCGGGCACGCCCTACGCCCGCTACCTGGTCACCTGCGAGGAGCTGGTCGGCGCCGTCGAGGCGCTCATCGCCACGCGGCGCCGCGAGGGCCTGGGCTCGGACTTGCTCTCGGCGCTGGTCGGGGCCGAGGAGGACGGGGTGCGCTTTAGCGAGCACGAGCTCGTCGGTCAGGTGGGGCTGATGCTCTCGGCGAGCCACGAGACCACGGCGATGTCCTCGGCCTGGGCGGCGCTGATGCTGGCCCTGCACCCCGAGGAGCAAGAGGCGCTCATCGAGGACATCCGCGAGGTGGTCGGCGATCGCGTGGCCACGGCCGAGGACCTCGATCGCCTGCCCCGCCTCGATCGCGTGCTCAACGAGACCATGCGCTTGTTGCCGGCGACCCCGGTGCTGTTTTACCGCCGGGCCCAGCGGAGCTTTCGCCTCGGCGACCACGAGCTGCCCGAGGGCTCGACGGTGCTGCTCAGCCCGCTGCTCACGCATCGGGAGGCGCGGGTGTTCCCCGAGCCGCTGCGCTTTCGCCCCGATCGCTGGCGGGATCTCGAGGTCGGACCCTACGACTACATCCCCTTCGGCGCGGGGCCGCGGCGGTGCATCGGGGGCGGCTTCGCGTGGCAGACGGTGCGCCAGATCCTCGTGGGCGCGCTGCAGCGCGGGCGCTTCGAGGTCCCCGAGCGGACCCGGGTGGACTACCGCGTGAGCGGCATCATCATGAGCCCCAAGCGGGGCATGAGCCTGCGCTTCGCGGCCCACGAGAGCCCGCCACGGACCGCCCGGGGGATCGACGGGACCCTCAACGAGCTGGTCGCCCTGGCCAACTGATATGCTGGTCCGAGCATGGGCGCGCGAGCGTGGACTGCGGCGGGCCTGGGGCTCGCGCTGGCGGGGCTGGGCGGGGGCTGCTCCTACGGCTGGATCATCGAGTACCAGGTGACCGTCGCGGGCGGGGTGCCCCTCGAGGATCGCCACCACGTGGTCATGGCGGCCGTCGACCACGAGGCGGCCGGCTTCGACCCCGGCGCCGAGCCGACCATCGCCGACGCCTCGCCCGAGGTGGTCCGGCGCATCGGCGACAGCCCGGGCAGCAAGACCCGGCGCAAGTGGGGCGGCTACTCGGGGACCTGCTGCGGGGAGGACCCGGTGGTGTCGCTGTTCGCCTTCATCGACCTCGACGGCGACGCGAGCTGGGACCTCGGCGAGCCCTGGGGGGCCGACCTCGGCAACCCCGTGACGATCACCGACGACGGCTACGTCGCGGCGATCACCATCCGCGCCCCCGAGGCGCCGGAAGACAAGCTTCCCTAGGGGCCAAGCTCCGCGCGCCATGGTCATCCTGCTCTCGCTGTGCGCCGCTGTCGTGTTGGCCGAGCTCTTGGTTCGGCACACCCCGCTGCGGGCCCTGAGCGCCGCGCTCTTGGTCATCCTGATCGGCGCCGTGATGGCCAACCTGGGCCTGATCCCCGCGGGCTCGACCCCCGAGGCGCCGGTGCCCATCTACGACGCGATCTTCGCCTGGCTCGCGCCCCTGGCCATCTTCTGGCTGCTCTTGCAGGTCGACCTGCGCCGCATCCTCGAGGCGGGCCTGCCGATGCTCGCGCTGTTCGGGATCGGCGCGGCCGGGACGACCCTGGGCGCGCTGCTGGGTTTTGTGCTCATCGGCGGCGGCCCCCGCCTGGGCGAGCACGCGGCCGCGGTCGCGGGCATGTACGTCGGCACCTACGTCGGCGGGAGCGTCAACTTCAACGCCGTCGCGCTGCACTACGAGGTCACCAAGGCCGGGGTCGTGTTCGCGGGCACGGTGGTCGTCGACAACGTGATGACCACGCTGTGGATGCTGTTCAACCTGGCGGCGCCGCGGGTGCTCGGCCGCTGGTCGCGGGCGCCGGAGGACCGGGCGCTGCACGAGGCCGGCGCCGAGACGGCGAGCGAGGAGGGCGAGCCCGAGCCCGAGCCCGCGCGCGACCGGGAGCCCCTCGACCCGGCGCGCCTGGGCTTCGCGGGGGCCGTGGGCATCGGCGCGGTCGTGGGCTCGAAGGCCCTGGCGAGCGGGTGCGAGGGCCTCGGCGTGCCCCTCCCCTCGATGCTGATCTTGACCGTGCTCGCGCTGATCGTCGCCCAGCTGCGCCCGCGCCTGGCCGAACGCTGGGGGGACCCCTTCGTCGGCGCGACCGCCCTGGGCATGTTCGCCGTCTACTTGTTCCTCGCGGTCGTGGGCGCCTTTTGTGACGTCGGCGCCCTCGCGCGCACGGGGCCGCTGGCGATCGACTTGTCGATCCTCGCGGGGACCACGGTGGTCGTCCACGGCCTCGTGGTGTTCGGCGCGGCCTTGCTCTTTGGCCTGCCGCTGCGAGCCGCGGCCGTGGCCTCGCAGGCGAACATCGGCGGCGGGACCACGGCCCTCGCGTTGGCGCGCGCCCTCGGGCGTGACGACCTGGCCGCGCCGGGGATCCTCGTCGGCGCCCTGGGCACGGCGCTCGGGACCTTCCTGGGCTTCCTGGTCGCCGGGCTGCTCTGACGAGAGCGGGCCTGGCCCTGGTCTGGGTGGGTCTGGCTCCGAGTCGAGCGCGGCCGGGCGGCATCGCCCTCAAAAAAAAAATGTGACCCAGATGTCCACATCGTGGCTTGGGGCGGCATTGATCAGTGAGGGTCGTTCGGCGCCGCGAGGGCGCTGGGTGGCTCGACGAGACGAAGGTCCCGACGAACTCGGGGCGACGCGCTTGCCTGCCTGGTGTGCCCAGGCCTGCCGCGCGCGCCCCCATTCCAGAAAGTCCGATTGAACGATGAACCGCACCCGATACCTCCCCCCCAGCTTGCTCCTCACGCTCGCCATGACCGCGCCCGCCTGCACCTTCGACGCTGAATTGGGCGGACAGGCGGGGCTTGGCCTCGCCGAAGAAGACACGGGCGGCGACGAAGCCCAGGACGATGGCCACGGCGAGGGCCACGACGAAGACCAGGGCGAAGCCGAGGAGGGGAGCGCCGGAGACGACGAGGGCGGCACTGGAGACGGCGAGGGTGGCTCCGGCAGCGGAGACGGCGGCTCTGGGGACGGCGGCGAGGCCGAGTCTGGAGGCGCGAACGATGGCGGCGACGAGGGCGAGGGCGGGCTGCCTTCCCTCTACGGCGAGATCGATCTGCTCATCGTCATCGACGGCTCGATGTCCATGCTCACCGAGCAGCTCAAGCTCTCCCTGGCCCTGCCGCAGTTCTTCGCCGACCTGGGCGAGACCATGCCCGAGGTCAGCTTTCACGTCGGGGTGATCAGCAGCGGCGACGCGCTGTTCAACGGCGTGGGCCTCGATCTCCTGCCTTGCCTGAGTGGGGCAGAGGACTTCGTGGAGTTCTCCGGCACGCTCAGCGCCCAGCAGCTGGTCGAGCTGACGTGCCTGACCGAGGTTGGCCTGAACGTGGACGCGGCGGAGAAGCCCATGGAGTCCATGCTCAGCGCCCTCGCCGAGGCCGAGGGCGGCCTCAACGGCGACTTCCTGCGGGCCGACGCCCTGCTCGGGGTGATCGTCGTGACTGACGAGGACGACGAGGTCGACGGCGGCTCGATCGGCGACCCCCTCGACTGGGCCGAGGAGCTGACCGAGCTCGCGGGCGGAGACGTCGACGCGCTCGCGACCTTCATGCTCATGGGCCAGGCCGAGCCCAACGCCTGCCTGCCCCTCGACCCCAACCTGCTCGATCCGAACGTCGACCTGTTGGTCGAGGCCGAGCCGGCGGTGCGCCTCGGGGCGTTCGCGGAGCTGCTGCCCGGCGTGGACGAGGACGTGTGCCTGCCGACCTACGCGAGCTTCTTCGCCGGGGTCACCAGCGCGCTCGCGGCCCAGGTCGAGTAGAGCCCCGATGAGCGAGGAGCGAGCGTCGCCACGGACGGCGAGGTGGGGGGCGCGGCCCAGACAGCGGGCGCGCCACCTTGGCTGAGGAGGGGGCGCTCCCTTGCAGGTCGCGAGGCCTCAAGGGGCGCGCCCGGGCCTTCGCGCTCGGTCTGCTCGACGTACTCGCTGTAGCCCCCGCCGTAGACCCGCGGCCCCTCGGGGGTCAGCTCGAGCACGCGGTTGGACAGCTCGGCGAGGAAGCGGCGGTCGTGGGACACGAACAGCATGGTGCCCTCGAAGCTCGACAGCGCCTTGACCAGCATCTGCTTGGTGTCGACGTCGAGGTGGTTGGTGGGCTCGTCGAGGACCAAAAAATTCGGCGGCACGTAGAGCAGCTTGGCCAGGACCACCCGGGCCTTCTCGCCGCCCGAGAGCACCCGGCAGGGCTTGTCGACGTCGTCGCCGGAGAAGCCGAAGGCGCCCAGGAGGTTGCGCAGGGAGCCCTGGGAGGCGCGCGGGTGCTCGGCCTGGACGTCCTCGAGCACGGTCTTGGTGCCGTCGAGGGAGTCCATGGCGTGCTGGGTGTAGTAGCCCAGGGTCACGCTGGGGCCGATCTTGACCACGCCGGCGTCGGCCTGGGTCTCGCCGGCGATGAGCTTGAGCAGGGTCGACTTGCCCGCGCCGTTGATGCCGAGCACGCACCAGCGCTCGAGCCGGCGGATGGTGTGGCTCAGGCCCGCGTAGATGACCAGGTCGCCGTAGGCCTTGTCGACGCCCTCGAGCACGGCGACGTCGTTGCCCGAGCGCTTGGGGGCAGGGAAGTCGAACTCGATGATCTTGCGTCGGCGCGGGGGCTCGAGCTTGTCGATCTTGTCGAGCTTCTTGACCCGCGACTGGACCTGGGCGGCGTGGCTGGCCCGGGCGGCGAAGCGGGCGATGAAGGCCCGCTCCTTGGCCAGGGCGGCCTGCTGCCGGGCGTACTGGGCCTCGTGCTGGGCCATGGCCAGGTCGCGCTGGCGCTCGTAGAAGTCGTAGTCGCCCGAGTAGGTGCGCAGCTCCCCGCCGTCGATCTCGACGATCTTGGTGACCAGGCGGTTGAGCAGCTCGCGGTCGTGGGAGGTCATGACCAAAGCGCCCTCGAAGTCGCGCAGGAAGCCCTCGAGCCACAGGATCGACTCGAGGTCGAGGTGGTTGGTGGGCTCGTCGAGGAGCAGGACGTCCGGGGCCATGAGCAGGATGCGGGCCAGGGCCACGCGCATCTTCCAGCCGCCGGACAGCTCGCTCACGTCGCTCGCGACCCGGTCGGCCGAGAAGCCCAGGCCGGCGAGGATGGTCTGGGCCCGGGGCTCGAGCTCGTAGCCGCCGAGGGCGTCGAAGCGGGGCTGGACCTCGCCGTAGCGGGCGACGAGGGCGTCGAGCTCGTCGGCGCGCTCGGGGTCGGCCATGCCCTGCTCGAGGGCGTGGAGCTCGGCGGCGAGCTCGGACACCTCGCCGGCGCCGGCGAGGGTCTCGGCGAGCACGGAGCGCCCGCTCATCTCGCCGACGTCCTGGTCGAAGTAGCCGATGGTCACGCCCTTTTCGACGGACACGGCCCCCTCGTCGGCCTCGTCCTCGCCGACGATGAGCCGGAAGATGGTCGACTTGCCGGCCCCGTTGGGTCCCACCAGGCCCACGGTCTCGCCCCGAAACACGGCCATGGAGGCGTCGACGTAGAGCAGCTGGGAGCCGTAGCGCTTGCAGACCTTGTCGAGGCTGATCATCGCCGGGAGGGTCGGTCAAAACGCCACCGCAAACAAGGCGCGGCTCGAGGGACGGAATGGCCGCCCTTTCGATGCTTTGCGAGGCGGCTCACTCCATCTGGATCACGCTGGCCACGTCGCCGGTGATCTCGAGGGCCTCGATCGGGCCGCCGTAGTAGTCGGCCATGCCCGTGTCGATGCGCCACGCCCGGTCGTCACAGATCGCGTTGATGCCCGGCTGGATGGTGTGCGCGACGACGATGCGATCGGCGTCCATGGCCGCGAGCGCGGCGGTCAGCAGCTCGCAGCGGTTGTCGACGATCTCGTCGGGGTCGTCGTCGGAGTAGGTGCGGTCCCAGACGATCGAGCCGCTGCCGTCGATGTGGGCCGGCTGCGTGGGGACGTCGCCGACGAGCCAGGCCTTGGCCGCGTCGTTCATGTTCTCGATGCCCAAGGCCGCGTGCTCGGGGAGCGCTCCCCCGTGCACGAAGACCGTGCGCCCGACCTTGACGATCACGTTGCGCTTGGCCAGGACCAGGGCCCACTCTCCGCCGGGGGCGAAGGCTTCGACCCGGGCCTCGAGGCCGCCGAAGGCCTCGAGGTCGAAGACGTAGTCCATGCGGCCCTCGGCCTGCATGATCTCGTGGTTGCCGTTGAGGGCCAAAAAGCGCCCTCCAGCCTCGGCTGCCTCGACGCGCAGCTGCTCGAAGAGGTTCATGATCTCCTCTTCCTGGTAGCCGCGGTCGAGCTGGTCTCCGACTTGGACCACCCAGGTCTCTCCCGCGATCCAGTGCCCCTCATCGTCGACGATGCCCGCGCCGAGCAGCACCTCGGCCATGGCGACGAAGTCCCCGTGGACGTCGCCGAAGGCGATGATGTGGGGGACGTCGGGGTAGACCCCGCGCCCGTCTTCGATGGCGCCGGGAGGGGGCTCTCCGGTCTCGCCTGCTTCTTCTGCGTCTTCGTCGCTGCCCGTGTCTGCCTGGCTGTCGCCCTCGTCGCCCCCGTCGTCGCCCGGCTCCGCGCCGCAGCCCGCGGCCCCAAAGCACGAGCCAGACAGCAACAGGGCCACGGACCAACACCAGCGCGACGAGACCATGGTGCACAGTAGCGCACTCGCTGGGACTCTCGGTCCGTGACGCGCAGCGTGGCTCGTCACGGACCGAGGAGGGAGCCGCAGCGCTCAGACCTTCAGGACCATGGCCGCAGCCGTATCGCCCGCGGCGCAGCCAGCGAACAGCACGTAGCCGCCGCCGGCCTGGCGCGCCTCCTCGACGCCCTCGATGATCAGCCGCGCGCCGGTGGGCGCCTGCGGGTGGCCGTAGATCAGCGAGCAGCCGTTGTTGTTGAAGCTGGCGACCTCGAGCTCCATGTGCTTGGCGAAGTAGACGTCGTTGACGGCGAAGGGGTTGTGGGTCTTGATGACCTTCACGTCGCCGATGCCGACGCCGGCCTCGGCGAGGGCCTTGCGGGCCGCGGGCACGACGGCCTTGGCCATGAAGCCCTTCTCGACCCGGGCCTGGGCGTAGCTGAGCAGCTGCACGGGCTCGCCGTCGCGGGAGTAGCGAGCGGCGCGCTCCTTGGAGCAGACCAGCAGGCCGGCGTTGCCGTCGGCGGGGTGGGTCTGGCTGCCGAAGGTCACGGTGCCCTCGGGGCCCATGGCGGGGCGCAGCTTGGCGAGGCCCTCGGCGGTGGTCGCGAACACGCCCTCGTCGAAGTCGACGGTGGCGATGACCTTGCGCCCGGGCTTGACCTCGACGGGGACCATGTAGCGCTCGTGGAATTTGGCGTCGCGGCCGGCGACGTACTGCTCGTAGCGCGTGACCGTGAGGGCGTCCTGCTCCTCGCGGGAGATGCCGGCCTCCTTGGCGACGTTCTCGGCGGTCTGGAGCATCGAGCCCTTGGCCCAGGGGTCGCGGGAGAAGGAGTCCCACACCCAGTCCTCGGAGTCTGGCTTGCCCCCCGGGCCCATGGGGTTGGGGTAGACCAGGTGCGGCCCGTTGGAGGTCTTGTCGGCGAGCACGACGAGGGTCGCCTCGTTGTCGCCGCACTGGACCTTGCCGCCAGCGTGGGCGAGGGCGGCGGCACCGGTGGCGCAGGCCTGGGAGATGATGGCCCCGGTCAGGCCCTCGGCGCCGACCATGCCGGCGACCCACGGCCCGCCGTAAAAGCAGTCCTTGGACGGGATGGTGTAGCCGAGCACGAGCTCCTCGAGCTCCCTGGCGTCGACCTGCCGGTCAGCGAGGGCCTTGCGGGCAATTTCGGCCGCGAATTTCAGGGGATGGAGGGTCGAGAAGTTGCCACCCCATTTGCAAAAGGGCGTGGACCAGTAGCCACCAGCGGGCAGGAAAGCCTTGTCGAATCGCACCTTGGGAGTATGCGACGTTTCCAAATGGACGAAGGACCACGGACATGGAGGATCCGCACCTATGGTGTTGGTGAACCACCCATGTCGTTGGTCGATCACCGACGCCGTGTCGTCGTGTTGCGCAGTGAAGGCGTTGGCGCGGCAACAGACTTCCTGTACAACGCGGACACACCGCACCAAGAGCGAGTTCGACTCATGACCACCACCAAGATCACCCGCACCCTCTCCACGCTCACGCTCTCCTTCGCCCTCGCCCTCGGCGTGACGGCGTGCGACTCCGGCGACAAGGCCGACGGCGCCAAGACCGAGGACAAAGCCGACGACAAGGCCGACGACAAGGATAAGGCTGACGACAAGGCTGGCGAGGAGAAGCCCGCCGAGGAGAAGCCCGCCGAGGACGCCGCCCCCGCCGTCGAGGTCTCCGAGGAGATGAAGAACTTCCTCGCCAAGTTCGACGGCTCCGACGCTGCCGTGTCCGCCGCGCTCAAGGAGTTCGGCGCCAACGAGGAGATCGCCGACGACGACATGGGCATGTACACCCTGTCCGAGCCCAAGGTCGTCGCCGGCAAGGACGGCTGCTTCGACTTCGAGGCCAAGGCCGGCATCACCGTGCGCACCTACGGCGTGTGCTGGACCGACGGCAAGATCAGCAAGATCGAAGACAAGGGCATGAAGTAGCGCCCACGCTCGGGGCCACTAGGCCCCGCGGACGGGACCCAGGCACGTCTTCGTGTCTGGGTCTTCGCATTTGGGCTGTGCGCTACCATGGTCCGCCATGGAGGCGGAGGAGAGCTTCGAGGCGCAGATGCGAGAGGCCGCGCGGGTCGACGCCTTCGAGGCGCGCCAGGCCCTCGGGCGAATCGAAGAGCAGCTGTTCGCGCGCGCCCCCAAGCCCGTCACCCTGGGTCGCTACGTGCTCTTGGATCGCTGCGGGGCGGGGAGCGGCGGGGTGGTCTACCGCGCCTACGACCCGCGCCTCGATCGCAAGGTCGCGATCAAGCTGCTCGAGGTCCGGCGCGCGCGTGACCGAGCCCGGGACGCCGCGGCGCTGCGCGAAGCGCGAGCCATCGCGCGGATTACTCACACCAACGTCGTCGCGGTGTTCGACTGCGGCTTTTACGACGAGCACGACCTCGCCGTGGAGGCGCTCGACGAGCGGCTCCGGGGCATCCCTGGCCGGGGCGTGTACGTGGTCATGGAGCTGATCGAGGGTCAGGATCTGCGCGAGTGGATGGAGGAGCGCCCGCGCAGCTCGCGGGCGATCCTCGAGGTCTTCGTCGCCGCCGGTCGAGGCCTGGCCGCGGCCCACGAGGCCGGCGTGGTCCACCGCGACTTCAAGCCGGCGAACGTCCGCGTGGGCCTCGACGGGCGCGTGTGCGTGCTGGACTTTGGCCTCGCGCAGCTGGGCCGGGGCCGCGGGCGGGCGCGCAAGCGGAGAGTCGTCGGGACGCCGCTGTACATGTCGCCGGAGCAGCACGCGGGCAGCCCGATCACGGCGGCGAGCGATCAGTACAGCTTCGGCGTGGCGCTCTACGAGGCGCTCACGGGGGCGCGACCCTTCACCGGCGGCGTCGAGGCCATCGCCGCGAGCAAGCGCGAGGGGAGGTGGATCGGGGCGCTCGGGGAGCTGCTCTCGGCCCAGCAAGAGGCGGCGCTGCGGCGCTGCCTGGCGCTGCGCCCCGAGGAGCGCTTCCCGTCCATGGAGGCGGCCCTCGCCGAGCTCGAGCGGCGCTCGGGGGCGCTCGACTGGCGGGCGCGCCTGGCGATCGTGGTGGGGGCGGGGGTGCTGCTCCTCGGCGGCGCCGTCTTGGGGACCGTGGCCCTCGAGCGCAGCCAGGCCCGAGAGCAGGCGCTGCAGTGCTCGGGCGGGGCGACCCGGGCCCAGACGGTGTGGAACCTCGAGCGGCGCGAGGCCGTCGGGGCCCGCCTGCGCGCCTCTGGGGTGAGCTACGCGGAGACCACCGCCGACGCCGTGACCCGCGAGCTCGACGACTACGTGGCGCGGTGGTCGGCGCAGCACCGCGACGCGTGCGAGGCCACGCGGGTCCGGGCGGAGCAGTCCGAGGCGATCCTCGATCTGCGCATGGCCTGCCTCGATCGCCACCTGCGGGAGGTCGGCATCGTCGTCGACACGCTGCTCGAGTCCGACACGGAGGTCGTCGAGAACGCGGTCTCGGCCGTGGGCGCGCTGGGTTGGTTGGGGGCCTGCGAGGACCTCGACGCCCTCGGCTCGCGGGCGCGGCTCCCCCGGGACCCCCTGGCCCGGGCGGAGATCGAGGCAGGCTTCGGCGGACTGGCCGAGGCGAAGATCCTGGTCGCGGCGGGGCGCTACGACGACGGCCTGACCCTCGCCAGCGCGGTGGAGGACGAGGCCGAGCGCCTCGACCATGGCCCGCTGCGCGGGGCCGCGGCGCTGCGCCGGGGGGAGGCGATGGCCGGTCGCGGAGCCTTCGAGGGCGCGGAGGCGGCCCTCGTCGACGCGCTGGTCTCGGCCGAGGCTGCCCGCGACGAGCGCCTCGCCGCCGAAGCCTGGCTGACCCTCGCGTGGGTCCGGGGGGTGGAGCGCCACGAGCCCGAGCGCGGCGAGGTGTGGCTGCGCCTGGCTCGGGCGGCCCTCGACGCCCTCGGCGAGGATCGCCGCCTCGAGGCCATCTACCTGCACAACCTCGGGGGGCTGCGCTCGGCCCAGGGTGACTACCGCGCCTCGATCGTCGAGTACGAGCGGGCCGTCGAGCTCCAGCGGGCGCTCTACGGCGAGCGCGACCCGGCCGTCGCTCAGACCCTCAACCATATCGCCAACGCCTACATGTCCCTGGACGAGATGGGCCCGGCGTGGACCCACGCCGAGCGCTCCCTCGCGCTGCGCCGGGAGAGCTTGGGGGAGGAGCACCCGCTGGTCGCGGCCTGCTACAACAACATGGCGCTGATCCGCGACGCCCAGGGGCGCCACGAGGAGGCTCTGGAGCTCATCCGCCAGGCCCTCGCCATCGTCGTGGGCACCTCGACCCAGCGCGAGTTCGTGTCGCGGATGATCGCCGCTCAGATCCACGAGCACCGGGGCGATCAGGCGGGGCGCGTCGAGGAGTACGCCGCCATGATCGCCCTGCCCGACGAGCTCTTCCCCTTCTTCATCGAGCGCCGCGAGCTCGAGCTCGAGTACGCTCAGCTCGTCGAGGCCGCGTCGTCCTCGGCCTCGTCGGAGGCCTGGCGGATCGAGCCCTCGGGCGCCTCGTCTTCGAAGTGAGCCTGGACGCTCTCGAGCCAGGACTCGAAGGGCGGGGCCTCGCGGTCATCGTCGGCGGGCTCTCGCTCCGCGAGCCAGGCCTCGAGGATCCCGCGGGCGCGGCTGAGCCGGCTCTTGACCGTGCCCGGGGCGACCTCGGTGACCGCGGCGATGTCGGCGACGCTGAGCTGCTCCCAGTAGAACAGCTCGAGGGTGATCTGCAGCTCGAGGGGCAGCTCGCGCAGGCCGGCGGCGAGCAAGAGCTGCTCTCGGCGCGCCGCGACCACGCGGCTGGGCGAGTCCCCCGAGCGCACGATGTCCTGGATGGAGGCCGCGTCCGGGTCGAAGACCTTCGCCGCGCGGTAGCGCTTGCGCAGGTGGAGCATCAGCTGGCGTCGTGCGATGCCAAACAAATAAGCCTGGAAGCTCGCGCCGCGGGTCAGGCGCTCGGCGCTCTCGAGGGCCGCGAGCATGACTTGTTGGGTGAGATCCTCGGCGGCGTCATCGAGCTTGATGCGAAAGAAGCGGTAAATGCGTGTGAAGTGCCGACGGACGAGGGCGTTGCCGGCGTTTTGGTCCCCGCCGTGCCAGGCCATCAGCAGCTCGAAGTCGTCATCCACCCGCGGAGCCATCGTCTCACAGCTTTGCGCGGGCGCCCGCTCCACCAAGGGCGCCCGCGGGAAGGACGCGGGGAGGCTCCCGTGGGCATGCTCACTGGTACCCTCGGCAACCGGACCAGGCCTCCGGAAACTCTAGATTTCAGACCCATGAACACCATGACCATGACCATGACCATGACTCAGGCGACTGCCCGACTCTTCGCCTCTTCGACCCTCGGACTGTGCATCGCGCTCGCGGGCTGCGGCGACGACCAGGGCTCCGAGGCCGGTGACACCGCTCAGGACACGGGGAGCTCGGACGACGAGGTGGGCAGCTCCGACACGAGCGCCGGCGACACGGAGACCGGGACCGGGACCGGGACGGAGACCGACAGCACCGAGGGCACGGAGACGGACACGGACAGCACCGAGGCGGACAGCACCGAGACGGACAGCACCGACAGCACCGAGACGGACAGCAGCGGCGAGACCGACACCGAGACCAGCGGCGAGGAGACCGAGACCGGCGAGGAGACCGAGACCGGCGAGGAGAGCTCGACGGAGACCGGGAACGACTGCGTCCCGACCGAGGACCCCGAGGTCACCTGCGACAACATCGACAACGACTGCGACGGCCTCGTCGACAACATCGACGAGGGCATGGACGGTTTTTGCGACTGCCTCAACGTCGGCATCCTCGGGACCACGGGCTTCCAGCCCACGGCCAACTTCGAGGCCTGGCTCGAGGATCAGGGCACCACGGTCACGCGGACCTTCCTGCAGAACAACCCGGGCATCGTCACCGACGAGCTGCTCGCGACCTACGACGTGCTGATCATCGATCGCATCCGCCGGAGCCTGAGCCCCGAGGAGGCCCAGGCCGTGGCCGACTACGTGGCCAACGGCTTCGGGATGATTACGCTGATCGGCTACAACTTCGACAACAACAACCCCGCCCCCGAGCGCGACCGAGCCAACAGCGTACTCTCTCCCTTCGGCCTCGAGTACCAGGGCGGCTACATCAACTTCCAGGGGATCCCGACCTTCGACCAGGACCACCCCATCTCCGAAGAGGTCCTCGACGTCAACTACGCTGGCGGCATGCTGCCCGTGGACGTTGGCAACATGGGGACCAGCGAGATCTTCGCGACCGTGCCCGCCGGCGACGCGGGTCTGGCCCACCAGACCTCGGGCGAGGGCGGACGCATCGTCGTGTGGGGCGACGAGTGGCTGACCTTCGACACGGACTGGCAGGGCTACGCGGACGTCGAGAAGTTCTGGTCGCAGATGATCGACTGGACCAAGCCCGAGGACTTCTGCGACATCCAGCCCCAGTAGGGTCGGACGGTCCACGAAAGACGCGGAGCTCGCCCCAGGCGCGGTCCAGGAAGCCCGCCGCGCAGTGGGTCTCGGCGGCCTGGGCCCACAGCCCCACGCGCTCGACGGTGCGCCGCGAGCCGACCAGCTCCAGGCCCTCGCGGCAGTAGTTGAGGGCCGACTCGTAGTGGCCGAGCTTGCTCGCCACCCGGGACAGGTTGCACAGCTGGCGCAGCTCCTCGTCGAGGTCGCGCTCGCTCTTGGCCCGGCGCCGCGCGTTCTCGTAGGCCTCGCGCGCCCGGGACAGCTCGCCGTGCATGAAGTGGTTGTCGCCCACGGACATCGAGCGGGCCGAGCTGACCGGGCGCAGGGCCGCGAGCTCGACCTTGGCCGCGAGCTCGAGCTCGGCCGAGTGCCCGTCCTGGGGGCGCATGCCCAGGAGTCGATCGGCGAGCTGGCGCTTGCCCATGGTCCGGGCCAGCCCCCGCGCCGCGGGTGCCGAGCTGCTCGAGGCGCGAGTCGT
>NZ_ABCS01000015.1 GCF_000170895.1 Plesiocystis pacifica SIR-1 | reverse complement strand
GGACGTGGGGCAGGGAGGGCGTGGCGTCGTCCACGACGGCTAAAATAGGCAGAGGGTCGGGCAAACTCGTTTTGGCCGACCCTCTGAGTCGTGGATGTGGGGCAGGGAGGTCCAGCCCAAGGGGTCCAGGAGTTTGGTGAGACCACGGGCGGGCCTGCCACAGGCTCAGCCCGACAACTCCTCCAGGCTCGCAGCGAGCGCTTGAACCACCAGCTCTGCGTACTCGTAGCGAACCTGCGGACCTTGCTCAATCTGGATTCCGTTCCCCGCACACATCCAGTTGACGAGGTTGGCTGGCGACGCTCCTGCGAGCGCATCTCCCTCGGTAGCGACCGTCACTTGAACCCCAGTGCCAGCGAGGCTCTGTGCGAGATACTCCCCGACCAGGTTGCGCTCGTCGAAGGCCGCGCCGCCACCCACGAGCACACCCGGGCTTGCCATGCCGTGGAACGCCACCGCGCGGGCGTATGCTGTCCCGAGCAGCGACCCGAGGCCCTGGAAGCTGGCAGGGTTGATGTCTGTGCTGGTGAGGTGCCAGCGCGCGAAAGCGCCTCCTCCGCTGCGCCAGCCTTTGCATGACCAACTCCCTACCTCCAAGAGATCGGCGAGCATCTCGGCCTCGGTGTCGGTCTCAAACTCGATCGCACCGCCGTGGGGTGCGAGACAAATGAGCTGCTCGTTTTGAAACGACCCCCGGAGGCACTCGACGAACTCGCTGTTCATGCACGCCTCTTGCTCCTGCTCTTCGTCGACAGCGGTCAGCACCACGAGGGTGTCGAGTACCCCATCGAAGGTGTTCGAGGTTCCAAGCCGTTCGCGGCCGGCGCGTGCCATGCGAACCGAACCAGGCGGGTCAGCCAAGTTGACGGATGCGACTGTGTAGACGGCGTATTCACCTTCGTTCCGCCAGATTCTAATCTGCTCCCCGGGGGCCACGAGCCACGCCAAGTCGGGAGAGATAGAGCAGTGCTCGGGGTATCCGATCAGGCCTTGTCCGATCGCCGCTTTGTGCACGGAGATTGGAGCCGTCCATGCGTTGCGAAAATCCTCAGACTCGAAGGCGAGGTCAGGCTCGAGGCAGGCAGTACTCGCGCAAGCACCAAGCAACCCCGTGGCGAATTTCCGTCGAGAGAGCGGCGGGCACTGGCGGGACGATGGCGCCGTGGAAAGAGAAAAACAGGAGGTCGAACGAGGACGGAAGGGGGGTGTCATTGGGCGGTTCGATTCGTGTGGTGTGAGGAGCAGGCGATTCCAATGAGGTGACGATCGACCGCGCTCTGACTCAGGGAGACAGCGCTTCGATGACCAACCCAATTCGGCGACCTGGGGTCGCGCGAGAGCCTCGAGTCGAGAGAACAAACGTCGACTCACCGAGACACCGTGGTGGTGTCAGCAAAAACCAGCGTCAATTATTGATGCCGGTTCATGGCCGAGTTTGGACACCGAGTATCAGAAAAATTGACACACTCACTGGACCTCGCGGCGTCGACCGGAGCACCTGCCATCCTGATCCAACGGCCATGAATTGGTTCGCCTTACAACTGAAATAGCGTGAAATGGGGGGTCATTGTCCCGGGCATGCGCCCACGCATCTTCTGCGGCGTTGAACTTGCGAAGTATCCAGGGGGAAACATCAGCCGCCAGGCCGGTTCGGCCCGGTTTGGGACACCGATAACTTATTGCTCCGAGATGTCCAAGTCATCCGTGTGGCCGGCATTAACCAATGAAGACCGTTGCAAAATCTCCAGGAATAGCGAAGATGTTAACCAGTGCCCGAGATCGAGAGTGCAGTCGTCGCGTTGAGCGACGCCGACTGGTATCGCTTGCGGCGTGTCGGACAAATTATCTCGCTAAAGACACCCACAATGGACGGGGAAGCCTTGTTGTTCGAGGCATTGGAGCGAACCATCGACGGTCGACGGCAGTGGCGCCCCGAGGCTGTCGACTTCGTCGGTCACTTGATCGGCGCGATGCGGAGCATCGCGTCTCACGAAATCGAGCGCAAAGGCAACAAAGTCGTCCCGTTCACCTCGAGCGTCGAGCTCATCGGACTGTCCGACCCGACGGACCCCGAGGAGGCCTTGTCGGCGGAGCAACAGATTCGAATGTTGCGTGCGCACTTTGGCGCAGGCGGCGACAGCCTCGCCCTTCAAGTCCTCGACGCCATGGAGCTGGGTTGCGATGGATCGATGATCCGCGAGCAGCTCTCGTTGAGCCAAAACGCGCTTCAGACCGTTGTGCGACGCATTCGACGAGTAGCACACCGCCTGCTCCCGACCTGAGCTCTCCGTCGGCCGGAGCGGTCCGATGAACGAGCGCGAAAGTGCTCGCGAGCCGTGGCCGTGGAGTGCTGCCTTCGCCAAGGCCAATGACGAGCTGATGCTCGCTCGGGCCAAGGCCGCTGGCGAAGATCCGGCGGCTGAAGCCGAGCGGCTGCGCGCAGAGTGTCTCGCCCGGGTCGCAGCGGCGAAGCTTCGCGTCAAGACCGTCGATGTGCGCGAGACGGACGTCGACGCCGAGATCGACTCGACTCCCCCCGACACTCTGGTGCCGCCGCGCTTGGGACACTACGAGATCGTCGACTTGCTCGGGCAGGGCGGGATGGGGGTCGTATACGCGGCTTTCGACGAGCGCTTGGGTCGGAACGTGGCCATCAAGGTGCTGCACGGCCACAAGTGGGACGCCACCGGGCGCCGTCGAGAGCGCCTGCTCCGGGAGGCCCAGGCCATGGCTCGGGTGAGCCACCCAAACCTCGCGACTGTCCACGAGGTCGGAGTCACTGGTGATCAGCTCTATGTCGCAATGGAGTTCATCTCCGGGCCGACCCTGGAGCGATGGCTGGTCACGGAGGATCGCTCTTGGCACGCCGTCGCCGACGTGTTCCGGCAGATCGCGGAAGGCCTGTCGGCGCTCCACGAGGCCGGCCTCGTCCATCGAGACATCAAGCCCTCGAACGTGATCGTTGGCGATGACGGCTGGGTGAAGGTCCTCGATCTGGGCCTCGTCGGGGTCGATGGCGGCGAGTTCGTCTCGCTGGAGGACTCCGCGAGCGACTGGAGCTCGTCCTTGAGCCAGGTCGATCAGCTACTGACCAAGACCGGCGATCGCATCGGGACGCCGGCCTACATGTCACCAGAGCAATTCTCGGGTGAGCGGCTGACCCCAGCGTCCGACATCTTCTCGTTTTCGGTGGCGCTCTATGAAGCCCTGCACGGGGTTCACCCCTTCATGGCCGAGACCCTGGAGGAGCTGCGCGACAACGTCGTTAGTGGACGAATCGCGCCTCCATTCATCGCTGGCGACGTGCCCGCGCGCCTGACCGTACTCGCCAAGCAGGGCCTCGCCCTTCACCCGCAGCGCCGCCCGGCGTCCATGGAGGACATCGCCAACATCCTCGGTGAGGACCCAACCCGCGTCCGACGGCGCGTGCTCCGGGCCGTGGGCGGAGCCACGGCCCTGGGTCTCGCCGTGGTCGCGGGTGTGTTCGCGGCCGGTGGCCTCGACGCGGGCGAGCGAGCCTGCGAGGGGAGCGAGGCGATCATCTCCGCGACCTGGGGCCCCGAGCAGTCGCTCGCCGTCCGTGACGCCGTCGACTCGACGGGCTTGAGCTACGCCGAGCCCCTGGGCGAGCGCATCATCCGAGCGCTGGACGGCTACGCTGGCGCCTGGGCGAAGGCGCACCGCCAGGTGTGTCTCGACCACGCGCAGGGCCGCCACTCCGAGCAGCTGCTCGACGCGCGGATGGCCTGCCTCGACCGTCGACGTCAGGCCTTCGCGGGGGCCGTGGAGCTGCTCACCGCCGCCGACCGTGAGGTCGTCGACCATGCCGGAGAGATCGTCGCCGAGCTCCCCCGCCTCGACGCGTGCGACGACCTGACCTCGCCGAGTGTCCGCGCCTACATTCCCGATACCCTGCTCGCGGCGGCCCCCTTGGACACCCACGCGCGCGCCGTCGCTCGTGACCTGGAGGCTCAGCTCGATCACGCTGAGCTCCTGGCTCGAGCCGGGCGCATCGACGACGCGCTCGAACGCAGCGCGAGCGTGGCCGAGGTCGCCGAGTCCATGGGGCTCGACGAGAGCCTCGCCCGCGCGCTGCTGTGCGAGGCCCGCGTGCGCATGGCCGTGAGCCTCGATCGGGAGGCGACCGCCCGCCTGCTCTCGCGCGCGCGCGTGCTCAGTACGCGCGGGCCCTATCCGCTCCTGGCGGCTGAGGCCGTGAGCCGTCAGATGTACCTCCGCGGGCTCCGCAGCGGCGCGAGCGAAGTGGTCATGGAGGACGCCGAGCTCGCTGACGCGTGGATCGATCAGGCTGGCGGTAGCCCCGAGGTCGAGGCGCTGCTCCTCAACAACCTGGGGGCCGTGCACCTGGCTGGAGGCCGACGCGCGGAGGCGCGGACCGCCCTCCAGGCCTCGCTCGAGCTCAAGAGCGAGTTGCTTGGCACCACACACCTCGAGCTCGCCCCGACGCTGGCCAACCTCTCGCTGCTCACCGAAGACCCGGACGCGCGGGAACAGCTTCACGCGCGGCTCGTGGCCATCCACCACCATCACCTCGGCCCCGAGCACCCCCAGTCCATCGACGCCGAGGTGTTTGCCGCGGTGTTGGTCGAAGATCCGGCGCGCTCGGCCGACCTGCTGGCCGAGCTGTGCCCTCGCCTCGAGGCCCTCGGCGCGCGCGTCAGCGCGGGAGAGTGCAACTTCGAGAAGGGGAGGCGAGACTTCGCTCGGCGAGCCGACGGCTCCGCCCGGCTCGCCTTCGAGGCGGCCTTGGAAGGCCTCCCGGCCGAAGACTCTCGCCGCGAACTCGCCCGCGCCTACCTCGTCGTCGTTGGAGCCCCTGGCGACGCTGACCGGCTGGGGGTCGACGAGGACGCACGAGCGCGGATCCTCGCCGCCTCCTCCCAGGCATGGTGGGCCCTGAACCAGCGCGCAGAGCTGCTGCTATTGGATGGGACGAAGTCCTTGAAGGCAGGGGACCTCGAGCGCGCCGAGGCCGAGCTCGAGGCCGCGCTCGCTGACCTCCAGCGTATTCGGGACATCGCCCAGCCCATGGACCACGAGCGCTTGCTGGCGCTCACTCGCTCCGCCCTCGCGCGCGCCCTCGCGCTCCGCTCCGATGCGGACGTAGAGCGAGCCAAGGCCCTCCGCGACACCGCGACGACCTACTTCATGCGCTGGCCGAACACCTACGCGCTAGCTCTGATTGAACTCCACGACATTTAGCCCGGCTCTCCGCTCGCGCGAGCGACCACGCCGAGCTTACCGCCGACGATCTGTCCTGGCGCATCGAGGCCCACTGCCTCCAGACGCCGCTACTCCAGGAGAACTGAACGATGAACATCCAAAACCAATGGGCCACGCTGATGACCTGCCTGTGTCTCATGGCTGGAGCCCCCGGCTGCGACCCCGACCCCCACGGCTCCAACCAGGGCCTGGCCGCTGACGGGTTTCGAAACTACGACTACGCCCAAGACTGTCCCCGTTGGCAGTGCGGCTACAACACCGCCGACGTCAACGGCAAGTCCATGCAGGAGCTGAACCTCGATGGCTTGCCCAACGCCGACGGCGTCGCCGTGGTGGGTGTGACCGTCCCGGCGGGGCTCCTCGGCCTGAACCTGCTCCCGGCCGAGCTGGGCGTCGTGGGCGACGCGCTGGCCGCGTTCACGAGCCCCAACGGCGCGCCGCTCACGGGCGCTGAGCTGGTCGGGGCGGTGCTCTGGCTGGAGGTCGACGGCTTGCCCGCGCTACCTGTCACCATCTCCGGGTACGAGCAAGTCGAGTCCTGGGCCGAGGGGAGCCCCCCCGTCGACGCCTACGCCCTGACCTACGTCGACGTCGAAGGCGCGCTGAGCCTCGAGCGGAGCGTTTGCAAGGGCACCCTCGTCGATCCTCTCCAAGCCGCGGTGGTGATCTTGGCGGGGGAGCGCTACGACCCCGAGACCAAGGCCGTGCTCCCCGACGAGGACCGGTGGATCACCCTTGCCTGCGCTGGCTCGGCAACGGCCAAGGTCGCCCTGCTCGGCTATGGCCCGCACGGAGAGCTCGGCGGCCAGGGGGCCGCGAGCGTCGAGCAGCGCCAGGCCACGCTCAACATGATCACCGCGAACTACTGCGGAGACGGCCACGCCTACACGGAGGACGGCACCCCCTTGGCCTGGGAAGATGCGGCGGGCGTCGTCACGCCCTTCATGCCTCCAGGCGCCCGCGAGGCCCTCTGGGACGCCGACGGGGCCCTGTGCCTCGATACGCCGAGGCTCGTGGAGCGGACCGAGGTCGGCTGCGAACTTCCGACCTGCGCCGAGCTCGAGGCGGGGGGAGAGCTCGATGGTCTCGCGGTGTGGCTGACCCACGGCGAGGAGCAGGGGTGATGACGGGGAGCAAGCGCCCAGCGCTCACACTCACGGACGGGAACAAGACCATGCTGGATACATTCGACACACGAGATATCGTACTCGCCCGCGGGCTGACGCTGACCGAGTCGACCGGAATGCTCCGCGACGCGAGCCGAGAACGCGAGCTGCGTGAAGCGGCTCGGCGCGAGCTCGACAAGCGCCGCGAAGACGCGGCCGAGCTCGAGGAGCTGCGGGAGGCGGCCCGACAGCGGCGCACGCGAGCGCTTCGTCGGCGGTTGCTGCTCGAGCGGGTGGCGGTCGTCGTCGCGTTCGCGGCCGCGGTCGCGACCTTCGGTATCTTGCTCGGGGAGGCGCTAGGCCAAGGGTCCGACGATGGTATCGAGGGCGCGCACGTGGGGCGGCGATGAGCGGGCTCGGGTCCGTGCTCCTCGGCTTGACGCTGTCGCTGGCCTCGAGCGAGGCTGAGGACGCGCGGCGTCTGAGGACGCTCGCCGCGGTGCCCGAGGTCCCCCAAGCGCCGCGCCCTCTCGTCTCCTACGAGCGCTCGTTGGCGGCCGTACAGGCGGCCACGTTCGCAACCAATACGGAGCCCGAGCGCGGGGCGATTCAACTCGAGGTCGCCCTGCGCGCCCTCCTCGACCACTCCCCCAGGCTGTCCTCAGACCAGGAGGGGCAACGGCTGCAGCTCCTCGGCGAGCTCGCGTTGGCTCGGGTCGCTCTACTTCGAGGAGAGGAGCTCCGCGCCGCGACCATCATGGATCGCTTGCTAACCATCGCGGAGCTCTCGGGGTCACGGGGCGAGTTCGATGAGGAGACCATCGGGCCGCGGCTCAGCCAGCTGTTGCGCGAGCGACGAGCCGAAGACCTGGGCGCGTGGACGCGCCTGCGAGTCCACTGCTCTGGACCCTGCGCCGTCTTCGTCGATGGCCGGGCCGTCAAACTCGAGCGGGTCGCCGGCGACGGGGTTCCGCTGAGTGTCGGCGAGCACGTGCTGTGGATCGAAGAGGGGACGCGGCCCCGTCGAGAGTGGCTCGAGGTCGACAGCAGCGGAGAGCTGCTCGAGCGCTCGACCGGGGCCTCCGTCGAACCGCCCCCTCCCAGCCTCGCCGCTGGCACGCTCGAGCTCCCCCCGGCGTCCATGCCCGCGGGTCCGACCCGGGGCGAAGATCGCACCAAGGCCATCCTCCCGCGCTGGCTCGAGATCGCGGGCGTCGTGACGGGAGCCGGCCTGGGGGGCGCCAGCGCGAGCCTCCTCGTTTTGGATGGGCGCTGCGTGGGCGGCGGCAGCCCGAGCGGCCCGAACGCGTGCGCGAACCTCCACCAAACCCAAGCAGGCGGAGTCGCGCTCGCGGCCGCTGGCGCGACGACCCTACTGACGAGCGCGATTCTCTTGGCCATCGACGAGCGACGTCGGGCCCACGTGAACGGAGAAGACGGTCATGACTGAAAGCCACGGACACCGGAGCTCGCCTTCACTGCTTGGCCTCGTCATCGGCCTCACCCTCGGGTGCACCACGCCGAACCCCGAACATGAGGGAGGGCTCATCGGCGAGATGGACGAAACCCAGAGCGGCTCCGAAGATGAAGACGAATACGAAGGCGAAGGCGAAGGCGAAGGCGAAGGCGAAGACGAGACGGAGAGTGACGCCTCCTCGGGGCTCCCCGGAGGGACCTGCGAGCTCGGTGAGCTGACCGGGCAGCCAGCTTGCGACGCCTGCCTGGAGCAGTCTTGCTGTGACCTGGCCCAGGCCTGCGCCGACCACCCCACCTGCGGGTGCACGTTCGCTTGCCTCGCAACGGGCAGCGAGTTGCTCGGCTGCGTCCTCGCGTGTGGCCTGGGGCAGGTCGAGCTGTCGCCGGTCGAGCTCGAGCCCTTGCTCGGCTGCGCAACGTCTGTCTGCCTTGGGGAGTGCTCCCTCGCGGGGTCGTAGTCATGGTCGAGCGACGCCCCCCACCGCCCCCTCCCGCGCTGCCGGAGCTCGAGCCCTTCGAGCGCTTGGGGCCCTACCTGCTCCTGGATCGCCTCGGCAACGGCGGCATGGGCGAGGTCTGGATGGCCCGACGCCAGACCCCCTTTGACGGGGCGTCCAAGGTCGTCGCCATCAAGGTCATGAGCTCGAAGCTCGCACACAGCGTGGAGGCCCGGCGCTTGTTCGAGAGCGAGGCTCGACTGTCCATGATGCTCACCCACTCGAACATCGTGCAGATGTTCGACGTGGGGATGGAGGGGCAGCGCGCTTACCTCGCCATGGAGTGGGTCGACGGGCTCGATCTCGCCACAGTTCTCCGGGTCAGCCGCCGAGCGGGGGAGGCCATTGATCCGAACTTGGCGGCCTATGTCATCGGCGAAGTCTTGCACGCGCTGAGCTACGCGCATGGCCTATGCGAAGACGGGCAGCGCGAGGCCGTACTTCACCGGGACATCTCACCGCAGAACATCCTGACCTCCGTCAGCGGGGAGGTGAAGCTGACCGACTTTGGGATCGCGCGCCTGTGCAGCGAAGAGACCACGGGAAACCACGTCCGCGGCAAGCTCCGCTATATGCCTCCGGAGCAGCTCACCGGAGGCGCGCGGTCACCGGCCTCGGACCTGTTCGCGGTCGGAGCCGTGCTCCATGAGATGCTCTCGGGCGAAGCCTTTCGCGCGGACATCCCGACGAACGAGCTGTACTACTACGTCAGCGCCGGGCTCACGCCGACCCTCGAGCGCGAGGGGCTGCCCGCGGCGCTGTGTGGGCTCGTCGACGCGCTCCTCGCTCCCGAGGTCGAGGACCGACTGCAGTCCGCAGAGCAGGCGCTCGCGATGCTTCGGCGGTGGTCGGGCTACTCGACCCAACGCAGCGAGCTGGGCCGCCGCGTGCTCGCCCTGGCCGGCCTCGAGGGGCCCCGCTCGGGGCTGAGCATCGAAGGCCGCACGACGACCTACTCGAGCGGCGCGCGTCGGGGGGTCCTCGCCATGAGCCACGCCGACCTCGCAACCCGCGGCGCCCAAACGGAGCGATGCGGCTTCCCCGTCCCCGAAGCGGCCCGCGCGATCGATGCGCAGTCGGGGCAGCCGCCGCAGGGCGAGAGCGCCGAGGCGGTGGAGGCCCCGCTGCCTCGGGACGTGTCGCCGAGCCGCGCGCTCGAACCCGTCGCGCTCGGCCTCTTGGGCCTGGCCTCGGGCGTCCTCGGTGTCGTGCTCTGGTTCGGCGAGGTGCCCCCGAGCCCGGACCCCTCCCCCGCCTCGACGATGTTCTCCACACACACGAAGGGGGAGCGCTGCGGTGAACCCCTCGCCGTCGAGGAGGCCAACACGAACGAGCTTGCGCCGCCGGCCCTCACGCAGTCGAGCACCGAAGGCTCGACCCCGCGACCGCCCTCCACCGCACGGGAGACGAGCGACACGCAGGTCAGCGCGCACAAAGCCCCGACCCCCTCCAAAGTCCGCGCTCGTCGCAAGGCAAAGGGGATCCGAAGCCCTCAGCCCGAGGCCTCGGCGCTCCCCTCGACCGTGACCTTCACGAGCGGCGAATTCCACTGGCTGCGCGTGGCGATCGGTGAACGGCGGCTCACCCTCGACCCCCGAGCGCAGCTCCGCCTGGCCCCAGGCCGCTACCGCGTCGCGCTGCGCGATGGGGAGGGGAGCTGGGAGCAGGCTGGGGAACTACTCGTCGAGGCTGGCCTCGCGTATCGCGTCGACTTTACTCGGTCGGGGGGCTTTCGAGTCACGACGATGGACTCGCCTTGAGCGGCCGAGGCGCGTCAGTCGAGCACGGCGTAGGTCGCCCACTCCCCGTCGTCCAGCGTCAGGTCTCCGCAGCTGGGCAGCTCACAGCCGAGCACGACGTCGTCGCCGAGGCGGGGCTCGTCGAGGCACAGCGCTCCGGCCTCGGTCCAGATCGCCTCCAGGGAGCCGGCAGGTGGGAGCGTCGCCGGGACGACCGTTCCCGCCCGGTTCTCCCACTCGAGGGGGACGCCGTCGACGGTGTGCGCCTCGCCCGTGCCGCAGTAGTCCGCGGTGATCATCTTGAGCGTCGCCTGGCGCTGGGCGACGGTGGCAGAGGTCCCTTCCCCGTCGACGTCCCCGTGGGGGCCGTAGCCGAGCAGAGCGAGCTTGGCGCTCGCCGAGCCCGCGCACCCGAGGGTGATCCAGCCGTCTTGGTCCGGGACGACGGTCTTGGTGTCCTCGTCGTAGCGCTCGCCGGCGAGGACCACCACGGAGGCCAGGAGCGGATCGGTGAGGGTGCCCTGGCATACGCTGCGCTGGAGTCCGAGGCCGTCGAGGTCGAGGTAGACCAGCGAGTAGGCCGCGATCGGGTCTCCGGCGCCCCACGCCTCGACCTCCTCGTAGCCCGCGATGAGCACGGGCAAGCTCAGGCCTTCGCCGAGGTCGAACAAGATCGTCGAGCCGACCAGCTGCGCGCCCCGCAGCGTCGAGGTCCCGAGCAGCCCGCCGCGGGCGACGAGGCTGTCGCCTTCGACCCCGAGCTCCCAGCCGAGCAGCCCGCCCAGCGGGGGCAGGAAGCCCGCGATCGCCACCCCGTCGGCGTTTGCTTGCCCGTCCAGGCGAAGCTCGCGGACGGACTTGCCGTTGACCTCGGCGGAGTTGTAGCCGCAGCGCCAGCGCGGACAGTCGAGGTCGTAGCCCATGCGAAGATCGGCGTCGCCGTGCTCGTCTTCGGTCGCGCAGCCGCTGAGGCTGGCGAGCCCGAGGAGGGCGAAGGTCGCGGACAAGGCCGCGCTCAGGGCAGTAGGGGGAAGGTTGGGGGTGTTCATTGCTCGTTTCCTTTCAAGCGTCGTCGCGCGTCATCCATGCGCGCCTGAGTCTGTTGGAGTTGGGCTAGCCGTGCCTCGTAGGCCTGGGGCCAGCGTTGGAAGAAGGCCCTCGCCAAGTCGACCATCGCCTGAGCTCGGGGCGCGTTGGTCCCCGCCTCGAGCAGCGCGAGCGCCAGCTCGACGCGGGTATAGGCGAGCAGTCGCTCGTACTCAATGGGCTGAGCGTCGCTGCGCAGGGACTCGAGCTCCGCGAGGGCTCGCTCGAGCTCGACGAGTCGTCGCTCGAGCGCTCGGTCGGCCTCGAGCTCGGGCCAGGTCCTGAGCAGGGCAGCGAGCACGGCGCGGCGCTCGGCTTGCTCGAGTCGGGTCCACCAAGGCTCGCGCCCAGACTCGCCGTCGATCCTCGCTACGGTCGCCGACAGCTCCGCGTACGCTTGCTTCGGGACGTGATCACCGTCGACATCGCTCAGCGCCGCGTACGCGTCGGCGAGGGGCAGCACGGAGGAGGCCGGCGGAGCGGCGCTCTGGAGCTTGGCAAAGGAGCGCTCGGCTTGCTCGAGATCCCCGCGAAAGTAGGCCAGCTGTCCGAGGGCGCGCTCGCAGTCCACGGTCAGGCGCGTCTCGTCGGCGGCCGCGACCAAGGGACACAGCGCGGCGAGCTCGGCGCTCGCGCGGGCGGGCTCCTCGGTGAATAGGGCCGTCAGCAGGCGCGCGTCCAGGGTTCGTGGATGCTCGGGGCCCAGCCGGTCCTCGTAGATGTCGAGCATCTGCTCTTGCAGCGCTCGGCGCTCGGCGGGCACGTCGGAGAGCATGCTCAGGTTCGCCAGCCCGACCGCGATCTCGAGGTGCTCGTCGCCGAGCGCTTGTCGCTTGAGCTCCAGCGCGCGCTCGAAGTCGTCCTCGGCCGCCCGGCGCTGCCCGGCCGCGAGGCGGATCGTTCCCGCGTTGTTGAACAACAGGGCCCGAAGCTCGAGATCCCCGCCGGCACGGTTGAGCATGGCCTCTGCGATCGCGATGTCATCGAGCGCGGCGTCCGTGTGACCGTCGAGGGCTCGGACGTGCAGGCGGCGAATCATCGCCTCGGCCGCCGCGCGGTCACGCTTCGCCTCGATGGCGAGCTTCAGCCCGCGCCCCAGCAGCTCGTCGACGTCGCTGTCCGAGCCGGGCATCTCCAGCGCAATCTCGGCCTCCACGAGCAGCGCCCGAGCGAGGGTCGGCGGGTGCGAGAGCGACTCGGCGTCACGGACGGCCTCGCGGACGAGCGCCAGGGACTCCTGACCCTGCCCGGCGACGGCCCGCGCCTGCGCTCGAACCAGGCGGGCCTCGAGCTCAGCGACGGCTTTTGCGAGCGCAGGCTCTGTCGGGCGGGGCTCTCCCTCGAGCACCCCGAGGTCGTCGCAGGTCTCGATTCGGGGCAGGTGCGCGGTCACGAGGCCCGCCCGCGCGACCACAGCGTCGTCCCCCGAGCCCAGCAGCGCGACGGTCTCCGCGAGCGCCTGACGGCGCCGGTCCAGGCAGGCCACGCGCGCGTCGAGGAGCGCCGCCGAGTGGACCCCCTGCGCGTGGTCTTCGCAGGCTCGATCGCGCGCGGCGACCCATCGCTGGGCGTAGTCGTCGAGGGAGTCGACCGTGCGCGACGCCAGGGGGCCCGCGTAGGAGTGGCCGCTCTCGGCCATGGCCGCGCGCAGCCGCTGGGCCTCGCCCGGGTTCCAGATCGCCTCGATGCGCTCTCGCGCCGTGTCGCAGGTCGGGGCGCCGCCGTCGACCTGGACGAGGGTCAGCGCCACCCCGCCCAGGCCCGCGACGAGGGCGAGGCCCAGGGAGCCCAGCCACCGCCGGCGGGTCCGGCTGGGGTCCTTGCGCAGCTCCTCGGCGAGCTTCGTCATCGACTGGGGCCGCTGGGCGGGGTCCGACGCCAGCCCGCGGAGGACGAGGCCGTGCAGCCAGGTCGGGACCGAAGAGGACGCGGGCGCTGGGTGGATGGCGCCGTCGAGGATCCGCGACTGGAGGTTCACGAGGTTGCCCCGGTCTTCGATGAACGGGTGCGTCTCGTACAGGGCCTCGTAGAGCGCGACGCACAGCGAAAAGATGTCGGAGGCGGGGGTCAGCGGGAGCCCGAGGATCTGCTCGCGGGACATGTAAGCCGGCGTACCCAGGCACTCTCCCGTGCGCGTCAAGGAGCCGTCGATCGTGTTGGCCGAGGAGGACGAGAAGGGCTGGGCTTTGCGCCCATCCTCGGTGGCGTCGACGCCCGCGAGGCCGAGGTCCAGGACCCGGGCGCGACCATCCTTGCCGACCAGCACGTTCGCCGGCTTGACGTCGCGATGGACCAGGCCCGCCTCGTGGATCGCGGCCAGGCCGTCGGCGACCTGGCCAAACATCGCGGCGATCTCCCGCCACGAGCGAGCGTCGGATCGCAGCCACTCTTGAAGGGTTTGACCCTCGACGAACTCCATGGCGACGAAGAGCTGGTCCCCCGCGGTCCCGACCTCGTGCACGGCGACGACGTTGGGGTGAGAGACCCGCGCCATGGCCTGCGCCTCTCGCAGGAGCCGCTCGCGCCGACGGCCGTCGCTATCCCAAACGTGGACATGGAGGACCTTGACCGCGACTCGACGGTCGAGCAGCTCGTCGTAGGCCGCGTAGACGACCCCCATGCCCCCGGCGCCGATGCGACGCAGCAGCGGGTAGCGGCCGATCCGAGCGGCGGCCTGCTCCTCCTCATCCAGCTCGCTCTCCCCGCTCGCGTCGAGGGTTCGGTCCTGCGGGCTCGACCTCCCCGGCGCCTCTCGGGCCAGCCGCACGCGCTCGAGGAAGCGCTCCCGGAGCGCGTTCGCCGCGTCCGAGTCGCCCTCCCCGAGCTCCCTGGCCTGGGCGAGGATGTCCGAGTCGCTGGCGTCCTGGAGGTTCGAAACCAGCGCGTCGAGGAGGCCATCACGCTCGCTCACGCGATCAGCCCTCGCTCGAGTGCATGCGTCTTCATCGAGACGGCAAGACTTTGATCGCAGCCCGCCGGATGCGGCGCACGACGGTCTCGAGATCCCGCGGACCCAGGCCAAGCTGCGCCCGCAAGGTGGGGCCATCGCAGCCGAGCTCCATGCCGTCGAGCACCGCGAGGGCGAGCGCGTCCTGCCGGCTGCAGAAATGGTCGCGGAGTGACTGGATCTGTTGCTTGGCTGAGACAGCGCCCTCGGGGTCGCCGCGCCCGAGGAGCTGTACGCTGGAGGTCAAGCACACCGTGTTGATGCCTCGGCGCGTGAGCTCGTGGCTCGCCAAGCTGCGCATGATGCCAATGACATAGCCGACGAAGTCGACCTTGCCAGGGCTCCAGGTCCGGCGCCCGTCCAGCGTGCGCTCGAGGGCTCCGAACAGCAGGCTCTCGGCTTCCAACCCGGGGACCTTCGCCGCCAGAATTCGGCTCGCCTGCCGCAAGCGATGCCAGTCGGCGTCGCTGAGCGAACGAATCGCAGCTTCGATCGCTTCGATCGGGTCGGTGCATGGACGGGGCTCGCGGGACATCGGTCGACGACCGATATAGGGTAATGCCGAAAGATCCGGCGCTCCCGACAGCGGGGCTCAAAAAAACTCTCGCGCGTACTCCGCCGGATCTCGAAATCCAGCCGCGACGACCAACCCGAGCCGCCAGAGCGAGGAATGTCTGCTAGAAGCCACTGAGATGACGGCCTTCCACCCTGCCTCCGCCTCACGGTCGAGCCCCTGGGGGCACTTTGAGCTTCCTCCGCAAGGCCGCGGGCGCATCGAGTGTGGACCGCTCACGCTCTGGGTCGAGCGCAAGCCGAAGGAGTGGCACCTCGCTCATGCACGCGGCCGCGACGCTCCTGGCAATCATGGCGGCTTCGAGCTGGGGGGCGAGCCCGCACCAGGTGACGCTGAGCAGGTGCGGTTCGCGGCGGGATCAACCAACGCCAGCCTCTGCGCTCGACCTGCGCTCGCGGATCGCCCCATCGTGATACGCCCGGAGCAACCCTTCGCCCTGTTCGCGGGCGACGAGGCCGTGTTTTATTTTGGCAGCCCCCTGTGGCTCGAGTTGACCGCCGGGGATCCACCTCGCCCGCTCCTCGAGCTGCCTTGCGTGCGGCCGTCCGACACATGGTTTGGCCCGTCGACGCGAGAGGGAGAGCTCTGCTACGCGGCCCAGACCCGCGCGCGCATGGACTTGGAAGCGATCGACTGGGGTCCTGCGCGCGCGCTCACTCGGGTCCGGCTGATCAACTCCTCGGCCCAAACGCTGCACTTCACCCGACTCCTCGTCCCGATCGGCCGGCTCGGCCTGTTCCTCGCCGCGGACGGACGGCACTGGACCGAAGGCCTGCGCGCGAACGTGGGGACCGAGGTCGTCGACTGCGAAGTCGAGACCGCGCCGCCGGAAGAGGCGGGCTCGGTCGAGCGAGTCCGCGAGGCCCGGCGAGGTAGCTCGGGGGTCTTTCGTCGCGCGCTCGTGGCGTTGGTGGGCTGAGGGCTAGAGTCATGACATTGATCGCATCTCGTTTCCTGTTCGGAGCAAACCCAAGCGTGCCCGAGGCCGTCGGAGAGTGGCTGGGGGTGGAGGGCCGCCTCGAGATCCTCGTCGCCCTGCTGATCGCGCTCGGCGGGTGGGTCCTCGCTCGCGTCTGCGCGGGGCTCGTCACGCGCGCGCTGAGCGGCCGCGCGAGCGCACAGCAGGAGATGATCAGCCGCCGCGTCGTCCAGTACGGCATCTTCATCGTCGCGCTGATCTCCGCCATGCGCCACGCCGGGCTGGACACGAGCGTGCTGCTCGGCGCGGCGGGCATCGTGACCGTCGCCCTCGGCTTCGCCTCCCAGACTTCGGCCTCCAACCTGATCAGCGGCTTCTTCCTGATGGGCGAGAAGCCCTTCGTCGTCGGCGACACGATCATCGTCGGGGCCACGACGGGTGAGGTGATCAACGTCGGGCTCATGTCGGCGCAGCTGCGGACCTTCGACAACCTGCTGGTCCGTATCCCCAACGAGACCCTGCTCAAGTCAGAGCTCACCAACCTGACCCACTTTCCAATTCGACGCTTGGACATGCAGCTGCGCATCGACTTCGAGACCAGCCTCGATGCGCTCCGGGCGATCTTGCTGCGCGTCGCCGAGGACAACCCGATCTGCATGACGTCGCCAGAGCCCCTGTTCCTGATCACGGGCATGGGCGAGTCGGTGATGAACGTCCAATTCTCTGTCTGGTCAGCCAGGGTCAACTTCGTCGACCTGCGCAACTCGATGTTCATCGGCGTCAAGGAGGCCTTGGACGCGGCGGGGATCCAGCTCCCTGTCCCTCGGCAGCACCTGACGATTCATGCCGAGCCCCAGACGCGTGGCGGGTTGTCCGAGGAGTAGGTTCAGCTCGCTCGACGCAAGCGCGCGTCGATCAACGCGGCGAAGGACCGCGCAATCTGATCGGGCGCGCACTCGGGGAGGTGCGTGGCGATGAACGCGAGGCCCTGCTCGGGCGAGGCGACGGCCGCGTGTGGATACCCGGGGGGCGCCATCCACGACAAGGTCGTGACGACGCCACGGACGAAGGTCGAGTGCGTCGCGAGGGCATAGGCCGCCGTCGTTTGGCGCAGCTTTTCCTCGCGTTCGTTGAGCAATTTGGCGATGTGCCGCCGCCGAGGCGAGTCCATGACGCCGCTCTCGGGCGTGTACTGCAAGACCCCGATGCGCTCGTCGGGAGCGCGCGCGTCGATCTCGCGGGCAATCTCGTCCGCGAGGGCGAAGAAGTCCGAGTCGTCGAGGTAAGGGCCGATGTACGTGCAGCGGACGAGGGGAAAGCGGGCGACGAGCCAATCGCGTCCGACGATCACGTCGCGGGCTTCGGGAACGACCATGGGGACAAGGTGACCCCAAACTTCACGGGCGTGTAGGGAGGTCGTCGAGATCGTGGCTGGTGGCCAATCCTACAGGCTCCTGGAAGCAGGGCTGCGCCCTGTCTTTCTCGACAGCGCTGCGGGCGCTCAGCGGGTCGGCCTGAATGAGCCACGCCGCCTCGCTCGTTCCTGACGACGAGGCTCGTTGCCCCACGTCCGCGACTCAGAGCCCTGGCGTGTCGGCCGTCTCTGGCCGGCCGGCTCGCCGAGTTGGTATGGCTTGTGCGTGACACCCGAACGCCCAACTCGACTGGAACGCGCGTGCTGAGCTCGAGCGATGCGATCTTCGTCGTTGGTGCGACTGGCCGCGTCGGCGCGGCGCTCGTCGAGGCGCTCCGGGCCCGCGGGGTCCCGGTGCGCGCGGGGTCTCGCCGGGCCGAGCGCGACTCGACCGCACCAGGCGTCACCGCCGTCGCGTTCGACATGACCGATCCCCAGACCTGGGCGCCCGCGCTCGGGGGGGCTCGACGGATGTTCTTGATGTGGCCGCCGGGCACCTCGCCCGCGCAGCACGTGTTTCCCTTCCTCGAGGCGGCCCAGCGCCAGGGGCTCGCGCGGGTGGCCTTCCTGTCGGTGCTTGGCGCCGACAAGGTCGGCTTCTTGCCGCACAGCAAGATCGCGGCGAGGCTCGGCGAACTCGGCCTCGAGCGCGTGCTCCTCCACGCCGCTTACTTCATGCAAAACCTCAGCACGATCCACGCCGAGGACATCCGCGAGCGCGACGAGCTGTACCTGCCCATGGGCGCGGGTCGGCTGGCGATGGTCGACGTGGTCGACGTGGCCGAGGCCGCCTGCGTCGGCCTGCTCGACGCGCGCGAGCAGATCAGCTGGGACCTCACGGGCGCGGCGGCGCTGAGCCTCGACGACGTGGCCGCGGAGCTGTCCGAGGCCCTCGGGCGCCCCATCCGCTACCCTCGACCCGGCGCCTGGAGCTTCTATCGCAGCCAGCTGCGGCGGGGCACCGCCGCCGGCCTCGCGCGCTTCATGGTCGCCGAGTACACCCACGCGCGCTTGGGCCTCGCCGATCGCGTGGCCGACGGGGTCCGCGAGGCCCTCGGCCGCGCGCCGACCTCGTTCGCGGAGTTTGCCCGGCGCGAGCGCGACGCTTGGCGGTGACGACGGTGAGGGGGGGGTCCTGTCGGGAGAGCGGGCGTGGGTGCGGGTGCTGGGCGCGGATGGACACGCCCTCGGTCAACGACAGCGCGAGCATGCGCGGCGCTGGGCCTTCTTCGCTACGAGGTAGAATGGAGGCGCCATGGCTCAAAAACCCACCGTGCTTCCGGATTGTCCGCCGCTCGTCTCGGCGGTGATCGGTGTGGCTGCGTTGACCTTGGCGAGCGCCTGCTCTGCCGGTCCGGCCCCGCCTCAACCGCCCCAGCCCGCTCCGCAACATCCTCCAGGCGAAAACCCGGAGCCTGGCCAGACGAGCCCCCAAGCCGCGCCGGAGCCGTTGCCGGACCTGGACCCCGAACCCGAGCCTGACCCTGAGCCCAAGCCTGAGCCTGAGCCTGAGCCGGAGCCCGAACCGGAGCCCGCGCCCGAACCGGAGCCCGCGCCCGAACCGGAGCCCGAGGGTTCGGGCCACGTGGGCCCTGTCCCCCAGCTGCCGCCTCAACCCCCTCCACCCCCGCAGCCTCCGCAGCCCAAGCGTCCCCCCATCGAAAAAAAGCCCCAGCCCCCTCAGCAGGCTCAGGAAAGTTGGCGCGGCGGCGACGACGGGAGGCTGCCCGAGCCCGGATTGACCTCGGCCCTCGACAACGCCTCCGTGCGTGTCGAGGGCACGAGCGGGGCGCTGCTGCGCGCCTCCGACGGGGTCTTGCGCGGCCCAGGCTCGCTCGCATGGGGTCGCTACGACCTGCTGATCCGCTGGCCCGAGGGCGACGAGCACGTCCAGGCCCTCGAGCTCTCGCCGGGAGCTCGGGTGACCGTTCACGTCGATGCGGGAGAGCGCAGCTGCGTGGTGGAGAGCACGTGAGCCACCCTCCGCGCCTCGCCAGGCGCGCGCTTCAAGCTCGCCCGCGGCTGATGCCGTCGCCGTAGCCCCCCGCGACCAGGTGGGCCACGCGGACCGGCTCGGGCAGCTTGCCGTGCACGGTCAGGTCGGTGATCGCCTGCGCGGCCTGGTCGAGGCTCAGGCCCGCGCGCTGGACCCAGACGCCGGCGCAGGGCTCCATGGGCCCGGCCTTCTCGATCAGCCTCCACTTGCGGGCGCCGCCGGGGACCTTGTCGTGGAGGGTCTCGCGGATCACGGCGAAGCGCGGGCGCTTGCGGGCGAGGACGAGCACGGGGGTGTCGAGGCGCTCGTGGAGGGCGTGGATGTCGGCGACGTTGAAGCCCCCGAAGGTGATGCCGCCGAGCAAGATGACCTGGGCGTGGGCGGCGAAGGGCGAGCCCTCGACGAGGCTCGCGATGGCCGAGGTCGCGTTGGCGCCGTCCTTGCGCAGCTTGCCGGTGACCACCCCGTCGAGGCGCGCGCGGGTGAAGGCCACCCCGACGATGGCCACGTCGCCCCGGTGGGCGCGGTCGAAGGGGGCGTCGTCGATGCCGATCGAGTTGCTCAGGCGTCGCGCCACGCCAGCGAGCATGGTCGGCCAGGCCACGCCGCGCAAGCGCGCGGTCCGTCCTGACGGTTGGGTCCGACGCGCGAGCCGAAGGGGTGCTTTGGTCGCCAGGCTGCGGGATCGAACGGAGCCTCCGGGTGTGGATTCAGACGGCCTGGGGGCCTGCGCGCGCGTCAGGTCGGGGCGCGCTCGGCAAATGGCGGATCACCATGTCTCCCCGTACGCCCGCCCTCGCCATCCTCGCGCCCCTCGCCCTGCTGAGCCTCTGCCTGCCCGCCTGCCAAAAGACCGTGGGCGACGCCCTGCGCCCCGACGAGCACACGGGCGCCGCCGCCGTGGGTGCCGAGCTCGTGTGCTCGGACGCGCCGACCCGCATCAAGCCCCTGGTCGTCGACTGGGACCCCGACGCCCGCGTGGACCTCGAGGCGGCCATGCAGGGCAGCGTCGTGGTGGTCAAGTACGACTGCCCGAGCGTCGAGATTCTCCCGGGCTGCTCCGTCGACGGCAGCTACAGCTACGCCGGCGTGAGCCGCAAGGAGCAGGTCATCCAGATGACCAACATGGACGAGGTCCAGGCCAACATCCCGATCAGCTCGGCCAAGGTCGGCGTCGACGTCCAGAGCGGCCGGGCCATCGACCTGGCCACGGTGCTCGTCGGCCGCCGCTCGACCACGGTCACGAGCCTAAAGGCCAGCGCGCTCGAGGGCGAGTGCGCGGGCGCGACTCACTTCGTGCGCTCGGCCTCGCTCGGCGCCTTCTCCATGGCCACGGGCTCCAAGGGCAAGGCGGCCGTGGCCGCCGAGCTGTTCGGCTACGGCGGCGGCGCGTCCAGTGACTCGAGCCGCTCGGCGCTCAACGCCGACGGCGACTTCGAGAGCTGCCAGAGCTCCGACCCGGGCTCGGGCACGCCGCCCTCCGAGTGCCGGGCGCCGGTGCGCATCGAGCTGGTCCCGATCAAGGACGCGGGCGCGGGCGCGGACGCGGGCGAGTCCGACGACAAGGTCAAGGTCGCCGGCGCCGACAACCCCTGCATGCCGGGCTTCGTGTCCGTCGACGGCCTGTGCACCCGGCCTACCGAGGGCCGCGCCTACTTGTGCGACCCCAACGACGAGGCCGAGTGCAAGGCCCAGTGCGACAAGGGCAACGTCGAGTCCTGCTACAACTACGGGCGCCTGCGCATGCGACAGAGCTGGGAGATCGGCGAGGAGGCCGAGCCCCTGACCCGGGCCTGCGACGCCGGCATCGCCCCGGCCTGCACCCTGCTCGGCGATCGTCTGTGGGGCTGGTACGACCCCGAGGAGGACCCCGAGGCCGACCAGAAGCTCAACGAGGCCTTCCGCCTGCTCAACATCGGCTGCGAGGGCGGCGAGGCCTACGCCTGCGAGCTCGTCGGCGACATCTTCGGGACCGAGGATCTGCCCAGCTTCAGCGACGCCGAGGCTTTCAAATTTCACTACCGCTCCTGCGAGCTCGGCTCTGGGGTGGGCTGCTCGCTCGCGGCCGAGCGCCTGTTCGAGGGCAAGGGCGTGGCCACGGACCTGGTCAAGGGCGTCGAGACCCTGATGCGCTCGTGCGAGGGCGGCTCCGTCGACGAGTGCGGCGAGCTGGCGACCTACCTCTCGGAGGGCAAGTACGGCCTGCCCCAGGACTTCGAGACCGCCTCGGTGTTGATGATGCACGCCTGCATCGAGGACGTGGGCTGGTGCGAGAGCGCGTGCGAGATCGCGGGCCAGGCCGGCAACGCCGAGTACACCGCGGCGGCCTGCAAGCGCGACTGCGACTACGACGACGAGAGCGCCAGCTGCTCGAAGCTGTGAGTGCATCCCCGGCCTGCGAACTGGTCGAAGCATCGAGGACCTTGCTACAAGGGGGCATGGCCCTCTCCTTTTGGGAGCACACCAAGGCGGAGCTGCGCCTCATGGCGGGCGCCTTCGTGGGGCCCTGGCTGCTGACCATGCTCGGCGTCGGCCTGGTCTACGCCTGCGTGTGGCTGTTTGGCGACGCGCCGCCGGAGGCCGCCGAGGATCCCGAGCTCCCTGGGAACGCCGTGATGGTGCCCCTGGCCTTCGGCTACGGGGCGGTCGTGGGCTTTTGGCCCGGCGTCGTCGCGGGCGGCCTGCGGGTGAGCTGGAAGCTGACCGGGCCGTGGACCCTGGTCCCGCTGCTGCTCATCCCGCTGGCGCTGGCGGCCGCGCTCTACCTGGCCTCGGGGCTGCTGGCTCGCCAGGGCATGGCGGTGCTCGACGCGGCCGCGCTGGCGGCCGCGGACCACGACTGGGCCCTGAGCGCGATCGGCAAGGCCGCCCACGCGGGGCCGGTGGTCCTGGTCATCGGCTTGCCCCTGTTGATCTTCGACCTGGGGAGCATCGCCGTTCAGCCCGAGGTGCTGTGGGCCCTGGCGATCCTCGTGCTCACCTTCGTGCTCGTGATCGCGGCGGCGCTCGTGCCCACGAGCCTGGTCTCGGTCGTGGTCATGCTGCGCGCCTATCTGCTGCGCCTGCGCGAGCGATCGGACGCGCGCAATCTCGAGGCCGAGCCGGCCTAGGGGACTGGCTGGGTCACAGCGGGAGCCGCAGCGAGAAGCGGTGACGCTCGCTTGGGAAGGTCTCGAAGCGGGCCTCGCGGAGCACCTCGCTGACGCACCGGGCGACCTCGGTGTTCGCGTGCTCTTCGGCGGGCGCGATCTCGAGGACCGCCCCCGTCGAGCCTTCGACGCTCATCTCGACGGTGACCTTGGCGCCCTCGGGGAGCGCACCGTGCTCGTTGCAGGCTCGCGCCTCGGCTCGGAGCGGGTTGACGGCCCTGGCGACGGCGCGCGCGTCGAGCTTGCCGTGGGACTCGGCCGCGGCCTTCGTGGGGGAGCGGAGCGCCTCGCAGCCCCGGCCCGCAGGATCGAGGAGGCAGTCGATCTGGCTCGGGAGCGGGTCCTCCGGGATCTCGATGGCTGGCGCGTGGGCGGGCTCCTCGGGGAGCGGTGGGGGAGGGGAGGCCGCGGGCTGCGGCGTGTCGGGCTCGAGCGCGCTCAGGTCGCGGAACATGGCGATGCCGAGGACGGCGATCACCAGGGCGAGGACGCCGAAGCTCTGGCTGCTCAGCCTCACTCGCTCGGGCTCTCGCGCACGGCCTTGGCGAGGCGCTCGAGCTCGACGACGCGGGCCGGCTCGACGCGGCCCTCGGCGTCCCGGGGCCCGAAGCGGAGCAGCTCGTAGGCGGTGGCGAAGCGGCTCAGGGCCTCGACCTCGGCCGCGGGCGCGCCCTCGTCGCGCAGGCGCTTGGCCCAGGCCCGGGCGGACTCGTGCTCGTGGCGGCCGCGCTCGCGCTTTTGCATGGTCGTGAGCAGCTTGCGGTAGATCAGCACCTCGGGCGCCTCGACGTGGCGGCCGCGGCCGAGCAGGCGCCGACCGAGGAGCACGATGAACACGATCGAGCCGGCGCCGACGAGCCAGGGGGCGAAGCGCTGCCAGTCGAGCTCGAGCTTGCGGCCCTCTCGCTTGACGCCGAAGTTCTCGAGCACCTCGAGCTGGGTCTCGAGGTCGTAGTCGATGACGTACTCGAGGTAGGCGTCGCGCAGGGCGTCGCCGACCTCGGACAGGCGCGGGAACAGGGGCGCGTCGTCGCCCGCGGTGCGCCCGGCCGGCGGGGTCGGGTCGAAGGTCACCCAGCCCAGATCCTCGAAGTAGACCTCGACCCAGGAGTGGGCGTCGGCCTGGCGGACCACGTAGAACTCGCCGATGGGGTTGTAGTGCGCGCCGTAGAAGCCGTTGACGTTGCGCGTGGGCACGCCGACCTCGCGCAGCATCAGGGCCATGGCCGAGGCGAAGTACTCGCAGTGCCCGGCCTTGGTGTCGAACAAAAAACCCTCGATGGGGTCGAGCTCGCCGGCGCGGACGCGCTCGGACAGGGGCTGGTCGAGGGTGTAGGCGTAGTTTCGCAGCAGGTACTGCTCGACGGCCTCGACCTTCTCGACGCGGGTGTCGGCGCCGGCGGTGACCTCCTCGGCGAGCTCGCGCAGGCCCTCGCTCAGGCGCGGGTCGAGCTGCAGGTAGGCGTCGAGGTTCTCGGGCACTTCGGGCGCGCCGACGGCCTGCAGCTCGGCGCGGGTCGGCTCGCCCACGCGGCTGACGAACTCGTACTGGATGGGCCCCGAGCGGCGGTCGAGGACCCGGGCCTGGCCGTCGACGTCGGCGCCGAGCTTGTTGCGGCTGTCGAGCTGGCTGCGCGGGGTGACCGAGTAGGCCAGGGGCTGACCGGCGGCGAACAGCAGGTCCGTGCCGATGTCCTCCATGGTCACCATGACCCGGAGCAGCTCGTCGTGGGCGGCGTAGCCGGGGATGGGCCGGGGGTCGAGGGTCTGGCCGGTGCTGCCGCTGTGGCGGTAGGGCCAGGCGATGACCTCGGCGTCGTCGCCGGTCGCGTCGCCGGTGACGTAGTAGCCGCGGGTGGGCCTCAGATCGCGCTTTTGGGCGGCTGTCGACCGACCCCAGCGGCCGTCTTGGTACTGGTCGAAGGCGCTCCCGCGCAGGTGCCAGGTGGGCCGGCTGCCGTGCGCCTGGACGCCGCCCTCGTCGAGGGTCTGCAGGTGCATGACCACCGTCGCGTCGCTCTTGATGGTCCCGAAGCCGCCCAGGGCCACGGACTCGCTGAAGCCCACGCTCTCTTGGCTCAGCACGTTGCCGCGCAGGAACACCCCGGCGCCAAAGCGCGGGAAGAACAGGAAGGTCGCGACGCCGAAGCCGGCGGCGATCAGCGCGACCTGTAGGGCCGCCCGGTTGAGGCGCTCGAGCTGGCGGGAGGCGTAGCGGTCGACCTCGAAGGCCACGCGCTTGCCGAGGCGCTCGCCCTCGCTGAGCAGGTGGACCACGAGCAGGCCGAGGGTCGCCACGGGCAGGTAGAGGGCGAGCAGGAAGGGGTAGCGCAGCTCGGCGTCGACGACCGCGGCGATGACCATCAGCATCGCGCCGATCATCAGCAGCTGCATGTGCTCGCGGGTCTTTTGCCGGTTGAACAGGCGCTGGACGACGAGCAGCAAGAAGAAGTCGACGCCAGCGATGAGCAGCTCGTTGCTGTAGAAGGCCCGCACGCCGCTGAGGATCAGCGCGGCGACGATGCCCACGGTCCACAGGCGCTGGCTGAGGGTGGTGGACGCCTCCGGCAGCGGTCGGACCATGGCCCAGGCCGAGAGCAGCACGGCGACGCCGACGGCCCAGTAGCTCGCGCTGTGGGCCAAGGTCACGCACAGCACGGCGATGGCGGCCTGGAGCAGGGTCAGGGTGTCGCGCAGCCGGACCATGCCGTGGCCGCGCCCGCCGAGCACCCGGGACAGGTTCTCGAGCAGGCGGATCACGCGGCGGCCTCCCCCGAGGGCGCGGGCGCGGGCGGACTCGCAGCCTTCGCGGGCTGGGCGTGGGTGTGGGGCAGGCCGACGAGGGCCAGGAATTCGAGCAGGCGGCGCTCGTGGGCCGGGCCCGTGTCGGGCTCGACGACGAGCTCGTCGCCGTAGCGCAGGCCCGTGGCGACCCGGCCCTCGCGGAGCAGGGCGACGATCTGGGAGGCGACGTCGGACACGGCCTCCTCGAAGCCCGGCTCCCCGCCGACCCCAGGGGCCAGGTAGAGCACCCGCTCGGTCTCGCCGCGGGCCTCGAACTCCTGGATGACCGGCTTGCCCAGGCGCGCCGTGGCCGGCCAGTGGATGCGCTGGATCTCCTGGCCCTCGCGGTACTCGGCCAGGCCAAAGAACTCGCCCGCGCGGGCCCGGGCGCCGCGGGCCTCGCCCTGGCCGCGGCGGTCGTCGAACATCGGCGCGAGCTCGACGTCGTGGATGCGCGGGTAGACGAGCACGCGCTCGCGGGTCGAGACCTCGCGGCGCTTGACGAACAAGCCAAAGGGGAAGCGCGTGGCGACGACGGCCTTGGGCAGGGCGTGCAGGCCCCGGCGGCTCATGGTCACGCTGGTGTGCATGGTCGCGGCCTTGCCTCCGGGTACGGCGACGGCGAACACGGGCTCGGTCCGGTCGGCGCTCTCGATGCGGTCGTCGTCCTCGACGCTGATCGAGATCATGTCGCCGGCGTCGCGCCCGTTGGTCAGCTCGACGACCAGGGCGCCGCGGCTGCCCGCGTGCAGGGGCGAGGCGACGCGGCGCTGGACCCGGGCGCGCTGGACCATGTTCTCCGAGAGCATGCCGCTGGCGATGATCAGGCCGATCTGGCAGCCGAACAGCACGTGCAGCAAGTTGGCGCCGGAGTTGATCGCCGCGAAGCCGACCGCGAGGGTGAGCACGATGAACAGCCACCCGGCCTTGGTGATCTCGAGGCTGCGGCCGTAGGCCGTCAGCATCCGGCGGATCAGCGGGAGCTTCTTTTGGCGCTCGACGGGCTCGAGCTCGCTGGGCTTTCGGGTCGCCACGACGTTCTAGAACTCAGACGGGGACGGGGACGCTGGCGATGAGCTCGCGGACGAGCTCCTGGGCCAGGGCGACCTGGTCGCCGCTGCCGGCCTGGGCGGGGACGATGCGGTGGGCGAGGGCGGGCACGGCGAGCTCTTGCAGGTCGTCGATGAGCACGGCGGGGCGGCCCTCGATGAGCGCGCGGCTGCGGGCGGCGGCGACCCAGGCCAGGGCCCCGCGGGTGCTGACGCCCAGACGAATCTCGGGGCTGTCCCGGGTGGTCTGGACCACGCGCTGGGCGTAGCCGGCCAGGTCGCGGTGGAGGTGAATCCCGGCCGCGGCGGTCTGCAGATCGAGCAGGGCCGTGGGCGCGCCGAGGCCCTCGGCGTTGGACTTGGCCTCGGTGAGCGGCGAGGGCCCCACGCCGCCGCTGACCAGCAGGGCGGCCTCGATGTCGGCGCTCGCGTAGCCCATGCTCAGCCGGAGCAGGAAGCGGTCGCGCTGGGACTCGGGCAGGGGGTAGGTGCCGTGGTGCTCCTCGGGGTTTTGGGTCGCGATGACGACGAAGGGCGCCGGGAGCTGGTGGCTGGTGCCGTCGACGGACACCTGGCCCTCGGCCATGGCCTCGAGCAGGGCGCTCTGGGTCCGCGGGGGCGCGCGGTTGACCTCGTCGGCGAGGACCAAGTTGGCGAAGATCGGGCCCTGGCGGAACTCGAACTGCTCTTGGGTGGCCCGCCACACGTTGACCCCGAGGAGGTCGGCGGGCAGCAGGTCGCTGGTGAACTGGATGCGCGAGAAGGTCCCGCCGATGGCGGCCGCGAGGGCGCGGGCGAGGGTGCTCTTGCCCACGCCGGGGATGTCCTCGATGAGCAGGTGGCCCCGGGCGACGAGGCAGATCAGCGCGAGATCGATGATCTCGTCCTTGCCGTGGATCTGCCCCCGGACCACGGAGCGAATGGCGCTCAGGTCCCGGTCGAGCCTGGCGGGATCGAGGGTGGGGGAGGCGGGGGTGGGTTTGGCGATGGACACGTCCACGTTGTCGTCGGAGTTTAGCAAGCGCAGTGCCATCGGCCCGCGGATCCTGGCTGGCGCCGCTGGAGGGCGCGCGTGGGTCGAAGGCGAGCCCCAGCGACCCGCACACGGAGACTTCGCCCGTGGGCGCGTGGACGTTTCGTCTGCTCGAACTCGCTCGGCTCGTCACCTCGTCAGCCCGCGGGGCTGGTCCCGATGTCAGCCTCCGTGGGTCTTTGTAGGCCCAAGACTCAGCGCTTGCGGGCGAACATGACCCCGTCGCGGATCGAGAGCAGCACGTTCTCGACGCGCTCGTCGGCGAGCACGTGGCGGTTGAAGTCGGCCAGCGCGTGGTCGCTGGGCTCTTGGGGGTCGACGACCCGGCCGCTCCACAGGGTGTTGTCGGCGAGCACGATGCCGCCGGCGGGGAGCATGGGGACGATGAGCTCCCAGTAGCGGATGTAGTTGCCCTTGTCGGCGTCGATGAAGGCCAGGTCGAAGCGCTCGCCGGCCTCGGCCATGGCGGCGATGGTCTGGGTCGCGTCGCCCAGGCGCAGCTCGATCTTGTCGCCCCACGGGCTCTCGCTCCAGTAGCGGCGGGCGACGGCGGTGGCCTCGGGGTCGACGTCGCAGGTGATCAGCTCGCCGCCCTCGGGCAGGCCCGAGGCCATGGCCAGGGAGGAGTAGCCGCTGTAGGTGCCGACCTCGAGCACCCGCCTGGCGCCGCTGACCTGGACCATCAGCTTGAGGAAGGCGCCCTCGATGCGGCCGACCTGCATCTGGGGGCATTCGAGGGAGGCGTGGGTCTCGTCGCGGAGTCGGTCGAAGAGCTCGGACTGGGGCGTGGTGTGCTCGTGGATGTAGTCATTGAGCGCTTCGGGCACGATCGTGAGGGCCATGCTCGGCACGGTAGCGCCTGGGTCGCGGGATTTGCTACACCCTCGATGTGGGCGGGGGGGCGTGAGCCGACGCTGGTTGCCTGGATATGGCTGCTCTGAGCCCGGTATCGCGGGGGCGCATGCCTCGAATCTGGGCGGTCCATCGCGGTTTGGGCCGCCTTGCACAGGACACGGGGTGGCGATGGCTTGGGGTGGCGGTGCGTTCGGGGTGGCGGTGCGTTCGGGACGACGGTGCGCAAGGGGCTCCGACGGTGCTCCGCGGCCTATTCGGCGGGAGCCCTCCCTACTCCTGCGCTCGAGCCGGGTGTCAGCCTTGGCTCTTCCAGGGCTGTAGGCGGCTCGATGCTCGTCGCAGGTTCCCTCCCACCGAGCGGCCTGCTCTGGGTTGGCGAGCTGGATGCTGGGGTTTCCGACAGGGATCAGTCGTCCGCTTCGGTCGAGGTCTCGGTAGCGAGGATGTGTTCGGCGAGGTCCTCGGCGGGCTCGATGCCAGCGGCCTCGCAGGCTGCGGCGTATCGACGAAGCAGCGTCGGGTAGCGGTCTTTGACCGCGTGGGGCTGGCGCTCTAACAACGGCAAGGTCGCTCGAAGGCTCTCGGCGAAGGACTCTGCCGCGAGGCCGGGTTGATCGCTAGCGAGCAGAGCGTCTCCGCGAGCCCATAGAGCCCGAGCGAGGCGGGGGAGAAAGGCATCGGGGTGGGCCTGGGCGAGCGGGCGAAGGATATCGATGGCCTCACGAGTGGCGTCGAGGGCGTTCTCCCACTCTTCGAGAGCGGTAAAGTCGATGCCGAGGCTCGTGAGGGTCGTCGCTAGGTGGGGGAGGATGGCGTCGGGTTGAGACTGGGCGAGCTGACGATAGATGTCGACAGCCTCGCGAGAGGCGGCGAGGGCGGCCTCAGGTTCTCCTTGGCCGTTGAGCCGATTGCCAAGGTTGTTGAGGCTCATGGCGAGGCCGGCGAGAAACACGTCAGGGTGAGCCTGGGCGAGCTGACGGCGGATGTCGACGGCCTCACGGGAGGTATCGAGGGCTGCCTCCCGCTCCCCCAGGTGGCTCAACACGGGGCTGAGGTTGTTGAGGCTCGCGGCGAGGTTGGGAAGGAAGGCGTCGGGCTGGGCCTGAGCGAGTTGACGAAGGATGTCAGTAGCCTCGCGGGAGGCGTCGAGGGCCGCCTCCCATTCTTCCAGGGCGCTCAAGTCCATGCCAAGGTTGTTGAGGCTCGAGGCGAGATCAGGGAGGAAGGCGTCGGGTCGGGACTGGACGAGCTGGCGTAGGATATCGACGGCCTCGCGGGTGGCGTCAAGGGCAGCTTCTCGCTCTCCTAGAGCGCTCAAAATTGTGCCGAGGTTGTTGAGGCTCGAGGCGAGGTCTGGGAGGAAGGGGGTGGGTCGAGCCAGAGCGAGTTGACGGTAGTGGTGAACGGCCTCGCGGGTCGTATGGAGAGCAGCTTTGAGTCTTCCTCGGTCGCTCAGCGCTATGCCGAGGTTGTTGAGGCTCATGGCGAGGTCGGGAAGGAAGGCGTCAGGCCGGCTCAGTGCGAGCTGACGACGAATGTCTACCGCTTCGTAGGTGGCGTCGAGGGCAGCCTCCCACTGACCGAGGCGACTCGAGTCACTACCAAGGTTGTTGAGGCTGATGGCGAGGTCGGAGAGAAAGGCATCGGGCTGGGCTCGGGCGAGCCGACGACGAATGGTGACGGCCTCGCGGGTGGCGTCGAGGGCAGCCTCCCGTTTCCCGAGGTCGCTCAGCATCTTTCCGAGGTTGTTGAGGCTCGTTGCGAGGTCGGGGAGGAAGGCGTCCGGATTTTCCTGAACCAGGGCTCTCCCGAGGCGCACGCCCTCTCGGGAGGCTTCGAGAGCCTGTTCGCGGCGGCCGAGCACGGACAGATCGACGCCCAGATCGATGAGCGCCTGGAGCAGGGACCGCCGGCTCTCCACGCTCGGTGAGGTCTCGACGAGCTCTCGGAGCAAAGCGATGGCCTCGCGGCGGGGTTCGAGGGCGTCTTCTTCGGTGACGACATCGGCGAGCCTGGTCAGGGCGGCGACGAGCCTGCGCGCGTCACCGCTGGCCCGCGCGCTGCGCAGGGCTTGTCGGGCGAGGGCGATGTTTGGCAGTGACGGACTTCGTAAGGCGGGCTGCTGTGCGTCAGTTGACGGTGCTGGCGCGTCGGAGAGGGCGCGCAGGAGGCCCTCGATGGGCAGGACGAGGCTGCGGATCGTCCACAGATCGGGCGCGTGCCCCGGGCTCGAGTCGAGCCTGTCTAGGGTCGTGGCGAACACGATGCCCCCCCGAGGGAGCCGTCGCCGCAGGTGCTCGCGGCGCTCATTGAGGCGCGACAGCAGCAGAGCCCACGCGTCACCCCAGCCGGGCTTCCCCTCGTTGTCGTCAAAGCGGACGAAGTCGACCCAGCTGATGTCGACGCCGTCTTCTTGGAGGAGCGGTCGGACGATGCGCGCGTCGACTTGGTCGGGGGTGGCACACCGCAAGCGGCGGTGTCGCAGAGATGGCATCGCCCGGAGTCGGGCGTTCAGCTCGTCGACGACGCGGAAATCATTGGTGAACACGAACACGATCCAAAAGTCTTCGGACCACTCGACGTGGGTGCGCAGGCGCTCCCACGCGTCGTCGAGGGTTAGTGGATCGATGCTGCGCTCCATCAGGAGTCGTCGTCAGTCTTGGGCTGCTGGGCGTCGTCCCAGGCCTTGGCGCGGCGGCGGACGTCCTCTCGGATGACCGGATGGACGCCGTACCACTCCGTTCCGTTGCGGTAGGCGAGGACCACGTGGGTGTCGAGGAAGGTCGAGACGCGGTGGTGCAAGCTGGCGTCGGCGAGGTCGAGGGTGCCCCGCGCTTCGATGTCTCGGAGCAAGACCGCCTCGGCGTTGGTGAAGCCCTGGTAGCCGGCGCGCAGCTCCTCGATCGCAGCTGCCCGACGGTCGTCCGGAACGGGGACTCCCGTACGGTTGGCGGCGATCAACAGGTTCCGCAGCAAACGCAGCATGTCTCGGAGGTAGCCGCCAGAGGCGAGGGCGAGCTCGTCAAAGGCGGCGCGGTCCCCCAGGAACCACTCGACCCAGCCTTGGCTACCGCGCGCATTGACGACCTGGTAGAGCATGTCGAGGCCGGGGCGATGAGGGGTGTAGACGTGGTCCAGCCCCTCGTTGCGCTCGCGCACCTTCACGCACAGGACTTGCTCGTAGTTGTCGAAGCCTTCCGTGGTCCCGGCGCGCTGCCAGCGAAGCCACGGAGGGACGGTGTAGATCATGTGCAAGTTGGGCACGCGCATGGACTCGACGTGCCCGCGGAACAGGCGCTCGACCGAGTCAGCGACCTCCCGGGAGTTGGTCGTCAGGCCGCGCAGGTGCTCGATGCTGTCGTAGATGACGACGAGCTGGGTGTCTTCGCCGTGGCGCTCGCGCAGGGCGAGGAGGCAAGCCCCCATGAAGTCGTGAACGTCCTTGCGAAAGGCCCCAACGTGCAGCCGGGTGTGCTCGCGCAGCCGCTCTCGAAAGCTGATGTCGGTCTTGAGGTTGAGCTTGATGTCGACCCCAGCCTCGGCTTCGAGCTCGGCGACGCCGACGTCCCCCCCTGCCTTCGCACCGATCCCCAGCTCGGATGCTTCGATGGTCGTGTTGCGGACCCAGTGAACGAAGCGAGCCCAGTAGCCTTCGTGGCGGGGGTCGTCGCCGAGTAGCTCGGGTACATCGAGGGCGTCGGACAGCGCTCCGGCGGCGGCGAGGAGGAAGTCGACCACCTCGACCGTGTCGGTCATGGGCAGGTAGTCCTCCATGTCGCAGATCACGACCTTGTAAGTGGGGTCCTCTTCGAGGCGCTGCTTGAGCACGCGTAGCTGCGTGCTCTTGCCCGTTCCGCGGTGGCCGCTGAACAGCTGGACGCTCTCCAGAGCGGAGAATTGGATGTGTGTGGCGAGGTCCTCGACGGGGTCCGAGGGCGCGAGCGCGTCGCTGGCGTAGAGGTTGACGAAGGCTGGATCGTCCGGCGAGAGCGGCCGATCACCCGTGGACTGATAGAGCGCTTTGAGCCGCCCGCGGGTCTCCTTGTCGAGCATCGCAGCCAGCCTATCCCCGCCTGATCCCCCGAGCAAGAACGCCCCTCGGGACAGACTGGTCACCCGACCAGCCCATCTTCTTCTCACCTGGCCCGTAGCGCCACCGAGCTGTGTACAGCTCTGGAAGAGTCTCGGGGGTGTGGCTCTGCTCGAGCGCAGGAGAGTGGGGAGACTCCCAGCCCTACCAGCGCCCGCCGCCGGCGATGCGCGAGACCAGGCCGACGATGCGCGAGATGCCCTCGGCGAAGGCGACCGGCGGGGTCAGCAGGGACAGCACGAGGTGGCAGCCGTCGAGGCCGTAGGCCGAGCCGGGCTCCGCCCACACGTCGCAGCGCTCGAGCATGCGCAGCACCCAGCCCTCGTCGTCGAGCTCGCCGAGCTGGGGCAGGGCGAGGACCGCCGACCACCCGGCCTCGACGCCGAGGCGGGCGACGGGGCTGTCGGTGATCGCCGCGTCGAGGGTCTGGAGGTTGGCCTGCACGCGGTTGCGGATCTGCTCTTGCATGGCCTCGCTGGTCGGCAGGATCCGGGCCAGGGCGTACTGGGTCGGGGTCGCGCCGCCGCCGAAGCCAAAGTTGAGGTCGGCGTGGCTGCCGACGATCGCCGCGAGCCGGGCGAGGGCCGGGCGGACGAGCTCCTCGGGGCCGCAGGCGACGGTCCAGGCCAGCTTGAGCTGGGGCAGGGCGGCGACGCTGGCGAGGCCGGAGAGCACGAAGGTCAGGCACTCGCGGTTGTCCCCGACCACCGAGGCGACCCGCGAGGGGCCGGGGTAGAGCGGGTAGTCGACGAACTGCTCGTCGACGATGAGGCTCAGATCGTGGGCGCAGCACAGGCCCTCGATGAGCTCGAGCTCGCGGTGGGTCAGGTAGGAGCCCGTGGGGTTGTTGGGCGCCATGCACAAGATGGCGCGCAGGCGGCCGCTGTGGCGGTTGACGAGGTCCTTCAGGTGGTCCGTGTCGATGGCCCAGTGCCCCTCGTAGGTCAGCGCGTAGGGCACCAGCTCGACGCGGGCGAGCTCGGCGAGGTGCGCGAGGGCGGGGTGGCTGGGCTCGGGGACCAAGATGAGGTCACCGGGGTCGCACAGCAGCGTGAGCAGGTTGGTGTAGGCCTCGGCGACGGTGCTGTTCAGGCACACGTTCTCGGCCCGCGTCGCCAGCCCTCGGCGGGCGTAGTAGAGGCGCGCCACGGCCTCGCGCGCTTCCTCGAGGCCCATGGCGTCGACGGTCGGATCGTCGAAGGTGACCATCTGGGGCTCGAACACCTCCTGGAAGAACTCGGGCGTGTAGCGCAGGCCTAGCGCCGAGGGGCTGGCGCACGACAGATCCAACGCCGTGCGCCCGCAGCCGCTGTGGTGACGACGCGCCTGCGTCAGCCGGGTAGGGGAGACATCCCAGGCCGTACGATTCGAGAACATGACCTCCGAAGGATTGCATGCCTTTCGAATCAAGCGTCCACATTCAAAGGTGAATTTTATGTTTGTACCCTTTTGCCCCAATGGGGTATTGGGCGCACTCTCGAATGCGCCAAACGCCCAATGGATCATTCGCTGTCCCAGCTGTACTACGGGACAGGGCGCGAATCACAGCGTCTGGGGCAGAACGACACAGGTACGGCAGGGAGGTGCAGCGGCGCGCGTCGACCGGGTGAGGTGGGCGATTTGCGCATTGAAGCGAGACCCCGTTCACCGACCAAATACACATATTTGGTCATATTCATATTGCGGCAGTGTGTCTGAATGCGAGAACGAGGGGTGGGCGCCAATCTGGCAAAACGAGCAAGCTTTGATCGAAAGCCCATCGCGCGATCAAAGCGCGAAGCTGGGCTGGGTTGCGGCCGAATTCACGCGCGATTCACAAGTTCACGCGGTCTACACCCGGCGCGAAAAAGCGAGCCCACGCGGCGCGGGACGCCCACCTTCCAGACCCACAACCAGGCTGGAATTATTGAACGTCCGGACGCGTTCGCGGACCGCGAGACCGAGGGCTCCGTGACTTTGAAATTTTCACAGTCTCTGTCCACTTGAGCCGTCGTGGACGAGGCCACGCCCTCCCTGCCCCACGTCCACGACTCAACTCGACGCGGCCCGCGAGGTCGCCAGCCAGCGCGAGACGCCCGTTCAGAGGGTCGGCCAAAACGAGTTTTTCCCGACCCTCTGCCTATTTTAGCCGTCGTGGACGACGCCACGCCCTCCCTGCCCCACGTCCACGACTCACAGGCCGTGAACCAATCGCCCCCTTCAGGGGGCGACCCGATGCCCACGCGAAGGCACGAACTCCATTGCCCACCAAGCCAAAGCGGAGGAGCGAGCGACGAAGCGCCCCCGGTCTCGAGGCGCTCGTGGGGGCAAAGCAGTGCTCAGCGCAGCCGCAGCGAGCCCTTCTTGCGGCGGGCGGTCAGCGCCGGGATGCGCAGGGTGAGCTCCATGCCGACGCCCTTGGGCAGGCGCTGCTTGCCCTTGCGGTCGCGGATGGTCAGCGTGCCGGACTGCAGCTCGATGATCGCGGTGGCGATGGGCAGGGCGAGGCCGAGGCCGGTCTGGCCGTGGACGCGGACGAAGCCGCGCTGGGCCTGCTCGATGGCGTTGTCGCCCTCGAGCTCGCGCGGGGTGCGGACGCGGAGCACGACGAAGGTGCGCTGCTCCTCGCCCTCGCCCTCGCGCTCGACGTTGCAGGTCAGCTCGATGGTGCCGGACTCGAGGCCGTCGCCGGCGAAGGCGAGGGCGTTCTCGATGGCCTGGACCGTGCGGTAGGGGTCCGCGAAGGCGGGGGGCAAGCCGGCGGCGGTGCGCGTCGAGAACTCGACGCCGTCGCCGAGCAGCTTGCGCGCGTTTTGGATCGCCCGGGACACGAGGGTCGCCGGCGGGGTCGGCTCGCGGTGCAGCTCCATGCGCCCCGACTCGAGCTTGGCGGTGTCGAGGATGTCGTCGATCTGGCGCAGCAGGTTGCGCCCGGACACGTGGATGTCCTGGACCATGTCGCGCTGGTCCGCCTCGAGCTCGCCCTCGATGCCGGTCATCAACAGCTCGCTGAAGCCGATCACCGAGTTCAGGGGCGAGCGCAGGTCGTGGCTCATGTTGGCCAGGAACTGGCTCTTGAGGCGGTCGGCCTCCTGGCCGTGCTCGATGAGGATGTACTTGGTGACGTTGGCGTCGGTGATCCGCCCGACGAGGCGGTCGACGGCCATGATCATCTCGCGCAGCTCGAGGGTCGCGAAGCTCTGGACCGCGAGGGCCTCGGGCACGTCCCCGCGGGTCACGGCGCCGATCTGCTGGGAGGCGCGCTCGAGGTCGCGCTCGACGTCGCGGACGAGCAGGTGGAGGCTGGCCAGGCCCGCCGCGGCGCCGATCAGGACCACGCTCCAGGCGAGGGCGGCCGAGGGCGCGACGCCGTGGCCGGGGATGGCGTCGGCGTGGGACAGGGCCAGGGCGAAGGCGGGGATGGCCCCGGTCGCGGCGACCAGGCCCAGACCCGCGGGCGCGCCCAGGCGCAGCCGCAGGGAGCGACGCAGGGGCAGGGCCGCGGGTCGCGGGCGCGGGGCGGACAGCAGCTCGGGGACCAGCATGGCGCGCATGCGCGTGGCCAGCAGGGAGGTCGCCTGCAGCATCCCGACGAGCCACGTCGCGGCCAGGCTCGCGGTCACGCCAGGGTCGAGGCTCAGGGCCTCGCGGATCACCGCCAGGTCGGCCGCGCCCGCGACGGCGAGCCACGCGAGCATGCTCGCGGCGGACACCCGCGGCACGACCAGCAAGGTCCTGAACGCGAGCTCGACCTCGCTCGCGCCCCCGTCCCAGCCTTCGTAGCCGTCGCCGGACTCGAAGCCGTCGCCGGACTCGAAGCCCTCGCGCCCGTCGCCGGACTCGAAGTGGGGCTCCCGGGCGCGGGCGGCGTCCTCCCGGGCGCGGCGGTCCCGGGCGCTCAGGAAGGGCCACAGCAGCAGCGAGGGCGCGCCGAGGATGGCCAGGGGCAGGGGCGAGGGCAGGGCCCGGCGGGCGTCGCTGGTCCAGCGCGTGGTCGGCAGGCTCAGGGCCACGTGGATGAGCACGGCGAGCACGGCCAGGGTCGGGAGCCCGACGAGCAGGACCAGGCGCGAGCCGTCCTCGCGGGGGTTGAGGAGGGTCGCCAGCTCCCCGGGGTCGAGGACGACCACGGTCCACGCCGCGGCCAGGGCGACCACGCCCATGGTCAGCAGGGCGACGAGGCCGAGGACGCGCCGCTCGATGAGCAGGCGGTTGTGGACCTGGGGCTGGATCGGCAGGCCGTCGAGGCGCTCGCGGCTCTCGAGCAGCGGGTCGGGGAGCAGCTCGCCCGGGCTCACCACGCGCCTCCGTCGTCGAGGGGCTCCGGGGGCCGGCGGCGGTCTGGCTTCGCGCGGCGGCGCTCAGCCTGGCCGCGGCGCTCGTCGCCGCCGCCGGGCGGCCCGGCGTCGACCGTGCGCCGGTCGGCCTTGGACTCGGTCAGCCGGCGGTCCTCGTCGCGCAGGCGCCGGTCTTTTTTGTAGGCCCGGACCACGGCGAGGGCCATGGCGCTGCGCGAGGCGTGGGCCGAGACGTGCTCGCTGGCGTCGAGCGGCAGGGTCAGGCGGAAGGTCGAGCCCTCGCCGAGGGTGCTCTCGGCCTCCAGCCGGCCGCCGTGGGCCTGGACGATGCGCCGGGCGATGGCCAGGCCCAGGCCCGTGCCCTTGGCCTTGCGCTTGCGCTCGCCGGCCTGGCGGTACTCCTCGAACACCCCGGGCAGCTCGCTCTCGGCGATGCCGATGCCGGTGTCGATGACCGCGATGCTGACGTAGTCGTCCTGCTCGAGCCGGGCGCGCACGGTCACGCTGCCGGTCTCGGTGAACTTGATCGCGTTGCTCATCAGGTTGGTCAGGACCTGACCGATGCGCCGGCGGTCGCACTCGATGGTCGGCAGGTCGTCGGCGACGTCGGCGACGAGCTCGAGCTCGCGGTCGCGGACCTGGGCCTGGTGAATGTCGACGAGCTCCGCGACGAGCTCGTCGAGGGCGCAGTGTTGGACGCGCAGGTCGAGCTCGCCGCTCTCGATCATCGACAGGTCGAGGATGTCGGCGATGAGCTCGTGGAGCTGGCGGCCCCCGGCGAGGATCAGCTTGACGTCCTCGACCTGGGAGTCGTTGAGCTTGGTCTCGAGCAGCAGCTGGGCGAAGCCCATGATCGAGTTCAGCGGGGTGCGCAGCTCGTGGCTGACGGCGGCCAGGAACTCGCCCTTGGCCTGGTCGGCGTCGTGGGTCCGGTCGAGGGCGCGCTGGTAGGTGGACACGTCCTCGGCCAGGCGCGCGCGCAGCTGCTCGAGGTTGCGGAACAGCTCGCCGACGGCGTCGAAGCTGGTCAGGCGCACGGGCCCGGCGAGGGGGCGGCGGGCCGAGCGGGCGTCGTTCCAGCCGATCGCGTCGAGGCGGTTGGCCAGGGCCCGGACGTCGCGGCCGGGGCTGCGGCCCGCGCTGGCGGCGGACAGCACGATCAGCGCCGTGGTGCCGGTCGAGGCGAGGCCGGCGAGCAGCGCCCGGGGCGAGACGAACCACTCGAGCAGCTCGCCGCCGTGGAGCAGGGAGTGGGCGAGCATCAGCAGGCCGCTGGCGACGAGCAGGCCGATGGACTGGCGGACCAGCCGGCGGGCGAGGCTGGGCGGGGCGAAGGTGTTGGCGCCGTCTTGGGCCTCGGAGCGGACGCCGCTGAGGGCGGCGTCACCCCGGCGGCGAAAGGCGCCGCCTTGGATGCTGCCCTGGATGTAGATCGCCGAGGAGCCGGGGTCGGGGTCGGGGTCGCGGGCCGCCCCGCTGGGCGAGGCCGCGACGCCCAGGCGCCCGCGCGCGGCGAAGGTCGAGCCGATCTGCTCGAGCCCGAGGGCGACGAGCAGGCCCGGAGCGCTCGTCGCCGCGAGCACGGCGACGGTGAGCTGCAGCCCTTGCTCGACCCCGAGGCCCCGGCCGAACACGGTCACGACGAGGGCGAGCACGCTGGCGATGGGCGGCATCAGGCCGAACACCGCCGGGGCCGTGCGCACCAGCCGGTCGAGGCTCGGGGTGTTGGCCTCGGACGTGCTCGTGCGCAGGGAGCTGGCGAGGCTCAGGGCCGTCGTCAGCCCGACCACGAACACCGCGATGGGGCGGGCGCGGGCGAGCAGGACCTCGCCCATGTCGAGGAGCAGCAAGAGGCTCAGGGCGAAGCCCAGGTGGACGACGCTGGCGACGATGGTCACGGTCAGCAGCGGTCGCAGCAGCCGACCCGAGCGCGAGCCCGAGTCCGCCGGGCTCAGCGCGGGGAGGGGCCCGGTGACGCTGCGGCGCCGAGGCTTGGGGACCTGGCGCTCATGAGGAGCCGCGGACAATGCGTCCATGGTACCCAAGTCACCCTCTCGCGGGGACGGGGTGCCACCCGAGGCTCGAAAAAAGCAAAGCCCCCGGCGCTCAGCGAGCGGCGGGGGCCAGCTTGGGCCTCGAGCTCAGGGACTGTAAATGAATCCACGCCCCCTTTAGGGGGCGAAGAAAGCCCACGCGGAGGCACGAACTCCATTGCCCACCAAGCCAAAGCGGAGGAGCGGAGCGACGAAGCGCCCCGGTCCCAGCCGCCTGTGGGGGCAAAACAGAGCTCAGCCCTTGCGGGCTTCGAGGGCGGCGATCAGGGCCGGGACGGCGTCTTCCCACTTGGCGACGAGGCCGTAGTCGGCGACCTGGAAGATGGGCGCCTCCTCGTCCTTGTTGATGGCGACGATGGTCTTGCTGCCCTTCATGCCGGCGAGGTGCTGGATGGCGCCGGAGATCGCCACGGCGATGTAGAGGTTGGGCGCGACGATCTTGCCGGTCTGGCCGACCTGGAGATCCGCCGGGACCATGCCCGCGTCGGTCGCCGCACGGCTGGCACCGAGGGCGCCGCCGAGCAGGTCGGTGAGCTGCTCGAGGTGGCTGAAGTTGGCCCCCTCGCGCATGCCACGGCCGCCGGACACGACGACCGAGGCCTCGGTCAGGGCGGGGCGGGAGCTCTCGGTCTTGGAGATGCCGAGGACCTGCGCGCCGCGGACGTCGACGGACGCGCCGTCGATGACCGCCGCCGTGGTGGCCGCGCCAGCCTCGGCCGGGGCGAACTCGCTGCCGCGAGCGGTGAAGAACACCAGATCGCCGCTGAGCTGCTCGTCGAGCAGGGCGCGTCCGGCCGAGATCGGCCGGGTGAAGGTGTCACCCGACTTGACCGCGACGATCTCGGCGCACAGGGCGGCGTCGAGGACGGCGGCGGCGCGGGGCAGGCAGTCGCGCAGGGCGGAGCTGGCCGTGCCGCCGACGACGGCGGGGCTCAGGGTCTTGACCGCGTGGACGACGGCGTCGCCCCAGGCCTCGGCCGTGAACGGCTCGAGGGCCGCGTCGGTGATGGTGTGGACCCCAGCGGCGCCGTAGCCAGCGGCCGCGATCTCGGCTCCTTCGGCGGCCGCGTTGGCGCCGAGGACGAGGAGGTGGAGCTCAGCGCCGCGGGCGTCGGCGATCTGCTTGCCCGCGGTGATGCCCGGGAGGCAGTGCGAGCGGATCTTCCCGCCTGCGGTCTCGAGGACGACGAGTACCTTGCTCATAGAACCTTCGCCTCCGTAGCCAGCTTCTCGACCAGCTCCTCGACGGAGCCGACCATCTGACCGGCGGCCCGCGCCGCGGGCTTGTTGATGGTCGTGGTCTTCTCACCACCCGCGCTCTCGACCCCGAGGTCGGCCGGCGTGACGGTCTTGACCTTCTTGCGCTTGGCCATGGTGATGCCGCGGAGCGAGGCCAGGCGCGGCCCGTCGGTGAACTTGTGGTCCGCCGGGTTGATGCCGTTGCGCACGCTAGTGGGCAGGACGACGCGCAGATCGACGGTCACGAGCGCCGGCAGGGGGACCTGCTTCGTCTCGACACCGTCATCGACTTCGCGCGCGACCTTGAGGCTGTTGCTGCCCTGGTCCCAGTCGACCTCGGCGGCGAAGCAAGCCTGCGGCCAGCCGAGCAGCGCGGCGACGCGCTGACCCACCTGGTTGCCCTCGTTGTCCTGGGACAACTTGCCGGTGATGACCATGTCGACGCCCTCGTCTTGGGCGACCTTGGCGATCATCTTGGCGATGGCGGCGGTGTCATAGTCCGCGTCGTTGGCGTCGACGATCACACCGCGGTCGCCACCCATCGCCAGGAACTGCGTCATGTGTTGACGCTGCTTGGCGGGGCAGATCGAGAGCACGATGATCTCGGCGTGTTTCGTTTTCTTGCTGCCGACGTCCTCCGCGAGCCGCAGGGCGGTCTCGACGGCGTACTCGTCGAAGGCGTTGGGGACCCACTTTACCGAGCTGAGGTCGAGCCCGCCGTTGGCGAACTTGAGGTTCTCATCCGGGTCAGGGATCCGCTTGACGGTCACGAGAATCTTCGTCAAGAGGTCTCCTCCTATTCGGTCGGCTGTATGGCCCGTGTGAGCCTTGCCGTCAAGAGCCAAACGCGCATAAAAGCCCCCCCGAACTCGGTTCGCGCTGGGTTTTGGGCTTTTCTCGGATCGGCACTGGCGCGCACTGGGCAGCCTTGCGGGCGACCCCGCCCTGCGATAGCGTTCGGCCCGCGTAAATTCCGCGCGCGACCTGCAATGCGTTTCTTCCGCGATCTCCCCGAGCGCAGCTCTCTGGCCCTCGCCCTGACCACCGCCACGGTCCTCGCCACCACGGCGTGCACGGCCTGCACCCCACCTGCCGCGGATCCGGACGGGACCTCTCGGGGCCCCAACGGCGCGGCCGCGGGCGGCGACGGCAAGCAGGCCGAGAGCGATCGGCCCCAGCTCGACCCGCCCTCCGAGGCGGAGATGATCCGCGAGGCCAAGGGCGTCGACCTGAGCAAGCTCAACGAGACCCAGCAGGCGACCTTCTTCACCTTGATCAACGTCGAGCCGAGCGCCTGCGACAAGCCGCACTCGCTGGCGACCTCGCTGCGCGACGACGCGGAGTGCCGCGACTCGATGATCGTCGCCCAGTTCATCGCCGACCGCCTGGCCGAGGGCGCGACGCCCTCGGACATCAAGCTCGACATCGACGTGGTCATCGACGCCCTCGAGGTCCGCGACATCCCCGTCGAGGGCCGGCCGACCTACGGCAACGATCTGGCCCCGGTGACCGTCGTCGTGTTCGCCGACTTCCAGTGCCCGCACTGCCGCATGGAGGCGCCGGTGCTGCGCAAGGCCGTGCAGCAGTACCGCGGCCGCGCCAAGCTCGTGTTCAAGCACTACCCGCTGCGCAGCCACGGCCGGGCCGAGGTCGCCGCCCAGGCCTGCGAGGCCGCCCACCTCCAGGGCAAGTTCTGGGAGATGCACGACCTGGTCTTCGACCACCAGACGCAGCTCGAGGACGCCGACCTCGAGCGCTACGCCAAGCAGATCGACGGCCTCGACGTCGCCAAGTGGAAGGCCGACATGGCCACCGAGGACGTCAAGCTCGCGGTCGCCAAGGACCGCAAGATCGGCGACGCCCTCGGCATCCAGGGCACGCCGGCGGTCTACATCAACGGCCGCACGGTGACCCCGCTGCTGTGGGGCGGCAGCCTCGAGGCGTGGATCGACGACGCCCTGCGTCGCCCCTCGAAGTGAGGCAGTGAGGCAGTGAGGCCCGGACCATGACAGCCCCGACGGCCCGTCCCTGGATCGAGGCCTACGCGCCCGCGACCATCTCCAACCTCGGGCCCGGTTTCGACTGCCTGGGCCTGGCCGTGCACGGGCCGGGCGACACCGTCCGAGCCCGGCGCTGCGACGAGCCCGGCGCGCGGCTGCTGAAGATCACCGGCGACGGCGGGCGCTTGCCCCTGGGCGCCGCCGAGAACACCGCCTGCGTCGCGGTCACGGCCATGCTCGAGGCCCTCGGCCACGGCCCGGGCTCCAGCCGCCCGCTGGGCGTGGAGCTCGAGCTCGACAAGGGCCTGCCCCTGGGCAGCGGCCTGGGCTCCTCGGGCGCGAGCGCGTGCGCGGCCCTGGTCGCCGCGGCCCGGGCCCTCGACCTCGAGGTCGGCAGCGACGTGCTCATCGACGCCGCCCGCGAGGGCGAGCGCGTCGCTTGCGGCACGGCCCACCCCGACAACGTCGCCCCGGCGATCCTCGGCGGCGTGGTGCTCATCGCCAACACCGAGCCGCTGCGCGTGATCCCCCTGCCCGCCCCGGACTCGCTGTTCTTCGCGGTCTACACCCCGGGCTGCGAGGTCCGGACCGCCGACGCCCGGGCCGTGCTGCCCAGCGCCGTGAGCCTGGGCGCGGCGGTGCGCCAGTCCGCGCGCCTGGGCCTGCTCGTCCACGCCCTGCACACCGGCGACCTGGCCCTGCTCGGCGAGGCGGTCACCGACGACATCGTCGAGCCGGCCCGCGCCCACCTGATCCCGGGCTTCGTCGACGCGAAGGTCAACGCCCTCGAGGCCGGCGCCCTCGCCTGCACCATCAGCGGCGCCGGGCCGACCACCTTCGCGATGAGCGGCGACGAGCAGCGGGCCCACGCCCTGCTCGAGATCCTCGACGAGACCTTCACCCACGCCGGCGTGCCGGGGAAGGGTCGCGTCGAGCAGGTCGGGCCGGGGGCGCGGGTGACCTCGCGCCCGCTGAACTAGCAGGCTGGCCTAGCCGAGCGCGATGGCGATCCCGCCGATCAGCGCCAGGTAGGGGACGAAGGGCAGCAGGCCCACGCGCTCGATCAGCTTCAGCAGCAGCGACAGCGAGGCCAGCCCGACGAGAAAGCTCAGCGCGAAGCCGAGGGCGAAGGGCCCGGGCTCGAAGCTCGGGGGCGCGTCGCTGGTCAGCAGGCCCAGGGCCTCCTTGGCCGTGGCCGCGGCGACGGCGGGGATGCTGAGCATGAAGGAGAAGCGAGCCGCGCGGGCCCGCCCCATGCCGAGGGCCAGAGCGGCGGCGATGGTCGAGCCGCTGCGCGAGACCCCGGGGGCGACGGCGAGGAGCTGGGCGAAGCCGATGAGCAGGGCGCGGCCGAGGCTGGGGGGCTGGGTCGGCTCGTCGACGGGGACCTGCTCCGTGCGCCGGTGGGTGAAGCCGAGCAAGGCGGCGGTCAGCAGCAGCGCGCCGCCGATCCACCGGACCTCGCCCTCCATGCGCACGATCAGCTCCTCGACCGCGGGGATCAGCACGAGCGCCAGGGGCAGGGAGCCGACGACCATCGTGGCCAGCAGCGAGCGGGCCCAGGGGACGGCCTCGGGGTCGACGAGCCCGCGGGCCAGATCGAGGAGCTCGCGGCGGTAGACCGTCAGGACCGCGAGCAAGGTGCCCGCGTGGACGACGATGTTGAAGGTGTGGCCCGCGGCTTCGGCGTCGACCCCCAGCCAGGCCTCGACCAGGGAGAGGTGGCCCGAAGACGAGATCGGCAGGAACTCGGCCACGCCCTGGAGGGCACCCAGGAAGGCCGCGAGGCCGTAACCCAGGCCGGCGCCAGGCTGGGCGAGGGCCATCATGGCTCGCTTGTAGACGAAGGGGTGCGGAGCTCGCAAAGAATGTACGCCGACAGCGATGTGTCAGATCGCGCGTCACGAGCGCGGCCTCGCGGCGCATGGATCTTCTGGCCACTTTTACCTCCCTCCGCGGGCTGCTAGGGTCTGCGTGCCGATGCATGTGAGTGCGGAGCAGGTGCAGCTGTGCCTGTCGATGATCGCCTACGCGGGCTCCCACGGGGATCCTTCGCGGTCGAGCGCGGCCCTGCATCGAACCATCGCCAGCTACCTCGAGCGGCTCTTGCCCGAGGCTGGCCTCGAGCTGACCTGGGGCCCGGCGAGCGTGCGCCCGTGGTGGCAGTCCAGCGCGCCCGCGGTGGTCGGCTTCGTCGTCGCGCCCCAAGACGGCGGGGTCGGGCCGCACCACCTCGTGCTCCGCGGCGGCGGCTTGCTGACCCTCTCGGCCGAGCTCGTCGAGGGCCTCGGCTGCCTCGAGCAGGCGCCGTGGCTGTGGCTCCAAGGCGACGACGACGATCTGGCCCCGGCGATCTGCGCGGGCCTGAGCCGCTGCCTCGACGCGGTCCACCGCCTGACCCCGGACGAGGGCCTGCCGGGAGGTGGGCGCAGCCTCGCCGAGCACCTGCGCGAGGCCATCGCCGCGACCCCGGACAGCCGCCGCTTCGTCCTCGACGTGGTCGGCCACGGCGTCGGCGGATCGCTGGCCTCGGTCGTCGCGCTGTGGCTGCGGGACACGCAGGGGAGGCGCTCGGCCCGGGAGGAGTCCTGGGATCCCCAGCGCCAGGCCAAGCTGCGCTGCACCGCCTTCGCCAGCCCCACCCCGGGCAACGCCGACTTCGCGGGCTACCTCGAAGAGCGCCTCGAGGGCGAGCTGGCCCTGGTGTCCAACACCCTCGACCCGGCCTCGATGCTGTGGGACGCCCAGGCCATGCTCGGCCTGCCCGGGCTCTACCAGCCCCACGTCGACGAGTCCCCGGGGGTGCGGCTGTTCGTCGACGCCCTCGCCAACGAGATCGAGCGCCAGGGCATCGACTACGAGCAGGTCCCGACCTCGATCCTCGAGGGCGAGCTGTGCACCACGCTGCCCCCGAGCTTCGCGGCCCAGGCCGAGTACCAGCACGTCCACGCCTACGTCGAGCAGCTGGGCCTGGGCGGGCGCCTGGACCGGGCCCTGCTCGGCGAGCTGCTCGGGCGCAGCGCGAGCACCGACGACGGCCCGCTCGCGCAGTAGCCATCGCGCCCCGCGAACGGAGCCATCGAGTTTTTGAGCCGTCCGGTTGTCCATCTGGGGGACGCACGCGCCCGCGCTCCTTGCTATGAGTGCGGCCGAGGATTCAGACCATGCGCAGCATCAGCATCGGAACCCCCATCTTTGCCCTGGCGCTGGCCGTGGGCCTGAGCACCGCCGCTTGCAAGAGCGAGATCGACGACAAGCCGGCGGCCAAGACCGAAAAGGCCGCGCCCGACAAGGCGGAGGGCGACAAGGCGGAGGGCGACAAGGCGGAGGGCGACGGGGCCGAGGAGGTGAAGATCCCTCTGGCCGCGGACAAGTCCAAGGTCGGCTTCATCGGCGCCAAGAAGACCGCCGACCACAAGGGCAGCTTCGGGGAGATCAGCGGCGAGGCCACCATGGCCGGCACCGAGGTCACGGGCTTTTGGGTCTCGGTCAAGATCGCGTCCATGACCACCGACGCCGACGGCCTCACCAAGCACCTCATGGGCGCCGACTTCTTCGACGCCGAGCAATTCCCCGAGGCCAAGTTCACCGCCCTCGAGATCACCGCGAAGGCCGGGGAGAACGGGGCCACCCACGAGATCGCTGGCAACCTCGAGATGCACGGCCAGACCAACAAGATCACCTTCCCGGCGACCGTCGAGGTCGGCGCGACGGGCATCGTTGGCAAGGCGGACTTCAAGATCAACCGCAAGGACTGGGGGATCGTCTACGCCGGCATGCCTGACGACCTGATCAAGGACGACGTCGCCCTCCAGCTCGACCTCACCTTCCCGCGCGCCTGAGTCGTGGACGTGGGGCAGGGAGGGCGTGGCGTCGTCCACGACGGCTAAAGTAGACAGAGGGTTGGCCAAACTCGTTTTGGCCGACCCCTGACCTCGGGGCGAGGCGTCTCGACCCACGACATCATTTTCGTTCGAGTCGCGGACCGCGGAGCCTTCGGGCTTCGCGGTCCTTTTGTTGCCCCGACCGTGGGCCGGCGCCTGCGTCGAGTGCGGGGCTCGGCGCCGCCCCGACACGCCGAGACAAGGACCGGTCTTTGGACCTCGGACGCGCTAGACTCGTGTGACGTGTCTTCCGACGCCGAGTTGCTCGAAGCCTGGCGCGGCGGGGATCGTCGGGCCGGACGGCAGTTGTTCGAGCGCTATTTCGTCGAGCTGACCCGCTTTTTCCGCAACAAGGCGGGTCCTGACGCTCAGGATCTGGTCCAGCGAACCTTCCTCGCGTGCGTCGAAGGCGTCGAGCGCTACCGCGGCGAGGGGAGCTTCCGCAGCTGGATCTTCGGCGTCGCCTACAAGCAGCTGTGCAAGCACTACCGGGCCAAGGTCCGGGAGGACGCCCACGTGGACTTTGGGACGGTGACGGCCTTCGAGCTGGACCCGACCCCGAGCCAGGTGCTCGCCCGGCGCCGGGAGCATCAGCTCCTGCTCGAGGCCCTGCGCCACATCCCCGTGGAGCTGCAGGTCGCCCTCGAGCTGCGCTACTGGGAGCAAATGACCGAGGCTGAAATTGCGATGACCCTCGGCATCCCACTGGGGACACTCAAGAGTCGGCTGCGACGCGCTCGTCAGCTCCTCGCGGAGCGCTTGCGAATGTCAGCCAGCTCACCCTCGGAACTCGAGAGCACCCTCGGGAGCCTCGAGGACTGGGCCGAGCAATTGCGCGGCCTCGTGGCGGGCAGCAGCCGCGGCGGATGACGCTCAGTTACTTGGAAAATTTGAACTTTTACTTAAACCTTTTCGGCCAAATTGGGACGGCCTGATCAGAACCCCAGCCGATGTCTTCGCCGGTGTCGGATTGTGGGGATCGGTCTGAAGGACGACATGACGAAAGCCCGACTCTTCCTCGCTGGTGTGCTGGTTCTCAGTGCGTGTGACCTCGAAGCGCCAGACTCCGAGGACGTCGAGGCCCTCGACGAGGAGACTCCCCACGCGGGGGGCGGCGCCCACGAGGGGGCTGGCGCGGGCGATCTGCAGTCGCCCGGCGCCGAGCAGCACCCCTTCTCCCTCGAGATCGGGGTCTGCCCTGGGGCCAAGCGGGTCATCGGGATCCTCGACTCGGGGACGGACTGCAGCCTCGGCGGGGCGTTGCCCAGCCAGTGGACCGGGACGCAGCTGTTCGCCAGCGGCTCGCCCGGCGTCAGCGCGCTGACCGAGCCCCTGCCCCCCGGCTTCGAGGCCTTTTGCGCCTTCGACTACACCGACACCGAAGGTGAGATCGCCCTCGCGGACTATTCCGCGCTCTTCTCCGTCGTCGACGCCGCCCCCAACCTCCAGCGCTCGAGCATGTCCGCGGACTGCCGCGGGGAGTTCGAGCAGGGCGACCTCCACGACCCGAGCGTGGGCACGGGCCTGCGCCAGGCCTTCACGGCCAACATCGACTGGGACGGCGGCCTTCAGATCGACACGGACTACGCCGACCGCGACCACGTCGAGGTCGCGGTGCTCGACACGGCCTCGGAGGCGGCGCTCAACGATCCGCAGCTGACGCCGACGCACGCCCACGGCGCGCAGATGGCAGGGCTCATCGAGGCCATCGACTGCCCCGCCCAGCGCCCCGAGTGCCTGGAGCGGGTGCGCAACGTCATGGCGCTGCCGCGGACCGACTGGAGCGCCGCGCCCAGCTGGGTCGAGGGGGGTCGCACTGGCACCCAGGGTGACCTGGCGATGGCGGTGTTCGAGGCCGTGCAGGGCTGGCGCGCTCGCCGTATCGCCGACCCCGACGCGGCCTCGCGGCTGGTCTTGAACCTGAGCCTGGGCTGGGAGCGCCTCGGGGATCAGGCCGTCGACACCTCTCGGGGGCCGGCCGCCGCGCTGCTCCTCGCGCTGCAGCACGCGAGCTGCAACGGCGCCCTGACCCTCGCGGCGGCGGGCAACGTCGCCGACGACCGCTGCCCCGACCTCTACTCGGGGCCGCTCGCGCCGGCGAGCTTCGAAGCCATGGCCGCGCCGACGGGCGCCGAGTGCTCGACCTTCGGCTTCGCCGCCCTCGACGAAGTGAACCATCCGGTGGCCGCGCCGGCTGGCAGCTACGCGCCTCTGGTCCACGCCGTCGGCGCCCTCGACGAGTTCGACGCGCCGCTGATCAACGCCCGCCCCGGCGGCATGCCACGCCTCGCGGCCCTCGGTGCTCACGGGCTGGGCTCGGGCGATCAGGCCCTCGCGGGCAGCTCGGTGTCCACGGCGGTGGTCGCGGGCACGGCCGCGGTGGTGTGGTCCTACCGCCCCGAGCTCACGGCCGCGGAGGTCATGGACACGATCTACGCCAACGGCTACGCGACCTCCGACAGCGCCGACTTTGGCCTGGGCCACGATCCCATGGCGGCGGCGACGGTGCGTCGCGTCTCGGTGTGCGCGGCCCTCGACGCGGCGTGCACGGATCAGAGTGCGGCCTGCCCGGTGCCGGGGTGCGCGGCGACGGCCCCCGCCGAGGACGGCTACCTCACCGCCTACGCCGACGCGGTGGCCCAGGTGCTCAGCGATCCGAGCACCGCCATCGACGATCACGTCGAGGGCTCGGACGCCGTCGCGGCGGTGTGCCCCGAGTCGGCCCCGGGGATGACCAACCTGAGCACTCCGCAGCCGCCGCTACCGATCTGCTCGCACTGTACGGTGGTCAAGAAGCCCGGCACGACCAAGGCCGATGACCAGCTGCTGATGACCATCGCGCCCGACTACGTCGGCAACGTCGTCGCGTTGACCCTGGTCATCCAGCAGGCCCAGGCCGACGACCGCCACGTATTCGAGCTCGACGCCGAGGTCATCGCCAGTCTCAACAGCCAGGGGGGCGAGGTCGACGTCACGCGCGTATTCCTCGATGCTCCCGACGCGGAGACCGGCTCCCTCGAGTTCGTGCTCGTCGACGGAAGCGTGCAGAGTAACCGGGTCGCGGTGACCACCGAGGTGGCGCCCGTGCAAGAGCCGGAGCCCGAGCCGCAACCCGAGCCACAGCCCTGAGTTGGACGCTCGTATCGGGCGCTGACAGAGCGCGGGTGCTCAGCGCCCGCGCTCTGCTTCACATTCGGCCCAGCGCAGCTGAGCTTGGCTCGGGTCCTCGCCCAGTTCACGGGCGCGGCGCTCGACGTCGAGGCACCACAGCGACGCCGCCTCGAGTCGGGCTTGCAAGAGCGCGGGCTCGGTGTCGAGTTGGTCGAGGTCCCAGCGCTTGACGCTGCCGTCCATGGAGCCGGACAGCAGCCAGCGGCCATCGCGGGTGATCACGAGCTTGGTCACGGCGTTGCTGTGACCCGAGAGTACGAGGGCCGCCTCGGGGTTCGGGCGGCCAGGCTCGGGGGACGGCCAGATGCGGATGGTGTTGTCCTGTGAGGCCGTGATGGCGCGGCCATCGGGGAGGAAGCGCGCGGCCCACAGTCCCTCGGCGTGGCCGCGCAAGGTGTACAGGAAAGCGCCGTCTGCGACGGCCCATACCCGGGCCTCGCCGTCGAGAGAGGCCGTCACCATGCGCTCACCCCGGGCGTCGAAGTCGATGGACCACACGGCTTGGCGGTGGCCGGCGAGTTCGAGAGTGTCCCGAGGGTCTTCGCTCGGCCACAGTCGCACGGTTCCATCGTCGGCGCCCGTGGCCAGGGTGCGACCATCGGGCGCGCGGACGAGGGTGAGGACCTTGCCGCGATGGCCGTCGAGCTGGGCCCGGAGCGCGCCGGTCTCGGCGTCGTAGATGTGCACGCTACCGTCGCTCATGCCGCTGACCAGGCGCGCGCCGCCGGGCTCGAAGTCGATGGTCGTGGCATCGAGCTCATCGAGGTCGAGGGTGTGCTCGAGCTCGCCGGTGGTCGCGTTCCACAGGCGCAAAGTGTGGTCGATGGAGGTCGAGGCCAGGCGCTCGCCTGCGTCGTCAAAGTGCAGCGCCCAGACCGGAGTGGTGTGGCCAGACAGCTCGCGTATCGCCCGAGTCTCGGGCGCCCACAGGGTGATCTTGCCCGAGCCCCTCCCGATCGCCAGGGAGCCGCGCTTGGTGGCGAAGTCGATGGCGTGGACGGAGTCCCCCTCGAGGCCCAGCTCGGCGAGCTCGCGGCCGGTGTCGATGTCCCACAGCTCGATCTTCCCGTCCTGGGTCGCGCTGGCGAGTCGGCCCTTGCTCGGGTCGATGGCCAGGGCAGCGATCACGTTGCTGTGTTCGACCAGCGAGCGCTGCAGGGTGGGGCGGTGCAGGTCCCACACGCGCAGCGTCGCGTCGTAGGAGCCGGTCGCGAGCCAGCGCCCCTTGGGGCCTACGGCCATGCGCGAGATGGCTTGACTGTGACCCGAGAAGCGCTGGGGGATCGCGCGGCCGTCGCTGCGCCAGCGCTGGACCTCTCCGTTGAAGTTGGCGACGACGAGGTTCTGGCCGTCGAGCTCGAAGCTCAGGGCCCAGACCGCGTAGGTCTGGGGCAGGGACATGGAGGGCAGTTCGCCGTCGAGGTCGAGGACGCGGACGTCTTCGTACTGCGCCGCGATCGCGACGCGACTGCCGTGTACGTCGAGGGCGGTGATCGGCGCGGCGTATTGGGTGACGAGCCGGGTCGTGCCTGTGCTCTCCAGCTGCCGCTGCGCGAGGTCTTCGCCCGTGACCCCATCCTCGGGCGCGGCCCGGGCGTCGGGCTTCCACAGGTGCACGGAGCCGTCGTCGGAGCCCGTGACGATGCGGCCGTCGTCGACGAAGTGCAGGTGATAGACGTCGGCGCCGTGGTGCGTCGAGCGGGCGAGCTCGCGGCCGTCCTCGACGTGCCATAGCCGGGTGCTGTGATCGGTGCCGGCCGAGACCACGCGCGCGCCGGTCGAGTCGAAGTCGATGGCCAGCACGGGGCCCCGGTGGCCCTCGAGCTCGCGGCGCTCGCCGGTCGCGACCTCGGTCAGGGCCACGACGCCGTCCTTGGACGCGCTCGCCAGCCACCGCCCGGTGGGGTCGAAGCGCAGCGCGGTCAGCTCGTCCGAGTGCTCGGCGATGACCCGCTCGCGACGCGTCGCTCGGGTCCACAGCCGGGCCGTGCGATCGGCGGAGGCCGAGGCCACGCAGCAGCCGTCGGGGCTGACCGCGACCGCGTAGACCTCGCGCTCGTGGCGGAGGATGGGCTCGCCGACGCCGGTGGTGAGATCCCAGCGCCACACCGAGCCGTCGTGGGAGGCCGAGTAGACCGCGCTCGCGTCGGGGGCGAAGGCGAGGTCGGCGAGCACGTTCCGGTGCCCGCTGAAGATCGCGTAGCTGAGCGAGCGGCCGAGGATCTCGTTGGCGGCCGAGACCCACTCGGCGGTCTCGCGCTCGCTGCCCTCGACCTCGCGCAGCAGGGCCGCCGCGACCGTCGAGTCCTCGCGGTCGAGCACGCCCTCTTTGGGTCGGTAGCGGCGGTAGGCGCCCATGCGCGTGGCGTTCTTGGCCCGGCGCGCGTCGTCGTTGGCCTGGCGAAAGCCGCGCTCGCGCTCGAGGTCGAGGAGCTCCTCGGTGAACCCGCTCCAGTAGCGCGAGCGGGCGTTTTGCCGGGCCTCGGCCGAGGCCCGCATGGCCAGGGCGGCCATCAGCGAGAGGGTCACCCCCGCGAGCGCGCCGCGACGCCAGCGACGGCGGCGGAGCACGTCGGGGTCGCGGGACAGGGCGTGGAGCATGGCCCGCATCGAGGGCCAGCGATGGTTGGGGTTGGTGGCCAGGCCCCGGCGCAGGATGGTCCGCAGCCACGCCGGGACCTCGGCGCTGTTGCGCGGCTCGTCGATCTCGCCCTCGAGCACGTTCTCGACGAGCTGCTGGAGGTTGCGGCCGGCGAAGGGGCGCTGGTCGTGGAGCGCCTCCCACAGCGCGACGCAGAAGCTGAACTGGTCGCTGCGCGCGTCGGCCTTGAGGCCGCGGTGCTGCTCGGGGGCCATGTAGGCCGGCGTGCCCATGACCGTGCCGGTCTCCGTCAGCGGCGTGTCGAGGACGATCGCGAGCTCGGCGGACTGCGACGGGGGGGCGGGCCTGGGCTGGACCGCGTCGGGCTCTTTGGGCTCGGGGGCGCGGATCGAGGTCTCGCTGCCCCGCTGGGCGCCCCGGGAAGAGGCGTGCGTGCCCGCGACGCCGTGTTGGGACTGGCTCAGCGCAGCCTCGAGGTCCTCGGGGGGGTGGGTGATCTCGATGTCCGGGGTGTGCTGGGCGAGGCCAAAGTCGGCCACGCGCACGCGGCCGTCGTCGCCCACGAGCACGTTGTCGGGCTTGAAGTCGCGGTGGACCAGGCCCGCGTCGTGGGCCGCGGCCAGGCCCTCGCCGGCTTGCAGGAAGGTGTCGACGATGGCCCGCCAGGTGCGCGGCTCGGCCTTGAGCCAGTCGCGGAGGTTCGAGCCGCCGACGAACTCCATGGCCACGAACAGCTCGTCGTCCTCGTGCTCGCCGACCTCGTGGACCGTGACGACGTTGGGGTGGGCGAGGCGAGCCATGGCCTGGGCCTCGCGCTGGAGCCGGACCCGGGCGCGCCGGCCGACCCGGTTCGAGCGCAGCAGCTTGAGCGCGACCCGTCGACCGAGGCGCTGATCTTGGGCCACGTAGACCACGCCCATGCCCCCCGCCCCGACCGTGCCGATGATCGTGTAGTGGCCGATGTGGACCGGCGTCTCGGGGGTCCCGAACAGCGCCGCCTCGAGCTCGGCTTTTTGTTGCCGGGTCTCCAGGCCGAGGGCTTTACCGCGGAGCGGGGAGGGGGTCGGGCTGTCCGAGGCGAGCGTTCCCCGTGGTCGCTCCGTATCGTCGTCCTCGATGCTCATACCCCGGAACCATCATAACCGGGATCACCAGCAGAAATAGCGAGCTGAGCTCAGGCGCGGGTGAGCTCGTGGCCGCCGGGGATGGACACCACGACGTCGTCGCCGTCTTCGCGGAGCGGGTAGCGCTCGAGGCTCTGCCCGGCGCAAGGGCCGGCATCGCAGTAGCCCGTGGTCGGCTCGAAGAGCGCGCCGTGGGTGCTGCAAAACACCCGGTTGGCGACGGCCGAGAAGAAGCGCCCCTCGCCCATGTCGAGGTCGACGTTCCAGTGCGGGCAGCGGTTGAGGTAGGCGAAGAAGCCCTCGGCGTAGCGCAGTACGAAGCCCTCGAGCGCCTCGCCGTCGCGCGTGAAAGTGAACTTGCGGGCCTCGCCCTCGGCGAGGGCGGTCACGGCCTCGACGCGGAGCTCGAGGATCGGCTCGGGGCTGGCTTCGACCATGGCGCGAGCGGGGGAGTCTCGGAGCCTCAGAACGCCGACTTCGAGCCCGAGTCCGAGCCGGGCGCGACGGTCCAGCCCATCTTCGTGGCCAAGACCTGGAACACGTTGGCCTGCGAGGGCACCAGGCGCACGACGGACTCGCACACCGTCAGCACGATGCGGTCGCCGAGCTGCAGCTCGATCTTGAACTGGCCGTCGACGGTCAGGAAGGCGTCGCTCTCTCCGCTCGGCCCGACCCAGCTGACCGAGACGGTGTTCTGGGCCGAGACCACCACGGGGCGCAGGGTCAGGCTGTGGGGGCAGATCGCGGTGATCGTGAACACCTCGGTGCCGGGGGCGATGATCGGCCCGCCGGCGGCGAGGTTGTAGGCCGTCGAGCCCAGGGGCGTGGACACGATGAGCCCGTCGGCCTTGTACATGGCCAGCTGCTCGTCGCCCACGCGGGTGTCGAGGCGGAGCAGGCGGGGGATCTGGCCGTGCTTGATGTAGACGTCGTTGACGGCCTTGTCCGTGGCGACCAGCTCGCCGTCGCGGTGGACCTCGACGGTCATGCGCAGGCGCGGCTCCCAGCGCAGGGCGCCCTCGACGGCGTCGTGCAGGGCCGACTCGAGCCGCTCGCGGCGGTAGGCCGACAAAAAGCCCAGGTCACCGAGGTTCACGCCGACCACGGGGATGTTGAGGTCGGCGACCCAGCGGCTCGCGCGGAGCAGGGTGCCGTCGCCGCCGAGGGCGACGACGAGGTCGAGGTCGGCGAGCTGAGCGGGCTGGTCGAGGGCCACGCCGACGACCGAGCTGGGCAGCTCGAGGCCGCGCTCGAAGGCGACCTGGGGCACGGCGACGTCGACCCCGCGGGCGCGCAGGATCGTCGTGGCCACGGCCGCGGCGGGGAAGGCCGCAGGTCCGTCCTCGCGGGGATAGAGCAGCACCCGGCGGACCGGGGGGATGGGCTGGCGATCGATCACGGCTGGGGCACGGGTGACGGGTCCGGGCCGAGGTGGAGTCGCTCAGCCGGGCTCCGGCGCGTAGAGGTAGCCCTGGTGCTGGAACAGGCAGATCTTCCCGCCGCCCTCGCTGCGCGCCCGCTCGAGCGCCGCGCCGACCAGGTCGATGAGGTCCTGGACGGAGTGGGTGTCCTTGTTGGGGAAGAAGGACACGCCCACGCTCACCGTGCAGCGGCGGCTGGGCGCGGCGTCCAGGCGGATCTTGGCCGCGTCGAGGGAGATGCGCTCGGCGACCGCGAGGGCCCCGGGGAAGTGGGTGTTCGGCAGCAGCAGGATGTAGCCGCGCTCGTCGAGGCGGAACACCAGGTCGATCTTGCGGACGCTGACCTCGATGACGTCGCGCAGCGAGCGGACCAGGCCGGCGACGGCCTCGGTCGAGAACTCGGACACGAGGGCGTCGAAGGTGTCGAGCTCGACGCGCAGGCAGGCGAGGGGGTCGCTGTAGCGCTCGGCGCGGTCGAACTCTTCTTCGGCGCGGCGGGTGAAGGCTTCGCTGGGGTTGCGGCTGCTCGGCGCGGGGGCAGCCTTCGCGGGCTGGGGCGCGGCCGCGGGCTGGTCGTCGCCGTCTTCGCGGTCGCTGATGACCTTGCGCGTGCGCAGCAGGGCCTCGACGCGGGCGCACAGCTCCTCGGCGTCGTAGGGCTTGCCCAGGTAGTCGTCGGCGCCGCTGCGCAGGCCCTCGACGCGGGCGTTGACCGAGTTCCGGGTGCTCACCATGATCACCGGGAGGTACTTGCCCTGGGCCTTGGCCTTGAGGATGCGGCAGGTCTCGAGCCCGGTCAGGCGCGGCATCACCACGTCGAGCATCACGAGGTCGGGACGGTCTCGCGCGAACACCTCGAGCGCCTGCTGCCCATCGACTGCCTCCATGACGGCGTAGCCAGCCTGCTCGAGCGCATTGCGCGCTGCGGCGCGTTCAACCGAGGAGTCATCGGCGACGAGGATCTTCGCGCGGGGCGTACTCATGAGTGCCTGTCGAGAGTATGGCGTGTCCGCGGTGCTCCATTCCAGCGAAATCATTCCGGGAACTGGGGATGAAGCGCGGTGATCGAGGGGTGATGGGCCGGTCAGGGCGCGCGGGCGAGCGGGCTCGGCTCGCCCGCGGAGAGCCGAGCTGGGGCGACGGAGATCGATCGATACCGATGCGCAGTGTCCGGGGCCCGTGAGCGTGCCAACGATCCGCGCCGGCCGACGCGCTCGCCCGCCGCGGACCCCCGGGCCTGGCCCCCGGACAGCGCCCAAACGCGTGCGCAGACATGGTATTCATCGCGCCCTCGATCGGCTGGGGACGCGCTTGACACCCCTGAGCCGCTCCTCTACACCTCTCCGTCCAATGGGCACCCATTACCCAAACTCGGCCGACATCGAGCGCGCTTGGCTGCTCGTCGATCTCGAAGGGCAGACCGTCGGTCGCGCCGCTTCCAAGATCGCCAGCCTCCTCCGCGGCAAGCACAAGACCATCTTCACGCCCCACATGGACGTCGGTGACTTCGTCGTGTGCATCAACGCGGACAAGGTCAAGTTCACGGGCAACAAGCTCGACCAGCAGACCTACAACAAGTTCACGGGCTACATCGGGAACATGAAGACCCGGACCGCGCGCGAGATGCTCGAGCGCAAGCCCGAGCTGGTCATCAGCAGCGCCGTCAAGCGCATGCTGCCCAAGGGCGTCCTCGGCCGCCAGACCTTCAAGAAGCTCAAGGTCTACGCCGGCTCCGAGCACCCCCACGGCGCCCAGAACCCCAAGCCCCACGAGATTTGAACCGATGAAGTACTACGCGACCGGCCGCCGCAAGACCTCGATCGCCCGCGTCTGGCTCATGCCCGGTGAGGGCAAGATCCAGATCAACCGCCGCGACGCCGAGGACTACCTGACCCGCGTGACGAACATGAAGTTCGTCGAGCAGCCCATGCACGCCACCGACACCCGCAAGCAGTACGACGTGTGGGCCACGGCCAAGGGCGGCGGTCTGTCCGGCCAGGCCGGCGCCGTCCGTCTGGGCATCGCCCGGGCTCTGCTCCGCGTCAACGGCGAGTACCGTCCGCAGCTCAAGGCCGGCGGCTACCTGACCCGCGACGCTCGGAAGAAAGAGCGCAAGAAGTACGGTCGCCGCGGCGCCCGCGCTCGCTTCCAGTTCAGCAAGCGCTGATCTCACCCTCGTGCCCTGCACGAAAGGCCTCGCTCATCGAGCGAGGCCTTTCGGCGTTGGTTGCGTTCGCCGAGCCAGTCGGCACTCCGCGCCGGATCCTGCCGCCGTGGGCTGGATCCGGCGCTCCGTCGGGGTATCTCAGCCGGCTTTTTGGGCTTCGTCGGCCGGGGCGGCGCCTTCGGCCGGGGCGGCCGCCTCGGGGATGCCCGCGACGCTCTGATCGCCGATGACCTCGAGGCTGCCCGTGCACGCCAGGGACTCGAGGAAGGCGACGAGGTCCGCGATCTCGGCGTCGCTGAGGCTTGTGTCACGCATGTTCTGGTCGAGGCCGGGGGCCTTGGCGTTGCCGCCCGCGGCCATGTAGCGCACGGCCTCCTCGAGGCTCGCGGTGCGCCCGTCGTGGAAGTAGGGCGCGGTCTTGCTGACGTTGCGCAGGGTCGGGGTGCGGAACTTGTAGTTCTCGCCCTCGTCCTTGGCCGGCTTGCCGCGGCCCACGTCGGCGCCCTCGATCAGCGCCCCGCTGTCGTCGTGGGCGAAGCCGACGTCGTGGTAGCCGCCGTCGCTGAAGTTGTCGCCGGAGTGGCAGGTCGAGCACGAGGCCTTGCCGCGGAACAGGTCCCAGCCGCGCTTGGCCGCGTCGCTCATCTCGCCCTTGTCGAAGGCCGTGTCGCCGCACAGCAAGGTGCGCTCGTAGGCCGACAGGGCCATGGCGACCTGGTCGGGGGTCACGGCCTCGCCCTCCTCGACACCAAACACGCTGGCGAAGGCCTCGGCGTACTCGGGCAGGGCCCCGATCTCCTTGGCCTTGGCGTCGAGGTTGTCCGCGCCCACGCCCATGTTGCCGCCCTTCCACGCGCCGATCGCCTGCTTCTCGAGGGTCGCCGCGCGGCCGTCCCAGTACAGGCCCTTGTCGTGGTAGCCGACGTTCCAGATCGTCGGGGTGTTGCGACCCAGGGGCTTGTCGCCCGCGCCGAGGGCCGTCTTGCGCCCGTCGGCGTTGCCGAGCTCGTTTTGGTGGCACGAGTAGCAGCTGCGCGAGCCGTCGAAGGACAGGCGCTTGTCCATGAACAGTTTGTGGCCGAGCTCGACCTTGGCCGCGCTCATGGGGTTGTCCTCGGGCACGGCGGGCGGGTCGGTGAGGCCCTCGGGGAGGGTCCACTTCCACTCGGCCGCAGGTTTTTCGGCCTTGGTGGGTTCGACCTTGGCGTCGCCGGCCTTACCGGCGTCGGCCTTGTCGGCCGTCTTGCCACCATCGCCAGCTTTCTCGCCCTCGCAGGCGGGGAGCAGGGTCAAAGACAGGGCCAGGGCGGCCCCGAGTCCGAGCAGGGAGGTCGAGGGAGTGCGCGCGGTCATGACGGGGGCACTCTAGCCGGCCGGAGGGCGGGGGGCCAAGGCTCCCCGCGTTGGGGGCTATGCTCTGCGCGTGAGCACCTCCAAGAGCTCGAGCGAGCGCAGACCTGGCCCTCGGACGGTCGCGGTGCTCGGCGGGGGCAGCTCGGGCTACTTCGCGGCGCTCGCGATCCAGCGACGCTTCCCCGAGCTCGAGGTCACCGTGATCGCCTCGAGCAAGGTCCCGATCATCGGCGTGGGCGAGGCGACCACGACCCTGATGCCGCCCTTCCTGCACGCGCAGCTGGGCCTGTCGATGGAGGCGATGTGCCGGGCGGTCGAGCCGACCTTCAAGCTCGGGATCCGCTTCGAGTGGGGCCGCCCGGGGGCCTACCACTTCAACTTTCCCTTCGGGGACGCGGACCCGCTGCTCGCCCACCACTTCGACGGCGACCTGCGCCACCAGTCGCTGATGTCCATGGCCATGGATCAGGGCCTGGCGCCGGTGCTGCGCGGGCCCGAGGGCGAGGTGGTCTCGCTCTTGCGGCAGGTCAAGTTCGCCTACCACCTCGACAACGCGCCCTTCGTCGCCTTCCTGGCCGAGGCCGCCCGGGCCGCGGGCATCGGCCACATCGACGCGACGATCTGCGACGCGAGCACGCGGGCGGGCGCCTCGGGGGAGCCGGAGATCGCCAGCTTGCGCACGGAGGACGGCCGGGAGCTGGCCTACGACCTCTACATCGACGCCAGCGGGTTTCGCTCCGTGCTCCTCGGCGGCGCCCTCGAGGAGCGCTTTCAAAGCTACGCGAGCAGCCTGTTTTGCGATCGGGCGGTGGTCGCCGACGTGGCCGAGGGGGCCGGCGTCGAGCCCTACACCACCGCCGAGACCATGGACGCGGGGTGGTGCTGGCGGATCCCCGTGCGCCGGGCCTGCCACCGCGGCTACGTGTACAGCTCGGCCTTCCAGAGCGACGACGAGGCTGTCGCGCACATGCGCGCCGCGAACCCGAGCATGGGCGAGGCCAAGCTCATCCGCTTTCGCTCGGGCCGCCGCGAGCGGGCCTGGGTCGGCAACGTGGCCGCGGTCGGCAACGCCTACGGCTTCGTCGAGCCCCCTCGAGTCCACGGCCCTGCACATGGTCATCGTCGAGCTCGCCTACGTGCTCGGGGGGATCGAGGCCCTGCGTCGCGAGGGCGAGGGCGAGGGCGAGGCGCGGACCTACCTCGAGTTCGCCAACGAGTCCCTGGGCGCGCACTGGGACTACCTGCGCTGGTTTCTGGCGGTGCACTACAAGTTCAACCAGCGCCGGGACAGCGCCTTTTGGCGGGCCGCCCGGGCCGAGGTCGACGTCTCGGGCCTCGAGCAGGCGATCGCGCGCTTTCAGAGCCAGGGGCCGTGGCTGGCCGAGGGCGGCCAGGCCTTCGCCGTGGGCGATCCAGCCTTCGGCTACAGCGGGCTGATGACCATGCTGCTCGGCCAGCGCGTCGAGAGCCCGGTCGGTGCGGCGCCCAAAACCAAGCTGAGCCAGGCCCAGTGGCGCGAGCGGATCGAGCGTCAGCGCACCGCCCTGCGCTACGCCGTGGATCAGCCCACGGCCTGGGCCTTGCTCGAGGCCCGCCCCGAGCTCCTGCGCGAGTTCGAGGAGCACCCCAGCTCGTGGTGCCGGGCCGACGCCGAGCGGGTCGAGGTGATCGCCGCGGATCCGCGGCGGGTACGGCCCAAGAGCGGCATGCCCGGGGGGCGAGTCGGCTCGCTGCATCGGGCTGGGGATTAGCCCGAGGCCCTCGGCCAGACCCGCGGATGGGCGAGAGGTTGACAAGGGCCTGAGTGGCTCGATGTACTGGGGCCGTGGTGGACTCGGATGACCGGCTGCGTGCGCTCGAGCGCGAGGTCGAGAGCCTGCGCGTCGAGCTCGCGCGCGAGCGGGCGCTGCGGGTCCAGACCGAGGACGCGAGCGAGATCTTTCGGGTGATGTTCGAGCACGCCTCGGACGCGCTGTTCTTGTTCGACGACAGCGGCATCATCGATTGCAACTCTCAGGCCCTGACGATGATGCGGGCCGCGGACAAGCAGGACTTCCTGAAGCGCCACCCCGCGGAGTTCTCCCCCGAGCGCCAGCCGGACGGGCGCGAGTCCATGGAGAAGAGCCGCGAGATGGACGGTACGGCCCGCGCGCGGGGCTACCACTCCTTCGAGTGGATGCACCGGCGCCTCGACGGCGAGCACTTCCCCGTGCAGGTCAGCCTGACGCCCGTGGAGCTCGCCCGCGGCCCGGCGATGCTCGTGGTCTGGCACGAGCTGTCCGCGTTCAAGGCCCGCGAGCGCAGGCTCGCAGCGCAGCTCGAGATGATCGGGGTCCAGCAGGCGGAGATCCAGCGCCTGGCCATGCCGGTGATCCCCGTGGGCGACGGCGTGGTGATGGTCCCGGTGCTCGGCAACCTGCCCGAGGACGCCCTCGAGGAGCTCAGCGCGACCATCCTCGACGCGGTCGCGCGGGCGGGGACGAAGTCGCTGATCCTCGACCTGACCGGGCTGGCGCGGGCCTCGATGCGGGTCGTCAGCTGGTTGGGCCGGCTGATCGCGGCCACGGGCCTGGTCGGCGTGAACACCCTCGTCGCGGGCATTCGGCCGGCGATCGCCCTCGAGCTGGTCCACGAGGGCCTGGACCTGGGCGGGGCGACGATCGTCGCGAGCATGCGCGAGGCCCTGCGCCAGTCTATCGCCCGGGGCTGAGCGTTGGGCTCAGCGATCCTTGCCGATGCGGGAGGCCACCGGCCCCTCCTGGCCCTGGTACTTGCTGCCGCGCGCCGCTCCGTAGGGGCGCTCGGCGGGGCTCTTCATCTCGTGGAACACGATCTGGCTGATCCGCATGCCGGGGTAGAGCTTGACCGCGCAGCGGCCCAGGTTGGACAGCTCGAGGGTGATCTGGCCTTCGAAGCCCGGGTCGATGAAGCCGGCGGTGGCGTGGACGACCACGGCGAGGCGGCCGATGCTGCTGCGGCCCTCGACGCGGGCGACCAGATCGGCCGGCACGCGCACGCGCTCGAGGGTCGTGCCGAGGGCGAAGGCCCAGGTTGCAGCACGAAGCCCTCCCGCTCGGGGATCTCGATGTGCTCGACGTGCTGCTCGATGCTGGCCGCGTCGCGGGCGTCGAGGAAGGGGACGAGGGGCTGGCGGTAGAGGGCGAAGTGCGAGCCGAGGCGCAGGTCGATGCTCTACTACGGGGACATCCGCGGTCAGCTCCTGCCGCTGGAGCCGGAGTGAATCTTCGAGTCAGAGCGCGGCGATGCCGACGTGCTCGCAGGCGTTGCAGTCGAGCCCCGCCTCGCCAAAGCTGTCGACGAGCTCGCGCAGCAGCGGCGAGGGCTGGGCCTCCTCCGGGTCGCAGCTCGCGTGGACCGGGGCAAGGCGAGCAGAGTCTCGCTCAGCGGGTCGGGGCGCCCTCGGGCAGCCCGAGCCACTGCCGCCGCAGCAGGGTCTGGGCGGCCGTGGGCTCGTCGACCTCGACGATGGTGAAGCGCTGCTTGCCGCCCTCGACGGGCACGACCTCGGCCTCGACGGTCCGCCCGCCGCGGAGCACGGTGAAGCTGTGCGGCTCGCCGATGGTCAGGGACTTCAGCTGCCGCGGGTAGCTGTCGTCGGACACGCCGTGGCCGTCGATGGCCACGAGCGCGTCGCCGTCTCCAAGGCCCGCGGCGTCGGCCGGGCCGCCGTGCTTGACGCTGCGGAGCACGAGCTGCTCGCCGTCCCAGATCGCGGCGGCGTCGATCCACGGCCCGGGGTCATCGACGACCCGCTCGAGGCGGTAGCCGGCCAGGCCGAGGTAGCGGTCGTAGTCGATGGGCGCGGTGCCGCGGACGTGGTCGCGGAAGATGGCGCGCACGGCCTCTTCGCCCGCGGGGTCGGGGCCGGCCTGGTCGACGAAGACCTGCTCGAGCTCGGCGGGCGTCAGGCCCAGGCCGGTGTCGAGCCAGCGCCGCCACAGCTCCTGGAACACCGTGTCCGTGCTCCGCTGGCCGCGGCTCGAGGCGCGCAGCTGCAGGTCGAGGATCAGCCCCAGGGCCGCGCCCTTGTCGTAGTAGGAGTAGTGGGCCTTGTCGTAGTCGTCGGGCTTGGCCCAGGTCTCCCACGAGGCCTGCTCGACGCTGATCAGCGCGTTGCCGGGGCGCAGCTCGACGGCGCGGATCCGCCGGGCGAGGGAGGCCAGGGTGCCGCGCTCGTCGACGAGGCCGGCGCGGGCGAGGATCAGCGCGGCGTAGTAGCTGGTGAAGCCCTCGGAGAACCACAGCATGGTCGTGTGGACCTCCCGATCGTAGTCGAAGGGCCCGAGCACGGCGGGGCGGATGCGCTTGACGTTCCACAGGTGGAAGAACTCGTGGGCGGTCACGGACCAAAAGCGCTGGCGCCCGCGGGCGTCGGCGAAGTCCCAGGGGTCGACGCCGATGACCGTGGAGTTGCGGTGCTCGAGGCCGCCGCCGGTGTCCGGGCGCAGGTGGTAGATGAAGGTGTAGTCGGCGAAGGGCAGGGCGGTCTCGGGGGGGCCAAAGATGGCCGCGGAGGTCTCGGTGATCCGCTGGACCTCGCCGCGGATGGCGGCGGCCTCGTAGACCCCCTCGTCGGCCATGGCCCCGGCCATGACCATGGCGACGGGTCGACCGTGGAGCTCGAACTCGAGGGTCTCGAAGGCGCCGGCGTGGACCGGGCTGTCGACCAGCGCGTCGTAGTGCTCGGCCCAGAACTTTCGCCCGCGCAGCTTGCGGGGCAGCTTGGGCGCGTCGGGCAGGCCCGTGGCCACGGCCGCGTCCTCGCCCCCGGGGAGGTCGTCGACGGTCAGGGTGATCGGCCGGTGCTTGTGGCCGACGGCGTACATGAACAGGTAGGCCGCGTTGAAAAAGCCCATCGAGTCGTCGAGGAAGCACTCGTCGATGCCCCGGTAGCTCCCGCAGTAGACCCGGTAGTCGAGCTGGAAGGGCGCGCCGCCGTGCTCGACCAGCCAGGTGTTCTCGTCGAGCTTGCGCACCGGGAAGGTCGCGTCATCGCCGGACTCGAGCGGGCGGGCGACCACGCCGCGCACGTTGCGGTGGGCGTTGGTGAGGTGGTAGGCGCCGGGGTTCCACTTGGGTAGCTCCACAGTCGCGCTCGGGCCTGGTAGATCGGCAAAGCGCAAACTCAGCGTGAACTCGTGGCGCTGCGGCTGTGCCATGGACACCCGGTAGTCCAGGGGGGTCCGCGCTGCGCTCGGGCTCGCGTCGGCATGGGAGCTCGCGGGCGCGGGGGCGCTGGTGCTCGCGCGGGCCCCCACGCCGGGCTGGGGCGCGAGGGCGGCCAGGGCGAGGGCGAGCAGGGTGCACGGGGCGAGGAGCTCGAGGCGGGCACGCATGGCGCGAGCATAGCCGGCGCGGGGGCGCCGAGGGCCGCGATCTGGTCCGCGCTCGGGTCTGCCCGCGCCGGCGGCTTTGACCTTCGCCGCTTCTTGCTAACCTGCGTCCATGCGCCCGGGTCCCGACGCACCGCTGCCCGTGGTCGGCGAGCTGTTCGCGGGGCGCTACCGCGTCGAGGCGCTGCTGGGCCGGGGCGGGATGGGCTCGGTGTACCGGGTCCACGACCGGGAGCTCGACGAGCGCATCGCCCTCAAGCTGCTGGACGCCGCGTCGACGAGCGGGTCCTCGGTCGAGCGCTTTCGCCGGGAGGTCCGACTGGCCCGTCGCGTCACCCACCACAACGTCGCCCGCACCTACGACCTGGGCGAGCACGGCGGCCTGCACTTTTTGACCATGGAGCTCGTCGAGGGCTCGAACCTGCGCGACTGGCTGCGCAAGTTTCGGCCCAACCCCGCCCGGGTCGTCGAGCTCGCCGGGCAGATCGCCGCGGGCCTGGGTTCGGCCCACGCCGCGGGCATCATCCACCGCGACCTCAAGCCCAGCAACGTCCTGCTCGACCTGTCCGGCGGCCCGCAGACCCGGGGCGCGAGCGCGATGCGGGTGGCGCTGACGGACTTTGGGGTCGCGCGCATGAGCGCTGAGCAGACCGTCGGCGGGGGCGGCCGGGGCATGCTGGGCACGCCGGCCTACATGGCGCCGGAGCAGGTCGCGGGCGAGGAGACGACCCCGGCCACGGACCTCTACGCCCTCGGCCTGATGATCTTCGAGATGCTCGCGGGGCGGCTGCCCTTCTCGGGCGACAACGCCGTGGCGCTGGCGCTGGCGCGGCTGCGCGAGGAGCCCGTGGCCCTCGACGAGGAGGCCATCCCCGGGGCCATGCGGCCTCTGCTCGCGCGCACCCTGGCCCGCGATCCGGGCCAGCGCTACGTCGACGCCCTGGCCTTCCTGGCCGAGCTCGACGGGCTGCGGGGGGAGCTCGGGGCTCCCGGTGCGCGGACCTTGACCGAGTCCGAGCGGCGCGTCGACATCGAGGCGGACACCGGGCTCGCGACGGAGATGGCCACGGGCGCGCCATTGGGGACGGTGGGGCCTGGCGAAGAGCCCCGCTCGGGCCCCGAGTCGCGGACCGGGATCGGGGCGGATTCGGGGACTGGCTCCGATACAGGCTCAGGGACGGGCTCGGTCGAGCTGCGCTCCCGCGCCGGGGCACCCACCACCACCTCGCGGCGCATGTTCGGGACCTCGAGCAGCCTGGGCCTGGGTCGGCGGGGCAAGCCCCTGGCCGTGCTGCCCTTTCGCTACCGCGGGCCCGCGGACTCGGCCTACCTCGTCGACGCCATGCTCGAGGAGCTCACCGACCTGCTCTCGCAGACCCGCGGCCTCGAGGTGTCGAGCGCCGGGGCCACGCGGCGCTTTGGCGAGCTCGACGAGCGCGACCCTCGGACCCTGGGCCGCGAGCTCGGGGTCGCGCTGATCGTCGACGGGACCGTGCAGCTGGTGGGCTCCCTGGACGCCCAGCGCTCCCAAGGTCCGGGGGACCGCGGGCCTCGGCTGCGGGTCTCGGCCCGGGTGCTCGACGTCGAGGGCGGCTTCCAGCTGTGGTCCGACCGCTTCGACGGCGAGTTCGCCGACGTGTTCGAGATCCAGGACAAGCTGTGCAAGCGCATCGCCGAGGCCCTGCGCGTGGAGCTGGAGATCATCGGCGACGACGTGCCCGACGACCTCGAGGCGATCGAGAGCTACATGCGCGCGCGCTCGGCCAAGCTGCTGTGGCGCCTGCGCGGGCCCGACGGGGCCATCGCGCTCTACAAGCAGACCCTGGCCCGGGCGCCGCGCTTCAAGGCGGCGCTGGCCGGCCTGGCCTTTGCGAGCATGCGCGGGTGGTTCTTGCCCGAGGGGGACGTCGACGCGGACTACGACTGGCCGCGGGAGTGCGCCGAGGCGGTCGCCATGGCCATGGAGTGGGCGCCGGACCACGCCGAGACTCGGGTGGCCGCCGCGGCCCTGGCGATCCAAAACGCGGACCTGCGCGGCGGCGCCCTGCACCTGCGCGAGGCTCTGCGCATCGCCCCGACCTGTGCTCTGGCCCACGAGTACCTCGGCCGCCTGCTCATCGAGGGGCCCAAGCCCGCCCGCGGCGTCGCCCACCTCGAGCAGGCCCTGCAGCTCGATCCGGAGCTCGAGTGGTGCAAGGGCGACCTGGCCCGCTACAAGGCCCTGCGCGGCGATCTCGACGGCTACCAGCGCCTCGTCGACGAGCTGAGCGCGTCCTCGGATCGCTACCGCATGCCGACGGCGCTCATGCAGCTGCGGGTCGGGGCGTGGACCGGGGACCGCTCGCGCATCGAGTGGGCCCGAGACCAGAGCGATCCGACGAGCTGGGACAACGCCGAGCGGGTCGCCCACACCCTCGCCCAGACCTTGCTCGCCGACTACGACATCGCGGCGATCGAGGGCTTCTACAATGTCGCCATGGGGCAGTCGAGCAACACCCGGGCGCAGACCTACTTCACGCAGATCATCGCGGAGCAGTGCGCCTACCACGGGGACCTCGAGCGTGCCCTGCACTACCTCGAGGTCGCCGCGGAGCTGCTGCTCACCGACGCGCTATGGTTGGACAATTGTCCGCTGTTCGAAGCCTTGCGCGGGGGGCAGCTGGGCGACGAGGCGGCGCAGCGCTTTGCGACGCTGCGCCAAAAAACGCGTCGCCGCGCCGACGCCGTGCTGACGCCGTAGGGGGCGCGACATCCAAGCGAAACGACGCGCGCAATTGACCGCGCGCAGAGACGGTGTTACATGGTTTGAGACTCGTAACACCGGTCTCAAAACGATGTCTGACCTCGTCCGCGCCAGTTTATCGATTGAACAAGAGCTCATGGACCGCTTCGATCGCTTCGTCGAAAACAGCGGCCACGGCAACCGATCCGAGGCGGTGCGCGACCTGATCCGGGCGCGCCTCGTCGAGGAGGAGTGGGGCGAGGGCGCCGAGGAGGCGGTCGCCTCGGTGACCTTGATCTACGACCACGCCAAGCGCCGCCTGTCCCGGCAGATCGAGGAGCACGGCCACGAGCACCACGACGTGGTGCTCTCGTCGATGCACATCCACGTGTCCGAGCACGCCTGCCTCGAGGTCGTCGTGCTCCGCGGGCACCCCGACGAGATCAAGCACGTCGCCAACCACCTCATCGGCCTGCCCGGGGTGCTGCACGGCCGGGCGGTCTACAGCCGCGCCGACTTGCCGGGGGCGCTGACGTGACCCGGGGCTCGGCCTGCGTCGTGGCTTCGCTGGTGCTCACGGGCGCGGTGGCCTGCGCCGCGCCCAGCGAGGCCCCGCGCGTCGACTTGCCCGTGGTGGTCGACGCCTCGGGGGCCGTCCCGGTCACCACGGACCTGGGCTACGCGGTCGAGCTGAGCTCGGCGCGGATCGCCATCGAGGACCTCGTGTTCACGGTCGCGGGCGAGGTGCACGCCGAGTCCGCGCCCGTGTCCTCGCCGGGCGGGCTGGTCCACGGGTTGCTCATCCCCATGGCCCACGCCCACCCCGGGCACTACCAGGGCGGCGAGGTGACCGGGGAGCTGCTCGGCGCCTTCGTGGTCGACTGGCCGGCGGACGAGGGGCGAGAGCTGGGCGTGGCCACCTTGATCGCCACGACCTACAGCGCGGCGAACTTCGGCTTCGGGCGCGGCTCGGCCGAGGACCTCGACGCCGAAGACCCCCTCGTCGGGCACACCGCGATCGTCTCTGGCTCCGCCACCAAGGACGGCGTGACCACGGCCTTCACCATCGTCGTGGACTCCCCGGAGGACCGCGAGCTGGTCGGCGCCCCCTTCGACGCCAGCCTCGACGAGGACGCCGCCGGCACCCTGGCCCTGCGCTTCAACACGGCGGACGCGCTCGAGGGCGACACCCTGTTCGACGGCCTCGACTTCGCGGCCCTCGACGCGGACGGCGACGGCGAGCTCGTCATCCAGCCCGACGCGGCCGAGGCCGAGCTCGCGGCCGCCTACGACCTCTTTCGACGCACGCTCCAAACCCACGATCACTATGCAGTCGCACTTCAAAACTAACACCGCGCGTGTCTTCCTCTCGCTGGCCTGCTGCGCCGCGCTGCTCCCCGCCTGCGCGGGCGAGGAGGGCGAGGGCGAGGTCGAGGTCACCGTCTACGGCGAGGACTTCATCGAGCTGGGCATCCCGGCCGAGGCGATGGCCGACGGCTGGTCGGTGAGCTTCGACCGCTTCGACGTCAGCGTCGCGGAGGTCACCGTCGGCGGCGTCGAGATCGTCGAGGCCGAGTCCATCGATCTGTCCGTGGGCACCGAGGGCGCGGGCCACCCCGTGGGCAGCGCGAGGGTCCCGGCGGGCGACCACTCGGACTCGAGCTACGCGATCACCCGCGTCGCGATGCAGGGCTCGGCGACCAAGGAGGGCGTGACCAAGACCTTCGACTGGGTGTTCGAGGGCGAGACCCACTACAGCGCCTGCGAGACCACCACGGCGGTCAGCGACGGCGGCGCGGCGACCTTCCAGGTCACGGTCCACGCCGACCACTTCTTCTACGACAGCCTGGTCGCGGAGGAGCCCCAGGTGGTCTTCCAGGCCCTCGCGGACGCGGACGCCGACGACGACGGCGCGATCACCCGCGCAGAGCTCGAGGCCGCGGACATCGGCGGCTACGACCCCGGGAGCGCCGGCGAGGTCGAGGATCTGTGGGCCTGGCTCGTCGCGCAGGGCGGGACCCTCGGCCACGTCGACGGAGAGGGACACTGCGACTCTCACGCGCACTCCCCCTGAGCCTCGCGCTCACACTCGGCTCGGCGTGGGTCGCCGCGCCGCTCGCCCAGGCGAGGGTGCCGGAGTCCGCGGAGACCGTGTCCGGGCGCGTCACGGAGGCAGAGTTCGACGACTACGGCGTGCCGGGCGTGACCGTCCAGGTCGAGGGCTCGGAGCGCTCGGCCGTCACCAATGCGGACGGCCGCTTCACCCTCGAGGGGGTCGCGGACGGCCCGGTGGTCCTGCTCCTGGACGCGCCCGACTACGCGGCCGCGCGGGTGCAGCTCTCGCCCGAGGCCCGCGCGCGCCCGGTCGCGGTCGCGCTGACCTGGGAGGGCGGAGAGGTCACCGAGCTGACCGTGCCCGCGCGCGCCCAGCCGGAGACGGCCTCGACCACCCAGCTCACGCCCCGGGACATCGACTCCGCGCCCCGCCGCAACGCCGAGGAGGTGCTGCGCCAGGTCCCCGGTTTGACCCTCGTGCAGCACGGCAGCGAGGGCAAGGGCCACCAATTTTTCATGCGGGGCTTCGACGCCATCCACGGCGCCGACCTCGAGCTGACCCTCGACGGCCTGCCGCTCAACGAGTGGTCCAACATCCACGCCCAGGGCTACCTCGACCTGGCGCTGATCATCCCGGAGCTGATCCAGGGCGTCGTGGTCACCAAGGGCCCCTTCACCCTCGAGCAGGGCGCCTTTGCGATGGCCGGCTCCGCAGACTTTCAGCTCGGGACGCCCCTGGACGAGCGCGGCTGGCGGGCGGCCTACACCGCGGGCACGACCAACCGCCACCGGGTGTTCACGAGCTACTCGCCGGCCGAGGGCGACGGCCAGCAGTTCGTGGGCATCGAGGCGACCCACGACGACGGCTTCGGCGACCGGCGGCGCATCGACCGGGGGACCTTCAACGGCCGCGTGCGCCTGTTCGACCTCGGCGCGGGCGGGGCCGCGTACCTGACGGGCCTGGGCAGCTACTCCGCCTTTGAGCTCCCGGGGACGCTGCGCAACGACGACGTCGAGGCGGGGCTGGTCGACTTTCGCGGGGCCTACGATCCCCTGGCCAGAGGGACCAGCGCGCGGGGCCTCGCCTCGCTGCGCTACGCCTGGGAGCGCGACGACCACGAGTTCGCGCTGACCGGCTACGGGGGCTACCGCCGCCTCGAGCTGCTGGAGAACTTCACCGGGTTCTTGATCAACCCGGAACACGGCGATCGCCGGGACCAGGTCCAGGAGACCGGCTCCTTTGGGCTCATCGCCACCCACGAGTCGCGGCTGCTCGAGTCTCTGGCGCTGCGGACCGGGCTCGGGCTGCGCGGCGACGTGTTCAGCCAGCGCGAGCGCAGCGTGGGCCAGGGCCTCGAGCTGCTGGCCGAGCGCCGCGAGCTCGACGGGGTGCAGCTCATCGCCCACGCGCTCGCGGGCCTGCGCTGGACCCCGGGGGAGCGGGTGCGGATCGACGCTGGCGCGCGCGTGGACATGATCCACGTGGGCGTGCGCGACGGCCTCGAAGACGACGCGCGGGGCGGGGACACCCTCGCCGTGGTCTCGCCGCGGCTGACCGCCGAGTGGAGCCCGCGCGATCGCTGGGGGCTGTTCCTGGCCTACGGTCGCGGCTTTCGGCCGCCGGAGGCCCGGGCCTTCTCGAGCTTCGATCCGAACCGCGTCGGCCTCGGCGACGAGGTGTTCACCGGCGGCGCTCCGGTTGCGACGGTGTCCGACGGCGTCGAGCTCGGGACGCGCTGGTCCCCGGCGGCCTGGCTCGGCTTCAGCCTCGCGGGCTTCGCCACCTTCATCGAGCGCGAGTCCGTGTTCGACCACGTCTCGGGCGTGAACCTCGACCTCAACGGCACGCGCCGCCTCGGCGGGGAGCTGGTGCTCTCGTCGAGCCCGCTGCCCTGGCTCAGCCTCAGCGCCGACCTGACGATGGTCGACGCGCGCTTCGTCGGCTCGGGGGCGCGGGTGCCCTTCGCCCCCTGGCTGACCGCGGGGGCGCGCGCGGTGGTCACCCACGACAGCGGCTTCCGGGCGGGGCTCCGGGCCTTGACCGTCGCCCCGCGCACGCTGCCCCACGGGGCGCGGGGGGCGACGATGGTGCGGACCGACGCGACCCTCGGCTACCGCTGGCGCTGGCTCCGGGTCGACCTCGAGGTCGAGAACCTCATCAACCAGGCGCTGCGCGAGGGCGAGTACCACTACGCCAGCCACTGGCGCCCCGGCGAGCCGGCCAGGGAGATCCCCGTGCTGCACACGACCGCGGGCCCGCCGATCAACGCCCGCCTGACCCTCGGCGTTCAGTTCTGAGTTTCTGCTTTGCCCCCACGAGCGTCTGGGACCGGGGGCGCTTCGTCGCTCCGCTCCTCCGCTTTGGCTTGGTGGGCAATGGAGTTCGTGCCGTTGAGAGGGCATGTGGTCGCCCCCGCAAGCGGGGGCGTGGATTCGGTGACAGCATCCTTGGTAGGCCGAAGCCTCGACTTCGGTGACGGCTGATCTGAGTGCTGTTTTGCCCCCACGAGCGTCTGGGACCGGGGGCGCTTCGTCGCTCCGCTCCTCCGCTTTGGCTTGGTGGGCAATGGAGTTCGTGCCGTTGAGAGGGCATGTGGTCGCCCCCGCAAGCGGGGGCGTGGATTTGGTGACGTAGGCCGAAGCCTCGACTTCGGTGATGGCTGATCTGATGAGTCGTGGACGTGGGGCAGGGAGGGCGTGGCGTCGTCCGCGATGGGCAAAAGTCGACAGGGACTGTGAAAAGTTCACAGTCCCTGAGCTTGCGAGCTCGGGATCTCGATGACCTCCGCGAGCGAGGCGCCGCCGACCTCCATCGCGCCAAAGTCGAGGGTTCGAATGGGGAAGGGGATCGTGAGGCCTGCGGCGTCAAAGGCCGACTTGATGGCGATGACCATGTCCGAGCGGGCCTCGAGGTAGCTGAATTGGGTGGGCTCGGCGAGCCACACGCGGACTTGGAGGTTGATCGCGCTGTCGCCAAAGCCCGTGAACAAGACCTCGATGGGTCGATCGAGGTCGCGGAGGGAGAGGTCCTCGAGGGCCTCGCGCGCGGTCTCCTTGGCGCGCTCGAGGTCGTCGGAGTAGGCGACCCCGAGGTCGAGATCCACGCGGCGCTCCTCCGTCCGGGAGTAGTTGACCAGGACGCTCTGGAACACGTCCTTGTTGGGGACGATGACGTTCAACCCGTCGAAGGTCCGGAGCACCGTGCGGCGCAGGTGGATCTCCTCGACGGTGCCGGTGCGGCCCTCGACCTCGATGATGTCGCCGGCGTCAAAGGGGCCTCGAAAGGCCAGCAGCGCGCCGGAGATGAAGTTCGCCGCGATGTCTTGGAAGGCGAAGCCGAGCGCGAGGCCGACGACGCCGACGCCGGCGAGGAGCGAGGTCACGGCCTTGTCGAGGTGCAGGAGGCTCAGCGCGATGGACAGGCCGGCGATGACGAAGGCGACCTTGACGACGTTGGACAGCAAGGACGAGAGCGCCTCGTTGTTCATCAGCCGGTCGAGGGCCCGGGCCAGGGCGCGCCCGGCGTGGCGGGCGACGAGGCCAAAGCCGATGACCACGAGGACGGCCAGGATGAAGTTGGGGAGCATCTCGATGGCCGTCTGTCCCCAGCCGATGAGCTTGGTCGAGAGTCTGTCGAGAGGTGAAGTGAGGGCGTCGGGGATGGAATTGATCGTCATCGTTTGCTGCGGGGGGACTAGTGGAGGCGGGGGATGAGCTTGTCGACGGCGATGTCGGTGAGGATGCAGATGCTGGCGCCGATGACTCGGCGGGCCAGGAAGCCGGGGGTGAGGCTCCCGACGGCGACGCCGACGGTGAAGGCTCCACCGACGGCGCGCAGCGGGTGCTTGCGGATCATCGCGCGTGCGCGCTCGCTCATGTTCTCGAGTCGTGCGCGCAGGTCGGGTTCGTGCTCGGAGGGCTCATCCGGTGTGTCGGTGGTGGTGTCGGTGCGCGTCGCGTTCACGTGCTCGTAAGGCGGTGCGCTGAGCGGCTCACTCGATGCGCTCGCGTCGTCGCTCTCATGGAGGTCGTCCTCCGGGTCGAGGTTGGTCTTGGAAAATACGAATTGGTCCATGGGGAGTAGAGAGTGCAGTTGCCGTGCCAACCCGAGAGCGCTGCTGTGAGGGCCGGAGGCGGGCTGTCAGCCCCGAGCGTGCGGGCCTCGGGCTCCTCCATGGCTCGATCTGACACGCCCCGTGTCAACTCGACACGAGGCTGTGCCCGCGATGCTTCAAAAGAGCCGCAGGCGCTGTTCGAGCCTCCCGACCGAGCTTGGCACAGACTCTGCACCCATTCCCAGACATGAACTGTCAACGATATCGACGCTCAATCTACCCACTCTTTGCCACCACGATTTGTGTCTCCCTGGGGTGCTCGCCGGAGCAAGGCGTTCACCTCGACACCGAGGTCCCCGAGAGCCACGCCCGGGTGCATCAGCCCTCCGCGCCGATCGACGGCAAGCTCGAGCCCGGCGAGCTCGCGGCGACGCGGCCGGTCGAGCCCGGCGCCGATGATCCCGAGAACCCGATGATGGGCAAGCTCCGGATCGCCGACAACATCGTGGACGCGTGCCTCCTGCCCAGGGACGAGGCCTACTTCGCCTACGACAGCGCGGAGGTGAGCGACAAGGCGGAGCGCACGCTGACGCTCCTGGCGCAGTGCTTCGACACCGGTCCGATGCGCTACCAGGGCCTCGTCGTCGTCGGGCACACGGACCCCCGCGGCAGCAACGAGTACAACCTCGACCTCGGCCTGCAGCGCTCCGTCGCCGTCAAGGACTACCTCGTCGACGAAGGCGTCGAGGGCGGTCGCATCGAGACGCGCAGCCTCGGTGAGCGCCGCGCGAGTGATGACCCCGAGGATTGGTCCGATGATCGCAAGGTCGAGATCAAGCTGGCGAGCTGAGCTCGTCCGCGGCTCGAGGCCGCGGTCCCCTGCCACGCCGAAGCGCCCGGGCCCCGCGAGACAGCGGAGCCCGGGCGCTTCGATCTTCGGCGTCGGGCCCCGCGAGGCAGCGGAGCTTCGACGCGAAAGCGCCCGGGCCCCGCTGTCTCGCGGGGGCCCGGGCGCTTCGAGGGTCGGTCGGGGGTGAGAGGCTCAGAACACCAAGCTGAGCTCAGCCCCTCGCGCGTCGCCGACGAAGCTCGACACGCCGCCGTAGCTCAAGTTGGGGTGGGGGTGGAGGTCACGGCGCGTGATCCCCATGACGGACATACTCATGGTGCAGGCCGTGAACTGGACGCCCAGCTCCTGGGCCGAGCGCATCAGGTCGGGCAAGAGCATGAGATCCTGGTCGCGCATGATGCGACGCAGCAGGTTCTTGCCGAGGCCGCCAAAGTGCAGCTTGCCGAGGGGCTGGCGGCGGGGGCCTCGAGGCATCATCCACTTCATCAGGCGCTGGAGCGGCCCGACCCGTTCGCGGGCCTCGGCGAGGTTCGGCCGGTCGCCGCGGAGCAAGTTCAGGCCCCAGAAGGTGAAGAAGACCTTCGTCTCCATCCCCTGCGCCGCGGCTCCGTTGGCGACGAGCAAGGCCGCGAGCAGGGCCTCGTGGTCGTTGTGGAGCACGAGCAAGGTGCACCGCGCCCGGCTGGGGGCGGCGGGGGGCTCGGCGTCGGTCTGTCGAGCCACGGCGCGGGTCGGGCGGTTGACGCGAACGAGGGCGGTGATCTCCAAGCCGCGGTGCTCGATGTGGATGACGGACGCGCCGGAGTCCTCGACCCACCGGTACAGGGACCGCGGGAAGTCGGGGTCGTCTGCGAGCACGCGGATGACCGCGTTTTGGAGGGCGCGGTCGTGGGCGGTGGTCAGGTTGGCGATCGACTCGGGGGGCTGCAGGCCGCGGACGTCGAGGGTCTGGTGCCAGGTCGGGGCGGGGGCCTCATGGGGGGCCGTTCTCTCGAGCCCGTTGGCCCGGGGGCGCCGCGGAGCGTCGGTGTCTGGGCGGCGGGGGAGGTGCGCGGCGGGGCTGGGGGGCGTCGGGCTCGGTGGGCGGCCCGGAGTCGGCGGGCGGCCCCAGGCCAAGGCGGGTTCGTCGGCGGTCTCGAGCTCGTGTTCGGCGTCGTGGACGAGTTCGCCCACGCGCAGCAGCGCCTCGAACTGGCCGTCGCGCTCTCGAAAGCGGACCAGCTTGGCGCTGGCGCTGTCTGCCCACGCGCGCAGGTCCGCGGGGAAGGCCGGGTCGTCGGCGTGGACGAGCAAGAAGTTACCGTCTTCGAGGCTGATCGCCCGGCGGGCGACCGCCAGGATGGGGGCAGGGCATTGCTGGCCGCGGCAGTCGAGTTCAGTAATTTGCAAGTTGGGGATCTGGGTCATGGCTCTCCTGGGTGAGTGGGGGTGAGGTGGGGCGCGCGGGCTGCTGCATCAGCGCGAAGGCACGCGGGAAAAGAGCGCGGAACTCGGCCTCGGCGGCCGCGAGCTCCACCCGCGCGCGGTCGAGGGCCCCGCGCTTCGCCGCGCGGGCGATGGCCTGGGCGCGGACGGCCAAGCCGTCTGCGCCGACCGAGCGGGCGCTGCTTCGCAGGCGCTCGCAGGGCTCTCGGAGCGTCGCGAGCTCAGCTCGGCGCAGATCGACTTCGATCTGCGCGAGGTGCTCGGGGACGCCCCCGATGAACGAGCGCAGGCGCCTGGCGAGGAGCTCGGGGTCGCGCCGCCGCAGCCGCTCGATGAGGGGCGCGCGCAGGTGGGGTTCGGGGCTCGAGGGGTTCGGGCTGCTCGAGGGCTCCCTGAGGACGCGGCTGGGGGGGTTCCAGCGCGGCGCTCGGCGAGGGCGCTGGCTCGAGCGGGTCCTGGACGTCGCGCTGGCCGAGCGCCCGTGCTCGGCGGAGTCTGTGTTCGCGTGGTCGTCGAGGGTGCTGGAGGTCGTGAGGCTCGACGGCGGGCGCGGCAGGGGCTCGTCGAGGGCGCCCGCGGTCTTCATCGTCCCGGCCCAGCGGCGGTGGAACTCGGCCATCGCGGGGCGTCGGAAGGGCTGCGCGGCCAGGGCCTGGCCGATGAGCACGGCGAGCGGGGGAGAGATGGCTGGGTTGTGGGCGCGGGGATCGATGCGGGGGCGGGGGCCCAGGGGGGCGCTCCGCTCGAGCTCGCGGCCGGTGAAGCACCACCACAGCAGCGCGCCGAGGCTGTAGACGTCGACCTTGGGCCCCGCCTCGCCGCGGTACTGCTCCGGCGCCATGTAGCCCGGGGTTCCGACGGGGCCGGAGCTGCGCTGCGGGCCGTCGAGGAGCCTGGCGACCCCGAAGTCGAGGAGCTTGGCCTCGAGCGGGCCCGCGCTCGACGTGTCCTCGAGGATGACGTTGCCGGGGGAGAGGTCGCGGTGGACGATGCCCGCGGCGTGCAGCTCAGCGAGGGCGTCGCTGAGCTGGTGTCCGAGCTGGAGCGCGTCGCCCATGGTGAGGACCTCGCCCCGCGCGAGCCGCGAGCCGAGGGTCTGGCCCGGCACGTACTCCATGGCGATGGCGGGCAGCCCTCGCGGGGTCTCGCCGACGAGGTAGACGGTGACGATGTGCGGGTGCTCGAGGCGCGTCGCGGCGCGGGCCTCTGCGGCGAAGCGGCGGCGCAGCTCGGGCCCCTGCGGGCTCGCTAGCAAGTGCGCGTGGGGGACCTTGATGACCGCGTCGCGGTCGGTGCCCAGCTGTTGGGCGCGGTAGGCCACGGCGTAAGACCCCGCCCCGATCACCTCGATGATTCGAAAGCCGCCCAGCACCAGGTCACCGGGCATGGGCATGGCGAGGATGGCGGGGGAGGGCGTGCGCTGGTTCATGGCGCCCACCTCAGCTCGCCGCCCGGGCGCTGGGGCCGGAGCTGGCCGCGTCGCCGATCTGCGCGCGCGCGATCACGGAGTCGCTGCAGGCGTAGGCGCCGGACTCGTAGAGCCCGGGCTCGCCGTAGCCGAGGGGCGCCGCGGAGCAGTCGTCGTCGGCGCACTCGGCCGAGCGGACCTCGCTCCAGCCCTCGAGGGGGAGCCACACGCGGTAGAGCACGACGTCTGGCTCGCCGGCCGAGCCCAGCTCTCCGCTGAGCGATCGAAAGACGTTGACCACGACGGCGGGCCGGGCCTCGAGGGTGCAGGGGAGGCCGTCGAGCTCGCTCAGCGCGGCCGTCTGGGGCCGCGCCTTGGCGTCAGACTCCATCTGGGCGTAGGCGTCTTCGACGGTGAACAGCTCGGCGCTCGGCGCCGGTCCGATGGTGCAGCCCTGGGCGCTGAAGAGCCCGAGGGCGAGCGAGGTGAGGGGGAGCAAGGAGGCATGGAAGGGGCGTTGGGGTCGGGGCATGGGGTGAGTGGTCGCTTTCTCGCCGGGCTCAGTTGGCCTCGGCGCTGGTCGCCAGGGCGGTCTCGCGGTTGATGTTCAAGGACATGGGCCCGGCGAGGCGGACGCTGCGGTCGCTGACTTGCAAGGTGGCGGTGTCGAGCTCGAAGTCGACGGAGCGGATGTTCGTGCGCGGGCCCTCGCTCTCGATGGAGAAGCTCAGGGTGTCCGAGAAGTCCCACCGGAAGCTCAGCGCCGACTTGGCGATGCGGACGTTGATCGTCTCGACCAGGGCGCGATCGATGAGGTCGGGGATCCAGCGCAGGTCGAGGCCCTGGCAGCGCAGGCCCAGGCGCAGCGCGAGGCCGCTGCTCGAGGGCACGAGCTGGGGCACGAGCAGCACGTCGACGCGCTCGATGTGGACGCGCTCGACGAGGGAGCGGTCGGGCCAGTGCGGCTCCCGCGGGCGGCGAGCATGAGCCTTGCTCGGCCTCGAGCTGCGAGTCGACGCAGGTGTCGAGCTCGAGGAAGCGGTCGGTCTCGCCCGGCTCGGACAGGTCGATTCGCAGGGGAAACAGCGAGTTGGCGAGCTGGTCGAGTTCGGCGGCGGTGATGATGGCGGAGAGTTTCATGGGGTTCCTTTCGTGGGTAGTGACAGGTGGGGTTGGAGGGGCGATCGCCGGGTCAGGCGACCAGCCGGGGGCCCTGGAGCACGGAGCTGCCGCGGGGCAGGCACAGGTCGAGGGCGCGGGGGAGGACCTCGACGTGGGCGCGGCTGAGCACGGTCGGCTCGCCGTCGAGGTTGACGGTGATGTCGGTGTCGGACTCGAGCTCGAGCTCGGTGAAGGGGCGGTAGATGACGCCCTCGACCTGCTCGAGGCTGCGGTCGGTCACCAGCGGGACCATCGCGGAGAAGTCGAGCTCAGCGGGGACGATCGACAGGTTGAGGCGGCCGTCGTTGACGAGCGCGCTCGGGCACAGCTCGAAGCCGCCGCCTCCGCGGATGCCGTTGCCGACGATCATCGCGTGGGCGTTCCCCTCCCAGCTCCAGTCTCCGCTGCGCACGCGCAGGGCCATGGGCTCGGCGCGGGGCAGCTCGAGCAAGGCCGCGACGATGTAGGAGACCTCGCCGAGGAGCCCCTTGAGGTTGGGCTGCATGCGCGCGGCGGCGTCGCTCAGCGGGCCGCCGCTGGCGACGTTCAGGAAGCAGCGCTCGTTCACGCGCCCCAGGTCGACGGAGCGAGCGGGGCCCGCGAGGGCGAGGGACAGGGCGGCCCCGAGCTCGGGAGGAAGGTCGGCCGCGTAGGCGAAGTCGTTGGCGGTCCCGATCGGCACGATCGCGAGCTCCGGCCGCTGTTCGCGGGACGGCGCCCCTTCGAGGATGCCGTTGACGACCTCGTTCACGAGGCCGTCTCCGCCCAGGGCGATGATGCGGTCGACGCCCCGCTCCGCCGCCTCGGCGGCGAGGCTCCAGGCCTGGTGCGGCGCCTCGGTGACCCGCGCGTCGAGATCGACCTCGACGTCGTTGGCCGTGGAGAAGCGGTCCCGGTACAGGCGATCGAGCTTTTGTCGAAGGCCGGGCGTGTCGAGCTTGCGCCCGTGGGTGATCAATCGGAGCGACTCGACGCCGGGCGCGAGGTCGATCTGCTGAAGACGAAAGCGCGGGGTGTCGAGGTATTCGAAAGACCAAAAGGAAGACTGGTCTGGTTGTTCGGTGGTAGTCACGCCCAGGCTTTAGTGCACGAAGCGTTCCAAGCTCCAGCGCACCGCTAGCGCGAGGGCTGCGAGTCCGCGGCGTGTCGAATCGGCACAGCGCGCGCTGGTCAGGGCGAGCCGTGTCAGATTGACTCATCCGCAGCGGAGCCTGGCCTCCGCCACCCGTGGACGACGCTTTCGTGGATCATGGGTCCCGGCGCGGCCGGGGTGGGCGACTGCTAGGGGGTCAGCGCCTCGAGCAGACGAGCGATGTGCTCGCCGTCGGAGTTGGCCAGCGCGGCGCACTCGGTCTCGAGCACGACGAGGACGGTCTCCCCGGGGTCGGCGAGCGAGGGCAGGGCCCAGTAGCGGTGGATGAAGCGCGAGGGCAGGGGATCGAGGGTGTTCATGCGCGAGACCACGATGGGGCGCGGGAGGGACTGGCCCGAGCCCTTCGGGGCGACGCCGTCGGCACGGTCAGCGGCGATCTCCAACAGCGTCGCGCTGCCGCTGTACCAGGTCGAGACGTCGAAGGCGACGAAGCACTCGCCCTCTTTGGTGGGCACGGCCAGGACCGCCTCGCCCTCCGGGTCGGGGCCGGGCACCTCGAGCTCCAGCTCGTGGGTGGTGTTCGACTCGAGCGCGGTGATCGTCAGGTGGTGGGTGCCGGGCCGCGAGGGCCGGATGCGGTGGTAGCCGTTGGTGGGGATCACGAAGTTCTCCTCGCCCTCGATCTCGACCCGCACGTCGGTGTCGTGCTGCCCGAAGAAGTGCAGCTCGTGTCCCGCGTTGGCGGCGGCGATTCTGCCCATGATCGTGAGCACCACCAGCGCGACCGCGAGCACGCCCCCGATCACGAGCCCGATCACCTGCTTGCGCTTGCGGGCCGCGTTCAGCCGCTGTTCCTCTTCCCGCATCTCCTGGAGCTGCACGTCGTCCCACTGGTTCATGCCACCTCGATAGCGGATCGGCGTGATGTCCGCAATGTTTGTCGAGAGGGGCCGCCCTGGGGGCAAGGGCGAGCCGGGCCTGGGGCCAAGGAAAAACCCTGAAAGGGAACGGATCCAAGGGTGACGGACCCAGGTAGAGGAGCCCGCTGTCATGACCAAGCAATTCATCACCATCGTCTGCCTGAGCGTTGCCGTCTCCCTCGCCGCCTGTGACGGCGCCCCGACGCGTCCGACGAGATCCTCGCGGGCGCCGGTCTCGACCGCGAGAAGTTCGAGGCGTTGCTCTACGAGATCGCCCGCGATCCGGAGCTCTCGAAGTCCTACGCCGTCGCGCGCGAGGGCTGACTTTCATCCAGGCAGATCGGGGAGGGCCGGGGGTAACGGTCTTTCCGAGGGGTCCGTACCGGGAGGTCGCCATGCGCGACACTTCGCCGACCGAGACGGACCCCCTCTTTCGTGCCCTCGACCTCGGAGCCCTGCAGCTGCCCAACCGCGTGCTGATGGCTCCGCTGACGCGCTCGCGGGCTGCCCAGCCGGGCGACGTGCCGACGGAGCTCAACGCCCGCTACTACGCGCAACGGGCCAGCGCGGGGCTGATCTTCACGGAGGCGACGCAGGTCAGCCCCCAGGGCAAGGGCTACGCCTACACGCCCGGCATCCACAGCGCCGAGCAGGTCGCGGGCTGGCGCGAGGTCACCGAGGCGGTGCACGCCAACGGCGGGCGCATCGCGCTGCAGCTGTGGCACGTGGGCCGCATGTCCCACGTCGACTTCCACGGCGGCGAGGCCCCGGTCGCGCCCTCGGCCATCGACGCGGGCGCGCACATCTTCCTGGGCGGCGAGACCGGCTTCGCGCCGACCTCGACGCCCCGAGCCCTGAGCCGCGAGGAGATCCCCGGCGTGGTCGACCAGTACGCGCGCGGGGCCGAGCTCGCCAAGCAAGCCGGCTTCGACGGCGTGGAGATCCACGGGGCCAACGCCTACCTCATCCACCAGTTCCTCGCCGACGGGAGCAACCACCGCGACGACGACTACGGCGGCAGCGTGACCAAGCGGATCCGCTTCGCCGTCGAGGTCGCCGAGGCCGTCGCGGCGGTGTGGGGCCCCGAGCGCGTGGGCATGCGCCTGTCGCCGGGGCTGGGGTCCATCGGCGGGGTGAGCGAGTCGGAGCTGCTGCCCACCTACGGCGCGCTGGTGACCGAGCTGTCCCGAGTCGGCCTGGCCTACCTCGACATCGTCGAGTACTTCGGCGCGCCGGCGGAGCGGCCGGCGGAGCCGGGCGAGGTGCACAGGCTGATCCGCGAGCGCTTCGACGGGGCCTACCTGGCCAACGGGGGCTTCCTCGCGGACTCGGCCCGGAGGGCGATCGACTCGGGTCGCGCGGACGGGGTGCTGTTCGGCTCGACCTTCCTCGCCAACCCGGACCTGCCCGAGCGCTTTCGCCGGGGAGCGGCCTTGAACGCGCCGCAGCGGGAGACCTTCTTCGGCGGGGACGCGAAGGGCTACACGGACTACCCGGCGCTGTCCTGGGCCGAGTGAGGCGCGTCGCAATCTTTTCGGGGCTGCGGCGAACCAAACGCCGTGGGCTGTCACGGTAGAGGTGTTGGCCCCCACCATGCGAGCCCCGAACTCATGCTGACCTGCGCGCTCACCTTCGCCTGCACGCTCTCCCTCGAGCCCCCACCGGCGCCGCCGGCCGGGGACGGTAGAGAGCAGACCTCAGACGGCGCCTCGGCCTTCGTCGCGGACATGCCGGATCCCCACGCCGAGAGCTGGGACCCTCCGCCCGGGCCCAAGCCGCCAGCGCCGGCCCCCGTCGCGCGAACGAGCGCGCCGGAGTCGAGGCCGGCGTCGAGGCCAGCGCCCACGCCCAGCCCACCTCTCGGTGATCCGACGTCGCCGGGCGGTCGAGGGGCCGGGCACGGGCTGCGAGTCGCGGGCAGCGTGTTCGGCGGGGCGGGGATCGTCGGCCTCGCGGTCGCGGCGTACCTCTACCAGGACTACTCGCGGACCCAGACCTCGCTCGCCGCCGAGGCGTCCTTCGTGGACGCGGGCGTCGGCGATCCGGCGCGGCTGGCTGAGCTCGAGCGTCAGAGCGCGGGCCAGCGGCGGGCGACGATCATCGCCGCCACGGCGGGAGGGTCCTCGCTGCTGCTCGGCGGGATCTCGTTGATCTCGGGGACCGTGGCCAAGCAACGGGCGGCGACGCCGGTGACCACCTGGCTCGCGCCGGGACCCGGTGAGATCGGTCTGGCGCTCGAGGGGAGGTTTTGAGCGTGCTCCGCCTGATCGTCTCTGTCGTCGCGGCGCTGTTCGTCCCGCCCCCCGCTCCCGCTTCAGGCCCCTGCCCACCCGAGGCCGCGGCGCTGGGCCACGCTCCCCCAGACGGGAAGGGCTGGGCGTGTGTTCTCACCGGCGAGGGCGGCCAGCGGCTGCGCCACGGCTGGAGCGTCGACTACTGGCCCAACGGAGCCCGGCGGCGAGCCTGCGAGTATCGACGCGACGTGTTGGATGGTCGCTGCTCGGAGTGGGACGACGCGGGCGAGCTGCTCGCGCGGGGATCCTTCGCCGAGGGGGCCCGCGTTGGCTATTGGTGGTTTTGGGGGCTCGAGCGAGCCTTCGCGCACCCGGACGGCGCCGCCGCGCGGGGGTCGACGCAGGCCGTGCTCGTCGAGCTCGGGGCGAGCGAAGCCGACGCACCGGCGCTGGCCCAGCACGTCCTCGAGCACGTGTTCGAGGCTCGGGACGACATCCGCGCGGCGCCCCAGCTGTGCTCGCTCAGCGCGTGCGTGAGCGCGGCGACGGTGGACGAGCGGGCGGTGCTGGCGGTTCAGCTGCAGCCGCCGCCGGACAAGGCCGAGGCGAACGAAGCGGCGTTGGCTTCGGCCGCGCAGCTCGCCGCGGCGGCCCAGAAAACGATCGCGCGGGCGCGGCGAAAGCGGGACGAGGCCCAGGCAAAGGCCGAGGCTCGCTACGAGAGCCGGGTGCGAAGCTGGGAGAACACCCGCTTGCAGTGCGCGGACGGGACGCGCTCTCCGAGCTGCACGTGCGGCTACGATCAGCGCGGTTGTTGTTCGCACCACGGCGGCGTGGCGGGGTGCCCGAGGGCGTACCCGGACGCGCCGGAGCTCGACGACAGTCCCCTGGTGACCAACGAGTTCGTGGACGACGCAGCGGCGCCGGGGCCCTGAGCCCCGCAGCGCTCAGGGCGTGACCTTCAAAGTCGCGCGCGCCACCTCGTGGTCGAGGTGGTGCAGGGTGATCGTGTACTCCCCCGGAGCGTCGGCGAGCTCGAGGCCGACGCGACGGTCGTCGACGGAGGCGCCCGGCGGGAGCGCTGCCCAGCGTCCGTCGCGGAGCCCGTTGCCGAAGGCCATGCCCAGGACCATGGAGTCCTCGCCGTCGAGCTTCCACTGGAGCCCGTAGGCGCTGGCGTCGAGGGTCGCGTCCCCGTCGTTGGTCACCCGGTAGCGGATGCTCAGCTCGTCGCGCTGGGCCATCGACACGACCGCCGGCTCGAGCTCGATGGCCCAGCTGACGCGCGGGTCGGGCTCGAACTCGATGCTCAGCTCGGCGCACTCGCGGGTCAAGGCGTCGAGCAGCCCGGCTTCCTCCGGGGCCAGGCTGAAGGCGCAGACGACTCGGTGGGGGGCGGCCGCGCCGACGGCGTGCTCGTGGTGGCCAGAGCGCGCGGGCTCGCGGACCGCTCCGGGCTCGAGGGTGAGCGTGAGGGCGCTGCCGGCAGGGCTCTCGAGCTGGGCGCGGGCGCCCGCGTAGCGCTCGGTCCACGGGGCGCCCGGGACCTTCAGGCCTGCGCCGACGGTGAGCTCGCCGAGGCGCAGGTCGTAGCGGTTGGGGCCGCGCCACTGGAGCGCAGGGGCGGGGGCGTCGGGCTCTGCGATCGTGCTCGGGGTCGCGGTGTCGGGCGTCGCGGGGGCGGGGCTGTCCCGCTCGCCGCACCCCGTGCAGGCGAGCGCCGCGAGGACGAAGGCCGAGGACAGCGCGCGCGGTCGGAGCATCGCGGAAGCTTAGCGCGCCTGGGCTCGAGCGCTCGCGCGGGCCCAGCTCGCTGGGGACGTCGTCACTCGCTCCCTCGATGCTCCGGTCAACCGCCAGTGAGCGGACCCCTGGTGGCGAACGGGATCCCCGGCCACAAGCCGTCCGCAGAGTGTGCAAGCATCCCCCGTGGGCTCCCCTCCCCACACCTTCCCCGCGACCGAGCGCTACGAGTACGTCCGCACCCTCGGGCAGGGCGGCATGGGCATGGTGTTCGAGGTCCTCGACCGCGAGTACGGCCACCACGTCGCGCTCAAGACCGTGCTCGCCCACAGCTCGGCCTCGGCGGAGCTGCTCGCCCGCGAGTTCCGGGCCCGCCGGGTCACCCACCCCAACCTGATCCGCCCCCTCGACCTGTTCATCGAGGGCGATCAGATGTTCTTCACCATGGAGCTGCTCGAGGCCGCCGACCTGGCGCGGTGGACCTGGTCGGGGGACCCGGTGGACGTGCTCAGCACCCTCGGCATGGGCGAGACCATCCCCGATCCGCGCCAGGCCAAGGCCGGCGCCGGAGCGAGCCAGGCGGCGGCGGGGCAGTGGCGGGGGACGGCGCTGTCCTCCGAGCGCATCCGCGGCCTCGCGGACATCTGCTGCGACCTGGTCTCGGCCCTCGACGCCCTCCACCAAGCGGGGCTGGTCCACCGCGACGTCAAGCCCTCGAACATCCTGGTCACGGCGCAGGGCCGCCCGGTGCTCGCGGACTTTGGCCTGGCGGCGAGCTACCGGCGCCTGCCGGGGCAGCCGGCGCCCATGGCCAACGTCGCGGGCACGCCGGGCTACATCGCGCCGGAGCTGTTCGCTGGGGTGCTCGGGCCGCCCGGTGACTTCTACGCCCTCGGGGCGACCCTGGTCCACGCGATGACCGGGGCGCCGCCGCCGACGGACGTGGACCTGCAGGCCTGGCTGGCGCCGCGCTGCCCCGTCGCGGCGCTCGTCGAGCTGATCGTCGAGCTCCTCGACCCCAACCCGGCGGGGCGGCCCGACGCCGAGGCGAGCTTCGCCCGGCTCGCGGCCATCGCTGGCGATCCGCATCGACGCTTTCGCCGGGCGTCCGGGCAGTTCAGCCACGGGCGCGGGGCCTCCATGGAGGAGCCCTTCGTGGGCCGGGCGGACGAGCTCGGGGTCCTCGACGGGGCGGCCCGGGACGCGGCGGCGGGCAGCGGGGCGGCGGTGGTCGAGGTCCGGGGCCCCTCGGGCATCGGCAAGACGGCCCTGGTCAACGCCTGGCTCGAAGGCCTGGCGGATCGAGACGGGCGGCGCTTGTTGGTGCTGCGCGGGGACTGCCACCTCCACGAGCGCATGGCCTTCGGCGGCTTCGACAACGCCATCTCGGACCTGCGCGATCACCTGGTCGACGAGGACGAGCTGCGCCTGCGCCACGAGGGCGGGCTGGCCAGCGTGGGCGAGCTGTTCGTGCAGCTGCGCGCGCTGGGCTGGGCGGACGAACTCGAAGAGGGCGGCGAGGCCCCGCTGGACGACAAGGCCCGGCGCATCGCCGCGTTCACGGCCCTCGGGGCGGTGCTGGCCGAGGTCGCGGCCCAGCGTCGGTTGATCGTGTGGATCGACGACGTGCAGTGGCTCGACGGCGACAGCGACAGCTTGCTCGAGCAGCTCCTGGGCCCGGGGGTGGTCCCGGGGGCGCTGTTCGTGCTGACCTCGCGCGGGGAGGCCTCCGGCGAAGCGGAGCCGGCCTGGCGCGCGAGCGCGGCCCCGCGCCGGGTCATCGAGCTCGGCCCCTTCAGCGAACGCGAGACCGCGGCCTTGGCCGCGCGCCACGGCGTCGAGCTGGACGAGGTCCATCGCCTCACCGGCGGCCTGCCGGTGTTCGTCCGCATGCTCGCGCGGGGCGGCGAGGTGGCCGGAGAGCTCGGGGTGCCAGCGGCCCAGGCCGATCCGCTCTCGGCGTTGATCCGGCGGTCCATCGCCGAGCTCGACGGGCCCAGCCAGCGCCTCCTCGACGTGCTGGTGATCGGCACCGGGCCCATGGCGCGGCGCGTCGCCACGGGCGCGGCCCAGACCCCCTCGGCGGGGGTGGCTCTGCGCGCCCTCGAGGACCTGGGCCTGATCCGCTACGCCCAGGCCGACGCGAGCGAGCGCCTGGCGGTGTTCCACGATCGCATCCGAGCGGCGCGCCTCGAGCAGCTCGGGGTCGACGCGCGCCGCGAGCTGCACGGGCGCCTGGCCGACAGCTACGCCGACGCCTCGCCCCACGCCGTCGAGCTCCTCGCCCACCACAGTCGCCACGCCGGTCGCCGCGAGGCGGCCCTGGGCTACACCCTGGCCGCGGCCGAGCGGGCCGAGGGGGCGCTGGCCTTTGCGACCGCGGGCGACTACTGGGCGCAGGCCCTCGAGCTCGGCGACGCGGCGGCGCACGACGAGCGCGCGGGCTGGGCCGAGAAGCTCGGCGACGCGCGGGTCAACGAGGGGCGCAGCGAGGCGGCGGCGCAGGCCTACGAGCGGGCGGCGGCGCTGATCCTCGAGGGGCTGGGCGAGGCTCCGGCCGAGGACAGCGAGGCGGCCCAGGCCCTCGCCCGCCTGCGCAGCCAGGCGACCCGCGAGTACCTGCACTGCGGGCGCGTCCGCGACGGCCACCGCCTCCTCGACGAGCTGCTCTCGGACCACGGCCTGGGCCTGCCCACGGCGCTGTCCCGGGCGATGGCGCGGACCTTGTGGACGCGCACCCGGCTGATGCTGCGCGGCGCGCCCCTGGCCACGGAGTCGGCGCAGCTGAGCCCCCGCGCCCGGGCGCGCCTCGACATCCTGTGGGCCGGGAGCACGGGCCTGGCCCACCTCAACTTCGCCCTCGCCGACTTCTTGCTGGTCCGCCACGTCGACGCGGCGCTGGCTTGCGGGGCGAGCCACGACGCTTTCCGGGGCCTGTGCGTCGAGGCCACGGCCGAGGCGACGATCGGCGGGCCGCTGTTTGGTCCCCGGGCCGACCGCCTGCTCGCGGCCGCGGGCGACTGGCTCGAGCGCGCCCAGGCCTCGGACTACGAGCGCGGCTGGTACGCGGTCTCGAAGGCCACCCGGGAGTACTTTCGCTGCGACTGGCCGCGCCTGGTCGAGCACGCCGAGCGGGCCGACGCGCACTTCGAGCGCCACCGGGTCCTGCGCGGCTCGGGGGTCAGCTGGGAGCGCTCGGTCAACGACCTCTACTGGCTCTCGGCCCTCGCGCTGATGGGCGAGGTCGAGGCCCTGGGCGAGCGCCACGAGCAGGCCTACGCCGAGGCCCGGGAGCGCGGCGACGCCCTGGCCATGCACAACTGCCGCAGCGGGCACCCCTCGCTGCTGTGGCTGTACCGCGGCCAGCCCGAGCAGGCTCGGCGGGAGCTCGCGCTGGCCCTCGAGCCTCAGCGGTGGTGCTCCGCCGAGGCCCTCGGTCAGCCCTGGCCCGAGGGGGTGTTCAGCACCCCCGACCTGCACAACCTCCTGGCTCAGTCCCAGCTCGCCCTCTACGAGGGCGGGCGCGCCCGCGAGGCCTACGTGAAGCTCCACGAGGCCTGGCCCCACGTCGGCCGGGCGATGCTCCTGTCCATGCGCTTTCTCGGCCTCGAGCTGCGCTACCTCGCGGCCCGGGTCAAGCTGGCCGCGGCGGCGGAGCTGCGCCGGGAGGGGCCGCCGACGGGGATCCCAGATTGGCCGAAGGGGCTCGAAGCGCGCGCCCTCGAGCGGGCCGCTCGGGCCGACCTGCGCAAGCTGGCGCGGAGCCGGGAGCCCTGCGCGCTGCCCTTCGCCCGGAGCGTCGAGGCAGCCCTGCCGGGAACCAAGGCCGCGCGCCGGAGTGTCTCGTTGGCTGACGCGGTCGAGGGCTTCGGGGCTCTTCGCATGGGCAAGCACGCCGACGCGGCGCGGTGGTGGCGGGGTGAACGGGTCCCCAGCATGGACGAGCGGCTGGCCCGAGCCCTGGTCCCCGAGCCCGCCTCGGGTTGAGCTGCTCGGGGGCGCAGGTGTGTCCTGCCGTGGAATCGACGCGTTTTTCCGGGTTTCGGGCCCGCGTTTGCGTGGCGTTAGGTGATCGATGCCCCAGGCGCGGAAACGCGATATCGTCGAGCCCATGGGCGTGGACTTGGGCCTGGGCGACGTGCTCGAGCGGGCGGCGGGCGGGCAGTGCTTGCTGTGTACGGCGCCCCGCGCCGGCGGCCTGCTGTGCCGCGACTGCGTGCCGCGCCCGGTCGCCGGGGCCTTCGCCGCGCAGGTGCGCTCGGTCGCGCCGAGCGTGGGCGAGGGCCGCAAGCACGCGATCTTGTTCGACGCCTTCGGCCAGACCCACCACTTCGTGCTCGACCCCGACGGCGAGACCCCGGCGATCATCGGGCGGGAGGCTCGCTGCGACCTGGCGATCGTCGACCGCAGCGTGTCCCGGGCCCACGCCGCGATCATCTATCGGCGCGAGGACGGCGGCTGGTACCTCCAAGATCGGGGCAGCCGCAACGGGACCTCCGTCGACGGCGTCGCCCTGGGCTCGGCGCCCCAGCGCATCCGCCACGGCGCGCGCGTGGCCGTGGCCAACTTTGGGTTTCGCTTCTTGCCGACCACCGACCTGCGCGCCGAGCAGTTCGCGGCCCTGCTCCGGGCCTGCCGCTCGGCCCAGCTCAGCACCGTGTCGCAGTTCCAGGCCCGGTCCATCGCCTTCGCGCCCACGGACGAGTCCGGCGGCTTCGTGACCATCGAGCGCCAGACCCCCTCGGGCCGCCAGCGCACGCCGATCTCCCTGAGCGCCCTCGACTTTTGCCTGCTCCACGTCCTCGCCAGCCGCTACGTCGAGATGGACAACTTCGAGGACGAGGCCCGGGGCTGGGTGTCCTCGGCCGAGCTGCTCCGCGAGCGCCTGCCCTTTGGCTCGAAGAGCCCCACGTCCAACAACCTGCGCGGGGCCATCAAGCGGATCCGCGACAAGTTCCGCAAGCACGGCGTCGAGGGCATCATCGAGTCGCGCCAGAACGTGGGCTACCGGCTGATGCCGCGCTTTGACTCGATCACGCTCTGAGGGCGATCGATGGGGGCTCGGGTGAACGAGAGGGGCGGGGAGATGGCGGCGGTGGTCCGCTACTGCGCCGGGGTGCGGGACGAAGTGCTCGAGCACATCGAGGCGGCGATCGGCGCCCAGCCGGCCCTCGAGGACCTGCGCGCGCCCTTGCTGGACTATCCGCTGCGGGCGGCCAAGGGGCTGCGCCCGGCGCTGTGCGTGGCCGCGGCGAGGGCCCTGGGCGCCTCGCGCAGCGCCGCGCTGCCCTCGGCCGCGGCCCTCGAGCTGCTGCACAACGCCTTTTTGATCCACGACGACGTCGAGGACGAGTCCCTCGCGCGGCGCGGGGAGCCGACCCTCCAGCGGCGCTACGGCCAGGCCACGGCCATGAACATGGGCGACGCGATGCTGGCCTTGGCCCTGGGCCCGCTCCTCGACAACACCGGGGTCATCGGCCTGGGCCCGGCCCTCGAGGTCCTGGATCTGGTCCGCGAGACCGTGGTCGTGACGGCGGCGGGGCAGGCCCGGGAGCTCGAGTGGATCCGCCAGGGTCGCTGGGACTTTGGCTCGGACTACGCCGCGGCCTACGAGGCGCTCGTGGTCGCCAAGACGGCGCACTACAGCTTCATCACGCCGGTGGTCGTGGGGGCGACCATCGCCGAGGTGCGGGGGGACGCGCGGGCGCAGCTGGCCGCCTACGCGCGCCACGTCGGCGTGGCCTTTCAGATCACCGACGACCTGCTCAACCTCCGCGCGGCGGGGGAGCCGGGGGCCTACGGCAAGGAGAGCGCCGGCGACCTGTGGGAGGGCAAGCGGACCTTGATCTTGCTTCATGCGCTGCACGCGGCCGGAGCGGCCGAGCGAGACGAGGCGCTGGCCATCCTCGCCCGTCCGCGCCCCGATCCTGCTGCGTTGGCGCGGGCCGAGCTCATCGCCGAGCTGCACGCGGCGGGGCACCTCGACGCGGTCGCGCGGGCGCGCTTGCTGGGCGAGGGCGGAGACACCCGCTTCAAGACCGAGGCCGAGGTCGCGGCGCTCATGGCCGTCATCGAGGCCCGCGGGGGCCTCGAGTTCGCGGCCGAGGTGGCGCGGGCTCACGGCGAGCAGGCCCTCGCGCTGCTCGGGGCGCTCGAGCCCTGGCTCGAGGCCGGCGAGGGCCGGGACCTGCTGGCTGCGCTGCCGCGCTACGTGATCGAGAGGGCCCGGTGACCCGGGACGAGCGCGACGCGAAGGCGCGGGCGATCGCCGAGCAGCTCCTGGGCGGGCGCTCGAGTCCGGGCAGGCCGACTCCGAAGCGGGACCGCCCGCCGATTCACCGCAGCGAGCTCGAGCGAGTCCGCGAGCGGGTCAACGCCATGGCGCCGGCGATCGACGCGGCGCGCTCGGCCGCGGACACCCGGGCCCAGGCGAGCCCCGACGTCGCCGAGCAGCGCCCGGACCCGAGCGAGCCGCTCACCGCCCTCGTGCTCGAGCTCCACCGCGCGCTCTTGGCCCACCCGCGCGCCGCTCGGGGCCTGTTCGCCTCGCTCGTCGCCGAGGGCCGCGACTACGCCGAGCGCTCGGAGGAGGGCGCGCAGCTGCACGCCGAGCTCCTGCGCGCGCCGAGGGTCGCCGACGCGAGCCGCCTGCTCCGGGCGCTCGCCCAGGGCATGCTCGACGACGAGGCCCCGGGGGAGCTGCCCTCGAGCTACGTCGACAACTTGATGCGCATCGTCGACGCCGGCCAGGTCGAGGCCGCGGGGGCCGAGCTGTTCGCGGGCCTGTGGGGGCCCAAGCAGGGGGACGAGGGGTGAGCGTCATGGAGCGCGGGCGGGGCCACGCCGACGCGGGCGGCCGGGCGCAGGCCGACCTCGACGGCTGGGCGGCGCTGTGGCTGGGGCTGCACCGACGGCTGACCCGTCACCGCGAGCTCGTCGAGGCCCTGGCGCGCGAGGGGGCCGTCGAGTCCGAGGATCCTCGCCCGCCGTCCGCAGACCAGCGCCGCGTGGCCGAGGCGCTCTTGGGCCTGGTCAGCCTGTCGCGCACCGTCGCCGCGCAGATCGAGCGCTCGCGGGTCGACGCGGCCGAGCCCGAGGCGAGCGAGGACGAGGCGCTCGAGGAGCTGAGCCTGCGATGAGCCTGGCCCGCGCGGTGCTCGGAGAGGACGGCTGGCGATGCCCTCGCCCGCGCCGCGCCCCCGTGCGCGAGTGGCAGCACTTCATCGTGTTCGCCCCGGGCCTCGAGCTGCTGGTCAACTTCAGCCTGTCGCGGGCGCCCGAGGCCAGCGACCGAGCCCGGGTCATCGTCATGGCGCGCTGCGAGGGGCGCTGGTTCGGCCTCGTCGACGGCGCGGACCCGGGCGTCACCGGGGTCTCGAGGGACGGCAAGCGCTTTCGGGCGGCCGGCGGAACCCTCGAGCTCGTCGACGGCCACTACCGCGTCGCGGTCCACCAGCCGCGGCGCGGGGTCGAGCTCGAGCTGCGCGTGGTCCCCGAGGCCATGGCCCTCGTCGCGCCCAACCAGCCCATCGGCGACCGCCGTCGGCTCAGCTGGCTGATCGCCCCGCGAGCCCTCGCCACCGGCACGGTCCGCCTCGGCGACGCGCGCTTCGAGCTCGCCGGGGCGCCGACCTACCACGACCACAACTGGGGCGAGTTCGCCTGGGGCGACGACTTTTGCTGGGAGTGGGGCGTGGCCCTGCCCGACGCGCCCGAGCGCGACGAGGCCGTGGTGTTCAGCAGCCTGCAGTCCCGGGCGCGGGGGCGGACCACGGTCGAGCAGCTGTTTTGGTGGCAGGGGGGACGCAACGCCCTGGCCGCGAGCGGCGCGGAGCTCGAGGTCTGCCTTCGCGGTCCGTCGCGGGCCGAGGCGAGCTTCCGGCTCCCCGCGGTCGCGGGCCTCCTGCGCCGGCGCCACGACGCGGACTTGCCCGGCGAGGTCGAGCTGCGCGCGCGTCGACGGGGCACGACCCTGGCCCTCGATCTGCGCGTCGAGGACGTCGCCGAGCTGGTCATCCCCAACGATCGCCAGCCGACTGGGCTCGTCACCATCCACGAGTGCGTGGGGCCGGTGGATTTTGTCTGCACGAACGCCGCGGGCGAGACCCAGCGATGGACCGGCCGCGGTGTGTTCGAGTTCGTGCGCGTGAGCCCGGGGCCGCGCTCGCGCGTGAGCCCGGGGCCGCGCTCGCGCCCGTGCGCGCAGACGGGGCCCCTCGAGCCTCCGACCTTGCGCGCGTGGGTGGAGCTGGCCCTGGAGCTGCTCGAGCGCACGAGCCCGTCGCTGGCCTCGGCCCTCGCCGAGTCACTGACGGCAGCCCTGGGTGACGACGCCCTCGAGCTGCGCGTGGGTGAGGAGCGGCTGCACCTGGCCGTCGTCGACGGCCAGACTCGATGCGTCGCCGAGCGCCCCGCCCCCGTCGGCCTGCGCACGAGCCACGCGACGGTCCTCGAGCTGCTCGACGGCGCCCTCGGCCTCGAGGCGGCCCTGCGCCGCGGCAGCCTCGAGCTGCGCGCGGGCGTGGCCAGCCTCGGCGCCATCGGGCGCGCCGCCCAAGTCTTCATCCACGGCCTCATGCGCAGCGGCAGGGGCCCCGAACTCGCCCGCGCGCTGCGTGAGCTGCCGAGCGCCCGAACCCCTCTCGCTGGAGAACTCCATGCCCACCATTGAAAACACCTGCTCCACCACCCCCATAGTCACGATCATCGGCGGCGGCATCACGGGCCTCAGCGCCGCCCACGAGTTCATCGAGCGCGGCTTCCGTGTCCGCGTGCTCGAGCGCGAGAGCAACTCGCCCATGGACGTCGCGCGCGAGACCGACGGCGACATGGTGGCCGCGAGCACGGCGGAGATCGTCGACGTCGGCGGCATCGCGCGGACCCAGTGGGCCGTCTTGCCCCACGAGATGGACACCTGCATCGGGCTGTCGGGACACAGCCGGCCCATCGACATCATTGACGACGACAGCCCGACGGGGGAGCCCGCGTCGCCCGGCGGCGGCAAGAAGAAGTCGAGCAAGAAGAAGGCGGCGAAGCGGAGGCCTGTCAGCAAGGCGGGAGCGGCCGAGAAGGGGGCGGCCTTCACTCGGCCCGAGCTCGCGCGCAAGCTGGCGCGGCGGCGGGGTCAGGCGGCCAAGAGCTTGATCGGGCGGGTGAGGACCACGAAGCGGGGCTCGTCGACGGCGCGGGAGCCCCTCACGCCGGCTGCGCAGGCGGGGGGCCACGAGGCCGCCACCGTTCCGGTCAAGCCGCTCGGAGAGCTGCCCAAGGTCGTCAACGAGGACCCCAAGGGGAGCTTCGAGGGGCACCTCCCCGGGACGCCGGGCAAGCAGCCGGGAGGCAGCCTCGACCAGGGCGGCAAGCAGCCCGGGGGCAACCCCTTCGGAGGCGACAATAATAACGACAGCAATGACAACGAGGACCAGGGAGGCAAGCCGCCCGGAGGATCGACGCCGGCGGGGACCCCCGACCCGAGCCCCTCGGGCGCGCCGCCCATTCGCCTGCTGCAATCGCTCACCCGCCCGCTGACCTTCGCGGAGCTGGCGAAGGAGTCGACCCTGACCCTCATGATCAGCGGCAAGGACGGGAAGCCCAAGCTGGATCCGGCGCTGCCCAAGAAGCTCGCGCGCTGGCTCAAAGAGGACGGGCGCTTCGATCGACTGCGGCGCAAGCAGTCGTGGCTGCAGGTGGTCCACATCGTCCAGCCCGGAGTCTCCGAGTCGCAGACCCACGAGCTCACCGCGCTGCACCAAAAACTGCTCACCCACGCGACGGAGCAAGAGGCCTTCCCCGGCCTCGACCTGGGCGTGTGGCTGCCCCCGGCGACCGTCGAGTTCGACCCCGAGCTGTTCCCCGAGTCCTTCCCCGGCTTCGGCAAGGCGATCTTCCTGAGCGTCACCCGCGAGGTCGAGGGCGGGCAGCTCGTCGCGGGCGAGCACGGCTACCGCTTCTTCGCCGGCTTCTATCGCCACCTGCGCGAGACCATGAAGCGCACGCCCATCTACGAGGCCGAGCGCGGCGAGTTCGGCGTGCGCACGGCCCTCGACAACCTGCGCGAGATCAAGTGGCAGGCCATCGGCGATCCCCAGCGGGCCTTCCCCACGGCCTTCCCCCGCGTGCCCGTGCGCAGCATGGCCGAGGCCCGCGAGGTGTACCTGCGCGTGCGTCGGGACCTGGGCTACCGCCCCTCGGACATCCTGCGCTTCATGCTTCGCCTGGTCCGCTACATGACCTCGTCGAGCGAGCGCCGCGAGGCCTGCTACGAGCAGCTGAGCTGGTGGGACTTCCTGTCCCTGGTCGACCTGCGCTCCGTGCCGAGCTCCGAGCCCGTCGACCCGAGCGCCGCGCGCTTGGCCTACGGGGCGCGCTTCGCCGAGGCCCTCAAGCACTCGCCCCAGGCCCTCGTGGCCATGAAGGCCGAGATCGCCGACGCGCGCACCCAGGGCAACGTCAGCGTGCAGCTGATGATGGACAACATCGGCATGCACGAGATGACGGACTCGACGCTGACGGGGCCGACCAGCGAGGCGTGGTTCAGGCACTGGCGCCAGTACCTCGAGGTCCAGGGGGTCGAGTTCCACGTGTGCAACGTGGCCCCGCTGCAGCGCGACAGCTCGGGACGCATCGCGCCGCCGCAGCCCACGGGCGCGGATCCCTGGCCGGCGGGCGAGCGCCACTACGTGCTCATCGCCACCGACCTGATCGCGGCGGCGGCCTTGACCCAGAACCTGCCGGAGGTGGGCGCCCTCGAAGGCTTCCAGGACTACGCCTACCCCAAGGCCGATCCAGGGAGCTCCGCGGCGGCCCGGGACCCGGAGTTTCACAGCCTCGACCTGGCCAGCCAAGTCGGCCTCGAGCGGCGCTACCAGACGCTCACGGGCCTGCAGCTGTTCTACCCCGCGCGCATCGCCTTCGCCGACGCCCACGTCTACTTCGCCGAGTCTCCGTGGGGGCTCTCGGCCGTGTCGCAGTACCAGTACTGGCGCGCCTACGCCCCGCTCGAGGGCGAGGTCAAGTCGCGCTTTCTGGGCAACTTCAGCATCGACATCGGGGCCTGGGAGCCCGGCAGCATGGTGCTGCCCGACGGCACCGTCGCGTTCAGCTCGCCCTCGGCGATGACCGCCATCGACATCGCCGAGGCCTCGCAGACCCAGATCCGCCTGTGCCTGGGTCAGGTCGGGCGCTACTCGGCGCCCTACGCCATGGCCGCGCACGTCGACGACTACATCGAGCTCGGCCTCGACCAAAAGCCGCTGCGCAACCGCTACCCCTACCTCATCAACCTCATCGACGACTGGGCGGCTCGGCCCGCGGGCGAGCCGTGGTCGACCCTCGATCGCAGCCAGCGCTCGCGGGTGCCGGGGCGGGGGAGCTACTCCAAGGGCACGCAGGTCTGGCAGCACGAGGACGACGGCTACCTCGTCCACTTCGACAACCTCGTGCTCGCGGGGACCTACATGCGCACCTTCACCCGCCTGGGCACGATGGAGTCGGCGAACGAGTCGGCGCGCCACGCCGTCAACGCGATCCTCGATCACCTGTGCCGGGATCTGGCGATCGGCCCGGAGCCCGAGCCCAGCGAGGGGGAGGGCTGCGACCCGAGCTGGCCCCCCGCGCCGCCGTGGACGGAGTTCTCGACCTCCGAGCCGGCCTTCATGTTCACGCCCTTTGGCGACTACTGCACGACCTGGGACCTCGAGCAGCACGAGGTCCCCGACCTCGACTTCGCCAAGCTCATCGATCGCCACCTGTTCGAGGCGAGCCTGCACCAGGTCGAGTGCCCCCCGGATCCGATGTACGTCGACGACGCGCCGACGCCGAACCCCACCTCGGACCCGAGCGCCCCGGACTTCCCCCACATCTTCGACCTGCTCGGCCTCGACGCCATCCCGGACTACATCGAGACCGACACCGACGCCCTCAAGGTCCTCGACGCCCTGGCGACCTGCGTGCCCAACTTCCTCGACCCGGCGGTCCTGGACCTGGGCCAGATCGGCAGCTCGATCCACGCCCTGAAGACGAAGCTCGCGGGCCTCATCCCGATGTGATGCATGGGCCTCAGCGCGGCCCGAGCTGGTCCATGAGCGCGACCTGAAGCCACCGCGGCAGCCGCCCGAGCACGCTCGCGGCGGCGCGGTTGCCCCGGCCGACGATCACGCTCGGGACCTGTCCGAGCGCCGCGAGGGCTTCGCGGGCGACGGCCTCGGGCTGCATCACCGGCGCCGCGCCTGCGTCCTCGCCCACGGTCGCGGCGAAGCCTGGGGTCTGGGTCGCCCCGGCCACGCACGCGAGCACGTCGACGCCCCGGGCCCGGAGCTCGCCGTAGAGGCTCTCGGCGAAGCTGCGGTCGAAGGCCTTGGTGCCGGCGTAGGCGGCCAGGCGCGGGCTGCCCTGCAAGCCGGCGAGGGAGCCCATCCAGATCACCCCGCCGCGGCCGCGGGCGGCCATGGCTTTGCCGAGGGCGTGGGTCAGGATCATCGGCGCGCGGGCGTTGACGTCGAGGGCTTTCAGGGCGTCGTCGAGGTCGCGGTCGAGGAAGTCGCCCACGGGGGAGTAGGCGGCGTTGTAGACGAGCAGACCGATCTCGCGTTCGCTCAGGGTCGCGAGCATGCGCTCGCGCACGGCTTTGTCGCCGAGCTCGGCGAGGTCACAGGGGGTCGGCTGAACCTCGACGTCCCAGCGCGCGCGCAGCTCGGTCGCGGCGGCCTCGAGGGGACCGGGCCGACGGGCGAGGAGGACGAGGTTCAAGCCGCGCTCGGCGAGGGCGTGGGCGAAGGCCAGGCCGATGCCCTCGCTCGCGCCGGCGACGAGGGCCCAGGGTCCGTAGCGGTCGGCGAAGCTCGGCGGCGCGGGCATGCCGGTCGGGTGTACCAGTTCGTTTATCCTCCGGGCCATGAGTCGGGACCCGCGTGAGCCGAAGTCCACCGGGGCGCCCTCGCGGCGCGCCTTCCTGCGCGCGTCCGTGGGCGCGAGCGCGGGCGCTGCAGCGGCCTGTGTCTCATCTGGAGCGCCCCCAGAGCCCGTCGAAGCGCCTGCGGCCCAGCGCCAGAACGTGCTCGGGCTGAAGGTCGACCCCATCCCCCGGCCCAAGGTCGCGGTGATCGGCACGGGCGCCCGGGGCCAGGTGCTCGTCCGCCTCCTCGCCCGCCTCGAGGTCGACATCGTCGCGCTGTGTGACGTCGACGCCCAGGCCCTCGCCGCGGGCACGAAGCTCGTGACCGACGCGGGCCGGCCCGCCCCCCAGGGCTTCGGCGAGGGCGGGGACGAGGACTACCTGCGCATGCTCGACGCCCTGCTCACCGCCGACGGCGTCGGCGTGGACCTGGCGATCATCGCCACGCCCTGGCGCTGGCACGTGCCCCAGGCCCTCGCGGCCATGGAGCGGGGCGTTCACGTGGGCGTGGAGGTGCCCGTGGCCTACACCCTCGAAGACTGCTGGCGCATCGTCGACGCGGCCGAGCGTGAGCGCGTGCACTGCATGATGCTCGAGAACGTCTGCTACGGCCGCGAGGAGATGATGGCCCTGAACCTGTGCCGCGCGGGGCTGCTCGGCGAGCTGACCCACGGCGAGGGGGCCTACATCCACAACCTCTCGGCGCAGCTGGGCTCGGGGGTGAGCGAGGGGCTGTGGCGGCCGGCCCATCACCTCGCGCGCAACGGCAACCTCTACCCCACCCACGGCCTCGGGCCGATCGCGCAGTACATGGGCGTGCACGCGGGCGACCGCCTGGCGACCCTGGTCTCGATGTCGAGCCCCGCGCGCGGGCGCCGGGCCCACGCCGAGCGGGCGCTGGGCGCCGACGCCCCCGAGGCCAAGCTCGACTTCATCTGCGGCGACATCAATACGAGCGTCCTCCAGACCGCGCTCGGCCGGACCATCGTCGTCCAGCACGACACGACCACGCCCCGACCCTATACGCGGCTCAACCACATCCAGGGGACGCGGGGCACGCTGCGCGGTTTTCCCGGGCGCATCCACGTGGTCGACCGCAGCCCCGAGCACGCCTGGGAGCCCCTCGACGCCTATCAAGACGAGTTCGACCACCCCGTGTGGAAGCGCCTGGGCCCGGAGGCGCTGGGCCAGGCCAACACCCACGGCGGCATGGACTTCGTCATGCTCGCCCGCCTCGTCGAGTGCCTGGTCGCGGGCGAGGCCCTCGACATGAGCGTCTACGACGGGGTCGCGTGGAGCTGCGTGAGTCCCCTGAGTGAGCAGTCCGTGGCCCACGGCGGGGCGCCGGTGGCCGTTCCCGACTTCACCCGCGGTGCCTGGCGGGGGTAGAGTCCGGCGCTGAGCCATGACTGACGCACCGCAAGACGCAGACGCGCGCGCGCAGGCCGAGGCGCCCGCCTCGACCGGGACCTCGCTCGGCGCCTGGGTGGTCACGGGTCTGGTCTTGCTGATCGCCGTCGTGGTGCTGTTGCCGGGGCTCGGCGCCGCTGGGCTGTGGAGCGAGGGCGAGATCGCCGTGCTCGATCGCAGCCTGGCCGCCCTCGGCGAGCCGCGCTCGGACATGGTCCGCAGCCCGTGGCTCCCAGACCAGCTGCGCACCTGGAGCTTCGCGGCGCTGGGCCGCTCGGACCTCGGCCTGCGCCTCCCGGGCGCCCTCGCGGGCCTGGGCCTGGTCGGCCTGAGCGTGCTCGCCGGTCGACGCCTGGGCTGGTCGCCGGTCTGGGCCGGGGTCGCCGGGCTGTTCGCCCTCGCCACGCCCTTGTTGTTGTCGGGGGCGCGGACCGTGCTCGGCAACCCCACCGGCGAGCTGTGGTCGAGCGCGGCCGTGCTGGCCTGCCTGGCCGCGGTGCGTGGCGAGGAGCTCTCGGGGGCGCGGCGCTGGATCGTGCTGGCCCTCGGCGTGGCCTGCCTCGGAGCCTCGATCGCCTCCCTCGGCATCGCGCTGGGCGGCGCGCTGCCCCTGGTCGTGATCGGCCTCGGTTGCTCGGCCGTGGTCCGCGGCGAAGGCGGAGACGCAGACGCCTCAGAGCGCTCGCCCCTCGATCAGGGCCTGCGCGCGGCCGTGTGGGTGGGCGCGGTGGCCTGCGCCGGCGTCGGCATCCGCCTGGTGGTTGGCCAGGGCGAGGGCTACATCCCCCTGCTCGCCGCGGCCAAGGACCTCGAGCTCGTCGAGGATCCCACCCGCCGGGTGTTCTCCGCCGGCCTCGAAGACTTTGGCTACGGCCTGTTCCCCTTCACCGGCCTCGTCGTCGCCGGCCTGTTCGCCCCGGGCAAGGCCCGCGTCGCCGCGCTGTGGCTGGGCGCGGCCGTGGTGGCGATCAGCGTGTGGTCGCTGATCTACGGGGAGACGCCCGCGCCCGTGGTCGTGCCCGCGGCGCTGCTGGCCACGGCCGCGCTCCGGCGCCTCGTCGACGCCGAGGCCTCCCTCGGCGGGCGCCGGTTGATCTTGACGCTGGCCGTGCTGGGCGCGCTGATCCTCGCCAAGGACGCCGGCCGCACCCCGGCCCAGGTCGCCTCGCCGCTGTTCTTCCTGGGCGAGGGCCGCTTCCCCGGCGCGCACCTGGGCCTCGACGAGACCCTGCCGAGCCTGGCGATGCGCTTCGCTGCGCTGCTGATCCTGGCCTACGCCCTGTCCCCCGCAGGCCGCGGGCGGGAGGCCCTGAGCTCCGCGCTGCCGACCGACCCCGAGCGCCGCTCGATCTGGGAGCGCCTCGCCGCTCGCGTCGAAGAATTCATGGCGGGGGTCCGCGAGCGCGCCCGGGCCCGCGGCGTCGCGGCGCTGGGCGGCGACGAGCAGGCCTTCGCCCAGCGCCAGCAGACCCTGGCCACGGCCGTCGTCGCCCTCGCCCTGACCGCTGAGGCCTTCGCCTTTGGCCGGGGCGTGCTCGACGAGCTCGGGGGCCAGCTGTCGGTCGCCGGCCCCCTCGCCAGCTGGTCGCGCAGCGTCGAGGCCGGGGCCGACTCGCGCCTGGCCATGTACCGGATCCGCAACCCCGGCGTGGCCCGCTACGGCCCCGGGCCGGCGAGCGAGCTGTTCTTGAGCAGCCGCGCCGAGCTCGACATCTACCTCTCCGGCCTCGAGCCGGGCATGGACCAGACCGTCGATCTGGTCGGCAAGGCGGGCGAGGTCGCCGAGGTCTCGCGCGAGGCCTGGCGCAGCGCGCTGATCCGCCGCACGGACCTGCCCTCGGCCTACGCCGGCGCGCGCCTGCGCGGGCACCCCTTCCACGTCCTCGACGCCAGCCACCACGACTACGTGCTCGTCGCCAACTTCCTGCCCGAGGGCGCCGAGGACCAAAACCCGCTGTTCGAGGTCCTCCACCAGACCGAGGCCGAGATCGAGGCTGTGCGCGCCGAGGTCGACAACCAGACCAAGGTCGCGTGGAGCCCCTACGTGGAGCTGGTCGCGTGGGAGGTCGGCGGCGACCTGCACCGCGGCGGGACCATGGTCCTCGATCTGGTGTTCGAGGTGCAGCGCCCCTTGCCCGCCGGCACCAAGCTCTACGCCCGCCTGCAAAAGGGCAAGTCGAGCCGCGTCGGCGCCATGCCGCGGGAGCTCACCGGCGGGACCATGCCGCCCAACTATTGGCGCAAGGGCGACCTCATCCACCACCACGAGGAGCTCGAGATTCCCTGGCTCGAGGTCCTGCCCGGGACCCACGAGCTCATCGTCGGCCTGCGCCGCTCGGAGAAGAAGAACCTCGGGATCTCGACGCCCGAGGGGGACACCGGCGAGTTCGGCGTGATGATCAAGGGGAAAAAGCGGGAGTTTGCGGTCATCGGGACCGTCGAGCTCGACTGGTAGGTCTGTGCTGGAGGTCGCAGGCAAGTTTCACGAGGTCATGGAGTCGTGTGCGATGCTCTGGCATGTCGAGTCGTTATCGCCGGGTGATTCACTGGAAAATTAGCTGCCTCGCCGCGCTGGCGGTGGCCTCGACGACGGCCTGCGGCGACGACTCGGGAGGCGGCGAGGGTGGCACGGACGAGGCCGGCGAAGAGGGGGGCACCGACGGCTCGCCCGCGCCCGAGCCGGGCGCCCCAGCGGCTGGCTGGAGCTCGGACTACGCCGACGGCGGCGTGGGCCTGAGCTGCGACGACGACCGGGCGACCCTCGACGGCAAGGGCGTCCCGAATGTCAGCGAGGGCGAGCGGGCCCTCTACGTCGGCTTCGAGCAGATCGGGGACAACCAAAACCCGATCGTCATCGGCTTCGACGGCGACGCCCAACAGTTTTGCGAGCGCCACGAGACCGAGGGCCCCGACGGACGCGCCGTGGGCCTGACCTGGGACGGGGGCGCTGTGGCCTACCTCGTCTACACCATCGTCGGCGGCGGCAGCAGCCTCGAGGGCAAGGGCGGCTGGCTCTCGGCCTACGCCCCCGGGGCGATCAGCGGCGGCGGGCCCAAGGTCTCGGTGGTGGGCAAGGTCAACGCGGACACGGGCGCCCTCGACAGCGCCAGCTTCATCATCTCCGTGAAGTCCGACGGCAAGGTCAACAGCCACAACCCCCGAGCCGCGCCGACGGTGCTCGAGGACGGGAGCGTGGAGTTCCTGGGCAGCTCGGCGCACAAGCCCATCGACGCCAACGGGCAGGCGTCGATGGATTGCACGGACTATCCCTTTGATACGCGCTATGTGCTGTCGGAGGACCTGGGGGCGCTGGTGTGCGCGTCGAGCAGCAACTGCGCGGCCGAGCTCGAGTGCGAGGGGGCCTGAGCCCGCTGTCCTACCGAGAAAGACAGCCGCCCACGGGTTCAACGCCAGCTGAGTCCGTGGACGATGCTTTCGTGGATCATGGGTCCCGGAGCGGCCGGGGGGGGCGACTGCTAGGGCTCGACCACGCCGCACTCGAGCACGAGCGGGGAGGGAGCGCAGCTGACCAGCGCGTCCGTCAGCTCCCGCAGCATCGCGTCGAGCTCGGCCAGGCCCGTCGGCGGACAGCCCCAGGCGTAGCTGAAGCGCAGCGACGAGTTGTAGACCTCGAGCGAGAGGCTCGCGCGCGGTCGATCGACGAAGGTCAGGCAGGAGCCATCGAAGCTACCGAGCGCTTGACCGGTAGCGAGCGAAGACTCGACCTGATCGATCAGTGCCTCCGCTTCCTCGGACAGGGTCGCGCGGACCTCAGCCTCGCCGTCGAAGCCCACGAGCAGCTGGACTCGAGCGCCCGCGCGGTACAGGGCCCGCGGCCCGGTCCCGTCGGCGGCCGAGACGGAGTAGAGCTCGGCGCCGATGGGCTCGAGCTCGGAGGGGGCCGGGTCGCACGCGTCCGCGGAGCCGTCGCAGGCCGGGAGGCTCAGGGCCACGAGCAGGCCGAGGGCCGAGTTCATTGTTCGCAACAGCATCGCGCTCCCGTGTTCCCCTGCCAGTCGATGGGCTCGTCGCACGCACGTTCAACCACGGCCACGACGAGCCGCTGGACGCTCCCGTGATGATAGTCGTGCCATGGCCGGCGTGCACGATGTCGTCGGCTCCAGGGACTGTCAACGAATCCACGCCCCCGCTTGCGGGGGCGACCACCAGCCTTCTCGTAGGTATGAACTCCATTGCCGACCAAGCCAAAGCGGAGGAGCGGAGCGACGAAGCGCCCCCGGTCTCGAGGCGCTCGTGGGGGCAAAGTAGAAGTCAGTCGATCCGCAGCAGGTCGTCCGGCACCGGATAGGACAGCGTGATCGGATCCCGAGCCCGGTCATAGCCAAGCTCGATCGCGTCCCGAATCCCCCGCTGATCGTGGAAGGCCAGCGCGTCCAGGATCTCCCGGTCCGGGCAGATCAGCGTGATCTCGCAGCCCTCGTCGTGCAGCGGCGCGCCGTAGTGGTCGGGCCCGATCGCCGCGTCGGCGCGGGCGCGCATGGGCTGCTCGCCGCCGATGAGGGTCGAGCCGCCGAGGGTGTCGCGCAGGGTCCGGCCCTGGCGGCGCCAGTACTGGTCGAGGTCGCGCTCGATGGTCTGCTGGGCCTCGCGGTCGAGCTTGCCGTGGACGCGATAGAGCGAGCCGAGCAGCTCGTTGTGGCCCACGGCGAGCATCAGGTCGTTGCGGGCGGTGTCGTTGAACCAGATGCCGAGCAGGCGCAGGAGGTTCTGGAACAGGGGCGTGGACTCGAGCCCGCCGCTGAGCGGGGCGGGGCTCCAGGGGGCGGTCGCCAGCTCGTCGCCGGTGATCACGGTGATCCGCCGGGCGCCCAGGCGCATGGCCGTGCGGATCGGCATGGTGTCGCGCAGGCCTCCGTCGAAGAAGGGGTGGGTGCTGCTCTCGGGGCCCGAGTCCTGCTCGTCCTGGCCGCGCGCGTAGGCGTCGTCGAGGAGCTCGCGGGTGGCCTCGGGGATCATGAAGCGGAGCTGGGCGAGGAGCCGGCCGTCGACGCGGCGCGTGGTGGTGGTCGACAGCCGGGTCTGCATGGGCTCCATGAACACGGGCAGGGCGCTCGAGCAGTACACGGCGTCGGTCAGGCGCATGAGGTAGCCGTCGGCGCCGAACAGCGGGCGGCTGAGCCAGTCTTCGCCCAGCTGGTGGTCGGGCTCGACCTCGAGGCGGCCGTAGTTGACGAGGTCGCCGGTCCAGCCGCGCTCGGGGCCCGTGGCCGAGAGGTAGCGACCGGTGCGGCCGTCGATCATGCCCAGGCGCAGGCCCACGCCGGAGTCGCGCAGGCGCTCGGGCTTCATCTCGTCGGCGATCATCTGGCGCAGGGGCTCCATGGAGTGCAGGGCGTAGAGGGCCCCGGCCAGGTCGATGGCCTCCTGGGGGAGGTCGGCAAAGTCCACGCCGATCAGCGAGGTCCCGAGGCTAAAGGGCGCCGCGCCCAGGCGCAGCAGCAGCTCCTCGCCGCGGCCCTTGGCGAGCTCGGCGATCTTCTCCATGAAGAAGTTGGGCTTGAACACCTGGCGGCTCACGCCGAGGGTGCGCCAGATGGCCTCGAGGTCGCGGGCGGACTCGGGGCGGCCCTCGGCGAGCTTGGCCCCGTTGACGGCGCCCACGGACACGCCGCAGATCAGGCTGGGCATGTAGCCGTCGTCCCACAGCTTCAAGGCCGCGCCGACCTCGAAGGCGCCCTTGGCCCCGCCGCCGCTGAGCACGAGGGCGTGGTCGAAGGAGCGTGTGTCGCGGCCGCGGTTGAAGCGGACGTCCCCGAGCACGCTGGGGTCGATGCCATCGCGCACGCCGCGGGAGGCCGAGCCGGTGAGGCGCACCGAGGGCGCCTTGTTGGCGCTGATGCGCGAGTGACCGCCGCCGCCGAGGAAGCGGACGCCGCTGAACTTGGCGAGGCGCTTGCTGGCGAGGCCGGGGCGCCGAAAGGCCGCGGGGGGGAGCTTGGCCGCGGGCTTTTGTGCGGGCTTGGCCGCGGGCTTTTGTGCGGGCTTGGTCGGCTTGGCCGTCGGCTTTTTGATCTCCATGTTGACGCCCTGAGCGCCCTGCACGGGGGCGACGCTGGACGCTCCGGGCTGGGCTTGCGAGCCTCCGCCCGCGGCAGGTCGCCCGCCGATCTGCACGTCGCCGAGCTGGCGCTGGATCTGATCGCGCGCGGCCTGGCTGAGCTGGTGGTTCTCGGCCAGCACGTCGCCGATGTCGAGGTCGAGATGCTCGGTCACGATGCCCGGGCGCGAGGGCAGCACCCAGCCCTCGACGCGCACGAACTCGTAGTCGTTGTCGCCGGCCCAGCGCTCGTCCTCGGGGTCGCTGATCGTCAGGAAGTCGTGGCCGCGGCGCTTGCGATACAGGCGCAGGGGGACGGTGCCCTCGCGCGGGCGCTTGTAGACGTGGCCCTCGATGCGGATGCGGTGGTAGCCGAGCTCGCGGACGAGCTTCTTGCTGGTCTCGGTGGCGACGGTGGCGTTGTCGCGGACGTGGCCCGCGGGGTTGAACCACAGCTCGAGGGGGCGGCTGTCGTGGGCGGGCCCGACGAGGGCCCAGCCTTGCTGCCGGGGCTGCTCGGCGTAGCCGGCGTTGCGGCCGTCGCGGATGCCGTGGAAGGAGCAGGTCGTGAACGAGTCGCCGTGGCCGCCGCGGAACAAGAGCAGGGGGCGGGAGAACTCGAGGATGAACTCGGCGGCGTCGTCGAGCTCGGCCTCGGGGACGTCGGCGACGACGTCGCGGGAGCCGCCGTCCTCGACCCGGGCGCGCCAGCCGTACTGGGTGCGCAGGTGGATGCGGTCCTCGTGCTCGATGCGCTCGCCCGGCTCGCCGCCGACCTTGTCGATGAACAGCGGCGGGGCGACGCGGCCGCTGGAGCGGAAGTCGGCGCGGACCGGCCCGGCGCCGCCGCTGCTGGCCCACAGCCACTTGTTGTCGACGCCGAGGATGTAGACCTGATCGCCGCTGCGCAGGGTGTCGACGGGGGCGTGGCCGTTGCGCGGGGCGACGTGGATGTCGAACAGCTCCCAGGGCCCGCGGTTGCGGCTGTTGGCGACGAGGTGCTGGTGGCCGCCGATGGCCGCGACGATGCCCGCGCCCGGGACCCGCAGGTGCGCGCGCAGGTGGACCGGGTAGGCGCGCAGGCTCGCGCCCCACTCGGAGCGGCCGCGCTTTTGGGTGCGCAGGACGCCGCCTTGGACCACGATCTTGTGCTCTTCGTGGGTGGCCTCGGGGTCGCCCGCGATCAGGGCCACGAGCCCCGCGGCGCCGCCGGCCTCGATCATGCCCATGGGCGTCGGGTTGAGCCCAAAGGTCGCCACGGCCACGAAGGCCAGGCCCCAGTCGCGCAGGGTGTTGTCCGGCGGGATGATGCGCTCGTGGATCAGCGTGACCTCTTCGTCGACGGCGATCTTGGGCTCCCACGGCTCGCCGTTGCGGTGGCGCTTTTCGAGCCAGAAGATGCCGGGCAGGGCCGTCCCCTCGGCGCCGAGGGTCAGGGGATCGACGTCGGCGATCAGGCGCCCGTCATCGAGGCGGCGCAGGTAGTTGCCGTTGCCGGCGATCAGCAAGCAGCGCTCTTTGTGCATCAGCCCGCGGGCGTGCGGGTGGTCGAGGTTGACCACGCGAAACTCGGCCTTGGTCCGCGGCTGGGCCACGTCGTCGACGAGCGTGCGATTGCCATGGACGCTGATGAAGCGATCGGGAGAGGTCGAGAGACGCAGCCACATGCCCTCTGAATTAGCGCGAATCGCGGGTTTCGATCATCTCCATCCTGGGGCCAGGCCGGGCGGCTGGGGTGGGCAGCTTGGCCCGGTCGCGAATTCTTGCAATGCTCGCGACCGTGTCGCGCCGCCGTCTCGCACAAGCCCTTCGCAGCTCCTCTCTCGTCCTCGTCGGCGCGGCATTGGTCGTCAGCGTCGCTAGCGTCGGTTGCGACGCGGAGAAGACGAACCTCGAAAAATTGGCCGCCGAGGAAGAGGCAGCCAAGAAAGCGAAGGCCAAGGAGGAGGGCGGCCAGTCCGAGGGCGGGGCCGAAGGTGGGGGAGCCGAGGGCGAGGCGAAGCCGCCGGCCGCGGGCCCCAGCGCGGGGTTGGCCCGGGACGCCTTCGACATCCCCATCCCGGCGACGGAGGGCGCGGCCAAGCTCGTGACCCGCGGCTCCGACGACCGCGGCGTCACCCTTCGCCTGGCCCTGGCCGACGGCGCGGTCTACCGCGTGACCACCATCGGCATGCTGCAGCTGCCCCTGTTCAACCAGCCCACGGGCTTCGCCCGCGAGGAAGAGGTGCGCCTGCGCGACTGCGCGGGCGAGGGGCAGGCGCGGCGCTGCACGGTGGTCCACAGCTACCGCCACTACGACGCCGAGCCGCCCACGGGCGACGGGCTCGAGCGGGACGAGGCCACGGTCGCCGGGCTGACCAGCACCCACGGCATCGACGCGACGGGTCTGCGGACGACGGCGACCACCCTCGAGGGCCCCGAGGAGCAGCGCGAGGCCAAGCCCGGCGCCGACCTGGCCACGGCGCACCGCTTTTACTGCATCCGCTTCCCCGACCAGCCCGTGGGCGAGGGCGCGACCTGGACGGACACCTGCCGCATGCGCCAGTCCGGGAAGATCGTCACCCGCGAGCTGACCTGGCAGGTGCAGACCATCGAGGACAGCGAGGAGGGCACCCGGGTCACGCTGCAGTACGCGGGCACGGTGTTCCGCGAGGACAGCAAAAAGCCCAACGCGCGCCAGCGCGGCCAGGTCAAGGGCGACCTGCTGTTCTTCGCCGACGCCGGCGAGCCCCACCTCATGCGCGAGCGCCTGGTGTTCACCCTCGACGCGGCCAAGGGCGTCGTCACCAACACCCAGCTGCGCTACCAGTTCGCCAAGGTGACCACGGATGAGAAGGGCGCGGAGACCCTGGTGCGCACCGACGGCAAGCCCTACGAGCAGCCCCCCATCGTCCTCAACGATCCCTCGGCGAAGCCGCCAGCGGGCGCCGAAGGGGGCGCCGAGGGGGCCGGCGAGGCTGGAGACAAAAAGGCCCCGCCCGCGCCCCGTTGACTGCTATCGTCGACCCGGAGCGACGATGGGCTTTTCCGACAAGATGCGCGAGACCCTGGGCAGCGAAGGCGCCCGACTGCAAGTCAAGACCGACGACGACGGCTGGGCCGCGCGGGTCAGCCCCGGCGGGACCGCCGAGGCGTCCGTGACGATCCGCGGCGGGACCAAGATGGCCCGCGTCGAGGCCCTGGTCCTGCGCGTCATCGTTCGTCACCGCAACTGGAGCGACGGCCAGGGCATGACCCTGACCGACGCCCAGGCCCGAGAGCTCGACGACCGCAGCCACCTGACCCCGGCCTGGTCCCGCGAGCTGGTCAGCGAGGCCCGCGTCGAGGTCGGGGCCGAGGTCGACGTCGAGGCCGAGCGCGAGGTGGCGGTGTCCGTGCCCGTCCCGGAGCACTGCGACGCGACGACCTCCTCGTGCACCGTGGCGCTGCTGGTCCAGGCTGACATCCGCGGACAGATCGACCCGACGGTGACCGGCAAGGTCCTGGTCGCCTAGCGAGCTCCTCGGTCTCGAGAGGGACTCGGACGAGCTCGGGGCTCGGGTCGTCTCGGTGTGGCGAAGCGCCCGTTTCGGGTGGCGTTGATTTTGCTTTGCACCGTGAGTTTGCAAAATCCATCGCGCGCTCGATTTCAGAAATTCTGGCCAATGAGCGAATGTGACCTCTCCAAACATTCGCTGGCCCTCTCGCTCCATTCACGGAGTGCCGACTCTTCCTCTTGCCCCGTCGCCTCGGCGGGTCTGTGCGTTCAGGCTCGCTGGCATGCTGTGCATGTCCTGCGCGGTGGGCATGGCGGGCTGCGAGGGAGCCGGGGAGGGCTCGGACAGCGAGGCCTTCGCCGACGCGGCCCTCGAGGACTTTCGGGAGGGTGAGGCCGAGGCCCTCCTCTTGCCGGCGGTCCAGGCCGTGGAGCTGACCCTCCTCGACGAGGGCACCGTCGACAACGCGCGCCTCGAGCTGCGCTTCGCCAAGGGGCAGGCGCTCGAGCCCAAGATCGTCATGGAGCTCGACGAGGGCGAGGTGGTCACGCTGCGCGACGATGGCGGCGAGGGAGACCTCGAGGCATTCGATGGCATCTACTCGGCCATCGTCAGCTTTGATCTTGGCGCCGAGGCTGAGCGTCGCCTGGCCTACCTCGAGCGCGTCGAAGACGGCAGCCAGGTCACTCGCTTCCGCGGCAGGAACGCCCTCGAGACCCAGGCCTTCGAGGCCAGCGCCCTCGACTTCGTCTTCGACGGCGAGGCCGTGGCCCCAGCGTCCCTCGAGCCCCAGGCCTTTGTCGGGGCGAGCCTCTCCTTCCCCTCGGCGCCGGCCCCCATGGCGACGACCACCGACTTCGAGAAGACCCTGGCGGTCCGGGACCTGCACGTGGTGCAGGACCCCACTCGGACCGGAGTGTGGCGAAAGGTGGGGGGCACCTGCAAGTTCACCGGAGACGCCTACGGCAGCCACGGCTTCTCCCACCTCATGAACGAGATGGCGACGCCCGCGGGGGTGCCCGTGGAGACCTGGGTCCAGGATTGGCTGCTCACCTACGAGAACAACCAGTCGGTGAACGGGCAGACCACCCAGAGCAACCCCAGCGGCGTGGCCGAGATCTGGAACCGCTTCCCGCACACCGTCGAGGACAACCAGGTCCACGTCTTCAACGACACCCTGGACCTGTCCGCGCCGCCCTTCCAGCTCCTGGCCATCGTCAACCGCGTCGACCTCCATGAGGCCGGCGTTGGCGGGAACGCGGGCGAGCTGCGCTACGTATTCCAGCTCGTCGATCCCGACACCTGCGAGCCCATGAACACGACGGTGATCTTCGAGTACGAGGTCCCGATCACGGGCTGCAGCGCGACTCGGAGCTACGCCTCGAGCTGGTACGACCTCGACGGCGTGGGCCTGGGGACGCCCACCTACAACGCGATGCTCGAGGCCATCACCGAGCCCGTGGTCGCGTCGGGAGCCAACCCAAACCACGTCACGGGGAGCGCCCTGGGCCAGCTGCGCGTCAATTCCCAGACCCTGTTTTGGCCGCACTACTCCGGCCATCAGTGGCACATGCGGGAGTACGTCAACACCGGGGCGGAGCTGAGGATGCAGCCCGTGGCCATGACCCCGGCCTTCGCCTACGAGTACCCCGACACGAACACGGCCAAGCAGCCCATCGACGACTTCATCAACACCTACGCCGCGGACATCGTGGCGGGGAGCTACACCGTCGAGCCCTTCTATCCCGGGACCAGCACCCCCTTCCAAGGGGCCTACGCGCCCTACGGCTACCTCAACCACAGCCGGCCGAGCCCCTTTAGCGGGTCCGACGTCGTGTACTTCGATCCCTTCGTCAGCGCCAGCTCCAGCGTGCCCGCGTGGGCGGCTCCGGGGGTGATCAACTGGGCGGGCATGCAGCGCGCGCGCTACTGGGGCAGCCACCACGCCGACCTCGAGGCGCGCCACGAGTTCTCCCTCAACACCTGCAGCGGTTGCCACGGGCGGGAGACCTTCGAGGACGCTGGCGGCCTCTACCAGCAGACCCTGACCTACGGCGTGAGCCGCTCGGTGGCCGGGGCCGTCGCCGAGGAGCCCTTCCTGCACGTCCGCGCCCAGAGCCCCGTGGACGCCGGGCCCGCCCAGTTCTCGCGCTTCATGACGGGCACCGATGACGGCTGCACGACGCCGAGCGGTCTGGTCGCGCCGCTGGGGACGGAGACCTGCACCGCGAGCTGTTGCCCCGTCGGGGATCCGGCGAACGGCCCGAGCGCCGCGCAGTACCACTACGACGACCTCGATCGTCGGGGCCAGGAGCTCGAGGCGATCGTGCACTCGAGCTGCCTCCAGATGGTCTCGGCCTCCCAGGTCCACCACCTTCAGCTGACGCCCGCGCACTGATCGGGCGGCCACGCTGCGCGGCCGGGGTCGAGAGGCCTGGGTCGCGCAGGGCTCGGTCATCCAGAGCCTCTGGGGCGGCGAAGGCCGTTCACGGCCTGCGACTGGGATCGAACACATGATCGATTCAGTCCGTGGGTGGAACCGTGTTTGTGTCATGGCCTTGCGTTGCTCCCCCCGCTTGCTCTCCCTGCTCACCCTCGCCGGCCTCGCGTCGCTCAGCCTGGCCTGCGCGGTCGAGGACACCCCCGCGGACGAGTCCGGGGAGACGGGCGACGACGCCGACGAAGGCACCGACACCGACACCGATGAAGGTGCCGACGAGGGGGGCGAGTGCAGCCTCGAGTGCACGGCCACACCGGCGACCCACGAGAGCTTCCCGGGCTGCCCGGGCCCCGACTGCGCCATCGCGGTGGACGTGCAGATCGAGTGTGGCGGCTGCGGTGGCTTCACGACGAGCGGAGGCATCAGCGTGGCCGGCCGGGACGGCCAGGCGACGCTGGTCGAGCTGTGGACCGAGGGCGTGCTGATGCTCGAGGTCGAGGGCGAGGCCGTCGAGCGCCTCGACGTGGCGCCGGTGTTCTCGGTCACGGAAATCGCCCAGGACTCGACGGGGGCGGTGCACCTCGTGACCCACGACGGCTACGACGCGACCTACGCCTACCCCGACGGCGAGGGCTACGCGACGGAGCTCGCCATCGTCGACGAGGACATCCGCGAGATCTTTGGCATCGAGCTCGACCTCGAGGACCGCCCGCACATCTACTACGAGTTCCACGCGGGCCCGAACAGCGACCCGCAGCACGAGACCGTGCGCACCGGCCCGGGCGAGTGGACGAGCAGCTCGGTGACGGTGGACAACACCTGGAGTCACCACGACTTTGGCCTCGATCGCGGCGGCGACCTGGTCCGCTACTACCAGTCGCACATCGAGACCGAGGGCCACCTCATGGCCGAGGTCGCTGGCCAAGAGGTCGACCTGGGCATGGTCGCGGCGGACTACGGCGACGTCACCTTCTTGCCCCTGCCCCTGGCCAAGCCGGCGCCCGCCGCTGGTGGAGCCCTCGTCACGGTCGTCGCCCGGCAAGGCGACGGCCTGCACCTGCGGGGCCTGGCCGGCGACGGCGTGAGCACCTTCGACGTGACCATCCCCGACTCCGCCGCGCCGGTCCGGGACTGCCCCGATCACCACTACGTCGCGCCCGGGGAGTCGTGCAGCGAGGCCTGCCACGAGCAGTCGGCGGGCCTGGAGTACGAGGCCTTCGACGTGGCCGAGACCAGCGACGGTCGGCTGTGGGTGGCCTGGGTCGAGACCCAGTACGACCGCCAGTACACCTACACCCTCGACTGCAGCGAGAACGGCCTGCCCGACTGCGACTGCTACCCGTCGATCAATTCCGACGAGTCGACGGCGCGCATCCACCTGGCCGAGGCCGACGTCGAGACCGGGACCGTGGGCGAGGCGATGACCATCGACGCCGACGCCATCATGCCCATGGAGGCCGTGCAGTTTTGGCCCGGCGACCGCAGCTTCGACCTGAGCGCGTTCGGGACCACGCTGACTTTGGGCACTCGGGAGCAGACCGAGGGCTTCGAGTCCGACAGCCTGCACGCGCGGCTCATCCACCTCGACACGGCGAAGTTGTAGGCGCGGAGCCGTCGTCGAGCCGCGCGCCGTTCACGGGCTCGGCGCGCGGCAAAGCCGTGGACGACGGCTTCTCTCGAGGCAGCGCCCACGGTGACGCACGCGTCCATGGGATCGGCGCAGTTGTGCGGGGGCGGGGAGTCGGGTAGAGACGCCGCCCTGTCGAGCCCCGACCTCTCGGGACCGACAGCGATCTGCCCATGTTCATCAGCAAAGAGCCAGGGAGCGTCCGCGCGGACATCCTGAGCGGGTTCACGGTAGCCCTCGCCCTCGTCCCCGAGGCGGTGGCCTTCGCCTTCGTCGCGGGGGTGCCCCCCGTGGTCGGCCTCTACGGCGCGTTCATGATGGGCCTGATCACCTCCATCTTCGGCGGCCGCCCAGGCATGATCTCCGGGGCGACGGGGGCCATGGCCGTGGTCATGGTCTCGCTGGTGAAAGAGGGCAACGCCATGGGCGGCGCGGGGGACCACGCCGGGCTCCAGTACTTGTTTGCGACCCTGATCCTCGCGGGGGCGCTGCAGATCGCCGCGGGCGGGCTGCGCCTGGGCAAGTTCGTGCGCATGATCCCGAGCCCCGTGATGATGGGCTTCGTCAACGGGCTGGCGATCGTCATCTTCTTGTCCCAGCTGGGCATGTTCCAGAGCGCGGGTACCTGGCTCGGGGGCGCGGAGCTCGGGGTCATGCTGGGCCTGACGGCCGCGACCATGGCCATCATGGTGGGCCTGCCGCACCTGACGACCAAGGTGCCCGCTGCGTTGACGGCGATCCTCGCGGTCTCGCTGGTGACGATCGTCGCCGGGATCGACACGCCCACGGTGGCGTCGTTCATCGCCGATCGCGGCGGCGACGGCATCGAGGCGGGCCTGCCCAGCTTCGCCGTCCCGGTCATCCCGCTGAACTTCGAGACCCTGGCCTTCATCTTCCCCTACGCGGGGATCTTGGCGGCGATCGGGCTCATCGAGTCGCTCATGACCCTCAACCTCATCGACGAGCTGACCGACAGCCGCGGGGACGCGAACCGGGAGTGCCTGGCCCAAGGGGCGGCCAACATCACCAACGGCCTGTTCGGGGGCATGGGCGGCTGCGCGATGATCGGCCAGAGCATCATCAACATCAAATCGGGAGGCCGCGCGCGCTTGTCGGGCATCGTCGCCTCCGTCGGGCTGTTGATGTTCATCCTGTTCGGCGCGCGTTATATCGAGATGGTGCCGATCGCCGCGCTGGTCGGCGTGATGTTCATGGTGGTCATCGGCACCTTCGCCTGGAACACCTTCCGCATCCTCAACAAGGTCCCCGTCGCCGACGTGGCCGTCATGGGCCTGGTCACCGGGTTGACCGTGGCCTTCGATCTGGCCGTCGCCGTGCTGTGCGGGGTGGTCGTCTCGGCGCTGGTGTTCGCCTGGGAGAACGCCCTGCGCATCCGCGCCCGCAAGCACGTCGACGAGCAGGGCGTGAAGCACTACGAGATCTACGGCCCGCTGTTCTTTGGCTCGACCACCCTGTTCGCCTCGAAGTTCGACGTCGCCGGGGACCCGGACGAGGTCGTCGTGGACTTCGCCGAGTCGCGCATCGCCGACCACAGCGCCATCGAGGCCATCAACAAGCTCGCCGAGCGCTACCAGGCCGCCAACAAGCGCTTGCGCCTGCGCCACCTGAGCCCGGACTGCATCAAGCTGATCCGCCGCGCCGAGAAGATCTGCGACGTCAACGTGCTCGAGGACCCCGAGTACTACGTAGCCGTGGACAACTACCGGCGCTCGCTGACCAAGGCCCTGGGCGGCCGGGACGCGGCCTCCATCGACGGCGAGAACCTCCGCGAGCTCGCTCGCGAGGGGCGCAGGCTCCACGCCACCGATCCGCGCTGAGTTCGGCCGCTTCAGGACCTGACAGGCCGGGTGGCCACGCCGAGGGGTCGGCACCGCGCGGGTCCGAGCTGCCACGCTGGCTCGGGCGCCGGGGGCTGCTAGTTTGGGCAGTCTGAGCGGCCGCGGCCTCCCGGCCGAGCGCAGGCTGCTAAGCTGACCGACCCGAGCCGTGATGAGCGAGACCCGCGACGAACCGCTGTGGCAGAGATTTCCCGCGCTCGGGCGGCTGGGGGCGATCGGCGCCCGACGCCTCGAGCACGTGCAGCAGATGACCGAGGCCGACTGCGGCGCGGCCTGCCTGGCGATGGTGCTGCGCTACCACGGCAACATCGTCGCCCTCGAGGATCTGCGCGAGGCCGCGGGGGCCGACGAGAACGGCGTCAGCGCCCTGGCGATCCTCCGGGCCGGGCGCAGCTACGGCCTGCGCGGCCGCGGCGTCCGCATCGACGACATCGACGACGTCGAGCTGTGCCCGCGCGGGACGATCCTTCACTGGGAGTTCAACCACTTCGTGGTCCTCGAAGGCATCGAGCGCCGCGGGGCGGACACCTCGGTGCGCATCGTCGATCCGGCCCTGGGTCGGCGGGTGGTCAGCGAGGAAGAGTTCGACAAGGCGTGCACGGGCGTGGCCCTGCTGCTCGAGCCCGGGGAGGCCTTCGTCCGCGGCGACGAGCGCGGGGGCAGCAAGGGCATCGCCCGCTACGTGGCGCTGATGCGCCGCTACCCCCAGCTGTGGTCCCGGGCGCTGCTGATGTCCGTGCTCATCCAGCTGCTCGCGCTGACGCTGCCGCTGATGACCACGCTCTTGGTCGACCGCATCCTGCCGCGCCGCGACCTCGACCTGATGCTCGTGCTCGGCGTCGGCCTGGGCACGATGGTGTTCTTCCACTTCATCAGCAGCCTGATCCGCGCGAACTTGCTGCTGCAGCTGCGCACCCTGCTCGACGCGCAGATGACCGTCGGCTTCCTCGACCACCTCGTCGAGCTGCCCTATTCGTTTTTCCAGCGCCGGTCCACGGGCGACCTGATGATGCGCCTGGCCAGCAACACGACGGTCCGAGAGATCCTGACCTCCGGGGCGATGTCGGCCGTGCTCGACGGGACCCTGGTCAGCCTCTACCTGGTCATGGTGTTCTGGCTCAGCCCGCTGATGGGCTTCGTGGTCCTGCTGATCGCGGGGCTGCAGCTGTCGCTGTACTTCGCCACGCGCCAGCGCCAGCACGAGCTCATGGCCGAGAGCCTCGCGGTCCAGGCCAAGACCTCGGGCTACGAGATCGAGCTGATCAGCGGCATCGAGACCCTCAAGAGCATGGGCGCCGAGTTCCGGGCCGTCGAGCGCTGGACCAACCTCTTCGTCGACAACCTCAACGTGTCCCTGCGCCGCGGTCGCCTCGACGCCTGGGTGGGCTCGCTGCTGGGCTCCCTGGCCATGGCCGCGCCGCTGATCATCCTCGGGGTCGGGGCCAAGCTGGTCCTCGAGGGCAGCACGAGCCTGGGCGGGATGCTCGGCCTGGCCGCGCTGGCCGGGGGCTTTTTGGGCCCGCTCAACGGCCTGGTCGGCGTGGCCATGCGCTTTCAGGTCCTGGGCAGCTACCTCGAGCGCATCGAGGACGTGCTCGACACCGAGGCCGAGCAGCACGGCCGGGAGGTCGAGCGGGCGCCCCGGCTCAGCGGGCAGATCAGCGCGCGCCGGGTCAGCTTCCGCTACTCGGACAGCACGCCCTTCGCCGTCGACGGGATCAGCGTCGACATCGAGCCGGGCAAGTTCGTGGCCATCGTCGGGGCCTCGGGCGCGGGCAAGTCGACCCTCGCCAAGCTGCTCGTCGGGCTCTACATGCCGACCCACGGCAAGGTCTTCTACGACGGCCGCGACCTGGCCAACTTCGAGCTGCGCTCGGTCCGGGAGCAGCTGGGCGTGGTCACCCAGCGCGGCGACGTGTTCGGCATGACCGTGCGCGACAACATCGCCCTGGCCCAGCCGGGCATCGGCCTCGAGGCGGTCATGGACGCGGCCAAGCTCGCGGCCATCCACGACGAGATCATGGACCTGCCCATGGGCTACGACACCATCTTGGCCGACGGCGGGGCCTCGCTCTCGGGCGGGCAGCGCCAGCGCCTGGCCCTGGCCCGGGCCCTCGCCGGCAAGCCCTCCATCGTGCTCCTGGACGAGGCCACGAGTAACCTGGACAACGTGACCGAGGCGGCGATCCAGCGCTCCCTGGCGGAGCTCGAGTGCACCCGGGTGGTCATCGCCCACCGCCTGAGCACGGTCATCGACGCCGACGAGATCCTGGTCCTGTCCGAGGGTCGGGTGGTCGAGTCGGGGACCCACGCCGAGCTGCTCGCGCGCGGCAAGGTCTACGCCAAGCTCTACGCGGGACAGGGGCAGGAGTCGTGAGCGCGTCGCGGTGGCTGAGGGGGCTGACCGGCCTGGCTGTACTGGGGCTGTTGGGGCTGCTCGGTTGCGACGCCGAGCCGAGCGAGCAGGGGCCGCCGCCGGCCCGGGGCCTGGGCGCGCGCATGGGCCCGGCGGTCGACGTGGGCATCCAGGCCTGGGAGCGCGAGCGGGCCGAGGAGGCCATGCTCGGCGTGGTCGTGCCCGCGGCCGAGGTCCTGCTGGTCAGCAACAACTTCGCCCGCGTCGAGGTCCTCGACCTCAAGGTCGGCGATCGCGTCGGCCTGGGTCAGCTCGTGGCCCAGATGGACATCCGCGGGGACCAGAGCGAGTTCGACCAGGCGACGGCGGCCTGGAAGGCGTCCAAGGCCGAGCTCGAGCGCCTCGAGCTCGAGCTCGAGCAGGCCAAGAGCAGCCGCGCCGAGGTCGAGTCCATCGAGGACTTCGTGTCCAAGGCCGAGCTCCGCGAGCGCCGCTACGCCGAGAAGGTCGCCGAGGCGCGCCGGCGGGTCGCGGGGGCCTCGGCCAGGGAGCAGCGCACCAAGATGAGCGAGGCCGAGGCGCGCATGGCCGAGGCCCAGCTGCGCGCGCCCTTCGAGGGCTCCGTGTCCCAGCGCTACGTCGACGAGGGGGCCACGGTGGGCATGGGCGACCCGGTGCTCGAGCTGATCTCCGACGAGCGCCTGGTTCGCTTCGCCGTGCCCGAGTCGCGCAGCAGCCTGCTGCAGCTCGGGGCCATCGTCGAGATGACCATCGAGAACGTCGGCGGCGTGCCCACGGTCGTGCGCGGACGGGTCGACAGCATCGCGCCGCAGGTGGATCCGGGCACGCGGCTGATCTTCGTGGAGGCCCGCCTCGGTCTGCACCATCCGCGCCCGCGGGCTCAGCCCCTGGAGCGGCTCGATGATCTGCTGGACGAGGGCGAGACCGGAGCCGAGGGCGAGGTCGGGGGCGAGGCCGAGCCGGAGCCGAGCCCCGAGCCCGTGACTCCCGCGCCGTCTCAGCCACGGGTCGGCTCCCGGGTCGAGGTCCGCTTCGTCGTCGAACACCGTCCGGGGACGACGGTCGCGGTCGACACGGAGCCGGGGGAATCGGTTGCCAACGAGGCTGGCGCCGGGATGGATCCGAGCGCCGACTCGCTCGCGCCCCCCGCTTCGGCGGGAGCGGGCGCAGACGGGCGCTCAGAACCGGTCCAGACCGGTGAGGAGCGCTAAATCAGTGGCATCGCGGCGGCCGTGGGCGTAGTCTGAATTGCAGTGACTGCGCTCGCCAAAGCCCGTCGAGTCTCCGCACGCCTGCTGACCGCTGCGCTGGTGCTCGGGGCGGTGGGGACGGGCTGCGCGGCGAGCCGCGATCTGGGCGGGGTGCGGGTCGCCGAGGGTCCAAAGGCGCGCAGCTTCGCGCCCGGGGTCGTCGCCGACCGCTCGGCCGCGTCGATCGGCGTGGTGATCACCGACCAGGGCCGCGGCATGGGCTTCGTGATCGACTCGGCCGGCTACATGATCACCAACCGCCACGTGGTCGAGGACGCCGACCACATCGAGAAGGTCCAGTTCCCCGGCCTCGACGGCGTGCCCGAGTACTCCATGGTCGAGGTGGTCTACATCGACCCCCAGCGCGACCTGGCCCTGCTGCACATCGACACCGACGAGACCCTGCCGGCCCTGGGCCTGGCCACGCGCAAGCGCACCCCGGTCAGCGACTACGTCGACGAGCGCGAAGGCGTGGTCATCCTGTCCCGGGAGGTCGACCCCGACGACGCGGCCACCATGGACGAGGATCCGGGCCTGCTCGCGCACACGGGCGCGGTCGAGCGCCTCGAGGTCTACAACCCCAACGTCGGCCCGGGCTCTTTCGTGGGCGTCACGGCGCGGATCCAGCAGGGCCAAAGCGGCGGCCCGGTCCTCGATCACCACGGCCGGGTGATCGGCGTGGTCACCTGGACCTGGCGCGACCAAAAAGGCGGCTTCGCCATCCCCATCGCCGAGGCCGTGCGCATGCTCGACGAGCGCCCCGAGCTCGAGTCGGAGCTCGACCAGCGCGCGCGCGCGGAGAGCCGGGCGCTCGAGTACCTCGCGGCCCTGGGCACGGGCTCCGTCGACGAGCTCGCCCGGCTGACCTCGCCGAGCCACGCCCGGGAGATCCGCGGCCGGACCATCGACGTGCTCATCGAGCGCAGCTCCGAGCGCTCGGTGCTCCAGGGCTTCCTCGCCGCCATCGACGAGCTCGTCGCCGACCGCATGGTCTCCGAGCCGCCCCTGGCGACCCTCGAGTCCATGGTCGCGCACACCGGCTCCGACGAGGTCATGCGCCGCCTCGGGGTCAGCGGGACCATCTCCCGAGACGCGGTCCAGGCCTTCTTCTACGAGATCGGCAGCACCTACATGGCCGCGCGCTGGTTCGGCAACTACGGCCAGCGCGAGGCCCTGCTCGTCGCCGTGCAGCACGTCTACAGCCTGGACACGGCCCGCTCCATGGCCCTCGTCGACATCGTCGAGCGCCTCGCCGGGGTGCGCTCGAACATCGAGCGCGTCGACGTCAGCCCCTCCCTGGGCGCGCCCAAGGCCGTGGTCACGGCGGACATCGGCAAGGGCGGACGCATCGCCGTGCAAATGCGCATGGAGTGGGGTGACTGGTACGTCTCCGAGGTGCAGTTCATCGACGACGCGGCGCGCGAGGCCTCGAGCGGGACGACGGGCTCGAGCAAGCCCACGGGGTCCCGCCGCGGCGGCATCACGCCGATGCAGTGAGCTGAACCGGTCTGGGCCAGGGTAGCGGGAGCGCCAGGCCGCGTGCGCGAGGATCTGAGACTCAGTCACCGGGCACGCGTTTGACGCTATCGTCGGGGCATGCAGCCCAACAGTGGCGACCCGAACCCCTACGCCAGCCCTGCACCGCCGCCGAGCAACGGCTCGGATCCCTGGACGGACACCCAGATCAACTTCGACGAAGAGCCCCAGGGCACCTACTGGGGCGGCGCCGCGGTCGGCTTCTTCTTCGGCTTGATCGGCTGGGCCATCGTGCTCGCCGTCGGCAAGGCCGACACCAAGCAGGGCGCCAACCATGGCTTCCTCTCGGCCATCGTCCTGCGCGTGTTGATGTACATCTTCATCGCCCTCGCGGGCGGGTGAGCGCACCGCCATGTCGATTGGTGGGGGCGCCAGAACTCGTCTTGGTCGACCCGCCGATAGAGCTCGAGCTCGGCATCACTGCGTGACGCGCCAATCCTCCGCAGGTGTGCCTCGAGCTGCACGAGCGCGTGGAGGGAGCTCAGAGGGTCGGCCAAGACGAGTTTGGCCAACCCTCTGTCCATTTTAGCCGTCGTGGACGACGCCACGCCGACGCAATGCTGGAGCTTTTTGAGCAGGTTCATGTCCGGCCCTCGAGCGCTCAGATCAGCCGTCACCGAAGCGAGGCTTCGGCCTACCAAGGATGAAACGGCGTAGTACGCGGCAGCTCTCCCGAGCATGCGATGATGGCCCCTCGACGCACGGAGGTCGGTTTTCTCTTGGTGCAGGGTAAGCCCGTAGATCAGTCGGACCCGGAGCTCCGCGAGCACCTCCACTTGTGACACGGCCTGGCCGGGATCACGCGTATCAGACTTCGAAGATGGCGAGCTCCTCGTCGAGTTCTCTCGCAGGAGCCAGCCATGGAAGTTCTACATCCCCGTTGTACCGGTCTCGACGTTCACAAGGACAGCGTCGTTGCCTGTGTTCGACTTGCCCACGATGGCGAGGTCACTCGGCACGTCGAGACCTTCAAGACTACGACCCGCGAGCTCCAGAGGTTGCGGGACTGGATTCAGTCGCATGGGTGCAGCCATGTGATCATGGAGGCTACGGGGGTCTATTGGAAGCCCGTGTGGCATGTGCTCGATGGTCACTTCGAGCTCACCCTGGCCAACGCGCTGCACGTCAAGGCAGTCCCGGGTCGCAAGACAGACATCAACGACGCGACATGGTTGGCCGACTTGCTCGCCCACGGTTTGGTGCGAGCCAGCTTCGTGCCCGAGTCGTGGATCCAGCACCTGCGCTCGCTCACTCGGACGCGCAAGCAGTTCGTTCACGAGAAGACCCGTCACATCCAGCGCCTGCAGAAGGTCCTCCAGGACGCAAACATCAAGCTCACATCGGTCCTCAGCGATGTCATGGGGAAGAGCGGGAGGGCAATCCTCGAAGCGCTCATCAAAGGCAAGACGGACCCCGAAGAGCTCGCCGGCCTCGCGTCAACGCGACTCCGAGCTTCGCGGCAGGAGGTCATCGAGGCGCTGCGGGGTCACTTCGATCCATCTCATCGCTTCTTGCTCGAGCTTCACTACCGACAGGTCCAGGCGATCGAGAAGGCGATCGAGAAGATCGATGCCGAGCTCGGCAACGCGAAGGAGCCGTTTCGAGAGGCGGTGGAGCTGCTCACGACAATTCCTGGTGTCAGCACGACGATCGCCGAGGTCATCGTGTCGGAGCTCGGCACGGACATGACGAGGTTTCCTTCGGTCAAGCATCTCTTGTCGTGGGCGGGGATGTGTCCACGTAATGACGAGAGCGCAGGCAAGCGTCGCTCGACTCGCGTACGGATGGGGGCTCCGTGGCTCAAGACACAGCTCGTCCAGGCGGCATGGTGCGCGACCCGAGCGAAGCGAACGTACCTTCGGGCCCAGTTCCTTCGGCTCAAGAGCCGACGAGGGCCCAAGAAGGCAGTCATGGCAGTAGCCGCTTCGATCTTGACCGCGGTCTACTACATGCTGCGAGAAGGCGCGCCCTACAGGGACCTTGGGCCTGACTACTTCGACCGCCTCGATCGCAACAAGCTTCTCAAGCGACTCGTGCGGAAGCTCGAGAACCTCGGCTACGAAGTTGACCTGACGCAGGTTGCTACGGCCCAAGGAACGGGAGGCTGACTACCGCTCGGTCAGTTTCTTATCAGCCATCACCGAAGCGAGGCTTCGGCCTACCGGGGATGAAACGGCGCCCAGGCCATCTACCGCTCGGTCAGTTTCTTATCAGCCATCACCGAAGCGAGGCTTCGGCCTACCGGGGATGAAACGGCGCCCAGGCCATCTACCGCTCGGTCAGTTTCTTATCAGCCCTCACCGAAGTCGAGGCTTCGGCCTACCAAGGATGAAACAGCCCCCCGCGGACTACCGAGCGGTCAGTTTCGTATCAGAGACTGTCAGCGAATCCACGCCCCCGCTTGCGGGGGCGACCACATGCCCTCTCAACGGCACGAACTCCATTGCCCACCAAGCCAAAGCGGAGGAGCGGAGCGACGAAGCGCCCCCGGTCCCAGACGCCTGTGGGGGCAAAACAGAGCTCAGCTCGCCGAGCCGGCCGCCTGCGAGAAGGGGAGGCGGGCCCGCAGGGGCTCGGCCGCCTCTGCGTGGGTCTGCGCGCCCGCGGATCGGCGCCGCTCGAGGTCGATCAGGGTGCTCTGAGCGTCGCGCACGATCGCCTTGGGGACCGAGCGGGTGGCCCGCTCGAGGATCTCGCGGGCCAGGTCTCGGCGCCCGTACTCCTCGGAGTAAAAGGCCATGTTGCACTGGCCCTCGGCGTTTGGAGACACGACCTGGACGAAGGGGTAGAGCCCCAGGGTGCGGTTGTTTCCCTTGGGGATGGACAGCTTCCCGTCGCGCATCGCGGCGTAGGCGATCTTCATGATCCGCATCTCCTCTTGCATCTCCACGGCCCACAGATCGATGTCGCCCGGGGCGGACAGGAGGTCGTGGTAGACCTTGACGTAGCTGGCGAAGCCGAGGCTCTCGAAGTCCTCGACGGTGTCCTCGCCGAGGTAGGCCCCCCACCACGGATCGTGGGCCACCAGGCGACGCACGAAGTCCTCGAGCGTCCGGTCCGTGTCGAGCAGGTCGTCGAGGAAGGGGTAGAGGGGATCGAGGGGGACGACGGCGCACTCGGCCACGCCGCGCTCGTAGTCGATGACGTCCTGGACGCGAGCCGCGAGCCTATCGACATAGTCGAGGAAGGTGCGGCGGTTCAGCAGGCCCCGCTCGAGCGCGCCGCGGCCGTAGAGCACATAGGGGATGAAGGGCGCGTTGAAGAACACCTGCTCGCTCCCGCACCAGCTCAGCGCGCCCTGGCGCAAGAGCGTGCTCTGGACCTCGTAGCCGTGCAGCCCGTCCATGAAGTCGAGGTTCTCGATGACGCCGTGGGTCTGCGCCGTCGCGTTGCGCATCTCGCTGGGGCTGCACAGGTGGAGGGTGTTCCCGCGATCGGTGGTCGCGCGCACGCCGTGCTTGCCGAACAGGCAGGTCCCCGTCACGAACACCTGCTCGCGCCCGGGCCCCTTGCCCTTCTTGGCCCGCGGGCCCTTGAGCTTGACGTTGATGAAGTTGCGCTTGCCCTCGTGCTCGACCATCAAGAAGCGATCGCGGGGGCCGTCGAGGGGCCCCCACTCGACGATGAGCTCGCCCGCGCCGGGGGGCAGGCGGCCGGCGGCCATCTCCTCTTCGATGGCCTTCTTGAGCTTGCGGTTTCGCTTGCTCGAGGTCGTGGAGATGCTGACGGCCTTGCCGTAGTAGGACAGCTCGCGGCCGTTCAAGCGCAGCTGCAGGGCCGCGGGCTCGCGCTCGTCGAGGCGGCTCAAGTTGTCATCGACGATGGCGGCCATGGACAGCAAAGAAGCGTCAGACTGGATAGACATCAAGGATGGTCCCTGGGGTGGCGAGCCCCGAGCGGGGCCCCTGCGCGAGGTGGGCGCGAGGTGGGATTCGGTGGGCGAGGCCGCCGCGTCAGCTCGAGCTCGTCGACAGTAGGCCCGACATGGCCAGGCGATAGACGTCCTCGCTCAGGCCGAGGGCTCGGCTCAGCAGCAGCAGCAGCTGGTCCTCTTCTTCGAGGACGAAGCCGTCGGCCTCGGCCACGGCGTAGGCGGCGGCCATCACTCGGCGCTTGGCGCCCTCGTCGAGCCCGACGCCGAGGTCGGGGTGAAGCTGGGCGGGGTCGTCGGAGTGGAGGCGGCGCGCTGCACGGGACGCGAGCGCGGCGGGGTCGAGTGTTTCCCCGGTCAAATCGACATACACGCCTTTGACCTGGGCCAATTCGTCGCGATCGATCTCCCCGTCGACGACGACCATTGCCATCAGGGCGTCGAGGATGCGTTCCCCGTCATCAGCTAGGTAGGCCATGGTCCTTTGTTGAAGTAGCACGCTCGGGCCGGCCCACCATCCGAAAAAGCGAGTGCGCTGGCTGTTTTGGTCGTCGTGGGCGCGCCGCGCCCTCCCTGCCGGACATCGAGGACTCGGAGCGACCCTCGCGCTTCACCCCTGGGTCCTCTCGAGCTGCGCGCGCGCGCGCTGCTCGAACAAGCGAGCGCCCTGGCGCTGGGCCACGGCGATGGACTGCTCGAGTAGCTCTAGCGATTGAGGCGGATCGCGCTCGGCGAGGCACTGGGCCTGCATGCGCAGCAGCTCGGCGAGGTAGCAGTCCTGGCCCTGGCGCTCGTCGCCCCGCTTGCCCTCCTCGATGGCCTCGAGGGCTCCGTCGATGTCGCCGGTGCCCGAGCGGATCTCGGCTTCGATCAGCCGGTAGATGGACTGGACCACGGGCACGCGCTCGACCTGCTGTTCCCACGCCTTTTCGATGATCGCGAGCCTGCCCACGCTTCGACCGACCAGGGCATCCCCCGCGGCCGCGTACATCTGGCCCAGGCTCAGGTACATGGGGGCGAGGTGGCGCTGGGCGTAGAGCTGGACCAGCTCCGTGCCCCAGTGCTGGCAGCCGGGCCCGTCGCGGTGCTGCCAGGCCACCCACACGGCGGTGTTGAGGCCCATGGCCAGGGTGAAGGGGTGCTCGAGCTCGCGGACCAGCTCGAGCATCTTCTCGCGCTGGTCGAGGGCCTCGTCGACGCGGCCGAGGATGCTCAGGCTCAGGGTCAAGAACATGTAGGCGAGCACCCGCGGATCCTGGCCGTACTCCGCGATGTGTTCGCCGTGGACGGCGGGGTCGAAGAGCTCGAGCACCTGGGAGCAGGCCGCCACGGCGTCTTCCCACCGGCTGCTCCAAAACAAGGTGTTGCCCAGGGCCGCCTGGGCCTGGAGGATGATCCCGGTGTCCCCGCGCTGTTGGCCGATGGCGAGGCACTGGGTCGCCAGCGCGCTGGCCTCGGGCAGCTCGCCGCGGCAGATCCGGGGCGCCCACAGGCCGAACAGGGTCCGCGCGAGCTCGGCGTCATCGAGGAGGTGCTCGGCGAGCTCGCGGGCGCGCTGGTAGGCCTGGACGGTGTCGTCGGCGAGCCAGCCCTGCTCGACCTTGAAGGCCGCGCCGAGGTCGTTTTGCAGGTCGAGCTCGAGCTGCATGCGGGTCTGCTCGCCCTCCTCCGGGTCGGCCGTGGCGCACAGCTCGAGGCCGTGCTGGAGGTGCTCGATGGCCGTCGTGTTGGCCCCGACCCGGGCCGCGTGGCGGGCCTCGATCTGCAGGTACTTGGCCGCGTCGAGGTTGTCGCCGGTCTGCTCGTAGTGGTGGGCGAGGAGCATCGCGACCTCGTCGAGCCTGCCCTCGTAGAGCGCCTCGATCTGCTCGGCGACGTAACGGTGGTAGCGCCTGCGCTCGGACCGGCTCAGCCCGTCGTAGATGTACTGGCGCACGAGCGGGTGGGAGAAGCGGAACAGGGTCGTCCGCTGCTCGCCCAGGCGCTGGACGCCGCCGTCCTCGACCAGCCGGTGGCGCTCTTCGAGGTAGCGGTTGAGCTGGCGCTCGAGCTGGCGCTCGCTCTGCCCGAGCACCTCGACCAGGGACTTGACCCGGAAGGTCAGGCCGTCGACGCTGGCGACGTCGAGGATCTCGCGGTGCTCGTCGTCGAGCTGCGAGAGCCGCTCTTCCACCGTCGACTCCAGGCTGCGCGGGAACTCGTCCCAGCGAAAGCCCGCGTCGACGGTCCAGCCCTGGGCCGCGTCCTCGAACATGGCGCCGCGCTCTTCGAGGGCGCAGATCAGCTCGCGGACGAACAGCGGGTTGCCCTGGGTGTGCTCGAACAGGGACTCGCGGAAGTCCTCGTCGATGGCGTTGGGCGCGTACTCGGCGTCGATGAAGGCGTCGACGAAGCGCCGCCGCTCCCGGGCCTCGATGGCGTCGAGGTCGAGGGCCGGGAGCATCATCTTGTCCCGCTCGAGCCTGCGCTGGAGCCGGGAGAAGGCGTGCTGCTGCTTGCCCTCCATGACCAGATCCGCGGGCCGGTAGGTGAACACGAACAGCACGCGCGCGCTCGCCTTGCGGCTCAAAAAATCCTGCAGCAGGCCGATGGACACGTCGTCGACCCACTGCATGTTCTCGAACACCAGCAGCAGCGGGCGCGCGCCCTGGAGCGAGAGCAGGAGCTTGCAAAACTGCTCGCGCAGGTCGTCCTGGGAGATCTGCGTGGCCTCGAGCCCGATGCCTTCCTGGGCGCCGTCCTCGGCGAGGGCGCGGCGCAGCGGGGCCGTGGTCGAGAGCATCGAGGACAGCAGCGTGGGGACCTCTTCGACGAGCGGCTCGGCGAGCTCCGTGGTCAGCGCGCGGCAGCGCTGGACCGACTCGGCGTCGGACTCCGAGAGCAGCCGGCCGGCCTCGATGCCGCCGAACAGCAGCTTCAAGGCCTCGCGGATCGCCAGGTAGGTGCTCTTGCGCTGGAGGAAGCTGGCGTCGTCGGCCACGACCGCGATCAGCGAGGGGTCGGCGCGCAGGGCCTGGCTGACGAAGCTCCGGGCCAGCTCGGTCTTGCCCGTGCCCATGTCGCCCCGGATGACGCAGGCGCGCGGTCCCTGGCCCTGCGACTCCCGCAGCGCCTCGTGCAGGGCGGCCAGCTGCGCGTCGCGCTGGAACAGGTCGGGGTCGGGCTCGACCTCCTCCGAGGACGGCAGGGGGTCGGCGGCGAAGGCTTCGTCGAGGCGCTCCGCGAGGGGTCGCGCGCTCGGCTCGGGGGCGAACACCTGCCCGGACTTCATCCGGCTGTAGAGCGCGGGCATCCACGCGTCGTGGCGGTCCCAGACGAGGGCTCGGGCGGCGGCCAGGGCCCGGTCGACGCGGCCGTCCGCCTGCAGCTGCCGGAGCAGCACCGGCATCATCCGCTCGGCCGTGGCCATGGAGATGCGGCCTTGCATGGCGACCACCGCCGCCACGCCGGCCTTGGCCAGGCCCCCCGCGAGGGTCTGCTGGATGCTCGGCTTGGGCTCGTAGCGGCCGTCGCCCGCGCTCTCGCACGAGAGCAGGATGGCCAGCTGGGGCAGGCGCTGGAGGTTGCCGAGCTGATCGAGCAGGTCCCCGACGTAGTCGACGTCGCCGGCCTCGTTTTGCAGGATCAGCCGCCACTCGCCCTCGTTGCGCCGACTAAAGCGCCCGTGACAGACCAGGTAGAGCACGTCGACCTCGCCGCGCAGGGCGTCGAGCAAGCGCGCGCGCGTGCACGGATTTTCGGGCCCGCCGAGGACCTCGATGGCCATGCCTTCGAGCCCAGCCTCGGCCCGGGCGCGCTCGGCCTCGAAGTCCACGGACGCGAGCTTGGTCCGCTCGGCTCGTTTGCCGACCGGCGCGGCGATGGCCACCAGCGCGCGCAGCTGCGGGCGGCTGCGCAGCTCCACGGGGCGCTCGTTGTCGGAGAACAAAAAGCGCGACAGCAACACGCGCTCGTTGGTGGCGAGGGGCTTTTCGGTGACCGGGTGGCGCAGCAGCTCCCAGCGCAGCCCGTGCAGGTCGTCCGCGGAGGGGTGGATGCGGACGACGACGCGCAGGAAGTCCCCGCGGGTCTGCGCGGTCTTCTCGGCCTCGACGAAGCACTCGCGCAGCTCGGCGGCGGCGAACAGCTGCTCGGTGAGCGTCTGCGCGTAGCGCTCGGCCGTGTCGCACACGCGCAGGGCGTCGGGGTCGAGGCTCACGCGGGCGTCGAGGTCGGCCTGCGCGCCCTGGCTCCGCCCGCTCTCGACGCGGATCGTCACCGTGCACGAGCCCTGGTCGTCACGCTTTAGATCGAGCAGCAGCTGGTCGTAGAAGACCTCGGTCATGAGCCTTGTGCGCGGGCGCTGCGGGGTTGCAAGGGGCCCGCGTTGACCACGGTATCACTGGGGGCTGAGCGCCGTCCGCCCACTCGGGGAGCGCCCAGCTGCGGCTGGGCGGTGTTCCCGACCTTGGAAACAGTCCGCAGTCGAAAGTCGACTGGTCCCTCTGGTTTCAGCCCCGCCTCCGAGGGGGTGACGCGAACATGGGGTCCGCGATCAACGCGAGGTCCTCAGCCCCGCGCCGCCCACTGCTCGCGCGTGACCAGGTAGCGGACGACCTGTAGCTGTGGCGCGATGGGGTGCGCCGACTCGCCCACGAGGCGCATGCCGAACTTGCGCATCACGGCGATGGACGCGGCGTTGTCCGGCAGGGCGCAGGCGTCGACGGCCGCGACCCCGAGGGTGTCGAAGGCGTACGCGACCAGGGCGCGGGAGCCCTCGGAGGCGAGGCCTTGGCCCCACACGCCGCGGATCAGCCGGTAGCCCAGCTCGGGGACCTCGGGGTCGAACACGCTCGGGCGCAGGTGAAACCAGCCCACGAAGCGGCGCGCCTCACCCATGAACGCGCTGAAGTAGCCCTGGGGGTTGGGCGGGTCCTGGTTCGAGTAGGCGGTCATGCGCGCGAGCAGGCCGGCCTTGGTCTGGTCGCCCAGGTAGTCCGCCCGGGTGTTGGGCTTGCCGCCGCTGATGAAGCGCATGACCTCGGGGTCCGAGTCGAGCGCGATCAGATCGTCGAGGTCCTCGGGCTGGACGTGGCGCAGCCACAGCCGCGCCGTGGTGAACTCGGGCTGAGCCGGCTGGGTCGGCTGAGGCGGCTGCGACATGGCGCGCTCAGGCCCGCGGGTGGGGTCCAGACGAGTCCGCCCCCGGGCCGATCGGGACCGGGGTGAAGTCGCGGACGTAGCCCTCGGAGGGGTGGAGCAGGTCGGTCAGCAGGGCCGAGAACAGCCGGCCGTCCATGGGCTTGCGGACCGAGCGGGTCGGGCCCGCGCCGATCATCCGCTGGACCGTGGGATCGGTGGGCGAGTCGGACAGCAAGATCACCGGCATGTCGGGGTTGAGCTCGCGGACGCTCTTGAACATGCGCGTCGAGCCCTCGATCTCGAGGTCGAGGATCAGCAGGTCGACCTTGTCGCCCATCTCGGTCAGCAAGGGCGCGGCGCCCTTGGGGTCGGAGGTGCAGATCGGCTTGCACTCCGTGGCCTCGAGCAGCTCCTCGAACTCGTCGAGGGCGTCTTGGTCCTCGGTCAGCACGACGACCACGGGGCCGTTGGAGTCGCCGCCGAGCACGGGCCAGGGCTTGTGCGAGCTGTCGCGGTCCTCGGCGACGACCAGCGGGAGCAGGATCGTGAAGGTCGTGCCCTGGCCGATGACGCTGTCCACGAGCACGCGGCCGTGGTGGCGGGTGACCGTGCCCATGAGCATGGCCAGGCCCAGGCCGCTGCCCGAGCCCACGGCTTTGTGGTGAAGAAGGGATCGAAGATCTGGTCGATGTGCTCGTCGTCGATGCCGGTGCCGGTGTCGGCCACGGTCAGCACGGCGCTGCGCGGGACCCCGTCGTTGACGTCGACCTTGTCCTCTTCGGCCTCGGCGTGGGGGCGCGAGCTGGTCCCCAGGCTGATGGTGATCTCGCCGCCCTCGGGCATGGCGTCGACGGCGTTGAACACCAGGTTGGCCACGGCCTGCTGCAAGAGCACGCGGTCCACGTCCACGGACACGTTGCGGGCCAGGTCGACCTTGAGGCGTACGTTGCCGGGCAGGCTGCGCGAGAGCACGGGCAGGATCTGCGCCTGGAGCAGCTGGCGGAGGTTGGAGCGCACGGGCTGGAAGGTGCCCTGGCGGGTGTAGGTCAGCAGCGCGCCGGTGATCTGCGCGGCCGCGGCGGCGGAGTCGAGGATGCGCTGGCCGTAGCGCCGGCTCTGCTCCGTGCTGGCCGCGCCCTCGGCGATGAGCTCGGCGTGGCCGCGGATCGGGGTGAGGATGTTGTTGAGCTCGTGGGCCAGGCCCGAGGCCATGGTGCCGACGGTCTTGAGCTTCTGGGCCTCGAACAGCTGCTCGCGGGACAGCTCGAGCTCGTCCATCTTGGCCTGCAGGCGCTGCTCGAGCTCCTGGCGCTGCTTGGCGAGCTTGCTGAGGCTGGCCTTGACCTGGTTGTCGACGCTGCGCTCGCGCAGGTGCAAGGCCGCGCCGAGGGCGATGGGCACGAGCACGAAGGCCATGACCACGGGGATGCCGAAGTCGTCGTCGGCCCGCGGCAGGCCCTTGACGGTGTAGAGCACGAACACCGAGTACAGGCCCAGGGCCGTGTTCCACTGCGGGTGCAAGAGCATGCCGGCCCAGGTCAGGGTGATCAGGATGCCGCTGAGCAGGTTGGCCGTGGCCAGGTGCTCGCCGCCCCAGAACATGGTCGTCACCACGCAGGCCCCGACGGCGCCGGCCCAGGCTTCTTCGTGGCCGCGCTCGCGCATGGCGTAGGCCGCCCAGCTCAGCGCCGCCGACAGGCTCAGCAGCAGGTAGACCGCGTTGAGCTCGAACTTGCCGAACACCAGCTCGGTGAACACGTAGGCCGACAGGCACACCGCCGCGACCAGGAAGAGCATGCTCGAGCTTGCGGTCGTCCCGATGCTGTGGGGGGCCGGCATCTCGATCTCGAGCAGGTCGGCGGTGATCCGCGAGACGCCGTCCGTGTCTGCGCCGCCTCCAGCCGTCTTGGGCTCGGCCTTGGCCTTGGACGCCGACTCGTCAGCTCGTTGGGCCTGCTCCGAACTCTCCGCCATTGACGCGATGGTATCAGCCCTGGCGCCCCCGTCTGCGGGGAGTTCGGGCCGTGCAGGGTCGATCGCGGCTGGTGCGGGGCTACTCGAGCAGCTTGCGGCGATCGGGCAGCTCGTGCCCCGCTCGGCGAACGCGGACCTGCGTCCCGGGGTCGACGGGGTGCTCGTGGACGATGCGCCAGCCGTCGGGGAGGGTCGGCGTCGACAGCTCGAACACCCGCTTGGCGTCGCGGGGGCTGAGGTTGACGCAGCCGTGGCTCATGCGTTGACCGAAGCGCCCGTGCCAGTAGGCGGCATGGAAGGCGTAGCGGCCGCTGAAGTAGATGGCCCAGGGGACCGCCTCGACGAAGTAGGGATCGTCGTCGCTGGGCAGGCTGGCCATCTTGCCGAAGGCGTACTTGGTCTTGACGCGGTACAGGCCCGGCGGGGTGCGATCGCCGGCGCGGCCCGAAGACACGAGGGTGACGTAGATCGGCTCGCCCTCGTGCCAGACCGTCAGCATCTGCTCGTCGAGGTCGACGTCGAGCAGGCGCTCGCCCGCGAGGAAGCTGCCCGCGTCGCCCGTGCCGCCCTCCGGCGGGAGGGGCAGCCAGCGGCGCAGATCGTCGCCCGCGACCCAGCCGCCCGCGAGCGCGGCGGGATCGGAGCGCCGCTTTTCCGGGGTCAGGCCGGTGCCGGGCTCGAGGGCGAGGACCTCGAAGTAGGGCTCGCCGCCGGGGCCGGGGGCGCTCGTTGGGTTGACGTAGAGCTCGCCTTGCTGGGGCAGGTGGCCCAGGACCCTCGCCTTTGGGTCGGGCGTGGCGAGCACCGCGGCCTTCCAGCGCTTGGACCACGCGAGCTGCCAGCGACCTTCGAGCACGGCCTCGGGCAGCGGGCGCTCGCGGAGGTCTCGACCTTCGAAGGCGCTGGGGTCGAAGCGGTGCAGCTCGGCGGCCGGGACCGCGCGCTTGGTCGCGGTGAGCATCACCGGCGTGCCCTTGTTCCAGCGGTAGCGCAGGAAGGCGTAGCTCCCGTAGGCGGGCAGCGCCTCGACGGGATCGTCGCCCGCGTTGAACGAGCGGACGCTGCGGTAGACGGGCAGGGGCGGGGTCGCGTCGTCGGCGTGGGCCTTGTGGCGGGCGTAGACGAAGGGCAGGTCCGAGCCCTCGAGCAGGCGCGGCAGGGGATCGGGCGCGGCGGTGTCGGGATCGGTCCGCGACAGGCACACCCAGCCGGCGTCGGCGACCTGGGCCCAGCCAGCGCCGCAGTCCGGCGTGGGCTCGGCGTGGGCGTAGACGTGGAAGCGCTCCTTGCTGGGGATGCGCCCCCGGGATCCGGACTGCTTGTCGGTCGCCCGGTACACGGTGCGCACGCTGCGGGCACGGCGAAGGTCGACGGGCTCGCCGAGGGTCGAGGCCGGGGTGTAGGGCGGGACCTCGGCGCGCGTCGGCTCGGGCTCGGCGCTCGGAGACTCGGCCGTCGCCGCGGGGTGCTCGACGGGGGCCGCCGCGCTCGGGCGATCGTCTTTGGGCTCGTCGCTCTCGCCCTCGCCGTGGCAGGCGAGCGTAGCCAGCAGCGCGACCCACCGCGCCAGCTTCGCCGCCCTCGCCCGAGCGGGCGGGGCATCAGGTGCGGAGGCACGGCAGCGCATGACAGTTCGGGTATGCCACAGCCCTCGCGGCGCGCGGAAGTTGGCCGGGTGAGCAGGGCCCGCCGGGCGGCCTCGGAACGCTGTGCCATACTCCGCCATCCATGAGTCAGTTCGCGTCCAGTGACCGCTACATCGTTTCTGACGAGCTCGCCAAGGCCGTCGACGTCGCCATGGCGATCGGTCGCCCCCTGCTGATCAAGGGCGAGCCTGGCACCGGCAAGACCCTGCTCGCCGTCGACCTCGCCCAGCAGCTGGGCAAGGAGCTGCTGCGCTGGCAGGTCAAGTCGACGACCAAGGCCGTCGAGGGCCTCTACCAGTACGACACGGTCAAGCGCCTCCACGACAGCCGCTTCGGCGACGGCGACGTCGGCGACATCGCCAAGTACATCTCGCTGGGGCCGCTGGGGCGCGCCTTCGAGCTCGAGGAGCAGACCGTGGTGCTCATCGACGAGATCGACAAGGCGGACCTCGAGTTCCCCAACGACCTGCTCCACGAGCTCGACGCCATGAGCTTCACGATCCCCGAGACCGGGCGGACGCTGACGGCGGCCAAGCGGCCCATCGTGATCATCACGAGCAACAACGAAAAGGAGCTCCCCGACGCCTTCCTGCGCCGCTGCGTGTTCCACTGGATCGCCTTCCCGGACCGCGAGCTCATGGCCCGGATCGTCGCCGTGCACCACCCGCGCATCGAGGACGAGCTGCTCGCCAGCGCCCTCGAGGCCTTCTACCGCCTGCGCGCGACGGAGGGCCTGCGCAAGCCCCCGAGCACGAGCGAGCTGATCGACTGGATCGCCGCCCTGCGCCACGCCGACATCGACCCCGCCAAGCTGCTCGGCGCGCGCCTGCCCTTCCTGGGCGTGCTGCTCAAGAAGGAGCAGGACGTCGCCCGGGTCGAGCGCGGCGCCTCGGGGGGCGGGCGCGGCGGGAGGTACTGAAGTGCCCGCCGTCGACATGCGCGCGGGCGGGCGAGGGGTCCCGCTCTTCCTCGACTTCTTCTACAAGCTCCGCGCCCGGGGCGTGAAGGTCAGCGCGCACAACTGGCTCGCGCTCCTCGACGCCCTCGGCCAGGGCCTGCACGACTCGAGCCTCGACGGCTTCTACGCCGTCGCGCGCTGCATCCTCGTCAACGACGAGGGCGACTACGACGGCTTCGACCTGGCCTTCGGCGAGAGCTTCCGCGGGGTGATCGCGGACCTCGAGGCCTTCACCGAGCAGCTCGCCGAGTGGCTCAAAGATCCCCAGCAGCTGCTCCACCTCGACCCGGCCCTGCGCGAGCTCATCGACGAGCTGGGCATCGAAGAATTGCGCCGCCAGCTGCTCGAGCGCCTGGCCGAGCAGAAAAAACGCCACGAGGGCGGCAACCGCTGGGTCGGCACGGGCGGGACCTCGCCCTTTGGCCAGGGCGGCATGAACCCCGCGGGCGTGCGCATGGGCGGCTCTGGGGGCGGGCGCTCGGCCCTGGCCGTCGCCGACTCGCGCCGCTTCCGGGAGTTTCGCAAGGACCTGGTCCTGGATACGCGCCAGCTCGGCACGGCGCTGCGACGGCTGCGTCGGCTCCAGCGCAAGGGCGGCATCGAAGAGCTCGACATCGACATGACCGTGGACGAGACCGCGCGCAACTGCGGCGACCTCGAGATCGTCATGCGGCCGCCGCGAAAGAACGACGTCCGCATGCTCTTGCTCCTCGACGTCGGCGGCAGCATGGACCCCCACGCCGAGCTCGTCAGCCGGCTGTTCTCGGCGGCCCACAAGCACGGCGGCTTCAAGGAGCTCGAGTCCTACTACTTCCACAACTGCGTCTACTCCAAGGTCTACGAGGACGCGGCCTTCACCAAGCCCGTGCCCATCGACCACCTGCTGCGGACCAAGGACGCCAACTGGCACCTGTGCCTGGTCGGCGACGCGTGGATGCACCCCGGCGAGCTGATGATGACCAGCTCGAATTTCTGGACCCTCGACCGGGCGCCGAGCGGCCTGCGCTGCCTGGCCAAGCTCGCCGACCACTTCCCGCGCTCGGGGTGGATCAACCCCGAGCCCGAGCGCCTGTGGGACGCCCCGACGATCAGCGAGATCCGCCGGGTGTTCCCGATGTACACGCTCACGGTCGCGGGCATCGACCAGATGGTCGAGGCCATGCGCCGGCCGCCCCAGGCCGCGCGGCGCAGTCACATCGGTCGGGTGCTGCGCCAGGCCGATTAGTTACTCGCTCGAGGGGCGCATCAAAAAGCGGACGATCGGCCCGAAGTAGGGCGTGACCGCGAGGAAGGCCAGGGACGAGGCGGCGACGCCGAGGCCCAAGAGCGCGAGCGGGTTCTCGTTGGGCAAGATCGCGTGGGGGTGGACGAGCCAGCCGGTGGCCGGCGCCCGGGCGGTGGTCACCGCGATCAACACCGCGCCGAATAGCGCCGCGAACAGGCCCCAGGTGCGGCCGCGGCCGAGCCCGGCGCACGCGGCCACGACCACCGCCGCGCCGCCGATGACTCCGGCGCCGACGAGCCAGTCGTGCTGAGGCGCGAGGCCGTAGACCAGGGCGCAGGGCAGGGCCGCGTTGGCGCAGGTCATGGCGAAGGCGTGGCGGCGATCGACGGCGCCGCCCTGTGCCGGTCGCTGCACGAGGGTGAACAGCAGCATCAGCGCGTGCAGGGCGATGCCAGCGAGGGCGAAGCGCTGCGGGCCGATGACGAAGGTGGCCTGGACGAAGCAGACCAGGCCCCACAGGGCCGTCCCCAGGCCCAGGTAGCGGGCCCAGCCGCGGCTCGACCACAGGCCCGCGGCGGCCACGGCGTAGAGGATCACCAGCGCCGTGAAGCCCGGGATCCACTCCAGGTTGAGGGGCCACATGCCGGCGCTGACGACCAGGCAGCAGCCGGACACGGCGAGGGCCGCGAGGGCGGCGAGGCGCCCGGGCAGGGAGCTGGGGGCGCTCGGCTCCGTCGAGGCGAGGGGAGCAGGGAGGTTCGGGCTCGCGGAGGCGTCGTGCATGGGCGGCTGTGCACTAGACGAACGAAGCGGCGGGAAGACTCCATGGGCGGCGCAGAGATCTGTGGAGGGTGCGCACCTCACTCCGGCAGGGTGTCTTTGGACCCAGACCGAGGCGCGTCAGCTCACGCAAAGCGCACGTATCGGCACAAACTGCGGTGGAGTCTGTCGGGGGGTCTGGCACAATCCCCAGGATGTCCGACGTGCGCGAGGACGGGCCCGAGTCCGAAAACACCGCTGACGTGACCCCGCCAGAGGGCCACGCCAGCGCCGAGGATGGCGACGCGACCCTCGAGGCCGACCCCGACCCGATGAACGACGACGGCGTCGAGCGCCCGCTGCACGAGACCCTGCTCTCGGATCCGCCCGTGCCCTCGCACAGGCGCCCCGAGAGCCGCTGGGCCTACCCGCTGTGGGGCATCCTGCTCGTCAGCATCTTCGTCGCCTACCAGACCTCCACGCTGCTGGTCTGGAACACGCCCAGCAAGGGCTTGGCCAAGACCTTCCACAAGGAGTTCCTCGACGGGGTCTACGGCTACAAGTACTTCAACGCCGCCCGCCTCAACCAGAGCTGGGCGATGTTCGCCCCCAACCCGAACCGCACCAACACCTTCGTGCGCGTGTTCGTGGAGGATCAGGAGGGCGAGCTGTGGGACTACCGCCAGGACATCTGGGGCATCGATCGCTACCCCTACCTCTGGTACGACCGCGGCGGAAAGATCAACCGCCGGATCAACGGCAAGAAGCACTATCAGCGCATCTACGGCGCCTGGGTGTGCCGCGACTGGGAGCGCAACCATGAGGGCGAGCCGGCCAAGTCCGTGACCTTCGTGCGCCGCTACACCAAGGTCCCGCACTGGAACGTGGTCATCAAGCAAGGTGGCTGGGACCAGTGGAAGGCGCCCTTCAAGCAAAAAGAGCAGGAGACCATCACCTGCAAGACCACCGTCCACGCCCAGCTGCCCGAGCGCCTCTACGACCGCTACGGCATCGAGATGGACGAGGACGACGAGAAGCGTTTTCGGCCCGTCAAGCAGCGGACCTGGTGGGACAAGGCCGAGGCCGAGCGCAAGAAGGACGAGCGCAAGGCCAAGCAGGAGGCCAAGCGCGCCGAGTGGGAGGCTCGCCGAGAGGCCCGCAAGGCCAAGGCGAAGACCCCGGGCAACAACGTGGGCGCGGCCGCGCGCCAGGACGAGCTCGACGCCCGCGGGCCGATCCGCCGCCCCGCGCATCCGGCCGTGGGTCAGGATGAGGAAGACGCGGCGGCCGCCGCCGAAGAAGACGAAGTCGACCAGTAGGCCGACGGGCGACGGCTTTGTGCCGAGCCTGGATCGACTAGGTGGTGAGTAGGCTCAGGGCGATCGCTTGGAGTTGAGCGGCGGGGGCGTTGGGACAGCGTCGAGTCTCGTGCCGAGTTGGTCTGTCGAATCGATGATCTCGGTATGGGCCCACGCCTCAAAGAACGCGAATCGGGAGCTGAATACACCACCCATGCCGAGCGAGCCCTCGGTGAGCAAACCGGGGGAGTGTGCATCTCGTGGACGTCGCTAGTCTCGAATTCACCCGCGTGTCGGCCCAGTTCGCGTGTGAGCGAATGAGCTGAGCTACTGATCGAGTTTTGCAGCCTCGTTCCAACTGGATGCGACAGGCTGCTTGGTCAGCTCAATGAGCTTGTACATGGCTGCAACGGAGTCTCTTAGTTCTGCCCCGTTGGGCATAGAGACCCGGAGGCGGCCCCCCACACGTTGCCAAGGAGTCACCCATTGGACGTTGCACTCCGGCAGCGCTGAGGCGACAGTTTGAGCGAGGCCTTCAACGACAGGCGCTACACGCATGACGTTCTTGGACTCGAGGTGCAGTTCTGGGTGGATCTGATCTCCGGAGGAGAGGAACTCGTAGTGCATGGACGCTGGCCAACCGGCAACCCGCACGGCCCGGTAGTGACGGGCGCGACCATGAACTGTGATGCCTGACGGGGGCGTAAAGAGCCGGACGACCTCGATGAGGTTGTGGATGATGGGGCGAGGCTCTGAGGCTTTGGCCTCATGCTCGTTTCCTTGGACGAGGAGTCGGGGGACGAAGATGGACTCGTTTTTAGCGACATACTTCTCGATCTCGACTAGCCGGATGTCGAGGTCGCTGTGGTCGTTGGCGAAGCGCACGATGCGGACGAGGTCATCAGGCGCCGAGTCCACCGCAATGACGACGCGCTGAGAGCCTGCGCGCAACATCCGGTCGCAGTTGAGCCGAGCGTCTTCTACTGCGTTCGGGTTGTCGGCGCCGAGCAACTGACGTAGGGCCTTCTCGACGCCCCCGCCCGTGTTCTCGTTCAGCTCGGTCACCTGGTATTCCGCGAGCGCGGAGGCATAGTCAAAGACCTGAGCGAACACCTCTCGGCGTGACTGCCCGTTGCGCTCGAGCTTGACCTCGACTGCGCTGAGTCTACCGGTCTCGTCGACGAGTAGGAGATCAAGCCGGCCGGCACCGCTGGGAAGAACGAACTCACGGGAGACGAGGGCGACGCGCGCTTCGTTCTCATCGACGAGGAGTTCGGGGTGCTTCTCGATGATATCCTGCAACTCGCGCTCGGATGTGTAACGCTGAGGCTGCAGGGTCTGGCTAAACTTGCTGGTGGTCCGAATCAGGGGCATCGCAAAGAGCTTCCCACACCCGAAGCCTGGTTAGGGGAAACTCAATATCGACCTGGCGTGCCTCCGACGGGGAGACTCCGGTGGAGGGTCAGCGTTGGCCGGCCCTCAGTGCCGAGCCTTCGGGACCAGGGAAGGCCGCGGGGCGTTGGGCGGCGGCGGCTTGGCGCTGGTCATCTCGGCGAGCACGGTCTGCATGGCCTCGTCGGAGCACACCCCGTCGCGCCAGGTCACCAGCCGCGGCGCGCCCCAGCCCTCGCCCGGGATGAAGGCCCAGTGCAGCCCCTCGAGGCTGCTCCAGTAGGCGTCCGGGATGCCCGGGATGGGCTCGGAGGTGAAGCCCTCTTGCTTGAGGCGGACCTGGATGCGCTCGTCGTGCTCCTCGGCGGCGGTCTTGGTGTCGGGGTCGATGATCTTCGACACGCGCACGGCCAGCGGATTCGGGAGGCGGCCGTCGCCGTCGGGCTCGGCCATGAAGTGGTAGCCGCAGGTGTGGTGCATCGACTCGCCCAGGTAGATGGGCAGGCCGCACAGCTCCTTGAAGCGCTCGGCGTCGAAGCCGAGCTCGGCCGGGCAGCACTGCGGGTCGGGGAGCTTGGGCGCGTAGAGGCGACACACCCCGTTGGTCTCGTCGGGCCGGCCCGTGCCCAGGGAGGGCTGGGGCGGCGGCTGAGTCGGCGCGTCCTCCTTGGCGTAGAGGTCGTCGGTGTCGCGGACCACCCGCGGGTCGTCCTCGGTGACCTCCCTCGCGGACCCGGCCTGGTCCTCGCCCTCGCTCGGGCCGGCCTCGATCTTGCTCGGGCATGCGGTGCCCAGCAGCGCCGTGAGGCCGAGGATGGCCCAGCGGGGGAGCGAGGTGGCGTGCGCGGTCGAGGTGGCGTCGGTCATGGGCAGCGGCTTTCTTAGCGTCCGAGCGCGGCCGGGCGCAAGCTGCCCAACGGCGAGGGGGCGCCCTACTTTCGCCTGCGGCGGCGCCTCAGCCCCCAGACGCCGCCCAGGGTCGAGAGCAGCGCGAGGCCCAGCCCCTGCGAGCGCCGCGGATCGGTCTCAACCGCCGCGCACGCGCAGCCGTCGTCGAGGCGCGGGGGATCCTCGCCGACCTCGATCTCGAAGCTCAGCGTGCCCTCGTTGCCGGCCATGTCGCGCAGCCGCAGCTCGAAGGTCCAGCTACCGACGGGGAGGTTCTCGACCTCGAAGCTCGGGTCGAGGACCTCGGAGAAGTTGGGCTCGTCGACGAGGCCGGGGATGGTCACGGCGAACTCGTAGCGCTGGGGGTGGAGGTCGTCGATGACCCCGAGCTCGACGAAGAAGCTCGCCGGCGCCTGGTAGTAGCGGCCGCTCCCGGGCGAGAGCAGCTCGAGGGCGGGGGCTTGCGCGTCGACGTAGGGGCCGCCGAACAGGTACTCGATCAGGGCGGTGGCGTACTGGAAGTCGGCCAGGCCGCACAGCTCGAGGTTGAGGTCGGGGCAGCTGGCCGTGCCGGGATCGATGGGGTCGAGCTCGACGTTTTGGACGATCTGCGCGCAGCCGTCGAAGTAGTCGGCGATGGTGTTCCCGCCCATGGGGGCCATCAGCGCCGTGTCCAGGCCGACGTGGTCGAGGCCCCAGGTGTGCGCCGCCTCGTGCATGGCCGTCGACGCGCCGCCGTTGATCCACGCGGCGCGGTCCGTGCCCAGGTAGACGAAGCCGACCTGGTTGGGCAGGTCGTCGTAGCAGTCCCCCGCGGGCGCCCGGCCCAGGGCCTCCTCGGCGATGGAGTCGCCGCCGTAGACGAGCATCAGGTAGGTCTCGTCGGGGCCCGGGCGCTGCCCGGTGATGCGCAGGCCCAGGCCCTCGCCGATGTCCCGCATGCCGTCGAGGATGGCCACCCGCTGGGCGAGGTCGCCGGGGAAGGGGTCGATGGTCTCGCCGCCCTCGATGGAGCTGCAGTTGGCGTGGCTGTTGGACGGGACGCAGGTGTCGAGGGAGACGCCGTCGAAGTTGACGAAGATGGTGGTGTGCTCGCCGATCTTGCGCGCGGGGGGCGGGGGGCTGAGTTCGTCGCTGGCGTGGGTTTGGGCTCCCTCGCCCCCCTCGGTAGCGGCCTCGGAGCAGCGCGGGGTCTCGGCCCAGCCGTCGAAGTCGGCCGGGGTCTCGTCGACGATCGACGCCGGATCCGGGGCCTCGTGCACGCGCAGGGCGAAGTCCGGCGGGGGCGCGCCGAGGGTCAGCGCCGCGAGCAGCGGCGCGTGGGCCAGGAGGGCCATCGCCGAACCATAGCAGCTGGCGCGTGACTCAGCGGGTCAGGACCAGGAGCAAGGTCCGCGCGAGCCGGGCCACCGCGACGCTCGAGCGCCCGGTCGGATCGAGGGCCGGCGCGAGCTCGACGATGTCCGCCCCGACGACCCGACCCTCGCGCGTGGCGAGCAGACCCAGGGCGGCCTCGACGGCGCCGAAGGCCAGCCCGTCGGGCTCGGGGGTCCCGGTACCGGGGATGTCGGCGGGGTCGATGCCGTCGACGTCGAGGGTCACATAGAGGGGCAGCCCGGCCGAGCACAGCGCGGTGACGCGGGCGGTGATGGCCTCGAGGGTGGGCGCGAGCAGCTCGAAGCGCGCGTCCTCCCGGGCCATGCGGTACTCGCTGCGCTCGCCAGAGCGGATGCCCCACTGGTGCACGCGGTGGTCCGGGCCCATCACGTCCCGGGCGCGGCCGAGGACGCTGGCGTGGTTGAAGGGCTCGCCCTCCCACTCGTCGCGCAGATCCATGTGCGCGTCGATGTGGATGATCTGCAGGTCGGCGTGGCGCTCGAGCATGCGCTCGAGGAAGGGGTAGGCGACGAGGTGATCGCCGCCGATGCCGAGCACGGGGAGGGCGGGGGCGTCGGCCAGGCGGGCGTCGAGCTGGGTCCGCAGCGAGCGACATAGGCGCTCGCCGGGGGTCTCGCCCGCGATCCCGCTGGCCGCGTCGGGGACCGAGCAGTCGAGGTCGCCCAGGTCGACGTAGCGCCGATCCTCGAGGTCCTCGTCGAGCTTGGGGCAGTAGGTCTCGATGCTGTCGGAGGCCGCGCGCAGCCCCGCCGGGCCTCCGGACGCGCCGCCGCGGTAGGTCACGGCGCCGTCGAAGGGCACGCCCAAGAGGGCCGCCTGGACCTCGTCCAGCTGCGTTCCCGAGGGGAGCGCCCCGAGGAAGCGCTCGCGCCCCGCCGAGGGCTCGACGACGCTCACGCCTGCGCGTCTCCGGCCGTGACCAGCTCGCGGACGAAGCTCGGCAGCATGAACGCGCCCTGGGCCACGGCCGGCGAGAAGTAGCGCGTGGACAGGGCCGCGGCGCGGTCGAGGTCGAGGTCTCCGGGGCTCCGGCTGTGGCTGGCCATGCAGAACACCCAGCCGCCGCCGGGGTAGGTCGGGATCACGCCGTAGTAGCCGTGGACCTCGGGGAACACCCGCCGCACGGCGCCGAACAGGCCCTGGATGACCTCGGGGGCGTAAAAGGGCGACTCGGACTGCGAGCTGATCACGCCGCCGGGGCGCAGGGCCGCGTCGAGGTCGCGGAAGAAGGGCTCACCGAACAAAGCGGCGGCCGGGCCGATGGGCTCGGTCGAGTCGACCAAGATGGCGTCGAAGGTGTTTGGGTGGCGCTTGACGTAGGCGACGGCGTCCTCGAACACCAGCTCGACGCGGGGGTCGTCGAGGAAGCCGGCGACGGAGGGGATGTACTCCTGGCAGACCCGGGTCACGCGCTCGTCGATCTCGCACTGGACGACCCGCTCGACGCTGGCGTGCTTGAGGACCTCGCGGACCGTGCCCCCGTCGCCGCCGCCGACGACCAACACTTGCTTGGGATCGGCGTGGGCGCACAGCGGCACGTGGGTGAGCAGGTCGTGGTAGACGAACTCGTCGAGCTCGGTGAGCATCACCATGCCGTCGAGGGTCAGCAGGCGACCGTGGCCCTTGGTCTCGAGCACCTCGATGGCCTGGAAGGCGCTGCGCTCTTCGTGCAGCTTGCCCGTGGTGTGGATGCCGACGGCAGACGTGTCGCGGTAGTGCTCGTAGAACCAGGCCATGGCTGGGGCTGATTACGCCAGCCGAGGCGGGGGCGCAATCGCGGCAGGTCACCCGGGCCCTGGGCACTCCGCACATCGCGCGCGAAGGCGGTCTCAGTCGCGTTTTTTGGCCGCCCGGGCGCTCGCGCGGAGCCGGGACTCGCGGACGACGTCGCCCCGCGTGGCCCGAGGATCGAGGTCGCGCCCGCGGCACTTGTCGTCGAAGCGCGGGTCGTCCTGATCGATGGCGAGGCTGAACTGGTAGGCCTCGGCCAGGGTCGCGCTGCCCAGGCCGGTCTCGGCGTAGTCGCTGAGCACCTCGAGGCGCTGGAGCCCCGCTCGGATCGTGAGCTCGCGGCGGTCGCCCTCGGGGTTGGCGAGAGCCTTGGTGGGATCGGCGAGGCCGCGGAGCTCGACGGGCGCGACCTGGCGCTCGCCCGCGCCCATGAGCAGGCTGGGCTCGTGGCCGTACCAGCTCAGGCCGTGGCGCAGGGGCACGAGCACCACGCGGTCGCCCAGGCCGTACTCGCCGAGGATGCGCGCCGGTCGAAAGGGGGGCTGGGTGGCCGCCTCCGGGCTCTCGCGGGGGGCGAGGGACAGGGTCTGGATCTCGTCGAAGGCGACGAAGTCGACGCCGGCGGGCTCGAAGGCCTCGTCGAGGACCAGGACCTCGAGGCTGCCGAGGTGGGTCAGGGCCGCGTTGACGATCCGACCCTGGAGGTCCGAGTAGGGGATCGCCTCGCCCTCGGGCGGACCGGCGCCGTGCCAGGTGAAGCCGTGGCGCGGGCGGTAGGGCGAGCGCCGACCGAGCAGGGCGCGGGCGCTCGCGCGGACCGGGCCCAAGTGCTGGACCGCGGGCGTGGGCGCGGCCCCGAGCTCGGCGAGGACCTCGGCCGGCGCCAGGAGCTGCTCGCGGAGATTGGGGGTCGCGTCGAGGAGTTCGAGGCAGCGCAGGTGGTGCAGGCGCAGGGCCTCGGGCCAGTCGAGCCCGCCCAGGCCGCTCGCCCCGCCCGAGCCGGTCCGCGCCTGTTCTTCGAGCGCCGCGCGCTCGGCTGGATCGTCGCGCCAGTACCGCTTTTGCAGCTCGATGGCCCGGGCTGTCGCCTCGTCGAGGCCGGCGAGCTTCGGCCCCTCGTGATAGTCGCGCTTGGGCGGAGAGCTCCGCCGACCGAACAGGCGCTCGAGCAGACCCGGCACGGGCGGACCATAGCACCGCGGGGTCGAGCTGCCGGCGATCGGGGTCTGGCGTCGACGGGGTGGGGCGCACGGGCCCTGCGCGCGCTCACAACCCGAGCCCCGGCGTTCGCGGGCCCCTGCGCGGACTTTGGGGTAAACCTCCCCGGGTGACCACCGACGGGAAGACCCCCGAGCGCAGTGAGGACGGACCCTCCAACTTCGTCCGTGAGCTCATCGCCGCCGACATCGAGGGCGGCAAACACGGCGGACGCGTCCAGACCCGCTTTCCGCCCGAGCCCAACGGCTACCTGCACATCGGCCACGCCAAGGCGATCTGCGTCGACTTTGGTATGGCCCAGGAGTTCGGGGGCCAGTGCAACCTGCGCTTCGACGACACCAACCCCGTCGCCGAGGACACCGAGTTCGTCGAGGCCATCCAGCGCGACATCGCCTGGCTGGGCTTCGAGTGGGCCGGCGAGCCGCGCTTCGCCTCGGACTACTTCGAGCGCATGTACGAATGCGCCCAGCACCTGATCCGCGAGGGCCTGGCCTACGTCGACAGCCAGAGCCTCGAGGCCATCCGGGAGGGGCGCGGCAACTTCTACAAGCCCGGCGTCGAGAGCCCTCACCGCGAGCGCAGCGTCGAGGAGAACCTCGATCTCTTCGCCCGCATGCGCGCGGGGGAGTTCGAGGAGGGCGCCCACGTGCTGCGGGCCAAGATCGACATGCAGCACGCCAACCTCAACATGCGCGACCCGCTGCTCTACCGGATCTTGAAGCAGCACCACCACCGCACCGGGGACGCGTGGTGCATCTACCCGATGTACGACTACGCCCACCCCCTCGGCGACGCCATCGAGGACATCACCCACTCGCTGTGCTCGCTCGAGTTCCAGGACCACCGCCCGCTCTACGACTGGGTGGTGGCCAACTGCCCCGTCGACACGCACCCGGAGCAGACCGAGTTTGGCCGCCTCAACCTCGGCTACACCATCGTCAGCAAGCGCAAGCTCCGGCAGCTCGTCGAGGAAAAGCACGTCGACGGCTGGGACGACCCGCGCATGCCCACGCTCTCGGCCCTGCGCCGCCGGGGCGTGCCGCCCGAGTCCATCGTCCGCTTTTGCGAGCGCATCGGCGTGTCCAAGCGCGACGGCGTCGTCGACGTGACCTTGTTCGAGCACGCCATCCGCGACCGCCTCAACGAGGTCGCGCCGCGCTACATGGGCGTGCTGCGGCCGCTCAAGCTGGTCATCGAGAACTACCCCGAAGACGGGGAGGACGTGTTCCACGCGCCCTTGCACCCCGAGGACGAGTCCTACGGCCGACGCGACATCCCCTTTTGCCGCGAGCTCTACATCGACCGCGAGGACTTCCGCGAGGAGGCCCCGCGCAAGTGGTTTCGGCTCGCCCCGGGCAAGGAGGTGCGCCTGCGCTACGCCTGCCTGGTGACCTGCACCGAGGTCATCAAGGACGAGGCCGGCGAGGTCGTCGAGCTGCGCTGCACCTGGGACCCCGCGTCCAAGGGCGGCAAGGCGCCGGACGGGCGCAAGGTCAAGGGCACGCTGCACTGGGTCTCGGCGCGCCACGCCAAGCCGGCGCAGGTGCGGCTCTACGACCGCCTGTTCCGCGTCGAGAACCCCCTCGACGTCGAAGAGGGCAAGACCTTCCTCGACCACGTCAACCCCGACTCCCTCGCGGTGCTCGCGGACGCGCGGGTCGAGCCGGCCCTGGTCGAGGTCGAGGCCGGGCGGACCGTGCAGCTCGAGCGCACGGGCTACTTTTGCGTCGATCGGGACACCACCGAGGGGCAGCTGGTCCTCAACCGCACCATCACCCTGCGCGACTCGTGGGCCAAGCTCGAGAAGAAGCTCAAGGGCGGCGCGCCCATGGTGAAGGGCCAAAAGAAGGGCAAGAACAAGAAGAAGAAAAACAAGGGCGAGCAGGCCGGGGGCGCGCCCGACAAGGCCTGATCGCGCGCCGTAGACCGGCGCCAACAAAGAGAGGGGAGCCAGGCATTGCCTGACTCCCCTTCGTGTTTGGGGTTGTTCGATGGGCCTCAGCTCGCGCGCCGATGCAGGAACATCAGCAGCGAGTCGTCGGCCTTGGCCCGGTTGCAGCAAGCGCAAGACGGGACCAGGTTGTCGCCGTTGGGTCCGCCCTTGGACCGGGGGACCAGGTGGTCCCGGGTCTTCGTGCTCTTGTCCAGGGCCGCGTTGCAGTAGACGCACAGCACGGGCCCGACGTTCCACACGAAGTAGCGGTACTCGCTGACGAAGACCGGGTCGAGGGCGCCCGAGACGGTGTCCTCGATGGTCAGGCGCTTGTGCCGGGCGATCTCGCGGAAGCGGGCCAGCCGTCCGCCGCGGCGGCCCAGCGTACGTACGCGCCGCTTGTACAGGAAGTACTCCCGAGTGCCCCTCGGAGGTACGGCGTTGTCGCTGTGGATGTGGGCCATGGCAGTGTCCTCCTCTTCAGGGGTGAAGAGTGGGGAAAGTCTGCGGATCCACAGCAGGGGGAAGGAAAGAGGTGCGATCCGGACTCGAACCGGAAGTCTCGTGGACTGCAGCCACGCGCGTTAGCCATTTCCGCCATCACACCAGACCCGAGCGTGCTCGGGGGACAGGGCGCGAGGGAGTCGAACCCTCCATCCCGGTTTTGGAGACCAAAAGCCAGCCCGGTGGGCGCCCTATGTGTGGATCACTGAATTGTTTGAGTTGTCTGCTCGAAAAGCATGGATGGAGATGGAGGGATTCGAACCCTCAACCGCGACGCTGCCAGCATCGTGCTCTCCCGTTGAGCTACATCTCCGTGAATGGAAGGCGCCCTTGGGCGCGTTCCATTCACTCTTCCTTGTTTTAGGGGCCTTGCAGGCCCCTCCCCCCGCCGGGCGGACCCGTCGGGGGGCCCCACCCCACTGCCCGGCCCCGGAGGGGCCGTTGGTTGTGTGCGCGAACGAGGCGCTTGGGGTGAGGGGGGGAAGAGTGATTGGTCGGCTGTCGATTTCTTTGTATGCCGATTTGGGTCTGTCGACTTCTCGACCTGTTTTTCTGGTTGTGGACCGCATCGGATTCGAACCGATACCCCCCTGGATGCAAGCCAGGTGCTCTCCCATTGAGCCAGCAGCCCGTGTTTGTGATTGTCTTGGAATCTAGAGTGCATGACGGGAATCGAACCCGCTTCCTCAACATTGGAAGTGTCGTGCTCTGCCAACCGAGCTCCATGCACGTGATGTGGGGTTTGAGTGGGAAGTGAACGGCGGGAATCGAACCCGCATCCTCGCATCGGCAATGCGATACTCTACCGTTGAGCTACGCTCACGTATTGTGTGTATTCGAGCGACGGTGAGGGGGAGGGTCGAACTCCCAAGGACTGTGGTCTCGCCCGGGTTCAAACCGGGTGCCGTCGCCGGCTGTCGGCTTGCCTCACCAGTGAAATGTCGAAGCGGAGAGAGGGAGGGTCGAACTCCCAAGGGCGTGAGCCCGGCCGTATTCGAAACGGGTGCCGTCGCCTGCTATCGGCTGGTCTCTCCAAGAGTGGGCGTGGAGCGGAGGGAGGGAGGGTCGAACTCCCAAGGACATGCGTCTCGTCCGGCTAGCAACCGGGTGCCGTCGCCTGCTGTCGGCTAGTCCCCCCAAAATGTTCACGCCCGAGCGGAGAGAGGGAGGGTCGAACTCCCAAGGACTTTCGTCTCGCCCGCCTTCCAAGCGGGTGCCGTCGCCTGCTGTCGGCTAGTCTCCCCAGTGCGTCTTCGGTGTCGGTGGTGCTCTCGGGTCCCGGCCTTCGCCTGGTCCGCTCGAGCGCTCAGCGACAACTCGATGAACAGGCGGATGACGACTGCCAGAGCCCGGAGGTACCGATGCAACCCTCGTCCGTCGACCCCGCGGCGGACCAACTACCGGCGGCGCAGCCCAGGGCGGCGGCGGCCAGGAAATCGGCGCGTGCGGTCATCTCGTCTCGAGCGTTCATCTCATCTACCTCGCTAACGAACACGAATGTAGCGGGGATGGGTTGGGGCGCAAGGAAGAATGTCGAGATTTTTTGGGCCCTCGATTACGCCACTTCTTAACTTGGTGAGGGGCGCCGCGAGGCGGCCCGAGCTGGCGACCGGCGTAGAGGTGGGTGGCGAGAGTTCGCGCCAGTAAGGCCGTTGCCGGGAGCGGGCGCGGGCGCCAACGGGGTTTGCTGGCAACTTCGCTTGCACGCCGCGAAATCATTGAGCTTTTCCCGAGGGCAAGCGCCTTGCTCTGGGTTCGGGGCGTGAGCGCCAAGTCGTTGAACTCCCTGGTCCGCCCTTCCAACCTCTCCGCCTTCGCCCTGCTGACCTTCGCTGGCGTCGTTGCGAGTGGTTGCAACGCCCACGACCTCAAGGGCGTGGAGATCGAGGGCTCGTCGGTGTCGACCAACTCCTTGCCCCTCGACGTCAACCGCAAGGTCGACGTCTTGCTGGTCCTCGACAACTCGGGCTCGATGGGCGAGGAGCAGGCCAACCTCGCGGCGAACTTTGGCCCGGTCATCGAGAGGCTCGAGGAAGTCGGCGCGGACTACCGCATCGGGATCACGACCACGGACATCGGCGGGCACAGCTGCGAGGGCCAGGCGACGGGCGGCTCGCTCCACCTGAGCTCGTGCCTCGATCGCCCGGGCACCTTCACCTTCAACGGCAACGATCAGTTCGCGGCGGCCTGCGAGGCGCACTGCCAGCTGAGCGGCGAGGAGCTCGAGATCCGGCCCACGGAGGGCTGCGGGGACAGCGAGGAGGCGGCGCGGCCGTGGATCCAGAGCTACAACGGGGTCTCCAACTTGCCCGAGGGGGTGACGACCCTCGACGCCTTCCAGTGCTTCGCGCCCCAGGGCATCAGCGGCTGCGGCTGGGAGTCGCCCCTCGAGGCCATGGCCCGGGCGCTCGAGAACATGCACAACCCCGATCGCCCGGAGTACGGCTTCTTGCGCGACGACGCCCTGCTCGCGGTCGTGGTCGTGACCGACGAGGTCGACTGCTCCTACAACCCCGAGCACGCCGACGCGCTGTTCCTCGACGGGGCCTTCTTCGCCGACGGGGTCAGCTACGCGACCTCGGCCGCGTGCTGGAACGCGGGCACGGACTGCGAGGGCGAGAGCCCCTACGCGAGCTGCTCCGACGCCAGCTACGACGCGAGCGGGAACCCCACGGAGGACCGGGACGCGGCGGTGCTCCGCCCCGTCGACCACTACGTCGAGCTGCTCGAGGGCGTGGCGGCGCAAAAGACCTCGGGCCGCGAGGTCCTGGTCTCGGTCATCGCTGGCGTGCCGCTGGGCTATCAAGACGGCGAGGCCATCGTCTACGCCGACAGCCCGGACAACTCGACGCAGGAGCTGTTCGGCATCGGCGACGGCTGCAGCAACGTGGTCAACGGCGAGGTCCAGACCGCGGTCCCGCCGGTGCGCCTGGTCAGCTTCGCTAGCGCCTTCCCGAGCGCGTTCAAGGACGAGCTCAACCTCTACTCGGTGTGCTCCGAGGACTACACCCCCGCGCTCGAGGACATCGTCGCCAACATCACCGTCGAGCTGCCGCCGGCCTGCTACGGCGACTGCGTCAAGGACATCGACGCGAGCACGGAGGAGCTCGACTACAACTGCAACGTCTACCAGGACACGAGCAGCGGCTCGGAGCAGCTGCCCGAGTGCGAGCGCGACGGGATGGGGGGCCACGAGCTGCCCGCGGGCGCGGACGCGTGCTGGATCGCCCACACCGGCGACGACCTCGATCCGCAGTGCCAGGTCGAGGGGCAGAACCTCGAGTTCGAGCTCGTGCGCCGCTCGGGGGTCGAGGTCCCCTGCGACGCGGTGGTCTCGGCGGCCTGCGAGCTGAGCACCTTGGACGCCGAAGCGTGCCAGTGGTGAGCGCGTCGAAGCAGGCGTGTAGTGGGCGGGGGATGAGTCCCCGCCCTTTTTATTTCTTCATGGCCTCGCCAGGCGGGCGTAGAGGGCCCGCAGCGCCAGCTCGGAGGTGGTCTCGGCGAACTCGAGGTAGCGCCGGGCGTGGTCGTGGGCGAACACCCGAAACCGGCCCTCGTCGTCGAAGAAGGTGTGCATGCCCGAGGAGCGGTTGCCTCGCATGAGCACGAGGGCGCGCTCGAGCACGGCGGGGTCTCCGATGGCCGGGCGGGTCCCAGGGTGGAAGGCGTCGCGCTCGACGCTGCGCTGGGCCGACCACAGCAGCTGCGGGGCGTGGCGCTGGGCGAAGGCGAGGCCGCGCGCGCGCAGGTCCGCGTCGCCGAGGGCATGGCCGACCAGGGCGCAGTTGATCCACGCGCCGAGCCGGGTGCCGGTGGACGCGAGGGTGTGCTCGAGCAGCTCCCGGGCGCGCTCGGGCTGGCCGCGCTTGCGCCACAGCTCGGCCTGGTAGGTGTGGGTGGCCTCGCCGTCGAGGTAGAGCTCGTAGACGCGCAGGCCCTCGCGCCAGCGCGCCAGCGCCCCGTCCTCGTCGCCCAGGAACATCGCGGCCGCGCCCGCGCCGATGTAGGCCCAGCGCGTGCGGGTCTCGGCCCACAGCGCGTCGAAGCGCTCGAGGGCGCGGGCGTAGTCGCCGGTCCACAGGTCGAGCTCCGCGGCGTAGCTGCGGCCAAAGGGCACGTCGGGGTGGCGGGCGGCGTGCTCGTCGAGGGCGCGCAGGACCTCGCCCGCCGGGCGGTTGCGCAGCTGGGCCTGGAGGGCCTCGACCTCGCTGCGGGGGGATTGAAGTTCGGGGGCCAGGCGCAGGCGCGGGCCCTCGGGGCGGTCCTCGAGCACGGTCACCCGCGGCGAGCGGTTGCCCCCGAGGCGCGCGAGGGCGCGGTGGAAGCGGAGCGGGGGCGGGCCCGCGGCCGCGTCGTCGGACTCGAGCTCGCCGAGGATCGCCTTGGGGATGTAGCGGGTCCGGCCGTCGACGCCCTCAAGCTCCAGTGCAGCTCGATGATGGCGCGGAC
>NZ_ABCS01000016.1 GCF_000170895.1 Plesiocystis pacifica SIR-1 | reverse complement strand
CGCGAGGCCGCCAGCGTGCTGCTCTTTCGTGTCTATTTCGTCGTCGCCCTCGAGCGTCGGGGGCTGCTCTACACCAAGCCCGTGCACGCCGGTAAGAGCTTGCGCGGGTTGGTCGCCGCTGGCGAGGAGGCCAAGGATTCGCCTTTTTTGTACCTTCAAGATCTGACCGCGGCGATCCGCGGTGGGGCCTCGCCCACCCGCCGACGCAGGCAGATCCCTGTGGCGGTCAAGCACGCCTCGATCTTCCCCGTCGAGGGGATGGGAAGAGTATGCAAATTGCCAAATTACCCATAATGGGCGAATTGACAGGTATGCTCGAACACGAGCATTACATGCTCATTTCGAAGGTGCGTCGAGGTGAGCCGCGAGCCAGGCGAGCACCTCATCGTGCCACTGCTTGGAGTTCGCGGGCTGCAAGACCCAGTGATTCTCGTTCGGATAGTGCAGGAAGCGGCTCTCGATGCCACGGCGCTGAAGGGCCGTAAAGGCGCCTAGACCCTGTTCCACGGGGACTCGGAAGTCCTGCGAGCCGTGGATGACGAGCATCGGGGTCTGCCACTTCTCGACGTGGTCGACGGGGTTGAAGCGCGCATACCCGGCACGATTTGCGTACTCGGGCCCACCCTGCTCCCATTCAGGGAACCATAGCTCTTCTGTCGAGTAGTACATCGAGCGCTGATCAAAGACCCCATCATGGTTAACGAGGCAGCTGAAGCGATCGTGCCAGTTGCCGGCGATCCAGTTGATCATGAAGCCGCCGTAGGAGGCCCCGAGTGCGCAGGCGCGTTCACCATCGACCCAGGCGTACCGCTCGACGACGTGACTCAACCCCTTTTGTAGGTCCTCGAGGGGCTTTCCGCCCCAGTCTTTGCCGATCGAGTCCGTAAACGCCTGCCCGTAGCCCGTCGAGCCGTGAAAGTCGATCATGACAGCCGCGTATCCAGCCCCCGCGTAGGTCTGGGGATTCCATCGGTAGTGAAACTTGTTCCCAAAAGAGCCCTGGGGGCCGCCGTGGATCAGAAATGCGATGGGGTAGCGTTTAGTGGGGTCGAAATCGACAGGCTTGACAATCCAACCGTAGACAGTGTCGCCATTCGCCCCTTCGAATTGGAATTGTTCGGCCTCACCGACCTTGGCCTGCTTCATCAGGGCGTCGTTGAGGTGGGTCAGGGCGCCGTCCTTGCCCGGGTCGTCGAGGGCCCCCGCGAACAGCTCGGCCGGGCGCGAGAGGTCGTGGCTGGACCATACGAGCTTGTCGGCGCCGACCTGGAGCGCGGCGACGGTGCCCTCGGCCACGCGCGGGGTGGCCGCGCCGGAGGCCAGGTCGATGGCGAACAGCGGCTTGTGTCCGAGGTGTTGCGCGGTCGCGAACACGCGATCGCCGGCCGCGGTGAAGGTGAAGCCGCTGATCGAGCGGTCCCACTCCTGGGTCACGGCCTTGGGCTCGCCGGAGACGCTGCTGCCGTCCCAGTCCTGGACGATCAGGCGGAAGCGGTCGGCCTCGTAGCCGGGGCGCTCCATGGCCAGCCAGGCCAGCTGCTTGCCGTCGGGGGAGAACTGGGGCTGGGCGTCCCAGGCGGGGTTGGTGGTCAGCTTGGTCGGGGCCTCGCTGGCGTCGATGGGGGCGCGAAAGAGGTCGAAGTTGGTCGACCAGGGCTCGCCGCCGCCTCCCGCTGCGTCGCGCGCGGCGAACACGATCGCCTCGCCGTCGGGGGTGAAGGTGAAGTCCTCGCTGCCGCCGAAGGGCTTGGAGGGCACGTCGGCGTCGAGGCCCTTGGTGAGGATGCGCCCGGTCTGCGCGCCGGGGGTCGCGTCGACGGCGAGCAGCATGGACCGGCGGTGGTCCTTCCAGGTGTCCCAGTGGCGCACGAACATGCGGTCGTAGGCCACGCCCGTGGTCGGATCGGCCGCGCGCGCGGCGAGGCGCTCGGCGGTGCACTTTAGATCCTCGCACTCGGGGAACAGCTCGGCGCTCACGGCCAAGGTCGCGCCGTCGGGGCTGAGCTTCAGGTTGGACACGCCCACGGGCAGCTGCGTGACCTGCTGGGGCGTGCCGGCCGCGGCCCCGTCCATGGCCACGCGCCACACCTGGCTCGAGCCCGAGCGGCCCGACACGAAGTAGAGGAAGGCCCCGTCGGGGGACCAGGTGGGCTGGCTCGAGCCCTTGGGGTGATCGTCGACGAGGATCGGCTCGCCCTTGGCCGCGGCGCCGTCGAGCTCGAGCAGCCACAGGCTGCGCCGGCTGCCGTTCGCGGCCATGTCGGTCTCGCGCACCATGTAGGCCAGGCGATCGCCCTCCGGGGACAGGGCCGGGCTCGACACGCGGTCGGCCTCGAGCATGTCGAGGATCGAAAAGGGGTGCTCGCCCTCGGGCGCGATGGGCTGGAGGGGGGCGACTTCGGCCGGCGCGGTCTCGGCCGCGGGCGCGCCGGGATCCTCGGCCGCGTCGCCTGCGTCGGCCGTCGCGGCGGGCTGCGCTTTGGCTCCATCGCCGCTGCTGGGAGCGTCACAGGCGAGCAGCGTCAGACCGCTCGTCGCGGTCAGGGCGAGGGCCACGTGGGCCAGGCGGTTCGAGAGGACGAGCTGGGTCCGCGACATCGCCGCGATGCTAAGCAATGCTGCGCGAAAGTCACAGGGCTCGATGTCGCGCTCGGCTCACACCTTCAGTTGGGTGTCCAAGCTGGCGCGGAGCTCAGGCGCAGGAAGGCCTCGAGGGAGGGGGCGAGGGAGCCCATGTGGTCCCCAGGGACGCGGATCATCTCGAAGGGCTGGCCTTGCTCCCAGGCCCGGGCCTGGAGTGCCTCGGCGTTGGTGATGAACCACTCGTCGTCGTCGCCCACGTAGGCCAGGTGGGGGTGGACCATCCAGGGCAGGTTGGGTCCGAGCACCCGCAGGGTGGTCTCGCGGGGGTCGCTCGCGTCGAAGCGGACGAGCTCGGCGTTGGCCTCGCTGTTGGCCCAGCGCTCGAAGGTCTCGGGTACATAGATGCCGCCGCAGCTGCCCGTCGCGCGGAGGGGGAGCTCGGGGTAGAGGCTGAGCATGGCCGCGATCCCGCCGCCGATGCTGTGGCCGAAGGCGTAGATCCGGTTGCGATCGACGCCCGGCTGGCTGGCGACCCACTCGACCGCGGCCCGGGCGTCGTCGACCTCGCCCCACAGCAGCTCGAAGTCTCCGGGGTTGCCGTTCTCCCCGCGCAGGCTCGGCGTCATCACCAAAAAGCCCGCGTCCAGGAAGGGGCGCACGGCCTCGAAGTCGTCGGGGCCGATGGCGAAGTCGCCGTGGAAGTAGATCAGCGCGGGTTTGGAGCCCGCTCGGCTGGGATAGCCGACCCAGGCCTGCAGCCCGAGCTCGCCAGAGGTGTAGGTGACCGTGACCGCGCCGGGAGGCGCCGAGGTCAGGGGCGCGCCCTTGGCGGGCGAGGGGGTGTGCGCGCTCAGCTGGGTCTCGTGGGCGCTGCGCCGATCGAGGTAGGGCGCGTCGGGCTCTGCGGCCTTCGCGGTCGCGTCCGCGGCTTCGCTCGGCTCCGAGCTGGCCGCGCCGCGATCACAGGCCACGATCGAGAGCGCCAAGCCAAGCAGGAGGGCCACGCTGCGGGTCGGTGTCGCGGAGGTGACGGTCACGGGGGCCATGGCCGCAGTGTGCGTTCTCGCCAGCGCTGCGTCGAATTCATCCAGCCGCGCGCTTGCATGGCCCCGGGAATGGAAGCATGGTCCGCCGCGACCGTGCGGACCCGTGACGATATCCGGAACCTGGCGATCATCGCCCACGTCGACCACGGGAAGACCACCCTCGTCGACGCCCTGCTCAACGAGGCTGGCGCCTTCCACCGTGGCGAGGTCGCGACCGAGCGCGCCCTCGACAGCGGCGATCTCGAGCGCGAGCGGGGGATCACGATCACCTCCAAGCCCACGGCGCTGACGTGGAAGGAGCACCGCATCAACCTCGTCGACACCCCCGGCCACGCCGACTTCGGCGGCGAGGTCGAGCGCGTGCTCAACATGGTCGACGCGGTCCTGCTCGTCGTCGACGCCTTCGAGGGTCCGATGCCCCAGACCCGCTTCGTGACCGAGAAGGCCGTGGGCATGGGGCTGAAGATCATCCTCGTCGTCAACAAGATCGACCGCGACGGCTGCGACGCCCACGGGGCCGTGGACGCGACCTTCGACCTGCTCGTCAGCCTCGACGCCAACGAGGACCAGCTCGAGTTCCCGGTCGTGTTCTGCTCGGCCCGCGAGCGCTACGCCGTCGAGGAGCCCGACGACGAGGACAGCCCCCACCTGCCGATCTCGACCATCCTCGACATGATCATCGAGCACGCGCCGGCGCCCAAGGTCGACCTCGACGCGCCGCCGACGATGTGGGTCTCGACCCTGCACCACGACACCTACCTGGGCTACCTCGCCATCGGCCGCCTGGACTCCGGCGCGATCGAGCCCAACGATCGCCTCGCGCTGATCCGCCCCGAGCCCGGCACCGAGCCCGACGTGGTCAAGGACTGCGCCGAGGTGTTCCGGGCCTCCAAGCTCCTCGCCTTCCAGGGCCTGCGCCGCTTCGAGATCCAAAACGCCCAGGCCGGCGACATCGTGGCCATCGCGGGGATGAGCTCGCTCAACGTCGGCGACACCCTCACCGACCCCGACCTCGAGCGCCGCCGGGCCTTCCCCGCCCTCGCCGTCGATCCGCCCACCCTCGCCGTGCGCTTCCGCGTCAACGACGGCCCCTTCGCCGGCCGCGAGGGCAAGTGGGTCACCTCGCGCAAGCTCGGCGAGCGCCTGTTCCGGGAGCTGCGCTCCAACGTCGCCCTCGAGGTCCAGAACACCGAGAGCGCCGACGAGTTCGAGGTCTCCGGCCGCGGCGAGCTGCACCTGTCCGTGCTCATGGAGACCATGCGCCGCGAGGGCTACGAGTTTTGCGTGTCCCGCCCGCGGGTCATCGTCCGCGAGAACGACAGCGGCGAGCTCGAGGAGCCCTACGAGGACCTCGTCGTCCAGACCGACTCCGCCTACTCCGGCGCCGTGATCGAGAAGCTCGGCCGCCGCGGCGGCGAGATGACCGGCATGGAGGACAACGGGAATGGGCGCACGCGCATGGAGTTCCGCATGCCCGCCCGCGGCCTCATCGGCTACCGCTCGGAGTTCATGACCGACACGCGGGGCACCGGCATCATGGCCTCGATCTTCGCCGGCTACGGCCCCCACCTCGGCCAAAAGCGGACCCGCCCCCGCGGCGTGCTCATCGTGCTCGAGCCCGGCGAGACCATGACCTACTCCCTCGCCCGCCTGCAGGACCGGGGCGTGCTCTTCGTCGGCGCCCAGGTGCCGACCTACGCCGGGATGATCATCGGGGAGCACAGCCGGGACAACGACCTGGTCGTGAACCCCAACGTGAACAAGAAGTTCACCAACGTTCGCTCGGCCGGCGCGGACGAGAAGCTGTTCTTGACGCCTCCGCGGGTGCTGACCCTCGAGCAGGCGCTGGCGTACATCGAGGACGACGAGCTGCTCGAGGTGACGCCGGAGAACCTGCGCCTGCGCAAGCGCTACTTGGACCACAACGTCCGCAAGCGCATGGAAAAGCAGGCGTCCTGAGCGGGGCGTGAACGCCTGCCGTGCGCGGCGGGGGTGGTCGGTCGGCCCGTGCTGCATGCGGTGGGGTTGTCCGGCCCGTGCTGGATGCGGCGGGGTTTGCTGAACCCGTGCTGCATGCGGCGGGGTTTGCTGAACCCGTGCGGCATGCGGCGAGGTTGTCCAACCCGTGCTGCATGCGGCGGGGTTTGCTGAACCGTGCTGCATGCGGCGGGGTTTGCTGAACCCGTGCGGCATGCGGCGAGGTTGTCCAACCCGTGCTGCATGCGGCGGGGTTTGCTGAACCGTGCTGCATGCGGCGAGGTTGTCCAACCCGTGCTGCATGCTTCCCGGGTTGGAGGACAGGCTGGTTTTCCCCATGAGGTGCTATCGGGAGGCCCTCGACAGCGTCCGCCCCGACGATGAATCGTGCTCGCTTCGCTGCGCGCGATTCATCCACCTCACGCTCGCTTCGCTCGCTGCGGCTCCGGTCACGGGGCGGCGAGTAGAAATGTTTTGGCGGGGGTGAAGCACTTTGGTGGTGGCTCGACCCTGCTGCATGCGTCTAGATTTCGGCGCAACTCGTTCGAGACCCCAGCATTCGTTTTGCGAACCCCGAGCAGGCCGCTCGGCGGGAGGGGTCCCTGCGACGAGCACCGAGCCACCTACAGCCTTGGAAGAGCAACGGGATGTGACTCGGCTCGAGCGCAGGAGTGGGGAGGAGGTCAGAGCCAACGAGGCACCTCAGACCAACACTGCGGCGCACCGTCGGAGCCCCGAGCGAACTCGTGTCGAGCAGCAACGCACAAAGCTAGCGTCGCTCACAGTCGACACCACTGATCCTGATCTTGCTTCCGTCTACGCGAGCCGTAGCGATCTGTGACCTCCAAACCAAGGTGTCACCCCGCCCCGATCTGTCTCGCTCTCGCAGCGGAAAAATGCCCCATCCAAAATATTAAAAAAAAGTCAATCAAAAACTGAAACCAAGGTGCCCGAACTTGTTGTCTCAAAGACGACCAAGACGCAGCGCGAACCGAGAGGGAGCGAGCCCGGCATACGGCCGGTGGCTGTCCCGGGGTTCTCACCCGAATGCGTCGCTTTGCTCGAGCGCCGACCGCTCGTCTCAGGAGAAGTGTGCCGTGACCAAGACCAAGCAGACCACCAAGGCCGCCAAGACCGTTCTCACCGCCGCGTTGCTCCTCGCCGTGGCCACGTTGATGCCCGCTTGCGAGCTGCTCAACGACCGCCCCTGCAACCCCGACGTCGAGATGTGCCCGATCGAGGGCCACCCGGGCACCCTCGCCAGCCCCAACTTCTGAATTCCTGTCCGATCGTCCAGAGCGCCATCACATCCACGAACTTCGGGGGGAGGTCGTGGATGGGGTGGCGCTCATTTTTTGAGCTGGCGGTCCGCTCGAGCCAGCCCCAGGGCTCTCGCTGAGCCCGACAGACAACGCCCCCTTTGGGGGCGACCCCATGCCCTCTAGAAGGCACGAACGTGTTTGAGGACAAGCCAAAGAGGAGGAGCGCAGCGACGAAGCGCCCCCGGTCCGAGCCGCCTGCGGGGGCTATTTGGGAATCGCCTTGGCGTCCTCGAGGAAGCGGGCGAGGCCGATGTCGGTCAGCGGGTGGCGGATCAGCTTGCCGATGACGCCGAAGGGGATGGTGGCTACGTCAGCGCCGATGCGCAGGGACTCGACGACGTGGCTGGGGGAGCGGACCGAGGCGACGAGGACCTTGGTGTCGAGGTCGTAGCGCTCGTACATGTCGCAGATCTGCTCGACGAGGCCCATGCCGTCGTGGCCGATGTCATCGAGGCGGCCGACGAAGGGGCTGATGTAGGTGGCGCCGGCCTTGGCGGCGAGGAGGGCCTGGAGGGGGGAGAAGCACAGGGTGACGTTGGTCTTGACGCCGGCCTCGGTCAGCGACTTGACGGCGCGCATGCCATCTTCGATGAGCGGGATCTTGACCACGATGTTGGGGGCGATGGCGGCGAGCTCGCGAGCCTCCTCCATCATCACGTCGTAGGTGGTGCCGTGGACCTCGGCGCTGACCGGGCCGCTCACGCGCTCGCAGATGTCGACGAGCACCTCGCGGTGGCCGCGGCCCGTCTTGGCGACGAGGCTGGGGTTGGTGGTCACGCCGTCGAGGAGGCCCATGCTCTGGGCGGCTTCGATCTCGTTGACGTCTGCGGTGTCGATGAACAACTCCATGGCTCGGGCTAGATCGCACGCCGGCCCGGGGCCTGCCAAGGGGCTGACAGTAGTTCCAAAAAATTAAACGAATGTTTTAATTTGCCTTGCACGCGTCACGCTTCCCGCGTAGCTTGGCTGTCGTGGCCAAGACCGCCGAAGAGCTGCTGCGCGTGGCCACGGGGCTGTTTGCTCAGCGTGGCTACGACGGGACCTCGGTCCGCGACATCTGCAAGGCGGCGGGGGCGAACGTCAACGCCGTGAGTTACCACTTCGGCGGCAAGCAGGCGCTCTACGCTCAGATCCTCGGGCGCTTGGGGGACCAGCGCATGGAGGGGGCGCGGCGCATCCTCGGCGATCCGCCCCAGGACAGCCGCGACTTCGCGACGCGGATGTTGCTGCACGCCGAGGAGACCCTGGCGACCTACCTGCGCGAGCCCGAGCTGCTGATCATCATGATGGCGGAGTTCAGCCAGGGCTTCCCCCGCGTCGACGAGTCGGCGCTGGCGAGCTTCTACGAGCAGCACCAGGTGTTGATCGACTTCTTGAACGCGGCGCGGCGGCGCAAGCTGCTGCGCAAGGGCGTGGACCCGGACATCGTCGCGGGCGCGCTCCAAGAGCGCCTGACCTACCAGGTGCTCTACGCGGGGCGGATCCAGGCCATGTACGGCCAGTCCGTGCTCGAGCCCGACTACCGCCGACACTGGGTCCGGCAGACCGTCGAGCTGTTGTTGTTTGGTGCGGCGCGCGAGCGCCTCGACTAGTCCGCGCGCCCTCTCTTCCGATCAGGGCGCGCTCGTTTTGTTCAGCTTCGCATCGCGGGGCGGGCTCCGCTCGCCCTTCAGAGGAGTCGTCGCGCCGCGCCGCGGACCGACGCCAGAGGAGTCGTCATGCAAGATCACCGTCACAACCACCTTCACCATCCACACCACCACGGCCGCTCGGGAGAGCGGTGCTGCATGGCCGTGGGCGAGGTCCTCGGGCCGGTCTGCTTTCAGCCCATCGGCCCCGACCTGTGGAGCCTGTTCACGAACCACGGCGGCGGGAACTCGCGCTTTGGCCCGCGCATCCCCAACCGCATGTTCGTATTCCGGGTGCGCGAGGCGGGCGGCAAGAGCCACCTGGTGGCCTTCAACGTCGTGCAGCCCGACCTCGAGGCCGACCAGCCCTTTCTGGCCCTGCGGGAGCTGAGCGCCGAGCTCGGGGCGCCGCTGCGGGCGATCCTCAACCCGGGCCCGGAGCACCACCTCTCGCTCATCCCCTACGCCGAGGCCTTCCCCGACGTGCCGATCTACGTGGCGGCTGGTCGCATCGAGCGGGAGAACCCGACGCTGTGTGCCCTGCCCAACGTCGAGCGCCTCGGGGAAGGCGACGCGCTGCCCGAGCTCGGTCGCATGGGGCTGCACGTGCACGTGTGGGGCGGCTTCATGGAGGGCAAGCTGGTCAACCGCACGCAGCTTCGATTTGGCGCGCGCCGGGGCACGGCGGAGCCGCTGCTGGTCTGGCACGAGGCGAGCGGCGCGTTCATCAACGGCGGCCACGGGTGGTTCAGCTGGCCCGTGGGCGCCAAGCCCCTGCCCTGGCCGGCGTCGAGGATGTTGAAGCTGCGCGAGGGCCACGTGACCTGGTCGCCGGTGCACTACTCGGTCCACGATCACGCGCGCGCGGCCGCGGGGGCACAGCGCACGCTCGACTGGAACTTCGAGCACATCCTCGATCTGCACGTGCCCCTCGATCGCCACCTGTGGGGTCGCGGGCACGCGGTCGCGGAGTCCCTGATGCGTCCGCTGATCGAGGGGGACTGGGACAGCCTCCCCTTTGGCCGCGAGGCGCTGGAGATTCCCGAGGGCTTCATCACGGGCGGGACGTGGAAGAGCTACCGCAAGGCCCTGCGAGGGTCAGCTTCGAGCGTGTGAAAGCGAGAGCGCAGGGGAGGCGGGGAGCTCCGGGGAGCTCCAAGATGGCGCGAAGTCTGTTAGCTTCCCTGGGCCATGGCCGGCTTTCACCGCCTGTTCATCGCCAACCGAGGCGAAGTCGCCGTTCGCATCGCTCGCACGTGCAAGGAGCTGGGTATCACCCCGGTGTTCGGCGTGTCGGCGGCCGACCGCGACGCCCCCTGGACCGAGCTCGGGGAGCAGGTCGGGCTCGGTCCGGCGCGCTCGACTCACAGCTACCTCGCCCTCGATCGCGTGGTCCAGGCCGCGCGCCAGTCGGGCTGCTCTGCGGTCCACCCGGGCTGGGGCTTCCTCGCCGAGAACCCCGTGTTCGCGGCGCTGTGTGAGCAGCACGGCCTGACCTTCATCGGCCCGCCGGCGCACGTGATGCACCTGATGGGCAAGAAGACCCCGGCCAAGAAGGCCATGGGCACGGCGGGGCTGACCCTGATCCCCGGCAGCGACGGGATCCTCGAGGACCTCGACGAGGCCCGGGCGGTGGCCGAGGCCACCGGCTACCCCGTGCTGCTCAAGGCCGAGAGCGGCGGCGGCGGCAAGGGCATGCGCGTGGCTCGGACCGCCGACGAGCTCGAGTCGGCCTGGAGCCAGGCCCGGGCCGAGGCCATGGCCGCGTTCGGCGACGGGCGCCTGTACCTCGAGAAATTGATCGAGGGCGGGCGCCACGTGGAGATCCAGATCATGGCCGATCGCTACGGCAACGTCGTGCACCTCGGCGAGCGCGACTGCACCGTCCAGCGCAAGCACCAAAAGCTCATCGAGGAGTCGCCGGCCCCGGTCCTCGACCCCGAGGAGCGCGCCCGGACCCTGGCCGCCGCCGTCGAGGCGACCCGGCGCATCGGCTACGTGGGCGCGGGCACCATCGAGTTTTTGCTCGACCAGAGCGGGGCGGGGGGCGACGGCCAGGCCGGCGTGCTGCGCTTCATGGAGATGAACACGCGCCTGCAGGTCGAGCACTGCGTCTCGGAGATGCGCACGGGCATCGACCTGGTCCGCGAGCAGATCCTCGTCGCCGCCGGGAGCCCGCTGTCGTTCACGCAGGACGACGTCGAGCTGAAGGGCCACGCGATCGAGTGCCGGATCAACGCCGAGGACCCGAGCGCGGACTTTCGGCCCTCGCCCGGCGTCATCAGCCGCTGGCAGGCGCCGGAGGCCAGCCGCTTCGTCCGCGTCGACACCCACGTGCGCTCCGGCTACGAGGTCCCGCCCTTTTACGACAGCTTGCTGTGCAAGGTGATCTGCTGGGGCGAGGACCGCGACGCGGCCTGCGACCAGATGATCGCCGCCCTCGAGGCCCTCGAGGTCGAGGGCGTGAAGACGACCGTGCCGCTGCACATCGACATCCTCCGCAACGCGGACTTCCGCGCGCACCGCTACGACACCCGCGCCCTCCCGGGCGCGAAGAGCTGACGTCATGGCCATCGTTCCTCTTTCGCCCATCGGTTCCCCCCGCGATCAAGTCTGCGACGACCGCACCTTCGCCGAGTACCGCGAGACCCTCGGCGAGCGCGAGCAGACCCTCGACGAGCGCCGCGCCAAGGTCCACCAGGGGTGGGGTCAAAAGTACCTCGACCGCCTGCACCAGCGCGGCAAGCTCAGCGCCCGCGAGCGCCTGGCGAAGCTCGTCGACCCCGGCACGGAGCTGTTCGAGGTCGGCACCTTCGTCAACTGGGGTCTGAAGTACGGCGACCGCGGCCTCGAGTCCCCCGGCGCCGGCGTGGTCACGGCCTTCGCCCAGATCGAGGGGCGCTGGTGCATGGTCATCGCCAACGACAACACCGTCGCCTCGGGCTCGTGGTGGCCGCAGACGCCGGAGAAGATCCAGCGCGCGCAGACCATGGCGCTGCGCCTGCGCCTGCCCACGATCTACCTGGTCGACTGCTCCGGCCTGTTCTTGCCCGAGCAGTCGCGCTCGTTCCCGGGCGGGACCGGGGCCGGGCACATCTTCAAGAAGAACGCGCTGCTCTCGGCCCAGGGCGTGCCGCAGATCGCCGGCGTGTTCGGGGACTGCATCGCCGGCGGCGGCTACATGCCGATCATCTCCGACCGGGTCTTCATGACCGAGCAGGCCTACATGGTCATCGCCGGCGCGGCGCTCATCAAGGGCGCCAAGAGCCAGAAGATCACCAGCCTCGACATCGGCGGGCCCGAGGTCCACGTGCACCGCAGCGGCTGCGCCGACGTGCGCGTGCCCAACGACGAGGTCGCCCTCGACTGCATCCGCGCCGAGGTCCGCAAGCTACCCAGCACGGGCGCGGACTTCTACCGCCACGGCCGCGGTCCCGTCGAGCCCCTGCACCCCGCGCGCGAGCTCGCCGGGCTGATCCCCCCGGATCACCGCGAGGTCTACGACGCCCGCCAGGTGCTCGCGCGGCTGTGCGATCAGAGCCTGTTTTGGGAGCTCATGCCCGAGACCGGCGAGGAGATGATCGTCGGCGTGGGCCGGGTCAACGGCCTCTACGCCGGCTTCATCATCAACCGCCAGGGCCTGGTCGGCGACCCCGAGCACCCCGACCGCAAGCGCCCCGCGGCCATCTTGTACCGCGGCGGCATCGCCAAGATCAGCGCCTTTAGCCGGGCCTGCAACGCCGACGGCATCCCGCTGATCTGGCTGCAGGACATCTCGGGCTTCGACGTCGGCGCCGAGGCCGAGGCCCAGGGCCTGCTCGGCTACGGCTCGAGCCTCATCTACACCAACAGCACCAACGACGTGCCGATGTTCACCGTGCTCCTGCGCAAGGCCTCGGGCGCGGGCTACTACGCCATGAGCGGGCTGCCCTACGACCCCGTCGTCCAGCTGAGCACGAGCATCTCGCGCTTGTCGGTGATGGAGGGGCGGACGCTGGCGATCGCCACCTACAACACCAAGCTCGACGACGACTTCGAGATCGTCACGCAGGACCCGAAGGAGCGGGCGGAGATCGAGGCCGGGATGAAGGCCACGGCCGAGCGCATCGAGGCCGACATGGACCCCTACGTCGCTGGGCGGCAGATGGACACGGACGAGATCATTCGGCTCGAGGAGCTGCGCCCGTGGCTGGGGGCGCTGGTCGAGATGGCCTACCAAAACACCGGCGCGCGGCGGATCAAGAACCCGCGCATCTGGTCGCTCCACGACCTGGCCGTGCTCAGCGGCCAGGTCCGCTGAGCAGCTTTGCCCCCGCAGGCGCTGGAGGACCGGGGGCGCTTGGCTGCGCGAGTCAGTCGCAGCCGCGCAGGGCCTCGTCGAGGGCGCACAGCTTCGCGCCGCTCGGTAGGCTTGGTGCGCTCGCGTAGATCTGGCGCGCGCTCGGGCGCAAGGGCGGCTCGACCACGTCGATGATGTCGACGAGGGTCGGGCCCAGGTCGCGCTCGGCGAGCAGCTTGGCCTCGGCGTCGAGGATCGCCAACCAGGCGCGGGGCTCCGAGCTGGCGTCGGCGAGGTGGGCCCCGGCCAGGGTCACGCGGCGCTCGACGTCGACGGCGAGGCCGTGGACCTCGCCGAGGTCGAGGCTCTGCTCGCGCAGCTGCGCGCCGGCCTCGTCGATCCACGCTACCCACAGCCGACCTTCGCGGGCGCCCGCGAGGACGTGGCCGGTGCCGGGCTCGGGGTGCTCGGGGACGGCGGTGTCCGGGTGGACGCGGGCGATCGCGTCGGCGCCGTAGCGCTTGTTCCAGCGCATGCGGCCGCCCTCTTCGATGGCCAGGAGGCAGTCGACGGCCTCGCCCTCGGCGTCGGCGCAGCGGCCCGCGAGGCGCCAGCTGTCGTCGCCGCTGGGGGCGATGGCCAGGGCGCGGTCGGGGCCGGGCCCGCCGTAGCTGTGGCGCCAGTGCGTGTGCCCGTCGGCGTCGACCCTCCACACCACCATGTCGTGACCCTGGCCGCCGGTGACCATCCAGCCCGTCGCGGGGTGGCGGGCGAGGGCGTGGATCGACGCGACCTCGCCGTCGGAGTCGAGGGCTACCCTCGGCCTGGCTGCGAGGACTTCACCGGAGTCGATGGCGAGCCACAGCAGCGCGGCGCGCCGCGCCGCGCCGGTCCCAACTTCGACGGCGGCGAGGAGCGGGCGTTCCCCCGCCGTGGTCGCGGCGAGGGCCCGAACGGCGACGGCTTCGTCCGCGTCGCCGAGGGTCGCCGACCACCGCCGGTTGCCCTCCATGTCGTAGCGCTCGACGACCGAGCTCGGGCCGACGACGCGGGCGACGACGAAGCCGTAGCCGTTCGAGCGCAGGGCGGCGAGGGCCGTGGGTTCGCCGGCGAGCTCGGGGCTCGGCGCGGGCGCTGCTTCGGGCGCGGGCGCGGGTTCGGGGGTCGGCGCTGGTGCGGGGCCAGCCTCCCCGCTCGCCGGCTCCCCGCTCGAGCACGCCGCGGCCAGGACGAAGGCGGTGGCCAGGGGTCGGTTGCGATGGCGCATGGCGGCCCCCTCAGCGCATGTGTCGAGCCATCATCCGGCCGATCGAGAGCCCACCGCCGCGGGTATTGAGCAGGTCGCCCAGCCGCTCGATGCGGCGCGCCAGCGGCGTGGCCAGCTCGCGCTGCGCGGCGACGATCCGCGGATCGATGCCGTCCGCCTCCGGATCGGCCAGGTCGATGGCGTGCAGCTCGACGTGTAGGTGGGCCTTGCGCGCGGCCTCGCGGCGCAGCGACTCGGCCTGCAGGCGGGTCAGCATGGGGGGGGCGTCGCCGAGCAAGAAGGTGCCCGTGAGCGGCAGGCGAAGGCTCCGGCTGACCGACACCGGGACCTCCCACAGCCCGACCTCGGGCAGGTAGTGGACGTTGGTCGGCGCCAGGAAGGCGCGCAGGCCCGTCGCCTGGGACACGGAGCGCCGGCCTTGGAGGCGGCGCAGACCCAAGATGCCCAGCTTGGCCGCGAAGTAGGTCGGCGAGGGCAGCACGGAGCTGTCGTAGCCGTAGCCGAGGGCGGCGACCTGCATCAGCATGGTCGCGTCGTGGGTATAGCCCGGGGCCCGGAAGCCGCGCGGGCGGGCGCCGAGGCTGCGCAGCAGGGCGTCGCAGCGCGCGATGTCCTCGGCGATCTGGGCCGGCGGCAGGCGGTGGAAGTCGTAGGCGTGGGCGTGGGAGTGGTTGGCCAGCTCGTGGCCCTGGCCCATCGCGCGGACCAGCTGCTCGGCCCCCCGACCGCCGCGCTCGGCGAGGTCGTGCTCGAGGTCGCTGCCGATCACGAAGATCGTCGCCCGGGTCTTGGTGGCCTCGAACACGTCGAGGAAGCGGGGCAGCCAGTGCTCGAGGGCCAGGCCGCGGCGCGGGAGCGACTGTGAATCCGAGTCCGGGTCCGAGTCCGGCTCGGGCTGGTCCAGACCGTGGATGCCGAAGTAGCAGCCGAGGTCGTCGAGGTCGAGGCTGACGAGGGTGGACATGGCTAGCTTCGGCGGCGACGGGGGACGTACTCGTTGAGGTCCTTGCCGAGGTGGATCGAGACCATCAACCGGCCCAGGTTACCGAGGACCCGGGGCACGCGGCGAGCGAGGTTGATGCTCGGGGCCCGCTTTTCTTCGATCTCGACCGGGATCTCCAGGACCCGCACGCCCTCGCGCTGGGCCCGGATGACCAGCTCCGAGGCGAACACGTCGTAGTCGACGATGCAGCGCGCGGCGACGGGGGCGACCACGGCCCGGCGCATGGCCTTGAGCCCGTGGGTGTCCGTGCCGCGAAAGCCCAGGCTGACCCGCAACAGGCCGTTGTAGACCTTGGTCGCGACCTGGCGGACGGCCGGGCGCTTGTCGTGGGCGCCGGCCATGGCCTTGCTGCCGACGACCAGGTCGGCGTCGTCGCGGCGCAGGTAGGCGAGGGCGCGGAGGTGGAAGTCGACGTCGCACAGGTCGATCTCCTCGCAGATCACGAACTGCCCCCGGGCGCGGAAGATCGCCTCGCGCAGCGCCCCGCCGTAGTTGGGCTCGGGGTAGGAGAACCACCGCAGCTGCTCGGGCCAGCGCTCGGCGAGCTGCTTGGCGATGGCCACGGTCCGGTCCTGGCTGCCGTTCTCGGCCAGCACGACCTCGAACTCGATGTCCTCGGCGCCGAGGCGGGCGAACAGCTCCTCCACGGAGCTCTGCAGGATCGCCTCTTCATTGTAGATGGGGATGACCACGCTCAGCTCGGGCCCGGGGCGGCCCGAGCCCTTCGAGTCGGTGTCGATGTCGGCGTCGGCGTTCATGAATTGGCGGCTTGGGGGGCGGGCTTGGCCTCGCGGCGGGCGACGGCCTCGGTGTGGGCGGCGGCGTCCAGCTGTCCGCTGGCCCACTGCGCGGCGGCCAGGCCCGAGAGCATGCTGTCTTCCATGGAGTTGTAGATCCACGCGCCGTAGCGCCCGCACGAGCGCACGCCGACGGCGTCGAGCCAGGCCATGATCGTGGCCACGGCTGCAGCGTGGGCGTCGTCGAAGACCACGTAGGCGTACTCGACGTCGCGGACCCGGCAAAAGCGCAGGTCGTCCGTGGACTCGAGGGCGCGGACCTCGACGAGGGCCTGGGCGATGGCGGGCAGGTCGGGCTCGCCGACGCGGTCTTGGAGCTCGACGTAGAGCGAGCCGCACTCGGGCGGGGCCATGCTCTCGACGGCGTTGGAGAACACGCCGACGCGGAAGAAGGGGAAGCGCTCCTCGGGCACGTAGGCCCAGTGCCAGTCCGCGGGGATCGGCCGCGTGGTCGCGACGTCGAGGTAGCGCCACCGGACCCAGCGCAGCGCCGCGGCGGCCTCGCGCACGGGCGCGGGGACCTGTTTGGGATCGACGCGGGCGACGAGCTCGGGCAGGGGGATGGTCGAGATCAGCCGCGAGTAGGGGGTCCAGTCGGCGGCGCCCTCGAGCTTCACGCGGCGCCCGGCCGGATCGACCTCCTCGACGGCCGTGGCGGTTCGCAGCGCGTGCTCGGATGGCGAGGCCGCGCACCGGGCCTCGATGGCGCGGGCGAGGGCCTTGGGCAGGGCGTCGATGCCCCCGGCCTTTGGGTACATGAAGCGCGCGTTGTAGCCGAGCCCGGTCTGGCGCAGGCCGATGGCGCCCGCGATGATCTGCGCGGGGTCGGGCTCGGGCACGAAGCGGCGGACCCACTCGGGCGCGAGGCCGTTGGGGTGCATGCCCCACAGCTTGCGGTTGTAGGGCACGAAGAAGTGGCGGGCGATGCCCTCGCCAAAGCGGGCCCGGGCGTAGTCCTCGAAGTTGCGCGGATCGACGGCCCAGGCCTCGCCGCGGGCGCGGGCCTCGCGGGCCTCGACCAGGCCCAGCAGGCACTCCTGGACGATCTCGAGGGGCAGGCCGTGGATGTTGGCCTGGAAGGGGTACTCGAGCTCGACGCCGTGGGCGTGGATCTTGGTCTTGCGCTCGACCTCGACCCAGCCCGCCGCGACGCCTTCCCCCGAGGACCCGGGGAACAGGCTCGCCAGCAGGCGCTGCATCCGAGGGTCGCGCAGGTGCAGCCAGTGGCCGGTGACGTCGAAGGTGTGCCCCTGCTCCCGGCGGCTGCGGGCGTGGCCGCCGACTTCGGCCTCGCGCTCGACCAGCAAAAAAGGCGTCTGCGCGGGGAGGTGGTGCGCCGCAGATAGACCCGTCAGTCCCGCGCCGAGGATCACCACGGGGTCGGCGGGCGAGGAATTGCTTCCGGCCGCGTCCGCAATTTTTTTGCCCCCGCCGCTCACGCGAGCCGGTTTTAGCAGCAAAGCTGGGCCCTTGCCGAAACCGAGGGAAGGCGCTGGGGACCACGCAGGGAGGCGCTGTGCAGGCCTCGTGGGTGCGAGGCCCGCAACGTCGAGCGCGACTCGGGACGCTTCGCTGACGCCGCGGCGGGCGCTGGACAGGTGGATCCGCGCCTTGCACACTCGATCGCATGGAGCTGCACAGCCTCGGCGGCTACCGGCTGATCGAACCCGTCCCGGTCCTCAACACCGTCACTCGCCTGTACCGGGCCAAGCCCGAGGGCGCTCCCGAGGACGCTCCTGCGACGCAGCTGGCCAAGATATTGATGCCCGGCGAGGGCGACGAGCACCGCATGCTCAAGGCGCAGTTTGCTCACGAGGCCAACTTGATGCGCAGCTTCAGCCACACGGGCATCCCCAGCCTGCGCGCGGCGGGGACCCAAGACGGCGTGGACTTCTTCGTCATGGACTACGTCGATGGCGTCGACCTCGCGGTGCTCTTGGGCCACGAGTCGGGCGAGCCCATCTCGCTGACCAAGGAGCTCGCCGTCTACCTGCTCGGCCAGCTCGCCAACGTGCTCCACTACGTCCACACCTTCGAGGTGCCCCGGGCCGAGGACGACGACACGAGCGAGGACGAGTTCGAGGTCATCCAGGTGCTGCACCGCGACATCTGCCCGGCCAACGTCTACCTGTCCGTGGACGGCGACGTGGTGCTCGGGGACTTTGGCTCGGCGAGCAGCAATTGGTTGCCGGCGGAGCTGACCTCGCCCGAGGCGGGCCACGTGGCCTACAAGGCGCCCGAGCGGGTCACGGGCAGCGGCACGGCGACGGTCAAGAGCGACCTGTTCTCCCTCGCGGTGATCCTGTGGGAGATCCTCCGGGGCGAGCGCTGCTTCGTCGCCGGCAACGAGCTCGAGACCATGGACGCGATCGTCCGCTTCGACATCTCGCACTCGAGCCGGCGCGTGTCGGGGCTGTCGTCCAAGCTCTCCGAGGTGCTGCGCCGCAACCTCGACCGAGACCCCGGGCGTCGCTACGACGACGCCTACCGCGTGCTCCAGCGCCTGAGCCAGTCGCCCGAGGCCCAGTCGGCCGAGTCCTCCCGGGAGGAGCTCGCGGCCTTGGTCCAGCGCGCCGTGGCTTCGCGCGGAGCCGTCAAGCCGTGAGCGCGGCCGGACCCGCGCGCAGCTTCGTCTCTTGCATCGTCGGTGCCCTCGCCCTCGCGGGCGCCCTCGCCTGCGACGTCGGAGCGCCGGGCACCTTCCCGCCCGAAGATCCCCAGCTCGCCGAGGCCAACGCGTCGACGGGCGATCCCCACCGCGGCCGCTTCCCCTTCGAGCTCGCCGTCGCGGGCCTGCCCGAGTCGGGGCAGCTGCGCGCGACGATCACCACGGACTCGGGCGCGATCCGCTGCCGCTTGTTCGCCGACGTCTCGCCCCTGGCCGTCGCCAATTTCGTGGGCCTGGCGAGGGGCGAGCGACCCTTTTACGACCCCAACTTGGGGTCGTGGACGACGCGCCCCTACTACGACGGGCTGAGCTTCCACCGCGCCCAAGAGCGGGTGTTCGTGCAGGGGGGTCGCCTGGGCGAGGACGAGAGCGTGGGCTTCGTGCTCCAAGACGAGCGCTCGATCGGCACGCGCTTCGACAAGTCGGGCGTGCTCGCCCTGGGCAACCGCGGCCCCAACACCAGCGCGGCGCAGTTCTTCATCACCACCGAGCTCGCCCCCTCCCTCGACGGGGACTACACCATCCTCGGGCGGTGCGAGGACCTGCTGGTCGTCCGCGAGCTCGAGGCGCGGGTCCTCGCGGGGGAGCGGCCGATCATCGAGAGCGTGGGAATTACCCGGGAGTGAGCGCGGCCCAGACGCGTCACTTTTCGGGACGTTTTTGGGCAGCGGTGACATTTTTCGGACCGCGCGGGAGCGCTCCAACGACCGTTGGGCGCCATTTTTTGCCCTACAGCCGCACAGGGGGTTAGGATTCAGCGCTTTTCGAAGTCGGCACGTTTTGTGCTGAGAGATACAGAGTCACCAACGCGCACGACGAGTATTGGGGATCGGCGCCGCGGACGGAGAACAGATTCATGCACATCAACATCGAGAAACTTCAGACCGCGAAGAAGAACGCCAAGGGCTTCACCCTCATCGAGCTCATGATCGTCGTGGCGATCCTCGGCATCCTCGCCGTCGTCGCCGTGCCCGCGCTGCAAAAGTACATGCGCCGCGCGAAGACGGCCGAGGCCAAGACCCAGCTCGCCAAGATCTACGACGCCGCCTCGAGCTTCTTCAAGGCCGAGCACGCCGACCGTGGCGCGACCGCCTTCATCTCGGCGGGCGCGAACGTCCAGGATGTCGCTCCGCACCGCTGCCCCCACCCCGACGGCTCGCCCACCGGCGGTGAGGCCGGCATCACGCCGCCGGAGGCCTTCAACTGCAACTTGGGCCCGGGTGGTCGCTGCATCCCCGCCGCCGGTGGCGGTGGCGCGGGCTACTACGACATCGCGCTGTGGAACGACAACCCGGTGTGGAACGGCCTGAACTACATGCAGGAGCAGGGCCACTACTTCCACTACAACTTCATCGCCGTGAACACGATCACCGGCTACGGCACCTGCCAGTTCACCGCGCAGGCCTTCGCCGACCTCGACGACGACGCGGTGTTCTCGACCTACGAGCGCTCGGGCGCCGGCGACATCCAGGGTGTCAACGCGGCCATCGGCCTCTACGTCGACCAGGAAGTCGAGTAGTTCGAGGGCGACTGCCTCGACGCGAAAGAGAGGGCGCTCGCTGGAGCGTCCTCTCTTTTTGTTTTGCGTCCGGCGTCTGGCGCTGCTTCAGGCCTGGTCGGGGACGAGCTTGCCAGACACGAGATCGTAAATTTGGCCGGGCAGACCGACGCGGAAGCCGAGGGCCTCGACCTGCTCGCGGTGGGTCTCGATGTCGTCCTCGTGGTGCATGAGCACCATCTTGTGACGGACGGCTTCGGGGAGCTGCTCGAGCAAGGAGAAGGCGCCGTGGACCTGGCCGGGGTAGTCCGTGAAGGTGCAGTCGTGGAAGTAGATGGTGGTGCGCGGCTCGATGGACACGAGGAATTCCCGATCCACGGTCGAGTCGCCGCTCCACCAGGCGATGCGCTCGTGCTCGCCCGAGCGCTCGCCCACGTGAAACTCGAAGGAGCACGAGGGTTTCCCGGGGACGTGGTCGTTCTCTCGGGCGACCAGCTCGAGGTCGCCGCACACGAAGGTCTCGCTGTGGTTCCACGGGTTGTCCGTGGGCGCCTCGCAGGCCCGCGCCTTGATCACGTCGAAGTAGGACTCGAGCACGCCCGCGCGCGGGTTGCCGTTGATGTTCAGGTAGCGCAGCGAGGCCGCGAGGGACTCCCAGACCTCGTCCTGAACCGCGCTGTGGGCGATGAACTTGGGCTTGGGGCCGCCAGCCATGACCGCGGGGATGCCGGGGCGGGACTCGTAGAAGCGCTGAAAGGCGAAGTCCTCGAGGCCGTAGATGTGGTCCCCGTGGACGTGGGTGACGAGCTGGCCCGTGATTTGGTGCCAGTCGAGGCCCGCGTCCCACAATTGATCCGGCGCCTGTCGACCGCAGTCGATGAGCCAGCGTGCGCCGGACGGAAGGGTCACCAATGAACAGGTGGTCCCGTAGCGGCGGGAGAACGCGCCTCCGGTGCCGAGGAAGCGCAATGTGGTCGAGCCTTCGGCCACGGTCGCCGCATTGTACAGCGTCCGTGGCAGATCCAAAGCAGATGGGGAATTTGGGGGCCTCGTGTCGCGGCCAGCCGGGCCCGCGGCTCGGACCGCGGAGCGCCCACGCGTCACTCTGGGGCCCGGCTAGGATCTTGCAACGCTACATTCACCGGAGCTGAGGGCCCATCTGTGCCCTGATCCATGCCAGTTTGGCCATGGAAAGTCAGTCCAAGGATCAGCTCGACTCCAGACGGGCCCCGGGCCGAGGCCAGGCCCGGCACCAGACTGAGGTGCCGGGGCGAGCTCTCAGGCCGCGGTCGGCTCGTTGTCCTCGCGCCGGCGGAGGTTGGCCACGAGGGCCCAACCGTTCAGTCCGACCACGCCCAGCACGGCGATGAACATGACCGCCGAGGGCCAGGTGTCCTTGGGGTGCTGGTCGCTGGAGATCAGGTAGCCCTTGGGGTTGATCTCCAGCGCGCGCTCGAGGCGGATGCCCTCGATCTCGGCGACGGGCACGGCCAGGCGGCCTTTGTCGAGCTCGTTGGCGACGAGCGTGGCCGCCGAGCCCTCGCCGCTCACCTGCCAGCCCGTCTCGGCCTGGTTGTTGCCGTAGCTGAAGGTCAGGCCCTTGGGGGTGAGCTGGAGGTCGCCCGCGTCGACGATGTAGGTCGTGCGCCGGGGCAGGACGAGCGCGCCTTTTTTGGGGTCGGCGCCCACGAGGTCGTCGCCGCCGTTGAGGGCCCGGGTGAGGCGCTGGAAGACCTCGACCTCCGCGTCGGGGCCGACCTCGACGGCGAAGGCCCAGACCATGGCGCGCTTTTCCATGAAGGCCCAGGGCAGCCCGGTGGCCGCGATCGCGGCCTCGGCATCGGCCTGGGTCTTCCAGGTGTCGCGGCCGAGCTGGGCGATGCCGTAGGAGCGCCGGGCGACGATGCGGACCTGCTCGCCGGGGCCGACGGTGGCCTCTCCGTCGGAGGTCGTCTTGGCGGCGATGGCCTGGCCGGGCTCGGCCGCCACGGACTCGATGACCGAGGCCGGCTGGAGGTCGATGGTGTCGATGATGCCCTCGGCCGTGAAGAAGATCTGGAGCTTCTCCCAGTGGGGCGTGGCGTCGAGGCGGCGCATGCGGCCGGTGAACTCGCCCGGGAACTCGTTGTTGGCGGTCTGGGTCTCCCGGGGCACGGCGACGAGCACGGCGGCGTCGGACTCGATCAGGCGCATGAAGCCGATCCAGCCCTCGCGGCTCTGCATGCGCGCGGCGTGCTGCACGTCGGGGTCGCCCTCGATGTGCACCCACTCGTTGTCGAAGCTCTCGCTGAACTCGCCAGCGTCGTAGATGTCGGTGACGCGGCCCAGGTCGCGGGGTTCGCCCTGGAATACGCGCAGGAAGTAGACGAAGTCGCTCCAGGTCTTCACCAGGAGGAACAGGCCGATGATGATCACCGCGCCCGCGACGATGGGCGAGCGGCCCCAGCCGACGCGGGTGCGCAGGCCGGCCTCCTCTTGGGTGAAGGGCCGGTCCGCCGTGGCCTGAGCGACCGCGGCGTCGATGTCGAGGTCGTCGTCGAAGTCCTCGTCGACCTCGGTCTCGCCGCCCAGATCTGCGCCCAGATCTGCCGCGGGCGCGTCCGACATGGGCGCTGCGGCGGGGCCGTCCTCTCGCTCGGGGTCCTTGGGGTCGCTCACGGGCTCCTCGCTATACCACGGGACAGAGGTGTCGGGCCGCACGGGGAGGTTCGACTGCCCCCTGGACAGAAGGTTCCGCCCGCGCCGCGTCCGTCCTGGCCGCTCGGGCTGTCTGGCGCCCGCCTAGCGCCGAAACACCCGCAGGTCTCGCTGGCGCATGACCTTGTCCTGGTCGCGGACGATGATCGTGACCCGGTTGCTGCCCGGGCTCAGGGGCACCTCGGCGGAGAACTCGAGGCGCTTGGCGGCGTCCCCGTCGACGGCGCGGTTGGCCAGGTAAAAGACCTTGCGCTCGGGCTGGGCCGGCCCGGCTGCGCGCACGGTCACCATGACGTCGCGGACCCGCTCGGGGTGCTCGGCGACCCCGGCGATGGTGACGCGCTCGGTCTCGACCACGGGCGCCCCGTCGTCACCATCTTCGCCAGCGTCGTCGGCCAGCACGATGTGGGGCGGGTCGACCATGCGCCCAGCCTTGGGGTCGAGGGCTGCCCGGGCCTTGCCCCCGCTCGCGGCCTCGAGCAGGTCGGCGGGCACCCACAGTCGTCGGCCCTGGCCCTTGGGTCCGGCGAGGGCGCGCCAGTCCCCGGACGAGCCGACGACCTCGAGGAGCGTCCCCGCGGGGAGCTCGGCGACCACCGGCGCCGACGAATCGGCGCCGTTGTAGAGGCGTACCGGCTCGTCGCCGCCGACTTTGTAGCGCCCCGAGTGCGCGTCGCTGACCGCGTCTCGGCCGGGGACGATGCGGAAGCGGAGCTTGTCGTCGACGCTCTCGCGCAGTACCCCGTCGCCGACGATCAGCTCGAGCTCGAGGGGCTGGCTGGGGTCGGCCGTGGGCGCGATGGAGACGCCGAAGGCGCCGGTGAATTCCTCGCCCTGGGCCAGGGCTCCGTGGACGACCAGGCCTTCCTCGAGGAGGCCCTGGGTGCCGGAGAGGTTGCGCAAGAGCACGCGGGCGTCGGGCGCGGGGCCGCCCGCGTTGTGGGCCCGGAAGGCCAGCAGCACGTGCTCGCCTGGCTGCAGCAGCCCGTCGCCGTTGCCCTGGACCACGAAGGGGACCTCGCCGGGCCACGGCTCGTGCTCGGGCCGCGCGGGGCCCTCGGCGACGAGGTGGGGGTCGTCGATGATCCAGTAGTCGAAGGAAAAGCGGGGCCGCTCGGCGCCGAGCATGGTGAAGGCCACGCTCGCCTCGCCGTCGGGGGTGGCCTCGGGCTCGCCCACGTGGGCGGCGACGGTCAGGGTGTCGACGAAGTCGGGGTACCAGGGCAGGACCTGGAGCTCGATGTCCCGGGAGGTGCTCTCGCCCGGGGGCAGCGCGCCGATGAGCAGCTCGATGCCGTCGAGCTCGTCGCGGGCGCAGTCGGTGATCAGGTGGACCTGCTCGAGGGTCTCGGTCCCGGGGTTGCGGACCTCGACGTGCAGGGTGAAGGCCTCGCCCGCGCGGTGGAGCTCGCCGTTTTTGGTGTCGACGATGTTGACCGCGACCTCGAGGGGCGCGTCCACGGGCCCCACGTCGGCCCAGTCGACCTTCCAGGTCTCGATGCCCGCGCGGATCGCCTCGCCCTCGCGCTTGCTCAGTTCTTCGACGATCGCCGGCAGGGCGTCGACCTGAGCCCGGCGGCCCTCCTTGCCCACGAGCTTCAGCGCCACGTCGCGGGCCAGGCGGATCTCCGGGTCGCGCAAGGTCCGGCTGGCCGCGTCGCCGCCCGAGGCCTGGAGCGCCTCCTGAGCCAGCTGCGGGCTGTAGGAGAGGTAGCGGAGCATGAGCGGCGACTTGGCCAGGGCCAGCTCGGCCTCGATGTGGGCGTCGTGGACCGCCGAGGGCAGGTGGGCCGTCCGCCCGCGCTGGCGCTGTCGCTCGAAGCGCTCGAGGTCGTAGTAGCGGGCCACGCCCTCATACTCGAGGAGCTCCACGGGCAGCAGCTCCACGTCCGGGATCACGCCGATGTTCTGGATCTTGCGATCCCCGGCCACGCGGTACTCGGCGATGGTCAGCTTCAGGGCCAGGGGTCGGCCGTAGGGCGTGGCGTTGCGCAGCTCCTGGACCGTGCCCTTGCCAAAGCTCGCGCGCCCGAGGATCACCCCGCGGTCGAGGTGCTTCATGGACCCGCCGACGATCTCCGAGGCCGAGGCCGAGCTCTCGTCGACCAGGGTGACCACCGGGACCTTCATGGGCACGACGATCTCCTCGGTCGCGTCCTGGTGCTCGCGGCCCAGGGCCGAGCGCACGATGACCAGCTCGCCGCCTTTCACGAACTGGTTGAGGATCCCGACCGCCTGGGCCAGCAGGCCCCCGGAGTTCCCGCGCAGATCCACGACCAGGCCGGCCAGCTGGGCGTTGCTCTGGAAGTCCTGGAGGGCCGCGAGCAATTTCTCGGCGGTGTCCTCTTGAAAGGTGGCGACCTGCAGGTAGCCCACGTCGTTCGGGAGCATCTCGGCGATCACCGTGGGGATGGCGATCTGCCCGCGGGTGATCTCGACGCGCACGACCGCGTCGCCGCGCCGGACCTCGAGCACGACCTGGGTGTCGATCGGTCCGCGCAGCAGCCCCTGGGCGTCGGCCGAGCTCATGTTGACCGTGGACTGGTCGTCGATCGCCAGGATCACGTCGTTGTCCTGGAGCCCGGCCTTGGCCGCGGGGGACTCGGGGATGACCCGGACCACGAGGATGCGCCGGTCTCGAGCGACGATCTCCGCCCCGATCCCGCCGAAGCTCCCGCGCGTCTTGACCCCAAGCTCCGCGCTCTCTTCGGGGGTCAGCAGGATCGTGTGCGGGTCGAGGGGCGACAGGAAGCCGTTGATGGCCGCGTACTCGAGCTCGTGGAGGGGCTCGGCTTCGAGGCTGAGCACCGAGGCGGTGAACTCGAGGATCTCTTCGAGGCGATCGGCCGCGGGGTCGAGGCCCTTTAGCTCGCCGATCGCAAAGCGCTTGGACTGGTCGCGGACGGTGACCTCGAGCTGGCCCGGGTCGCTCGCGTCGGGCACGGCGAAGAACTCCGGCGTGTGCAGGCCCAGGCGGTCCGTGGCCGCGAGCAGCTGACCCCGGGGGTCAAAGCGGGTCTTGTCGTAGTAGTCCTGGGAGACCGTGTGGATCGACCAGATCAGCAGGGGGAAGCTGCGCTCGTCGAGGCGCAGATCCTCGACCATCTGCTCGGCCGCGTCTTTCTTGGACGGATCGTCGGGCGGGTCTACCTTGGAGCCGGCCTCTGCCTCCGACGCGGAGTCCGCCTTGCACGCACCGATCGCCAACCATAGAGACGTCAGGCCCACGAGGGTCTTGCGCATCGCCGCAGCATAGCCCAGCGCCCTGGCCAGGCTTCGAGCCGTCGGCCTGGACACAAAAGATGCTCATCCAATCTTTTTTGTGTCTTTTCGTTGCAAAACGCTGATCGGCACGGTTGCAAGATCCTGAAATCATCGATGTTTTGATCTGGCATGCGAGACGCATATGGGGCGGAGCAGTGCGTACCTTTTTCATCGCTGTCGCCGCGCTCGCCCTGACTGCGGCTTGTGCGGACGCGCCCATCACCGCCGCCGACCTCCAGGCTGACGGCCAGCTTCGTGAGCGCCCGACCTCGCAGCAGAACGTGCTCGCCGCGGTCCCCGCGAGCCGGCCCCAGGCCCAGCGCGCCGAGCGTCTGGCGGTCACCGGTCTCCTCGCCAGCGAGGCGGAGGGAGCGCTCGAGGACACCACGCGCTTTAGCGTCGAGGGGGAGAGCATCCACCTGCACCTGCGTGCCGACGACCTCGCCGAGCCTCGCCCGGTGACCTTCGTGTGGACGCACGGCGACGAGCGCCGCGAGACCCTGGGCTTCCTGCAGCCCTCGGAGACCCTGTCGATGGCGGCGAGCCTGCCCCTGACGCGTCCCCTCGTGCGCGATCCCGACCTCCAGGACGACAGCGACGGCGACTTCGATCCCGCCGCTCACCTCGGCCTGTGGCAGGTCGAGGTCTACAGCACCGATTCCACCGGCCGCAGCCTCGTGTTCGAGCGTGAGTTCGAGGTCCTGACGGTCGAGGCCTTCGAGGCCACCTTGCTCGAGCCCGCCGAGGTGCTCTGAGCCGCCCGCCCGACTGGGCAGCCTGATTTTGCGTTCGTCCTGATCCAGAGAGTCGAGTCGAAGCGCCCGCAGCCCCGGCTGCGGGCGTTTTTTTGCGCGGCGGGTCAGCGGCGGATCAGCAGTAGATCTGGGGCCCGGCGGCGCCGTAGCATCGCTGCGATGGCGGACAACAACGACAGCGGGCTCGCGCCCCAGGAGGTCGAGGCCTTCGCCCGAGGCCTCTGGTACCTCGCGGGCATCGACGGCGAGGTTCACGACCGAGAGAAGCAGCTCATCGAGGAGTTCCTCAACGACGCGGGCAGCGGGCTGACGATCTCCACGATCGCATCGGAGGGTTTCCAGCCCATCGAGGCGGCGGCCATGCTCGAGACCACCTTCCTCAAGCACGTGTTCATGAAGGCCGCGATCGCGCTGGTCTACGCCGACGGCGTCTACACCGACAACGAGCGCCGAGCGATCGGTGAGTTTGCCGACGCCTTCGGGATGAACAACGCCGAGTTCGGCGACCTCGAACAGGTCGCCAAGGTCATGCAGCTGTGAGTGGCCGCAGGAATCAACACAACCCCAGCCCGGTAATCGGCGCGCCCCAGACCGCAGCGCCGACACCGACCCCCGGCCAACGAGAAAGCGAGACCAGCCCATGGGACTCATGAATTTCATCCGCAACGAGCTCATCGAGATCATCGAGTGGCTCGACGACACCAACTACACCCTCGTCTGGCGCTTCCCCGACAAGGACAACCAGATCAAAAACGGCGCCAAGCTCGTGTGCCGCCCGGGGCAGGCCGCCATCCTCGTCAACGAGGGCGTCATGGCCGACGTGTTCGGCCCCGGCACGCACACCCTCTCGACCCAGAACATGCCCGTGCTGTCCACCCTCAAGGGCTGGAAGTATGGGTTCGAGAGCCCCTTCAAGGTCGAGGTCTACTTCATCAACCTCAAGCAGTACCTCGACCAAAAGTGGGGCACGCCCAACCCGGTGATCATCCGCGATCCGGAGTTCGCCGTCGGCAACCGCCCCGGCCGCGTGCCGATCCGCGCCTTCGGTAGCTACAACTTCCGCGTCGCCGACCCGAGCGTGTTCTTCAAGGAGATCGTCGGGACCAACTCGACGATCACCACCGACGACATCGAGCGCTTCATCAAGAGCCGCGTGCTCCAGGCCTTCAACAAGGCCGCCAGCCAGGCCAAGGTCAGCGTCGCCGACATCGCCGGCCACGTGGACGTCCTCGCCGAGGGGGTCAAGAGCGGCATCGCCAACGATCTGCAGGCCCTGGGTCTGGCGCTGACCAGCTTCATCATCGAGAGCATCACGCTCCCGCCCGCGATCCAAAAGGCGATCGAAGAGGCCGCGGCCCAGGCTGCCCGCGGCGTCGACAACACGATGGCGTGGGAGGGCATGCAGGCCATGCGTGACGTCGCCCGCAACGCCCACAAGGGTCAGTCCGGCGGGGTCATGGGCGCCGGCATGGGCATGGGCATGGGCTTTGGCATGGGCAACATGATGGGCAACATGATGTCGCCCCAGGCCATGGGCTACGGGCAGCAGGGCTACCCGCCGCAGCAGGGCTACGGGCAGCAGGGTTACCCGCCGCAGCAGGGCTATCCGCCACAGCAGGGCTACCCGCCGCAGCAGCAGGGCTATCCGCCGCAGCAGGGCTACCCGCCGCAGCAGGGCTACCAGCAGCCGCCGCAGCAAGGTCAGCCTCCGCAGCAGCAAGGGGCAGGTTGGCACCCCGCCGGCGGTCAGCCTCCGCAGCAGCAGGCTGCTCCGGCTCCCGCGGGCGGAGGCAACGACATCCAGTCGAAGCTTCAGAAGCTCAAGGCGGCCTACGACGCTGGGTTGCTGACCGACGAAGAGTACTCGGCGAAGAAGGCTTCTTTGCTCGATAGCTTCTAAGGGCTGGCGGTATTCAATCCGCTCATTGGCGGGGGACGAAGATTGGATCTTCTCCTCCGCCAAAATAATTCTGCTCGAGTTGAAGCTTGGGTTTGGGCCTGCGGTGCTGGGTTGTCTCCGACGGTGCACCGCGGCCTATTCGGCGGGCTCCTCCCCACTCCTGCGCTCGAGCCGAGCCACATCCCGTTGCTCTTCCAAGGCTGTAGGCGGCTCGGTGCTCGTCGCAGGGACCCCTCCCGCCGAGCGGCCTGCTCGGGGTACGCAAGTTGAATGCTGGGGTCTCGAACGAGTTGCGCCTGGACCTGAACTGCCTGCAGCAGGGGTCGAGCCACCACCAGCGCACTTCACCCCCGCCAAAACATTTCTACTCGCCGCCCCATGACCGGAGCCGCAGCGAGCGAAGCGAGCGTGAGGTGGATGAATCGCGCGCAGCGAAGCGAGCACGATTCATCGTCGGGGCGGACGCTGTCGAGGGCCTCCCGATAGAACCTCATGGGGAAAACCAGCCTGTCCTCCGACCCGGGAAGCATGCAGCAGTGGCCGGAGAACCCCGCCGCATGCAGCAGTGGTCGGAGAACCCCGCCGCATGCAGCAGTGGTAGGAGAACCCCGCCGCATGCAGCAGTGGCCGGAGAACCCCACCGCATGCAGCAGTGGTCGGAGAACCCCGCCGCACGCAGCAGTGGCCGGAGAACCCCACCGCATGCAGCAGTGGTCGGAGAACCCCGCCGCACGCAGCAGTGGTCAGAGAACCCCACCGCATGCAGCAGTGCCCAGACAACCCCGCCGCACGCAGCAGTGGTCAGACAACCCCACCGCACGCAGCAGTAGCCAGAGAACCCCACCGCACGCAGCAGTAGCCAGAGAACCCCACCGCACGCAGCAGTAGCCAGAGAACCCCACCGCACGCAGCAGTGCCCAGACAACCCCACCGCACGCAGCAGTAGCCAGAGAACCCCACCGCACGCAGCAGTGGTCGGAGAACCCCGCCGCATGCAGCAGTGGTCAGAGAACCCCGCCGCACGCAGCAGTAGCCAGACAACCCCGCCGCACGCAGCAGTAGCCAGACAACCCGCCGCACGCAGTGCCCAGACAACCCCGCCGCAACCAGCACGGGCTCAACCAGCCCAGCCCAAGAGCACGCCGCAGAGCTCAGCGGACCCAAGAGCACGCAGGACTCAACGACCCCAAAACTCAAGGCGCCAACGCCAGCGCGATGTCAGCCCCCGCCGAGGCCAACGCCTTCGGCGTCGCCGCCCCCACGTGTGACCAGCAGTGCCGCGTCGCCGTCTTTTGCGTCGGCGACAGATGCCGCAGCACGTGGCGTCGCCGAATCCCCTTGCGCTGGCTGTCGACCGCGAGCGCGTAGCAGGCCTCGGGCAGCGAGAGCCCGGCCCGGATGCTGCGCAGGTCGATGCCACAGCCGCCGCCGCAGCAGGCGTTCTCGTAGACGTAGGCGCCGTTGCTGATCCACACGCCCATGCCGAGGAGGACGCCCGCGAGCTCGGCGTCGCCCTCCCACTCGCGCAGGGCCGTGGGCTCGTCGCTCGCGGGACGCAGCCCCGCGCCGTCGAGGGCGACGCGGCCGAGCTCCCGGGCGATGCTGGCGAGGAGGAGCTCGCGGACCTTGAACGCGGCCGGGCTGAACAGCACGAGGTACTCGTCGGTGCCCTTGAAGGTGTGGAGCAACTTCCCGCTGGGGTCGCCGAGGCTGACGTAGGACTCGGGCAGGCCGGGGTTGCGCTCGTCGAGCTCGAGCAAGGTGAGCTCGATTTCGGACTGGCCGACGACCTCCTGGACGGCGCAGATCATGTCGAAGAGGGAGTCCAGATCCGTGGGTGTGCCGCCGCGCGGTACGCCATGGAGCTTGGCCGGATCGGTGAGCAGGTGGGGCTCGCGCGCGGCGGGTCCGAGGTGGCTAGCGAGGTCGACGATCCCCCCGGCGATCCAGTCGCGGGCGTCCGCGTCGGGGACGAATTCCGGCGAGGCTTTGGCCGCAGATCCAAACTGGAACATGGGTCGAGCTTAGGTCAGCGGCCCGCGCGACGCCAACGACACGCGCGCCCCGATCCGCTGGCGACTCGAGCTGCCGCTTGCGGATCGTCTGGATCCTCACACACTCGAATTAGGGTGTCTGGGACGGGTCGTGTGGAGCGGAGAGTGCAAACGATCGACGGCGATCGGGGCACCCCCATTTCACGGTCTGCGAGCGCGCGCGCGAACCTGCTCGCGTGGGTGGTGCTTTGCTCCACGGTGCTGATCTGCGCGCTGATTCCGAGGGCGGCGCAGGCAGGGGAGGGGACGCTCTCGACGACGACGATCCGCGTTCCGTTGACGGTGCACGTCGCCGTCGAAGATGGAAACGCAGTGGTCGACGACGCGCGCATCGAGGCCTGCGTGCGCGAGGCCAACGCGGCCCTGGCCCGCTACGGCGTGAGCGTGTGGGTCCGGGCGGTCGTCGAGCTGCGCGACACGACGACGATCGAGACCCCCGACCAGCGCCTGGCCCTGGCCAAGGTCGCGCGCCGCGACGGCAGCGTGCACGTGTTCTTCGTCGACCGCGTCGAGCTGGCGACGGCGCGCAACGGCGACCAGCGCGTGAGCGGGATGCACTGGCGCTACCACGGCCTGTCGCCGCGGGTGCGCGCGCGCGAGTACGTGGCCGTCGCCCACAACGCTCCGCGCACGACCTTGGCCCACGAGATCGGCCACACCTTCGGGCTGGGCCACGACGAGGACGTCGACAACCTGATGTGCTCGTGTAAGCGCGGGGAGTCGCCGAGCTTCTCGGCGCGCCAGGGTCGGCGGCTGCGCAGCGGGGCCCGGCGCTTCCTCGATCGCGCGCGCCCGCGGGCTCAGCCGCGCCGCGTCGAGCGGGTCCGGTTCAGCCGCGCCGAGCGGATCGAGCTGGTGCGCCAGGTCAGGGCGCCGTCTCGAGCTGAGCGAGCACCTCGGACATCTCGATGAGGTCCGCGTCCTCGGGGTTCATCTCGAGGGCGGCGGCGATCATCGTGCTCGCGTCGAGGATCAGGCCGTAGTCCCCGGGCGGACCCTCGGCGTCGCGGTAGGCGACCAAGGCCTGGCTGTAGGCGACGGCCGCGGCAGCTTCGAGGCCGGCCGCGCTCGGCTCCCCGATCGCGTCGAGGGGCAGCTGGAAGTCGGTCTCGACGGTCTCGAAGGTGGTCGGGTCGAGCCAGCTGAGCTCGACGACGACGAAGGCGTTGGGGTCGAGCTCGGCGCAGGCGAGCAGCTCGTGGTGGAAGACCAGGGCGCCGTTGGCCCCGAGGATGCCCTCGCTGGCCTCGACCGCCGTGCCCGTGCCGTTGCCTCCGGGCTTGGTGGGGGCGAGGGCCAGACCCGGGGGCAGGCTGAGCTCGACCTCGAGGTCGAGGGCGGCGGTGATCATGCGCTCGGTGAAGCCGTCGGCGAGCTTGGCCCAGACCGCGTCGGCGGTCGGCGCGAACACGGCCGAGCCCTGCCCGAGGCGACCGAGCTCGCGCAGGGCCGAGTCGGCGTAGAGCTCGTGGGTGCCGGTGGCCACGCTGACGAGGTGGCGATCTTCGGCGGCGGCGGAGCTGACGGTGTCGGCGAGGGCGGGGGAGACCTCGAAGTGCCCGTTGCTGAGCAAGAGCACCCGGCGGTGGCCGATCTCGTCGCCAGACCAGGGGCTCTCGAGGCTGGCGTAGGCGAGCTCGATGGCGGCCTCGAGCTTGGCGTAGCCGAAGGCCTCCTCGGGGTTGATGAGCCCGGTCAGGGGCGTGGAGCCGAAGCCCTCGATGTCGGCGGCGGCGAGGTCCATGGCCTCCTCGCCCGCGGCGATCAAGGTCACGCGGTCGCCGGGGCCGAGGGCGCTCTCGATGGCGGCGAGGGCCTCCTCGACGAGGACCAGGGGCTCGCCGGCCATGCTCGGGCCCAGGTCCACGACGATCGCCAGGTCCACGGGCGGGCGCTGCTGGGGCGAGAGCGCGGGGGCCTTGACGGCGAACTGGAAGCGGTAGCGCTCGACGCCCTCGGCGTTGGCCGGGCCGACGGGCCACAGCTGGCCGCTGAGGCTGGGCGAGGCGCCCGGGGAGGGGGCGTAGCCAAAGTCGAAGTGGTTGAGGAAAGGGCGCGGCGACAGGGGAATGCGCGGGACCTTGCCGTCGCCAAAGAGCACGGCCTCGCGGACCAGCGCCGGGGCGAGCTCGAGGTTGGCGACGGCGAGGTCGTAGCCGTGGCTCTGGCCCGCGTTGGGGTCGCAGGCCTCGGCGAGCATGCCCGGATCCGTCGGGCCGGTCTCGCCCGCGCCGTCGTCCTCGCCCGTGTCGGACGCTTCGCTCGAGTCGTCGCTCGTGCCCGTGTCGTCGCCGGTCTCGGTCGAGTCCTCGCCCTCGTCCGCGCCTTGGGTCTCGCCCTCGTCGCCGTAGCCATCGGCGACGGAGTCGTCGTCGTCGAGGGTGCTCGAGCACGCGAGCGACAGCAGCAGGGGCAAGCACGCAGAGCCCGCGAGGAGCCGGGTGCGGAGGATTTGGGGGGGCATCAAATCGTCAGGCTAGGAGAAGGAAAGAAGGAGTAGACCAATTGCCTATCATGAGCCTTTGAACCGGACAATCACCGGACCAGGGTGGCTTTTCGCGGGAAGCAGCACGACACGAATGTCGCACTTTGGAACGCGCGAAATTCGAAAGGGTCTACGCGCTCTCGGCGGGCCTACTCGTTGGCTGGCGGCGGCCCAAACATCCCCGTGAGGGTTTCACGGATCCACTGTGGGTGATCGTAGGTGGGCGCATCACTGCGCTCGCGCGGAGCGACGACGCGCGCGACGACGTGGCCCCTGGGATCGTGATCCTCGGGTGCGCGCTCCACCAAGTGGACCTGCGCGACGCCAGGGCAACCGGTGCAAAGGGGCGGCTCATAGTCCTGTTGCGAGTAGCTCTGGCGCAGATCCCTCCCGTGCACATCGATCACCTCGTTCACCTCTACGGCGAAGCCCGAGGGATCGACCTCTGCGTCCTTTGCGAGCACGAGGGCGAGGCCGGCGAGCAGGTCGCTGGCGAGCTGGAGCTGGCGGGGGTCGGCGTCGAGGCCGTCGAGCTCCAGGTCCACGCAGCCAAAGCGGCGCATGCCTCGGGTGCTCAGGCGTAGCCCGCCTTCGCGCTTTGGATCCGGGAAGGGGACGATCGCGATCTGATCGGCGATGTTGCCCGCGGACGCGCGCAATCGCTTGGCCTCGAAGGTCTCGAGGTCGAGGGTCTCGAGGGTGTCGGGGTCGTGGATCAGCGCGTCGAAGTGCTCGGCGACCACGCGCACGAGGGTCTGGTGCAAGCGCAGGCCGCGGACACCGAACTGGTTGCGGTAGTCGGCGCGCAGCAACAGGGCCCAGCTGCGCCCGGGCAGGGAGTCGCGCTGCTCGGGGCTGAGCGCGCGGGTCAGCACGGGGTCGGTGAGCGCCGAGGCGGGGATGGTCGTGTCCTCGCCGACGCCGAGGTGCACGAGCTCGAGGTGCAGGCCGATCAGGTCGAACACGCGCTCGCGCGCTTCGGCGGCGGCCGCCGGTGAGCCGCCGCTGTCCCCCGCCTCGGCGGCGAGGCTGTCGATGTCGAGGGTGCCGAAGTCCGTGGCGTGGGGCTCGGTCTCGATCAGCGTGATCAGCAGGTCGAGCTCGCCGTCGCGGCGGCGCTTGGGGAAGCGCTGCTGGACGAGGCCCTGCAAGAACGCGCGGCTCGGCAGCTCGGGGCGCTCGCGGCTCTGGGGCAACAGGAGCAGGTAGCCCATGCTCGTGCGATCGGCGAAGGGGATCACGTGGGCCGCGTCCCCGCTCAGGGCGTCGCCGGTGTCGCTCTCGGCGGACTCGGCCTCGTCTGCCTCGGCGTCGCCAGCCTCGGCCTCGGCTCGTTTGGCCGGCGGGTCCGCCTGCTTGGGCGCGGGCCGCTCGGGCTCGCTCGGGCACGCCAAGGTCAGCGCGCCCAGGCAGACCGCGGCCAGGGCGAGGGCCCGCGCGTTCACGCCTGCTCCCCCCAACGCTCGATCAGCTCGGCGACCAGGGCGGGGTCGACGTTGCCGCCGGTGAGCATCACGCCCACGCGCAGGGGCCGATCGTCGACGTCGAGGCGCTCGCGCAGGGCAGCGGCCTCGCGCAGGGCAGCGGCGACGCCGGCGGCCCCCGAGGGCTCGACGAGGATCTTGGCGCGGGCGAGGACCTGCACCAGGGCGCGGCCGAGCTCGTCGTCTTCGACGCGGAAGCTCCCGGCCAGGTCGCGGCGCGCGATCTCGAAGTTGAGGGCGCCGACGCGCACGGGCTTGAGGCCGTCGGCGAGGGTCGGGCCGGGCTGCACGGGCACGCGCTCGCCGGCCTCGAGGCTGGCCGCGAGGGCGTCGCAGCCCGCGGGCTCGACGGAGAAGATCGGCGTGGTCGCTTCGCCGCTCTCGCTGCGACAGGCCAGGCAGGCCCCCGCGATCACGCCGCCGCCGCCCACGGGCACGATGATCGCGTCGAGGTCTTCACCGGCGTCGGCGAGCAGCTCCCGCGTGGCCGTGCCCTGGCCGCACACGATGTCGGGGTGGTCGAAGGGCTGGATCATCGCGCCCCCGGTCTCGGCCTGGATCGCGTAGGCGGCCTCGCGGCGGTCGTCGGAGGTCGTCCCGGCGAGGACGATCTTGGCCCCGAGCTCGCGGACCACGGCGATCTTCACCTTGGGCGCGTCGACGGGCATGGCGATGGTCGCCGGGACGCCGAACTCGCGGGCCGCGAGGGCGACGGCCTGGGCGTGGTTGCCAGAGCTGAAGGTGATCACGCCGCGGGCGCGATCGCTGGGGTCGAGGCGGCCGACGGCGTGCATGGCTCCGCGGGCTTTGAACGCCCCGATCCGCTGCATGTTCTCGGCCTTGAGGAAGAGCTCGACGGGCGCGCTGGCGAGGGCATCGAGGCGCGGGCTCCGGATCGTCGGTGTGCGAACGACGCGGCCCGAGATGCGCTCGGCGGCGGCGGCCACGTCCGCGCTGCCGAGGCGCTGGGCCCACGCGGGGGCGTCCTCGGGGCGATAATCCACGGGTCGAGAGTCCTCGCGCATCGGCGGGCAGAGTACACTCCGCAGCCGCGATGTCCGAGTCCCGCCGCGCCGCCCTCGTCGATCGTCTGCGCCAGCTTGGCCCCGAGACCTTTTGGACGGTGATGCTGGGGATGGTCGTGCTGGCGATCTACTTCGCGTCGATCGGCGCGTGCGGACCCTGGGACCCGTGGGAGACCCACTACGGCGAGGTCGCCCGCAACATCGTCGCCCGCGAGGACCCCATGGACCTGTGGTGGCGCCCGGGCTACGGCCCCCAGGGCAAGCGCGAGGGCGTGTTCGCGTCGAAGCACGCCCTGCCTTTTTGGTGCATGGCGCTGAGCTTCAAGGTGTTCGGCGTGGGCACGGGGGCCGCCGACGAGATGGTGCGCTCGCCGATCCCCGAGATCGCCCTGCGCCTGCCGAGCATGCTCGCGGGCTTCGCGACCCTGGCCGCGCTGGGCTGGTGCGTGGGTCGGCTGGTCCACTGGCGCGCCGGGGTGCTGACCGCGGCCGCGCTCGCGACCATGCCCCAGTTTGCGATCCTCACCCGCCAGGCCGTCACCGACATGTTCTTCGTCGGCCCCGTGGCCCTGGCCATGGTCGCGTGGGCGATGGCCTGGCTCGAGCCCGAGCGGGAGCTGAAGACCGTCGGCAAGGGCTGGCGCGAGGTCCCCATGGACCGGGCGTGGTGGGTGTTCTTCGCGCTCTTCGTCGTCGCCGCGGTGGTGCCCCTGGCGGTCATGCACCTGCACGTCGTCGACGCGGACACCATCGCCAAGGTCACCCGCTGGAACCGCAAGAAGACCGCGACCTTGGCGGACCTGCACGAAGTCGCGCGCACGCTGTGGATCTACTGGGGCTTGATCGCCGTGGTCCTGGTCCGCGCCCTGCGCTGGCGCCGGCGCTCCCAGGCGTGGATGGGCGTGGTCTACATCGCCGGCGGCCTGTCGCTCATGGGCAAGGGGATGATCGGGCCGGGCATCATCGGCCTGCTGATCCTCATGCACATGTTGGTCAGCGGGCGGCTCTCGCTGCTGTGGCGCGGGCGCTGCGAGCTGGCCATCGGCGTCGTGCTGTTCGTGGTCACCTGCTTCCCCTGGCACCACGCCATGGCGATCTTCCGCGGGGAGCGCTGGGTCAACGAGCTCATCGTGGTCAACAACCTCGCGCGCTTCGCCTCGGGCGAGCAGGACCAGGCCGTGGGCGGCTTTGGCTTTTACCTGCGCACCCTGGGCCTGGCCGCGCTGCCGTGGTCGGCCGTGGTCCCGCCCGCGCTGTGGGCGGCCATGCGCGCGTTCCGACGCCGGGAGCTCGAGCCCGGTGACGGCGAGCTGGCCGTCGACGCCAGCGGCCGACCCCTCGACTCGGCCCGCGAGCTCCACCGCCTGGCGACCCTGTGGTTCATCGTCAGCTTCGGGCTGATCACCTACAGCGTCACCAAGTACTACCACTACCTCGTCCCCTGCCTGCCGCCGCTGGCGGCCCTCGTGGGGCTGTGGCTGCACCAGCTCCTGCCGCCGCCCAAGCCCGCGAAGGAGGATGGCCAAGCGGAGGAGGCCCGCGAGGTGCCGGCGCCTTCAGAGGGCCTCGGCCTCCCCCTCGGCGCGGTGCTGGCCTTCGCCCTCGGCGGCTGCGCGATCGCCTTCATGGTCGTGCGCGAGTGCCTCGAGGAGCCGGCCTGGATCGCCCACCTGACCACCTACCTCTACACGGGCATGTGGCGAAAGGGCGCGGCCCCGGTCGGTCGAATGATCTGGTGCGTCGCCCCCTTCGTCGTCGGCCTGCTGCTGTGGATCGCCCGCCAGGGTCGGGCGGCCGTGGCCGCGATGGTGCTCTCGGGCCTGCTGACGACGGCCTGGGTCATCGACGACTACCTGCCGGCGACGAGCGAGAACTGGTCCCAGCGCACGGCCATGCGCTACGTCTTCGACCACGCCGAGAAGGGCGACAAGCTGCTCAGCTGGTGGTTCTACTATCGCGGCGAGACCTACTTCTCGAAGCGGCGGATCTGGGTGTCCATGGAGCCCAACCGCAAGGAGCTGCGCGAGTTCGTCGACGACCACCGCGGCAAGGGCTCGACCTTCTGGGTGATGACCACGGTGCGCCACGCCGAGCGGGCCCCGGCCCACTTCCCGGCGGACCTGCGCCCGGGCATCGAGGTGGTCTACGAGAACTTCCACTACGCGCTGATGCGCGTGCCTGTCCCGTGATGGTCAGGCGCCGCGCCGGCGCCGGCGAAGGGGCGCGTAGGCGAGGACCAAGAGCCCGAGGGCGAGGCTGCTGCCCCCCCATGGCGCCTTGGGGTCCTCGGCGCTGCACAGGCAGCCGTCCTCGAAGCTGTTGTTCGAGGAGTCGACGACGCCCTCGACGCCCTGGATGTCCATCTCGACCCGCTGGCCGTCGAAGCTGGCCGCGAGCGTGGACCACTTGCTGCGCTCGAACTTGTAGCGGAACAGGTCGCCCTCGCCGGGCTCGGTGGCGCCGTTGAGGTCCCAGTCGAAGGCGGTACCCCAGATGGTCTCGTCGTCGGCGTCGAGGGCCTGGGCGAGGACCACGAGCTTGTCGTCGTCCTCGCGCCCGGACTCGCTCTGGCCGGTGAGGGTCAGGTGGTCGATGGTCTCGGAGTCCTCGAGCTCGAACTCGACGGTGCCGATGACCTCGCCGTTGGCTCGGATATCGACGGGGGCGATCGTGCCGCCCATGGCCGGGGTCGCGGTCAGGGTCATCCAGTCCCGGTCTTCGCTGAGCACGTTCCGCCGCGACCACAGGTCGGACACGCCCTCGGACTCGGAGGTCGGCTCCAGCGCGCCCGCGCCGTAGAGGCGCTGCCCGTCGCGGTACCACTCGACCTCGAAGGTCGCCGTGCCGCCGCTGAGCACCTGGGGGCTCGCGTCGACCTCGGAGGGCGCCCGGTCCTCGTCGCGCAGGAACAGCGGCCCGGCGGCGCGGAGGGTGAAGTCGTCGGGCTGGAGCACCTCGACCTCGATCCCGCGCACGTAGGCCCCCGCGTCGTCGTAGACCTCGAGCACCACGCTGCCCTCGCCGGCCGCGAACACGTCGGCGACGATGACGTCGGAGCGGGTGTTCGAGTTGTCGTCCTCGTTGATGTCCTCCTCGTCGATGAACTGATCGTCGATGGTGATCACCCCGGGCACGTTGGTGCGCAGCTCCCAGCCGTTGAGGTCGGTGCGCTCGGCCCGGTCGTAGACGTAGACGGTGAAGCTCGAGCCCAGGACGTAGGGCGGGCTGAGGCGGTCGTCGAAGCGGTCGCTGAGGCGCAGGTCGAATTTGACGTCGACGCTGTCGGCGTAGCGGACCTTGGGCTGGCACGCGGTCAGGGCGAGCAGGCTCAGGCCCACGAGGGTGCGGGCGCCGGCGCGGGCCCGGGAGGCGGAGGGGGTGCGGGGGGGCGTGGACATGGCGAGCTCGACGGGGATCATGGTAGGCGCGAAGGCCCGGCGAGGTCGACTACTTCGACCGCTTCGGCCAGCTTCGGCGGGGGTCGGTCGGCGCGCCTTGGACCCAGGGAGCGCGCGCTTCGGGTAGAGTGCCGGCGATGCTCGTCGTCACAGGCACGCCCCGCTCGGGCACTTCCATGTGGATGCAGATCCTCGTCGGGGCCGGCTTCGAGGCCATCGGCGAGCCCTTCCCCGGGGACTGGCGCGAGCTCATCGCCCAGGCCAACCCCGACGGCTTTTGGGAGTCCCAGCTCCTCGGCGGCATCTACTACCGGACCAACCCGCACCCGCTCACCGGCGCGTTCTTGTTCCCGGAGCAAACCACCTTCCACGCCGTCAAGGTGATGATCCCCGGGCTGGTCCGCAGCGACCTGGCCTACCTCGATCGGGTCGTCGGCACGGTCCGCGAGTGGCGGGAGTTTTGTGCCTCGCGCGAGCGCTTGCAGACCATGTACCGCGAGGCGATGGGCCTCGAGCCGCAAGACGAGCTGTTCCGCGAGCAGCTGCCCCCGGCGCTCGAGTGGTGGGTCGACAACTTCGCCTTGCTCCGGGACATCGCCACCCGGCGCTACGCCGCCCACGTGTGCTCCTACCAGTCCCTGCTCGACGATCCGGACAAGGCCATCGACGAGGTCCTGCGCTGGCTCGGCCGGGGGGAGCGAAAGGGGGCCATCGAGGCGGTCCGGCCCCGGCACAAGACCCAGGGCAAAAGCGCCCCAACGCCGGACATCGAGGCCGAGTTCGCCGAGGTCTTCGACGAGCTCTACGACCACATCCACCGTGCCGAGGCCCTGTCGGCGAGTTTTCTGGCCAAGCTCAACGAGACCGATCGGGCCCTGCGGCCGCGCCTGCTCGCCCACGAGGCGTCCGCCCGGGTGGCGGCGGCCCAGAGCCTGCTCTCCAGCCACGAGGGCGAAGCCAGGGAATGATCACATCGGCACCCTGAACCGATCCGCGACGCGTTAGACTAGCGACGACGCCGTCGGACGACCCTCATGCCTGCCAACTGCTTGCCCGAGACTTCCCCCGAGCTCGCGTTGTCGCTGCGCTGCCGAGAGGCAGAGTGGATCGACGCCGACTCGACCCTGACCGACTTCGCCCGCCCCGTCCCGCGGTCGGCCCAGCCCGTCCAGGGCGCCGTGGGCCTGGTCGAGGCGCTGGTCGCCGATCGGGTCGCCCGCGACTTCTTCGTCTGCAGGCACGCTCGCGCGCCAGTTCATCAGCTGCGAGCTGGCGCGCTTCGAGATCCCCGTGGGTCCGCAGCCTCTGGTGCCGCCCACGGCGGACTGGAACCACCGCGAGGAGCTGGCGGCCGAGCTGCTGCCCTCGGCCGAGGAGGTCGAGGCGTCGGGCCTGGTGGCGATGGCGGTCCGGATCCGGCGGGGCATGGTGATCGCGGCGAGCGTGCTGCCCCTGGCCCTCGCGCCGACCCTGGCCCACGCGGGCGAGGGCGGGGTCGAAGGCCCGGCGCCCGCCCCCGCGGCGGACGCCGCCGACACGGACGCGCCGGCCCAGCCCGAGACGCCCGCCACGACGGAGGCGCCGACCATGGACCCCGCGACGACTCCGGACCCGGCTCCAGCCGCGGCTGCGCCAGCGCCCCGGGTGACCGGGAGCTCGCTCTCGCTGACGAGCCGCGCGGTCTGGGACGGCCTGAGCCACAAGCGGGTCACCCTCGACATGAAGAACGGCCAGACCCTCTCGGGGGTCGTCGTGGCCCAGTCGGATCGGCAGATCGCCCTGGCCCGGGCGAGCGACGGGACGATCGTCGCCGTGCCCAAGGCCGACGTCGGGGGCGTCCGGGTCAAGCCAAGCGCCGGCGCGGGAGCTTCGAAGTCGGCGGGCGGCGGCGACGAGCTGCCCAAGACCCGCGAGTCCGGGCGCGGCATGGTCGTCGGCGGGGCGATCATGCTGAGCTTCGGCGGCGTGGCGGCCCTGGCCGGCACGGTGCTGCTGGCGACCTCGCCCTACACCTTCTACATCGCCCTGCCCCTGCTCTTGCCTGGGGCCGCGACGGTCATCGGCGGCGCGGTGTTGGTCCGCGGCGCCAAGAAAAAGCGGGCGCTCTACAACAAGGCCTGGGGCCTGCCGGACATGTCCAAGGTCGAGCTCACGCCGACCATCAACGTCGGCCGCAACGGCGGCCAGGCTGGCCTGGTGCTGCGCTTTTAGCTGAGGGAGGAGCTCGAGATGACGCGCTTTCACGAAGATCAAGCCCCCTGCCTCGACCTGCGAGCCAGCGACGCGCGCTGGGAGGCCCACCCCGAGGCCGTCGCCGCGACCTTGGCCGACTTCCAACGCCCCTGCGCCCGCGACCCCAAGGTGCGCGCGCGGACGCGAGCGACCGCCCTCGGCGAACTGATGATCGCCGATCACATCGCGCGCCAGCAGCTCGCGCAGATGCAGCTGAGCGAGGCGGTGGCGGTCCACACCAGCGCCCTGAGCCGGGCGCGGATCCCCCTGGCGCCGTGGACCCCCGACGCGGCTGTGTCCACCGAGGACTGGCGCATCGAGTCCGAGGTCGCCGGCGAGTGCGTGGTGATCGGCGAAGGCCTCGCGCGCTCGGGCTCGACCGCGGGTCGGTGGATCCGGGTGCTCGCGGCCGCAGCCGCGCTGCCGGTGGTGCTCGCGCCCACGGCAGCGATCGCGGGGGCGCCCACGCTGACGGGCGCCGTGGTCACGGGAGAGCTCGAGGCTGACGCGCCCGCGCTGCCCGACGAGCCCAGCGCGACGCCGGCTCCTGCCGAAGGCGAGGTCCCTGCCGAGTCCGCAGCCGCGCCCGCGCCCGCGCCCACGGTCGCGCCGCCGCCCACCCCGAGCCCCGAGGCCCTCTCGCTCACCGGCGAGGTGCTGTGGGAGGGGCTGATGAACACCGAGATCAGCCTGGCCATGAACAACAGCCAGTCGGTCACCGGCGCCCTCGTGGCCCAGTCGCCGACGGAGCTGGCGATCGCGCGCTCGGCAGACGGGACCCTCGTGTCCGTGCCCAAGGCCGACGTCGCCGGGGTCCGCCTGCGCATGGACGGCTACACGCCCTCGACCTACCGCAAGGGCGTCGGGGCCCTCGGCGATCGACCCACGGAGGACGGTCGCGGTCTGCTCGGCGCGGGCGTGGTGCTCGTCGGCGCCGGCTCGGTGCTCACCCTGACCGGCATCAGCATGCTGGCCATCTACCCCTCGGGGCTGCACATCAACCTGCCGACGCTGCTGCCAGGCCTGGCCATGCTCGGGGCTGGCGGCGCGATGATCTCCGTGTCCAAGAAGCGCCACGCCGCGTTCAAGAAGGCCTGGGGCTTGCCCGAGACCGCGCGGCTCCAGATGACGCCCACCTTCGGGGTGGGCAAGCGAGGCGGCCAGGCCGGCCTGGTGCTGCGCTTTTAGCCCGAGACCTCGAAGTGCAGCTGCGTCGTGAGGTTGCGCAGGACCTGCCAGCTCGCGTCGGCGTCGCTCATGGTCGCGAAGTCCACGCCGTCGAAGATCGCGTCCACGTGCCGGACGAGGCGGACCTCCATGAGCTCACCGGGTGTCGCCGTGGGGGCGATCTCGAAGCTCTCGGCGATGTCGTGGAGCTTGCCGTAGGCCTGCTCGTCGCGGAGTGAGAAGGGCACCGGCTCGGTGCCCCCGGGCTCGATCCAGCTCCCGCGCATGAACAAGGACGCGGCGACGAGCTCGGGGTCGTCGTCGCCGTCTTGGATCGCGGCCTGCTCGGCGGCGAGCGAGGGCGCGATGACGTAGTGGCCGCCGCAGTAGACGTCGCCCTCGATCGCCAGGGGGTCGGCGTAGGTCGGGATCGGCCCGGGCTCGTGGGTGCGCTCGAACAGCTCGAAGACCCAGGCCGAGGGGTCCGTGTCTCCGGGGTGTCCACCCTGGGGTCGGGCGAGGGTGTCGCCGGTCGCTAGGGACGCACGGCTACGCCGGCCCGACTCCAGCGGGAGAGAGCCCGGCAGCGCACCTGCGCAGGGGGTCAGAGAGACCGCGTAGCTGGCGACCCAGCCGCTTTCGAGGTGAATCGCGTAGCCGAGATCGTTTGTTACCTCCCAGCTCCCCGTCTCCTCGTCGAAGCTCGCCTGACCCGCCTCCCAGTCGAGGATCCACGCGACCTCGGCGGGCTCGAGGCTGAGCTCGGGCGCGCCAGAGCCGGGGTCCGAATCGGCGCTCGTCGAGTCGTCGCCCTGCGCATCGTCCTCGGAACCCGGTTCTTGCCCAGGACAGCCCGCAATCCCGAGGACGCAGAGGCACGCGGCGAGGGAGTCGAGGGGCGCGGCGCTCATGGATGCGCTCAGAGTACACGCTGTGTGGACTCGACTTCCGACTCGGGCACGACCCGCGGCAGGACCCTCGGCACGGGGCGCGACTGTTCCAGCTACGGGCCCGAGCAACGCAAAGTGCGCTCGTGAGTAACGATCGTCGGCAATGACGCGTCGCGCTTGGACACCCACACCAATCAGCGCACCTTCGAATGGTCACCACCTTTTTGAAGAGGGCGGATGCACCGCCATCACATTTCGTCGCGATGCCTGTTACTATCGCCGACGTTCGGGTCGCTGGCCCCGAGTCCACCATTGGAGATGTCCGTGAAGTTCTCTCGAATCCCCCTAATCGCTCTGACTGCTTCGCTCTCGCTGACCGCCTTCGCGTGCGTGGAGGAGGAACCCATCGACGGCGCCGAGGATGGCGCGGACGGCACGGACGACGGAGCCGACGAGGGTGGAGAGACCCCCGCGGACCCCGACAGCGACCAGGACGGCCTGACCGACGCCCAGGAGGCCGAGCTCGGCACCGATCCCAACGACAAGGACTCGGACAACGACAACTACTGGGACGGCTGGGAGGTCAACGAGGGCACCGACCCCCTCGACGCGAGCGACCGCATCTACCACGGCTACTGGCCCTACAACCCCGACAAGGACGAGCTCGAGCAGGGCAGCTTCGGGACCTCGACCACGGCCAAGGGCAGCCCCTTCCCGCGCGCCGAGTTCCTCGATCAGCACGGCGACCTCGTCGACTTCTACGACTTCGCCAACTCGGACTACAACGCGGACGGCCAGCCCTCCTTCTTCCTCGTCGACATGTCGGCGATGTGGTGCGGGCCCTGCCACAACCTGGCCGACTGGGTCGCGGGCGTGCCCAACGACGCCACGGCCTACTTCGAGCAGAACTACCCCTCGGTGCCTGAAAAGGTCGACGAGTTCGTGATCTGGTGGGTGACCTTCATCGTCGAGAACTCCGGCGGCGGCGCGCCTGCGCTGGGCGACGCGCAGTCGTGGTACCAGAGCCACCCCGACTCCAAGATCCCGCTGTTCGTGGACGACACCCAGGGCGTCCGCAACCTGTTCAACGGCGGCCAGTACCCCTTCATCTTCCTCCTCGATCCCGAGCTCAAGGTCGAGTACTGGAAGTACCCGACGCCCAACGACAACGCTTACCAGGCGCTGTTCTACGTCGAGAACTACCTGTAGTGGGTCTCCGGCTGAGCCGGACGCAAAAAAGAAGTCGCCCCATTCGGGCGACTTCTTTTTTTGTGCCTGGCCCGGGGAGGCTGGGCCGGCGGGCTTACCCGTCCTTCTTGGCCGGCCCGCCAGCGGCGTCCCGGGGCCCCTCGACCTTGGCCGGCGCGGGCTTGGCCGCGTCGCTCGGGGCGGTGTCGGCCGCGGGCGCGTCACCGCCAGTGCCCGCCGTGCCGCCGCCGGTCGCGGCCGGCTCGACGGAGGGGCGGGGGACCGGAGCAGGGCGGGGCGCCGAGTCGGCGTCCTTGCAGCACAAGATGCCGCCGTTGCGCTCGGAGCTGACGGTCGAGCAGCCCTCGGCCTTGCCCACGGAGATCGCGGTGTTGCCCTCCCAGACCGCGTTCTTGCAGCCGCCGACGCGGCAGCCCTCGCCGCAGCACACCGGCTCGGCGCCGAAGCCCTCGTCGAGGCAGGGGTAGCGGGTGTTGTCGGCGGGCGGGTCGGGGCACTCGCCCTTCTTCTTGACGTGGCTGATCGCGGCGACGAACTTGCCGGGGCCGGCGTCCTCGAGGCATTGCTTGTCGCTGATGCGATCGGCGAGGTCGTGGTAGTCACCGTTGCGGGCGCACAGGTGCCAGCCCGGGGCGCACACGTCGGCGGGCGAGCTGCACACGTCGAGGTCGTCGCCGCAGGTCTTGCTCGTCTTGCCCTTGCGCAGGTTCATCTCGCCGTCCCACACGCCGAGGCAGCCGGCGATGGTCGGGAACTTGTTGAGGTCTGCGAAGCCCTCGCGCTGCCCGTCGGCGCAGCCGACCACGGCCGGGTCGCCGTCGCGCTCGCTCTCGACGAACTCCACGTTGGACAGCGAGCTCGGGGCGTCGCTGTCCAGGGTCGCGTTGCGGCTGACGCGACGCGGCTCGTTCTTGTTGGAGGTGGGGCCGCAGGCGGCCAGGGTCAGAGCCGTGAAAGCCAAGGCAGCGGTGAGCACAGAGAGACCGCGGGTGGTCATGGCTCGGGAATGTAGCAGCTCGCGGGCCACAGATTGAAGGCCGCACGCAAAGCGTGCGGGCCCAGTCGGGGTCTTGCAGCCCGAACTGGGGTAGGGCGGGCGCGGCTGCTCGGGCTGCCGAGCCAGGGCCCGTCAAAAGCGCACGGCCGTGATGGCGGCCAGATCCCAGGTTCGGATGGCCCGGAAGGGGTCGTCGCGCTCTTGCAGCCAGCTGTGAGACAGCCCTCCTTCGAGACCCAGAGCAAAGCGCGGGGTGACGCGATAGGCGAGGGCCAGGCCGCCGCCGAGGCCCGCCCCCACGTCCCGCTCGCGGCGATCGCAGTGCGCTTGGCGGCTGTCCTGGCAGTCCAGGCGCAGGCCCGAGATGGCGATGTGGGGGTCGACCGTGGCCCAAGCGAGGAAGCGGCGGCGGGTCCAGCCGACCCGGACCTTCACCCCCGCGCGCATCAAGTGGCCCTGGACGCGCTCGGTCCAGCCGTAGCAGCCGCCGCGGAAGCACAGCACGTAGCCCCCGGGCTCGGCGTTGCGGAACTGCCAGATCGCCTGGTCGAAGGCGCCGGCGAAGCCGAGCACCCAACCTTGGCGCAGGGCGAGGGCGAAGCCGGCGGAGAAGCCCCAGCGGTAGCCGCCCGAGACCGCCGAGCGAAAGTTGGCGGTGTCCGAGGCCGCGCCCGCGGGGAGCCCAAGGGCCGCGGGCGTCAGGGTTAGCCAGCCGCCGCCGATCGCCCAGTCTTCCTCGCCATGGTCGGCCTCCGCCTCGGCCACGGTCGTCGCCTCGTCGTTCGAGCTCGAGTTTGACGGACTCGGCTCGGCGGCCTGCGCAGGACCCAGCGCGAGCAGGCACGCGAGCAGCGGTGCGGCGAGGCTCACTCGATCAGCTTAGCGCGGCCGACCGTCGCCGCTCGCGCGAGGGTACAGTCCGGGCGTGTCCGTCCTTCACGTCGTCCGTCACGCCCAGGCCTCGATGTTCGCTGCGAACTACGACGAGCTGTCCGAGCGCGGTCGCAGCCAAGCGGCGCGCCTGGGCCGGGCGTGGGCCGCCGCGCGGAGTACCGAGGGCGCGCCCGGAGGTTTTGATGCCGTGTTCACCGGTCCGGCGCGTCGCCACCACGACACCGCCGCAGGCGTCGCCGAGGGCTTCGGCGCGGCTTCGCTGCCCTTCCCCCAGCCCGTCGAGCTCCCCGGCTTCGACGAGCACGACGGCCAGGCCCTCGTGGTCCAGACCATGGGCGCGCTGGCTCGCCGCGGCCAGCGAGGCGGGACCGTGCCCGAGTGGGCCGCCGCGCTCACGCCCCTGGCGACCCGAGCCATGGACACGAGCCAGCCCAAGGCCGCGCGCTCCCGGGACTGGCAGCGCATGTTCGAGGCCGTCATGGCCCGGTGGATCGCCGGCGAGCTCGACGAGCTGTCGGAGTCTGGCGAGCTCGAGGGCGTCGAGAGCTGGTCGAGCTTCCACGGCCGCGTGGTCGAGAGCTTCGCCGAGCTGCGGGCGAGCGCCAAGGGAGAGGTCGCGCTGTTCACCTCCGTGGGGCCGATCGCCGTGATCCTCGAGCAGGTCCTCGAGCTCCCGCCGCTGGTCGCCTTTCGCCAGGCCTGGCGGGTCTACAACGCCTCGATCACCCGGGTCATCTATAGCGGCGCGCGCGTGACCCTGGACGGCTTCAACGAGGTCGCCCACCTGCCCATGGGCGAGTGGACCCATCGCTGAGCCCTACTTCCAGCTCACGCGATCGACGAAGGTGACGCTCCCGCCGTCGTCGAGGCGGACCTTCACCGTCGCGTCGAAGGAGCCCCAGGTGTAGAGGGTCAGCGCCGCGTCGCCGTCGAGGGTCTCGACGGGGTCGGCGAAGGTCGGGTGCAGCGTATAGGTGACGCTGTCGAGTTGATCTGCGCAGCCGGGCGTGGGGTGCAGGGCGCGGACCTCGACCTGGTCGAGCCACTTGCCCGAGTCGTTTTGGCGCGCGGCCTCGCGGACCATGTTCGAGCGCAGGGCCCAGCCGTGGGCGTCGCACTCGCTCGGGCGCAGGGTGGGCGGCGCGTCGGCGCGGCCGAGGGCGGTGAAGCCTGGCAGGTCGGTGATCTTGACCGCGGGCACGCCGGTCAGCCGCCCGTTCGACACGCCCTTGGAGTCCCAGCCCCAGTGGATGGCGACGGCGCGACCTTGCTCGTCGATCACCGGCGAGCCCGACGAGCCCCACCAGGTCTGGGCGCTGTACTCGATCGACGGTCGCCCACCGATGGTCAGCTCGTCGGCCAAAATTGTCCCAAAGGAGGCGCGCAGGGGCTTGCCCCGCGGGTGGCCGAGGACGAACACGGCCTCGCCGTGGTGTACCGGGGTGTCGCGCAGCTCCAGAAAGGGGAAGGGCCCTGCTTTGGCGGGGTCGGTCACCCGGTAGAGCGCCACGTCGTGCTCGCGGTCGCGGGTGACCAGCTCGACCTCCAGGGCCTGTTCGCTGCCGTCGCCGACCCATCGCCGCCACACCCGGCCGGAGTCGCCGAAGCTCTCGTACACGTGGTGGTTGGTCAGGATCAGCCCGTCGGGATCGACGAAGAAGCCCGAGGCCGTGGGGAAGCGGACGACGGCCTCGCTGCTGTCGTGGACGACGGACTCCTCGACCTTCGCCAGGGAGTAGAAGTCCCCGAGGGTGTAGTCGTGAAAGTCCGCAGCCGCGGCCGCGGGGATTCCCCCGACTACCGCGGCTGCCATCGCAACGAGCATCGACACGCCGGCACAAAGGGTAGAGCGCATGGTCTTAGCGACGTCTCGCGCGGGCAATTGGTTCCCCGAGAATCGATCGCCGGACTGGTAGACTCGCCGCCCATGGATTTCGCGATCCCCGAGTCCCTGACGCCGATCCTCGCGCGCATGCGCGAGTTCGTCGATGCCCACGTCATCCCCGTCGAGGCCGCCTTCCACGAGGCCGACGACTTCTCGGCCGTGGAGGCGCGCATGGTCGAGGTCCGCGCCAAGGCCAAGGCCGCCGGCTTGTGGCTGCCGCAGATGAGCGAGCGCCACGGCGGCATGGGCCTGAGCCTGCTCGAGCACGGCCTGGTCAGCGAGGTGCTCGGGCGCAGCCCCCTGGGCCACTACGCCTTCAACTGCCAGGCCCCGGACGCCGGCAACATGGAGATCCTCGCCGAGTACGGGACCAAGGCCCAGCGCGAGACCTTCCTCGAGCCCTTGCTCGCCGGCGAGACCCGCTCGTGCTTTGCGATGACCGAGCCGGGCCGGGCGGGCAGCAACCCCGTGTGGCTCGAGACCCGCGCCCGCGTCGAGGGCGACACGATCACCCTCGACGGGCACAAGTGGTTCACGACCGCCGCCGACGGGGCCGCCTTCGCCATCGTCATGGCCGTGACCGAGCCCGACGCCGCGCCCCACGAGCGCGCCTCGATGATCATCGTGCCCACGGACACCCCCGGGTTCACGCTGGTCCGCAACATCCCGATCATGGGCGAGGCCGGGAGCGGCTGGGCCAGCCACGCCGAGGTCCGCTTCGACGACTGCAAGGTGCCCGTGACCAACATGCTCGGCATGCCGGGGGCGGGCTTTTTCATCGCCCAGGCGCGCCTGGGGCCCGGCCGCATCCACCACTGCATGCGCTGGCTGGGGATCTGCGACCGGGCCTTCTCGATGATGTGCGAGCGCGCGGCCACGCGGGAGCTCTCGCCGGGCAAGTTCCTGGGCGAGAAGCAGACGATCCAAAACTGGATCGCCGAGAGCCGGGCCGAGATCGACTCGGCGCGCCTGGCCGTGCTCTACGCCGCCTGGCGCATCGACGCCGTCGGGCAAAAGGCGGCCCGGGTCGAGGTCTCGGCCATCAAGTTCCACGTCGCCAAGATCCTACGCAACGTGCTCGAGCGCGCCATCCAGACCCACGGCGCCCTCGGCATCACCGACGACACCGTGCTCAGCTTCTTCTACCGCCACGAGCGGGGCGCGCAGATCTACGACGGCCCCGACGAGGTCCACAAGTCCGTGGTCGCCCGGGAGGTGCTCAAGACCTACGGCATGGATCCGCGGGCCGTCGCCCTGGCGCGCAAGGCCGCGGCGCGGGAGGGCGACAAGTGAGCGAGGCGGGCGGGCCCAGCGAGCCCAGGGGGAACGAAGCGCTCATCGATCGGGCCAAGGACGTGCGCGAGGGCGAGGGTCTCGACCTCGAGGCCCTCGGGGCGTGGCTGCGCGCCCAGCCCGGCGTGGCCGAGCGCCTCGGCGAGGCCAAGGACGCGGCCGTCGAGGTCCAGCAGTTCCCCAGCGGCTACTCCAACCTGACCTACATGATCCAAATCGGCGCGCACGAGCTCGTGCTCCGCCGCCCGCCCTTCGGCAACACCGTCAAGAGCGGCCACGACATGGGCCGGGAGCACCGCGTGCTCTCGACCCTCGCCCCCGTCTACCCCCTCGCGCCCGAGCCCTGGGCCTACTGCGAGGACGAGTCCGTGATCGGGGCGCCCTTTTACGTCATGGAGCGGCGCCGCGGGATCATCATCCGGCGGCGCTTGCCCAAGGGCATGGCCCTCGACGAGGCCGGGGCGAAGGCGCTGAGCACCGCGCTCATCGACGGCCTCGCGGACCTGCACCGCATCGACTACGCGGGCATCGGGCTCGGCGAGCTCGGCCGCCCCGAGGGCTACGCCCGGCGTCAGGTCGAGGGCTGGACCCGGCGCTGGCAAAAGGCGCAGACCGACGCGCTGCCGCTGATGGACCAGGTCGCCGCCTGGCTCGCCGCGGAGCTGCCCGCCGACGCCGACGCCGACGCGGCGCTGATCCACAACGATTACAAATACGACAACGTCGTCCTCGACCCCGAGGACCCGGCGCGGATCATCGCCGTGCTCGACTGGGAGATGGCCACGATCGGCAGCCCGCGCATGGACCTGGGCACGACCTTGGGCTACTGGGTCGAGACCCACGACGACGAGCAGCTCCACGCCCTCGCCTTTGGCCCGACCTACGCCCCGGGCAGCCTGTCCCGGGCCGAGCTCGTCGCCCGCTACGAGGAGCGCAGCGGCGTCCAGGTCGGCAACGCGACCTACTACCGCGTGTTCGGCCTGTTCAAGATCGCGGTCATCATCCAGCAGATCTACGCGCGCTACAAAAAGGGCTCCACCCAGGACCCGCGCTTCGCCATGCTCGGCCACGTGGTCTCCGTGCTCGCCCAGGTCGCCGGCGGGGCCATCGACCAGGATCGACCCTGATCAACCCTGATCAACCCTGATCAACCCTGATCAACCCTGATCAACTCGGATCGGCCCTGAGCTCGGGCGACTTCAGCTGGCGTCTTCGAACAGCTCGACGAGCCAGTCCCAGACCGCGGCGATGCGCGGGACCTCGCGGTTGGCCCGGTGCCCGGCGATCCACAGCTCGGAGTTGGGGATCGTCGCCAGGCTCGCGCGCAGCTTGGGCGTGCACGCGACCACCTCTAGGCCGTCTAGGCGGCGGTATGGCGCGGGCAAGATCAGCACGCCGAGCCCGGCCCGGGCGGCCTCGATGAGCCCGGTCATCCCGTTGGAGCGCAGCCGCACGCGCTCGGGCGGCACCTCGGCGTGGACCCAGCGCGCGTCCGGGAGGTTGGCGAGCTCCTCGCCCCAGGTCAGCCAGTGGGCGCGGTCAGCCCGGCGCAGGCGCCCGAGCGCGCGCGCGTAGGCGGGGCTGGCCATGAGCACCCAGCCCGCCACGAGTAGGCGGCGCGCGACCACGTCCCCGGTCGTGGGTCGGACGCTGCGCAGGGCGACGTCGGCCTCGCGGCGCCCGAGGTCGAGGTAGCCCACGCTCGAGGGCAGCTCGATCCGGAGCTTGGGGTGGCGGGCGAACAGCTCGGGCAAGGCGGCGGCGAGGAAGTGGTCGACCAGGCCCGGCGGCGCGGCCAGGCGCACGGTCCCGGCGGCCTCGGTCTCGAACTCGTCGAGGCCCCGGGCGAAGCCGACCGCGGCCTGCTCCATGCCCTCGGCGAAGGGCACGAGGCGCGCGGCCGCGGCCGTGGGCAGGGCCCCCTCTCGGGTGCGATCGAACAGCCGCGCGTCCATGCGCTCTTCGAGGGCCGTGAGCCGCCGGGAGACCGTGGACACGTTGACCGCGAGCTGCTCGGCGGCGGCCTTGAGCGAGCCCCCGCGCCACAGCGCGAGGAACAGGCGGGCGTCGTCCCAGCGCAGGTCGTCGAGGTCGCGGGAGGGCCGATTCGAGCGAGATTTCCGAGCTTGCATTTTTGCAAGCAAAGCTTGCCATATCTCGACTTTGACGGCGCGAGTGCAAGCGCCATGCTCTGGACATGGCTCTCGAGCACGACGTCGCCTCTTCCAAGATTGCTTCCAACTCCGGCCCTGGGCCCCGCCAAGGCGAGCTCCACGTGGTCGTCGGCGCCGGCCAGATCGGCACCCAGCTCGCCCGCCTGCTCGCCGAGCGGGGCGCCCGGGTTCGCCTGCTGCGCCGAGGGCCCGCGGGCCCAGCCATCCCGGGGGTCGAGTGGCTGCGCGGTGACGCCAAGGACGAGGCGTTCATGGATCGGGCCTGCGCCGGGGCGGTCGCGGTCTACAACTGCGCCAACCCCAGCGACTACGCGGGCTGGGCCGGGGTGATCGAGCCGCTCTACCGGGCGATCTGGGCCGCAGCTGCCCGAGCCGGGGCGCGCCTGGTCCAGCTCGACAACCTCTACGCCTACGGCAAGCCTCCGACCGCGCCCTTCGACGAGGCCACGCCGGAGCGGCCGTGCAGCAGCAAGGGCGAGCTGCGCCGAGAGCTCAGCCAAGAGCTCCTGGCGATGCATCGACGCGGCGAGCTCGAGGTGGCGATCGGGCGCGCGTCGGACTTCTTTGGCCCGGACACGCCCAACGCCGCCGTGTTTCGGCCGGACGTGTTGAAGGCGCTGCGCGAGGGCGGGACGGCCTACATCTTCGGGGACCCGGACATGCCGCACGCCTACACCTACTCGCCGGACGTCGCCCGGGGGCTGATGGTGCTGGGCTGCGATCCGCGGGCGCCGGGGCGCGTGTGGCATTTGCCGACGGCGGCCAAGCTGCGGACGCGGGAGCTGCTCGAGCGCTTCGCCGAGGCGGCGGGGGTTCGCCTGCGGGTGTGGGGGATCCCCGGTTGGGTGCTGCGGGTGCTCGGGACGGTGTCGTCGTTGATGCGGGCGGTAGCGGAGATGACCTACCAGTTCGAGGTGCCCTACGTGTTGGACGATGGGGACTTTCGCCGGACCTTCGGGGTTGGGGCGACGCCGCTCGATGAGGCGATTGCGACGACGCTCGCTGCTTGAGGGTGGATGTTCGTGCTGGTTTACATGGATCGCAGGTGTTGGTCTGCGGTGCTTGGTTGGCTCCGACGGTGCACCGCGGCCTATTCGGCGGGCTCCTCCCCACTCCTGCGCTCGAGCCGAGCCACATCCCGTTGCTCTTCCAAGGTTGTAGGCGGCTCGGTGCTCGTCGCAGGGACCCCTCCCGCCGAGCGGCCTGCTCGGGGTACGCAAGTTGAATGCTGGGGTCTCGAACGAGTTGCGCTTGGACCTGAACTGCCTGCAGCAGGGGTCGAGCCACCACCAGCGCACTTCACCCCCGCCAAAACATTTCTACTCGCCGCCCCATGACCGGAGCCGCAGCGAGCGAAGCGAGCGTGAGGTGGATGAATCGCGCGCAGCGAAGCGAGCACGATTCATCGTCGGGGCGGACGCTGTCGAGGGCCTCCCGATAGCACCTCATGGGGAAAAATAGCCTGTTCTCAAACCCGGGCTGCATGCAGCAGTGTTTGGAGAATCCCACCGCATGCAGCGGCAGCCGGACACCCCCCGCCGCATGCAGCGGCAGCCGGACACCCCTCCGCACAACAGCAGGAGCCGGACAACCCCCCGCACACAGCCCGCCGAACAGGCCGCGGCGCACCGCCGGAGCCCCGCCGACCTCAGTCCAACGCCCGAAGCCTCTGCTTCTACTCAATCCACCCAGACCGTCTTCGCGTTCACCCACTCGAGCATCCCGTGGCGCCCGAGCTCGCGCCCGTACCCGCTGTCTTTCACCCCGCCAAAGGGCACCCGCGGATCCGAGCGGACCATCCCGTTGACGAAGCAAGCCCCCGCGTCGAGCTGGTCCCGAGCGATCGCCTCGGCGCGCTCGACGTCGCGGCTGAACACCGCGGCCCCCAGGCCGTAGTCGCTGCGGTTGGCGACGGCGACGGCGTGGGCCTCGTCGCGCACGGTCATGATCGCGGCGACGGGCCCAAACAGCTCCTCGCGGGCGGCCGGGTTGGTCTCGTCGACGCTGCCCAGGGCGACGACGGGGTGGTAGGCGCCGGGCGAGTCGGGCACCTCGCTGCGGTGCAGGACGCGGGCGCCCGCGGCGACGCTGCGCTCGACCTGGTCCTCGAGGCCGGCGCGCAAGTCGGCGCGAGCGAGCGGTCCGACGGTGGTCGTCGGGTCGGTCGGATCGCCGACCACGGCGGCGCGCAGCTGGGCGAGGAAGGCCTCGGTGAAGGCCTCGGCGACGGGCTCGCAGACCAAAAAGCGCTTGGCCGCGACGCAGGTCTGGCCGCTGTTGAACAGCCGGGCCTTGGCGCACACGGCCGCGGCGTGGTCGAGGTCGGCGTCGGGGAGGATGAGGTAGGGGTCGCTGCCGCCGAGCTCGAGCACGGTCTTTTTGAGGTGCTGGCCGGCGAGGGCGGCGACGCTCCGGCCGGCGCGGGTGCTGCCGGTGAGCGTGACCCCGCGGACGCGGCGGTCGGCGATCAGCCCGGCGACCTGGCCGTGGGAGGCGACGAGGGTCTCGAGGCAGCCCTCGGGGAAGCCGGCGGCGAGCAGCGCGGCCTCGATGGCCAGGGCGCAGCCGGTGGTATTGGGCGCGTGCTTGAGCAGGGCGGTGTTGCCGGCGAGCAGGGCCGGCGCGGCGAAGCGCAGGGCCTGCCACCACGGGAAATTCCACGGCATGATCGCCAGCAGCAGCCCCATGGGGCGGTGCGCGACGTAGCTGCGCTGGCTGCCCTCGACGGCGACCCGCGAGCGCGGCTCGTCGGCGAGCATCGCCGGCCCGTGCTCGGCGAGCCACTCGCACAGCCACGCGCACTTGTCGAGCTCGCCCTGGGCCTGCGCGAGGGGCTTGCCCATCTCGGCGGTCATCGTCGCCGCGGCCTCACCCCGGATCGTGCGCAGGTGCGCGCCGAGGGCCCGCAGCGCGTCGGCGCGCTCGGCCAGCGGGCGCGCGGCCCAGTCGCGCTGTTGGGCGTGGGCCCGGGCGACGCGGCCTTCGAGCTCGGCGTCGGTGAACGAGGCGAAGCTGCGCAGGCGCTCGCCGGTCGCGGGGTTGATCGAGGCGGGCTCGAGCTCGCTCATGCGACGGTCGAGTAGATGGCGTTGCGGCCCACGCCGATGCGCTCGAGCCGGCCGTCCTTGCACAGCACGCCGAGGTGGTGGCGGAGCACGGACTTTTCGAGGCGCGAGTACTCGGCGATGTCCTCGAGGGTGACGTCGCCGTTGCCCTCGACGAAGGGCAGGATCTGGCGCGCGACGTCCTCGGTCTCGAGGCCGCCGTCGGCCGGGGCCTTCTTGGCGGCGAGCTCGATCTTGATCTCCTCGCCCGCCTCGGCCTCGGCCTCGTCCTCGTCGGGGCCCATGAGCGCTTCCTTCATGATCCGGCGCTTGCGGGCGCGGGGCGTGTCGGCCTCGGCCTCGGCCTTGTCCGGCGCCGTCTTGCCGAAGGCGTCGCGCAGATCGCCCAGGGTGATCTTGGAGAACTGGCTCCAAAGGTCGCGGGACTCGAGGAAGCCGATGAGCTCGGCGAGCTTCACGTCCCCGGGTTTGCTGAGGCCCTTGAGGGTCTCGAGCGCGCTCAGTCGCTCGAGCTCTCCCCGACGCAAGACGGTGTCGTTCTTATCTGGCATGGCGCTGGGTTCCGACCGCGCTGGGCATCGTCGCATCTGCGCTCCGACTGAGCTCCAGACCGACCGCCCTGCGGTTCGTGCTTCGACGCCAGCGGCCATCGACCCGCCCGCGACGAATTGCATTGTGCTTCACAGGCCGACCCGGGTGCAAATCGAACCCGCGTGACTTGCGCCAAATCGACGGCGAGACTCTGGACCAACCCTTCTGCTCGTCCTCGAGTTGGGCACCTTCGCGCCTCGTGAACCCCGCGATTCGAGATCTCTCTACGTAACAATTGTCGAGGGGATCCGCCGGTTCGCCGGGCTCACCATGGGGAGGGCCTGGGGATCGGGCAAGCCTGACACCTGCTCCGATCTCGCACATCGGAGCCAAGCAAGACTGGGGCCAAGCAGAGAATCTCCCCATCGGCGCCTAGATGAACCCGACTGGTGAAGCCCTTTCCGATCATGTCCAAAGGGCCAATATCGCGCGTTTTTTGAGTTCGGCCTGCTGGCCGGCCGTTGTGGATAACCCATCTTCGCGCGAGATGCTCAGTTCTTGCGACACACCATATCTTGTGGTTGGCTAGCGCTCCGGACCCAACATGTGGGTCCGCCCCGCCAACCACGCTCACCCGCGCAGAGCGCGAACCCGAAACCAGCAGACCCCACCATCCGCTCGTTCCAAGCTCGCGCGTCACAAGCGCTAGCGGGTGCCCCAAAACCAGAGACTCGAAGATGGCGTCGGTCCTGCCAGGACCGGCCGACCCGGTCTCTTTCGCTTCGCGTCACTGCACCGTGGCGCAAAAGCGCTCTCCCCGACACCTCCCCGAACCCTCGCTCTCGCCGACTCCCCCTCGACCTGGAGACCCATGAAGATCAGCCGCTTGTTCACCCGCCGTACCGAGCGCCCCTACGAGGGCGTGGACTTCGAAGCTCGCAGCTCGCGGATCACCAACCCCGACGGCTCCGTGGTGTTCGAGGCCAAGGACATCGATGTTCCCAAGGGCTGGTCGCAGGTCGCCGTCGACATCCTGGCGCAGAAGTACTTTCGTCGCGCGGGTGTCCCCGCCGCGTTGCGGACCGTTCCCGAGGAGGGCGTGCCCGAGTGGCTGTGGCGCAGCGAGCCCGACCTCGAGGCCCTCGAGGCGCTGCCCGAGGGCGAGCGCTACACCGGCGAGACGGACAGCCGCCAGGTCTTCAACCGGCTCGCCGGCTGCTGGACCTACTGGGGCTTCAAGCACGACTACTTCGAGGACGAGGCCGGCGCGCGCGCCTTCTACGACGAGATGGTGACCATGCTGGCGACCCAGCGCGCCGCCCCCAACAGCCCGCAGTGGTTCAACACCGGGCTGCACTGGGCCTACGGCATCACCGGCCCGGCCCAGGGGCACTACTACTGCGAGCCCGAGACCGGCGAGCTGCGCAAGTCGACCAACGCCTACGAGCACCCCCAGCCCCACGCCTGCTTCATCCAGGGCGTCGCGGACGACCTCGTCGGCGAGGACGGGATCATGGATCTGTGGGTCCGGGAGGCGCGCCTGTTCAAGTACGGCTCGGGGACCGGCTCGAACTTCTCGCAGATCCGCGGCGAGGGCGAGCCGCTGTCGGGCGGCGGCCGCTCGAGCGGGCTGATGAGCTTCCTGCGCATCGGTGACCGGGCCGCTGGCGCGATCAAGAGCGGTGGCACCACACGCCGCGCGGCCAAGATGGTCGTCGTCGACGTCGACCACCCCGACATCGAGCAGTACATCGACTGGAAGGTGCTCGAGGAGCAGAAGGTCGCGGCGCTGGTCACCGGCTCGCGGATCTGCAACGAGAACCTCAACCAGATCCTCCGCGCGTGCCACGTGACCGACGCGGACCTGAGCGACGCCGAGCGCTTCGACGCCCGCAAGAACAGGCCCTTGCGCAAGGCGATCAAGAAGGCCCGCAACCTTCAGGTCCCCGAGAACTACATCCAGCGCGCGATCCAGCTGGCCCAAAGCGGCGCCCGCGAGCTCGAGTTCCCCGAGTACACCACCGGCTGGGACTCCGACGCCTACGGCACCGTCTCGGGTCAGAACTCGAACAACTCGGTGCGCCTGCCCGACGCCTTCTTGCACGCCGTCGACGCGGACAACACCTGGGACCTGACCCGGCGGACCGACGGCAAGGTCGCGCGGACCCTCCGCGCCGCGGAGCTGTGGGACAAGATCGCGTTCTCGGCGTGGAGCTGCGCCGACCCGGGCCTGCAGTTCGACACGACCATCAACGACTGGCACACCTGCCCCAACAGCGGGCGGATCAACGCCAGCAACCCGTGCTCCGAGTACATGTTCCTCGACGACACGGCCTGCAACCTGGCGTCGCTGAACCTGATGAAGTTCGTCATCGACGCGAGCACGCCCGGGCCGCGCAGCGCGGACATGCTCGGCGAGTTCGACGTCGACGCGATCCGCCACGCCTGCCGGCTGTGGACCATCGTGCTGGAGGTCTCGGTGCTCATGGCCCAGTTCCCGAGCCACAAGATCGCGGCGCTGAGCTACCGCTACCGCACCCTCGGCCTGGGCTACGCCAACCTCGGCACCTACTTCATGGTCCGCGGCGTGCCCTACGACTCCGAGGAGGCCGTGGCCATCTGCGGCGGCGTGTCGGCGCTGATGACCGGCACCTGCTACGCGACCTCGGCCGAGCTCGCCGACAAGCACGGGCCCTTCCCCGGCTACGAGGAGAACCGCGACGCGATGCTCCGGGTCATCCGCAACCACCGGCGCGCGGCCTACGACGCCCCGCGCTCGGACTACGAGTCGCTCAACACCCTGCCCCGGGGCATCGACGCCCAGCGCTGCCCCAACTACCTGCTGACGGCCGCGCGCGGGGCCTGGGACGAGGCGCTGCAGCGCGGTGAGCAGTCCGGCTACCGCAACGCCCAGGTCACCGTCATCGCCCCGACCGGGACCATCGGCCTGGTCATGGACTGCGACACCACCGGCATCGAGCCCGACTTCGCCCTGGTCAAGTTCAAGAAGCTCGCCGGCGGCGGCTACTTCAAGATCATCAACCAGTCCGTGCCCGGGGCCCTGAGCCGCCTCGGCTACACCGACAGCCAGATCGACGACATCGTCCGCTACTGCAAGGGCGCCGGCACCCTGGTCGGCTCGCCGACCATCACCCACGCCGACCTCGAGGCCAAGGGCCTCAGCCGCGCCGCCATCGACCGCGTCGAGTCGGGCCTGGGCCAGGCCTTCGAGCTGTCCTTCGCCTTCAACCGCTACGTGCTCGGCGACGATCTGTGCCGCGAGCTCGGGTTCACCGACGACCAGCTCTCCGACCCCAGCTTCAACATCCTCGAGGGCCTGGGCTTCACCGCCCAGGACATCCAAAAGGCCAACGACTGGGTGTGCGGCACCATGACCATCGAGGGCGCGCCGCACCTGCGCGACGAGCACCTGCCGGTGTTCGACTGCGCCAACCGCTGCGGCCGCTACGGCAAGCGCTACATCCGCCCCATGGCCCACGTGCACATGATGGCGGCGGCCCAGCCCTTCCTCTCGGGCGCCATCTCCAAGACCATCAACATGCCCAACGAGGCGACGGTCGGCGAGGTCAAGAAGGTCTACCGCGAGTCGTGGAACATGGGCGTCAAGGCCATCGCGCTGTACCGCGACGGCAGCAAGCTCAGCCAGCCGCTCTCGGCCGCGCTCGCCTCCGACATCGCCGAGGACCTCGACGAGCTCGAGGACGGCGCCGCGGCCATCGACGCCCCGCGCCCGGCCACCGCCCAGCCCCAGGTGATCGAGAAGGTCACCGAGCGCATCGTCCACCGTTACCTCGCCAAGCGTCGGCGCATGCCCGACCGCCGCGCGGGCTACACCCAAAAAGCGACCATCGGCGGCCACAAGGTCTACGTCCACACCGGCGAGTACAGCGATGGCACCCTCGGTGAGATCTTCATCGACATGCACAAGGAGGGCGCCGCCTTCCGCTCGCTGATGAACTGCTTCGCCATCGCCATCTCCTTGGGCCTGCAGTACGGCGTGCCCCTCGAGGAGTACGTCGAGGCCTTCGTGTTCACCCGCTTCGAGCCCAACGGCATGGTCACCGGGCACCCGCAGGTGAAGATGTCGACCTCGATCATCGACTACATCTTCCGCGAGCTGGCGATCACCTACATGGACCGCCAGGACCTGGCCCACGTCCGCGCCGAGGACCTCGCCCCCGACCACACCGGCGGCGACGAGGACATCGACTTTCGCGACGAGGAGGTCGTCTCCGAGCGCGTCGTCACCCCCGGCCCGCTCAAGCTGAGCACGCCCACGCCCCGCTCCCCGCACCTGTACCTGGGCGGCGAGTCCGGCAAGATCGAGGTCGAGGACCGCACCGCGGCCGTCGGCGCCGCCGCGGCCTCGGCGGGCTTCAACCGCGGCAACGGCAACAAGTCCCGCTCCAGCGAGCTCAAGGCCCAGGCCGCGCTCGGTGAGAAGGTCCGCCAGGCCAAGATGCAGGGCTATGAGGGCGACGCCTGCGACGCTTGCGGCAGCTTCACCCTGGTCCGCAACGGCTCGTGCATGAAGTGCATGACCTGCGGCGGCACCTCCGGTTGCTCCTGATTTAGCCCCCGCGAGCGCCTCGGATCGGGGACGCTTCGTCGCTCCGCTCCTCCTCTCGGGCTTGTCCTCAATGGGCTTCGTGCCTGGGAGGGGGGCATGGGGTCGCCCCCTGAAGGGGGCGCGACTTGGCGGGGATGAGGGCCGACTCGGCTCTTCATCCCCGCCGAAGCAATTGGTTCGTGCAACCAAAAGGAGAACCGGGCCCCGACGTCCATGTCGGGGGCCCGGTTCGGGGGTACCATCGGCCGGCTCTCAACCCGCTGCCTGCCGCCGGAGACGCGACAGGTCGGGTCGAGCCGCTAGGCGGCCTCGGTCTTGGCTTCGATCCGTCGGGGACGACGAGGTGCGCTGAGCTGAGCGGTCTCGCTCGAGCGGCGCAGGTCGTCGAAGAAGGGACGGATGGTGACGGAGTCGACGAATCGAGTGACGAAGGTGAGGTGCTTGGCGGTGTGGCGGTACATGAGCGGTCGTCCTTGAGCGTTGGAGGTCGATGGTGTCCCGAGGGGCAACCCGGAACTCGCGCAATGACTTTGCATACCGCGTGCCAAGTTCCCATGTCGGTTCCAGCTAGGCTGGATCCAACCAAAAAACTGGTAAATTCAGCGCGAGCGCGAGAACGAACATACCTATGCGCAGATCGCGCTGAGCAAGGAATGTTGCCAGTTTGCCCGAAAGGTCAGGGAACGTGGTGCCTGTGGGGAGGGCGTTTCCGCTCGACGGTCTAGCTCGACTTCACTCGGAAGACCACGGTCAAGTTGTTGGCCGGCATCTCGATCACCCGATCGAGGACGAGCCCGCTCTTGGCAGCGTGCGTCGAGATGACGGCCAGGTCCCGAACGCCCCACCGCGGATCGCGGGATTTGAGCCGCGCGTCGAAGGCCTCGTTGCTCGGCGCGGTGTGTTTGCCGTCGCGCATGAACGGCCCGTAGAGCACCAAAGGCGCGCCCGCGCGGGACAGCAGGCTGCCGGCGCCAGCGATGAGCCCAAGGCAGGCCTCCCAGGGCGCGATGTGGATCATGTTGGCGCAGTAGATCGCCTGGATCGACGCGTCTGCGAGGCTTTCGGGCCAAGTCGCGGCGGTCGCGTCGACGAACACGGGCGCGCGGACGTTGGCCATGCCCGCGGTCCAGGCCGCGACGCTGTCGAACAGCTCGCGGTCGTAGTCCGAGGGTTGCCAGGTCCAGGTGGGCACGGAGCTGGCGAAGAAGTGCGCGTGTTGTCCGCTCCCGCTGGCGACCTCGAGCACCGTCGTCGTCTGCGGCAGGACCTCCCGGAGCACGGCGAGGATCGGCTCGCGGTTGCGCTGAGTGGCGGGGTAGTTCTGGCGCGCGTCCTCGGTCACGGGTCCGTCCTAAGCCTGGCGAGCCCGTCGATCAAGCTGGATTGAGGACTCGCCAGCGAGGGGCGCTCGCGCGAAATTGTGGCGCTCGGGATACGTAGTCTTGCCGAGCGCAGATCGCAGCAGAGAGCGATCTCAAACGACGCGGCGCATGACGATGGCCGAGATGTTGTCCGGTCCGCCTGCGCCGTTGGCGGCCTCGATGAGCCGGCGGGCCGAGCTGCGGACGTCTCGCTGGCCGACCAGGGCCATGAGCTCGTCGTCGCGGAGCACGTCGCTGAGGCCGTCGCTGCACAGCATCACGTTGGCGCCGACGGGGAACTCGTACTCGCGGATGCTCGGCTGGCCCTTGTTCTTGCCGTGGCCGAGGCAGCGGCTGATGCGGCCGCGGTAGGGGTGGATGGCCGCCTGCTCCGGCGTGATCAGGTTTTGGTCGACGAGCTCCTGGACCACGGTGTGGTCCGTGGACAGCTGCTTGATCTTGCTGCTCTTGACCCGGTAGCAGCGGCTGTCGCCGGCCCACGCGACCCAGAAGCGATCGCGGACGCCGAGCACCATCACGCAGGTGCAGCCCATGCCGCGGGCGTCGGGGTTGAGCTCGGCCTGCTCGTCGATGGCGTCGCTGGCCATGGCGAAGGCGGCCTCGAGCAGGAGGTCGTTGGTGACCTTGCCGAAGTTGTCGGACAGGTAAGTCGAGATGGTCGCGACCGCGACGGCGGAGGCGACCTCGCCGGCGTTGTGGCCACCCATGCCGTCGCACACCAAGGCGAGGTAGTAGCCGCGGCCGTCGTCCTCTTGGATGGCGATCGCGTCCTCGTTGTGGTCGCGGGCCCGCCCGGGGTCGCAGGCGCCGGCCATCTGGATCTCGAAGCTCCCGGGTGTGTGCGTGCGCTTGAACAGCTTGTACATGGCAGGGGGGCGGCCTCCATTGTGCCAGAGGGCGGCCAGCCTTACATGACCCCAAGCGCGTGGAGGGTCCACCCGGCTACACAGCCGGGGCGGCGCGGCGCCGCGTCAGGTGTGCTCGTTGTGTGCCGGTGTGGGTAGCTCGTCCCGGCCGTCCCAGCGCAGGCGCAGCAGCCACTCTTGGTTGCCCTCGCGCCCGGTGATGGTCGAGGGCACCGAGCCCAGCGTCGAAAAGCCCAGCCCGCGAGCGTGGGCCTCGACCTCGCGCAGCGCGTCTGCGCGGGCGGCCGCGTCCCGGACGATGCCGCCCTTGCCCACGCGCTCGCGCCCGACCTCGAACTGCGGCTTGACCAGCACCACCAGCTGCGCGCTGGGAGCGAGGATCGGCGGGAGGTGGGGCAGCACCTTGGTCAGCGAGATGAACGAGCAGTCCGCCACGGCCAGCTCGACCGGCTCGGGGATCTGCCCGGGCTCGAGCTCGCGGATGTTCTGGCGATCCATCACGACCACCCGCGGATCCTGGCTCAGCTTCCAGGCCAGCTGCCCGTAGCCCACGTCGATGGCGTAGACCCGCGCGGCTCCGCGCTGGAGCAGACAGTCCGTGAACCCGCCCGTCGACGCGCCCACGTCCACGCACACCCGCCCCGTCACGGGCACGTCGCCAAAGTGCTTCAGCGCCCCGTCGAGCTTGAGCCCGCCCCGGGATACGAAGGGGTTGAGCGCGGCCGAACCGCTCTTGAGGCGGATCGGCGCCTCGACGTCGACCATCGCCCCCGCCTTGTCCACCGCGTGGTCCCCCACGACCACCTCGCCCGCGAGGATCAGCGCCTGCGCCCGGCTGCGGCTGTCGCAGATCCCACGCTCGACGAGGAGCTTGTCGATGCGCGCCTTCTTGGCCTTGGCCTTGGCCATGCCTGGCTTTTCTCACAGCCAACCCAGCCCTGCCAGAGTGCTAGGCTCGCTCCGTGCTCGCTCTCTCCACCCCGGCCTGGCGCGCGTGGGCCGAGAAGCTGCGTTGGATCACGACCAAGACCGGGGACGGGGAGCAGCTGCTGTGGCTGATCGTACTGGGAATCGCCTGCATGGCCGCTTGGGGCGCTGTTTCGGCTTGGCGAGCTCCCCGCAGCGTCGCCTCGCCGGACACCGACAAAAGCTGAGTTCCGATCCTTGCGTGACCCTCCGCCTTCGGCTAGCTTCTGCGCCCCCGGGGCTGTAGCTCAGCTGGGAGAGCGTCGCGTTCGCAATGCGAAGGTCAGGGGTTCGATCCCCCTCAGCTCCAAAAGGTCTTGGCCGAGAATCGGCCAAGACCTTTTTCCTTTTTGGACCCCGCATGCGTTCGGGACTGGGGGCGGCTCGTCCTCAAACTCGTTCGTGCCTGCGAGGGGGCATGTGGTCGCCCCTAAAAGGGGCGTGGGTTTCATGTGGGCGTGGTTTTCGTGTGGAGGAGGCGTGGCTGGGCGGGGTTGGATGTGGTTAGACGTGGCTGGGTGGGGCCGGCCACGAACCGAGCACCTTCCTCATCCCCGCCAAAACATTTCTCCCCGTCGCCCCGTGACCGGAGCCGCAGCGAGCGAAGCGAGCGTGAGGTGGATGAATCGCGCGCAGCGAAGCGAGCACGATTCATCGTCGGGGCGAGCGCTGTCGAGGGCCTCTCGATAGCACCTCATGGGGAAAACCAGCCTGCTCTCCAACCCGGGCTGCCTGCAGCAGTGGTTGGACGACCCCGCCGCATGCAGCACGGGTTCGACCCACCCCCCGCCACATGCAGCAGTGGTTGAACGACCTCGCCGCATGCAGCACGGGTTCAACCCACCCCGCCGGATGCAGTCGCCACCAGAAGGTGCGTGGGTCGAGGGCTGACGCACAGATCAAACATCCCCGGCCGCTGGTAGCACCCGTTGAGTCGGCTTGGCCATCAGGGGTTTGGTCTCGAGTCGGTCGCGTAGGCTCCGGTCAAACGCTTGCCACCTCGGAGTGAAGGCAATCTTCAGTCCGCGCTCGGTCACCTCACCAAGGCCGAGCCCGAGCACTCCACCGACACCAGGAACCCCTAGCGCCATGTCCAACAAGGTTCCTGTGATCAAGCCGAAGGTCGCAAGACCGAGTCGACGCAGGGTCGAGCCGTTCATTCGTCGCTCAGCGTCCGCGACGGCCCGCAGATACGCTTTGTGGACTGCATCGTCGAACTTCTTTGCTTCGAGTTCCGCTGCTGCAACTTCGATCTCGATGAGGATCTTTCGAAAAGCATTGATATCCTTATGGTCGCGTAGCTCAGCGATCTCGCTCCAGGATAGGTCTTCGACCCGGGGAAACAGCAGTCGTAGGGATGAGGGTCCGCAGACCGGTATCGCTGTGCCTAGGCTGCGACAGCAAGCAAGAACCTTTCGATGCTCGGCGTCAACGCTGATGGCGGCGCCCCCAAGCCCGCTCGCCGCAAGGTCGCGGTTCAGACCTCGGAGAACCTGGCTTCGGACCATCGGGTCGGGAAGACGTTGTCGTATTGCCACAACTCGGTCAGCTGCCCGGTAGCCTGCTTTGGCGAGCTTCTTCAGGCGTGCGCCCTCCCTGACCTTGATGAAGTGCAGCCAACTTGAGGCCTCCGATGGCAACTCTTCCTTGAATGGCTCAAATGTCGGGCGCCAGTTGATGGTCGTCTCCGTTTGCATTGCTTGGCCCCACGGTGTGGTCGGTTCGCTCCCCACACGAACATAGACTCGGACAGGTTCTCCCCCCTGCTTGCGGGTCGCGGAGGACTGCCAACGGTAGCCGTTTTTTCCAGCCGGTTGATTGACCGTAAAATTGCCAGTCGGACCTGCCGCGATCCAGAGTTGGCCACTCTCAACGAATACCTTGTCGAAGAACAGGGAGCTGAGTTTGAGGCGGCGGCGGACAGACGCTATGGGGTTCCCTGCAAGAAGCGCTTTGGCATTCGATGCGAGAGGGAAAAGGACGGTGCGGTTATTGGAGCCCATCGTCGATTAAGTCCTGGGTTTGCGGACTGTCGTGACGCTGCCACGGGGTGTTCGGATGGTGCCGCCGACACCGGCCTCTTTCATTGCCCGGACCGCTTTGGGGAAGTCCTTCTTCGTCGGGACGATCATCACCCGTTGGTTCGCGCCTTCGGCATCTCGGAGATTGCGGGCGGCTCGCCTAAAATTGCTTGGGTCGGGGCTGGTGACGACTTCCTTGACCCGTTTTCGAGTCGGCCCGCATGCGTCGAGTCGTCGTCGGTCGCTTGGGTTCGATGGACTCACCGAGCACTCTGTCGACCCCGTAGCACCGGCCTCCCGATTTTTCGTGACTTTGTGGCGTTGACTCTCTGCCATTCGGACTACTCTGGGTCTCCGAATAAGATGTGCAACCTGCGTCACTGAAAACCTCAAAACTTACGAGAATATCCGAACTGAGCAACACAAAACGGCGTTTGGCCCTCTCTGGACATCCGAGAGTTCGGCAAATCTTGGCGACGAGATCTCTCGAATCACCGCACGCACACATCTCTGGAGCAACTCTACCCGATCGGCTCGGTGGGCATCACGATCCCAGGCGCACTGCGTCCGAGACCCCAGCACTCAGGTTGCGAACCGAGAGCAGGCCGCTCGGTGGGAGGGGTCCCTGCGACGAGCATCGAGCCGCCTACAGCCCTGGAAGAGCGTCCCGACGCGGCTCGGCTCGGGCGCAGGAGTGGGGAGGGCGCCCGCCGAACAGGCCGCGGGGCACCGTCGGAGCCACCCAAGCACCGCCGGCCCGACCCAAGCGCCAGCAAACTGCAACCACAAACCCCGAGAACACCAAAAACCCACCCCGAGAAAGCCTCGGAACCAAGCAGCCGAGCACGTGTCGTGGGGGAGCGAGGCCCCATGATGTCGACTCCAGCCCCCCCCGCGTCCCGATCCTCGATTTGGCTGCCCATCGTCGGCCTGACCATCAGCACGTTGTTTTGCGCGTGTACGCCCTACGGGGCGGAGATGGCGGATACGGACGCGCCGGAGCTCGACGAGGAGTTTGACGAGGCGTTGATCCCGGCGATGGAGGGCGAGGTCGAGCCGATCTACGGCGAGGACGAGGACCGCTTCGAGCCCGTCGAGACCCACGAGGAGGACCTGCGCTGCTGGAAGGACGGGGGGCCGCGGCAGGAGGCGTGGGAGGTCGCCGATCCCAACGCCGATCCCGAGACGGGGGCGATGCACGTCATGCAGGGCGGGAAGCTGCTCGCGCTTCCGCTGCAGGGCACGAGCTTCGACACCGTCGTCGTGGGGACGATCGCGGAGACGGAGGTGGTCCAGACCTTCGCCAACCCCTTCGACGAGCCCATCGAGGCCGTCTACCTGTTCCCCCTGCACGAGGACGCGGCCGTCGACGACTACGCGCTGACCCTGGGCGAGCGGACGATCCGCGGGGAGATGAAGACCCGCGAGGACGCGCAGCAGACCTACGAGGACGCCAAGAAGGCCGGCAAGGCCGCGGGCCTGCTCGAGCAAGAGCGGCCCAACATCTTCACCCAGCGCGTCGCCAACATCCCGCCGGGGCAGACCATCGAGGTGTCCATGCACGTCGTCCAGCCCCTCGAGCAAGAGGACGGGCGCTACGAGCTGGTCCTGCCCACGGTGGTCGGGCCGCGCTTCATCCCGGGGACGCCGCTGGCTCAGCATCGCCAGCCCGCGCCTGGGGAGAACACCGGGATCGCGCCGAACACCGACGAGGTCCCGGACGCCTCGCGGATCACGGCGCCGGTCGTCCCCGAGGGCTTCACGACCTGCGCCCACGTCGAGGCCTCGGTGGTCATCGACACCGGGCTGCGGCCGCGGCGGATCCAGTCCAAGTTCCACGGCATCGACATCATGCGCTCGGGGGACGTGGCCGCCATCGAGCTCGACGCGGACAGCGACGGCGCGCCGGTGGTCGCCAACCGGGACTTCGTGGTCAGCTGGGATCTGGGGCGCGACCAGCCCAAGGCGGCGATCGTCGCCCAGCCGCCGACTAGCGAGGGCGGCGACGGCTACTTCACCCTCACCGTCCAGCCCCCCGAGCAGGTCGCCGACGAGCAGGCCGTGGCCCGGGAGCTGGTGTTCGTGGTCGACAACTCGGGCTCCATGGGCGGGCTGCCCATGGACACGGCCAAGGGCCTGATGCGCAAGGCGCTAAAGGACATACGCCCCGACGACACCTTCACCGTGCTGCGCTTTAGCGAGTCGGCCTCGGGGCTGTCGAACAAGCTGTTGCCCGCGACCCAGGACAACATCGAAGCGGGCGTCGACTACGTCGACGCCATGCAGGGCATGGGCGGGACCCAGATGACCGAGGGCATCAAGGCGGCGCTGCGCGTGCCCCATGACCCCGATCGCCTGCGCGTGGTCATGTTCTTGACCGACGGCTACATCGGCAACGAGCAGGCCATCTTCGAGCTCATCGACGACAACATCGGCGACGCCCGGCTGTTCAGCCTCGGGGTCGGCGGGGCGCCCAACCGCTACCTGCTCGACGGCATGGCCTCCGTGGGTCGCGGGGCGGTGACCTACGCCGGCTACGACGAGCCCGCCGACCCGGTCATCGAGCGCTTCTACGAGCGCGTCGCGACCCCCGTGCTCACCGACGTCGAGATCGACTGGCAGGGCCTGGCGGTCGAGGAGGTCTACCCGGGCAAGATCCCCGACCTGTTCGCGGGCCAGCCGATCACCGTGTTCGGCCGCTACGCCGGGGCGCCGACCGGGGAGATCGTGATCAAGGCCAAGGCGCGCACGGCCGAGGGCGTCGAGACCATCGAGCTGCCCGTGCACTTCGACGTGGCCAAGGCCGACGACGTCGAGGGCGTGGGCTCGGTCTGGGCCCGGACCAAGATCGACGCGCTCATGGGCTACCCCATGCGCCCCGATCCGTGGTCGCCCCTGGGCAAGGAGACCAAGCAGGCGGTGATCGACGTCGCCCTGCAGCACCGGATCATGACCGAGTACACCGCGTTCGTAGCGGTCGACGAGCGCGTGGTCGCGGGCGCCGACGGCTCGCCCAAGACCGTCGTCCAGCCCCTCGAGCTCCCCGAGGGCAGCTTCCAAGGCAGCGAGGTCGGCGAGGCCTACGGCGTCGGCGGGCTGGGCCTGGTCGGGACCGGTCGCGGCGGCGGCGGGACCGGGCAGGGCACCATCGGCCTGGGCAACACCGGGCTCATCGGCAAGGGCGGCGGCGGCGGGACCGGCTCAGGCTACGGCCGGGGCTCGGGCGCGGGCTTCGGCGGCCAGGGCAAGCGCGTGCCCAAGGTTCGCCAGGCCAAGGCGCAGGTCAAGGGCAGCCTCGACAGGGACATCATCCGGCGCATCGTCCGGGCCCACATCAACGAGGTCCGCAGCTGCTACAACGCGACGCTGACCAAGGACCCGAACGCGTCCGGCTCGATCGCCATCAAGTTCATGATCGACGCCCACGGCAAGGTCATGGTCGCCAAGGTCCAGTCCAACGACACGGGCTACGCCGACCTGGGCACCTGCATCGCCAAGAAGGTCGAGCGCTGGAAGTTCCCCAAGCCCAAGGGCTCGACCGTCGAGGTGGTCTACCCCTTCAAGCTCTCGCCGGGCTGAGCGAGCGCTCGCGCGAACACGACGGCCCGCTCACTCGAGCGGGCTGTCTCGTTTAGAGGCGCTCGGAGGCGATGCCGACCGAGCTGATCCCGGCCTCGCGCGCGGCCGCCATCACGTCGATGACCGCGCCGTAGCTGACCTTGCCGTCGGCCTTGACCGCGACCTTGCCGTCGGCCTGGGCCTTCTCGCTGTCCTTCAGCGCCTGGACCAGCGCGTCCTTGCCGGGCGCGACGGCGGTCTTGCCCACGGACACCTTGCCCTCCGCGTCGATCTTGACCAGCAAGGTCGCGTTGGGGTCGTTCTCGGTCTGCGGCGGCGCGTCCTTGGGGATCGCGATGGGCTGCTGGTGTTTGGCCGGCGGCTTGGCGGCGACCAGGAAGATGATCAGCAGGCTCATCAACACGTCGATCATCGGCGTCACGTTGATCTCGGCGACCGTATCGGTCGACAGCCCATCACCTTCGGGGAGGCTCACGCGCCGATTTTTAGCAGGCTCGCCGGAGCTTGGATAGCCATTTTGTGATCCCGGTCACTCTGGCGCGTCGTGCGGTGGGTGATGCTCCTCGTCATGCTTCGAACTTCCCTTGCGAGCTCGCTGGCCCTCGTTTTGGCCCTGTCCCTGACTGCCTGCCCCTCCGACGACGGGGGCGATGAGGCGGCCGACGAGGCCGCGACGGAGTCCGAGGACGGCTCGGACGCGAGCACCGACGAGACCACCGACGACACCACCGACGGGACGGAGGCGGAGACGACCGAGGACGAGACCGACGACGCCAACCCCCTGTGCGGGAACGGTGTCATCGACGACGGGGAGGTCTGCGACGACGGGAACAAGGAGACCGAGTACCCGCCCTACGCCGCCGAGGACTGCATGGAGGACTGCTCCATGGTGCTCGCGACCTGCAACGACGGGGTCATGGATCCCGGCGAGGACTGCGACGACGGCAACGCCGACAGCATGGACGGCTGCACCACCTCGTGCACGATCAACGACATGGGCGTGCACGCGGCCTGCACCGTGTACGAGAACGGCGAGGAGATCGATCCGCAGTTCAACGTCAGCGAGGGCGACATCCAAAACTGCGACAACGTGGCCCCGCCCGCCAGCATGGCCGTCGGCTGCAACCGCTCGTGGGAGTACCTCGGCGGCAACCTGGTCTACGCCGCCGGCGGCGACTGCCAGATGATCTCGCTCAAGTGCGAGGGCGGCGCCCTGTGCCCGGCGGGCCCGATCGGAGACTACGACGCCGACACGACCTGCCCCGAGGGCCACGTGCTCGTCGACAAGACCATCGAGGGCGACGGGGTCATCGTCCCGACCATCAAGAGCAAGGTCTGCCTGCTCGCCTGCGAGTCCGACCGCGAGTGCCGCTGGAACGAGGCCGACGCCTACTGGGAAGGCCCCGGCGAGTACCGCTGCACGACCACGCCCCTGTCCGGCGGCGAGAAGGTCTGCAACGACGCCCGCAACAACGAGCTCTGATGCCCCCACAGCCATCGGGGACCGGGGACCTTCGTCGCTGTCCGCTCCTCGCTGTGGCTGTGAGGCAATGGGGCTCGTGCCTCCCAGGACGCATGCGGTCACCCCCCTCCGGGGGGGTGTTGCCTGGCAGCGTCGGACGGTTCAAGACAGGCGTCGTCGGTAGCGGGTCGGGCATGAGCCCGTCCAGCGCTTGAAGGCGCGGGTGAAGGCGCTCTGTTCGCTGTAGCCCATGCGAAAGGCGATCTCGGACATGCCGAGCTCGCGGGACTCGAGCAGCGAGACGGCCCAGGCGAGGCGCTGCTCGGCGAGCAGGGTTCGAAAGCCGAGGCCCGCCCGGGCGAGCTTGCGCTGCAAGGTCCGCTCGCCGACGCCGAGGCGCCGCGCGACGCTCTCGAGCGAGGCCTCGCCCTGCTCGAGCTCGGCGCGCAGGGCCTCGCGGACGCGTACGAGGGGGTCGGCGTCGGCGTAGCGGCGCTGGCCGAGCTCGTCGACGTAGCGCTCGAGGGTCGCGCTCAGCTCGGGCTGGGCGCCGCGCAGTGGTTGGGTCACGGCTCCGGGCGCGAACACGACGCGCGCGCGCTCGTGGCCGAAGCTGCACGGGGCGTCGAGCTCACGGGCGAGGGCGGGCGAGGTCTCGGAGGCCTCCCCGAGGAGCTCGACGCGCTCGAGCTCGAGCCCGGCGCGGACCTTGCTGCGCAAGCGCGCGAGCACGAGGCCGGCGGCGTAGCTGCTGATCACCTCGCGCTGCATGGGGTGCCCCTGCGTGGGCTGCAGCGTGAAGGTCGCGTCGTCGAGGCTGAGCTCGAGCTTGGCGCTGATCAGCCGGTAGTGGCGGGCGAGGGCGCGCAGGGCCTGGCCGACGGTCGAGGACGCCGCGCACAGGTAGTCGATGGCCTCGTAGTAGCCAAAGGGCACGGCCGCCCCGACCCAAAAGGGCGCGTGGCGATCGCGGGCGAGCATGGCGATCGCGCGCCACAGCGAGGGAAAGTCCGGGCACTCGCGCAGCACCGCGAGGTCGAGGCCGAGGACCTCGCAGCCCGCGAGGATGGCGTCGCGATCCTGACGCAGGGCGCTCTCCTGATCACGCACCGCGGGGGCTCCGGAGGGTGTCGCAAACTGGACGATCGTTGTCGGGAACTGTCATGCGTGGGTCCTTCGTCGCGACCAGGCTCAGAGGGCCGGCCCGGTCGCCGTGTTCAACCCCGCAATGGCGCGGAGGTGTCACCGCACGTCCGCGAGCCGCGAGGAAGCATCACGATGAACATTGTTAATTCACGCGAGATCACGCCTGACCCCAACACCCTCCGCGAGCCGCGGCCGCGCCGGGTCGCGGGACTGCTGGGCTGCGCCCTGTGGGCCCTGACCGCCCTCGGTTGTCAGGGCGGACCGGCGACGGCCGACGGGGGCGGCGACGAGACCGGCTGCGATCCAGACGCAGGGGACGCAGGTGACGAGGGAGAGGCCGCGGGCGGGAACTGGTGGGAGCTCGAGCTCGGCGATCCGATCCTCGATCAGGTCGCGCTCTTTTACCTCGGCCACGCCTGGGACCAGTCCGCGGACGTCGCCGAGGTGCTCGAGACCCTCGGCCGCATCGACGGCACGGACGACACCAGCTGGCCCCACGAGTGGCAGCTGACCGCCGAGCGCCTCGACGCCCTCGCCGGCGCGAGCGAGGCCGAGGGCCACGCGCTCTCGGCCGCCGACGCCTACCTGCGCGCCGCGACCTACTATCGCGCCGCGCTCCATCGCCACGGCGACCCCACGGACCCCGAGGTCCCCGTGCTCGCCGAGCGGGCCGTCGAGCGCTTCGAGAAGTACCTCGAGCTCTCGGACTCGCCCTGCGAGTCGGTCACCTTCCCCTACGAGGACACGACCTTGCCGGCCTACTTTTGCCGGGCCGACACCGGCGGCGAGCCGGCGCCGGTCTTGCTGTTCCAAGAGGGCCGCGACGCCTGGGCCGAGGACGGCAAGTTCGTCGCCGACGCGGCGCTGCGTCGGGGCTACCACGTGCTGATGTTCGACGGCCCGGGCATGGGCAAGGTCCTGCGCCTCCAGGGCCTGCCCTTTCGCCACGACTGGGAGGCCGTGGTCTCGCCCGCCGTCGACTTCGTCGAGCAGCAGCCCGAGGTCGACCCCGACCGCATCGGCTACATCGCCCTGAGCATGGGCGGCTTCCTCGGGACCCGCGCGGCGGCCTTCGAGCCGCGCCTTTCGCTGCTCGTGGTCAACCCGGGGGTGCTGCGCTGGAACGAGATCTACGAGGGCTTCTTCGCCGAGATCGACCCCGATCTCCCCGGCCTCGTCGACACCGACGAAGAGGCCTTCAACGCCGCCATCGAGGAGCTGATGGAGCACAGCGAGCTGATCCGCTGGGGCGTGATCGACTCGATGTGGCACCACGGCGTCGACACGCCCGCGGCGCTGATCCACGAGGTCCGCAAGTTCAGCCTGACCGGGCAAGAGTCGATGATCACCGCCAAGGTGCTCGTCGTCGACGCCGAGGCCGAGACCTGGGGGCAGTCGCCGGAGCTCTTCGAGGCCCTGCCGGGGGACAAGGACTACCTCCTGTTCACGGCCTCCGAGGCCGCGCAGTTCCACGTCCAGCCCGGGGCCTCGGGCGTCGCCACCCACCGCGTGTTCGACTGGATCGACTCCAATATCTAGGACGCCAGGTGGCTCGGTTCAGCTGAGCCCTGCCACCCGCAGCACGTCCCGGCGCAGCTTGCCGAGGGCGCCGCGGCTCTCGCTGTAGACGACGTCCATCACCTTGGTGATCTCGTCGTCTTCGGCCCACGCGTCGGCGATGACCTCGGGCGCGAGCTGGCGCCGGAGCATGCGGAACACGTGGGCGGCGAGGAAGAGGTCGTCGAGCAGGCCGTAGGGCCCCAGATCTTCCTCGGGCAGCACGTCGTCCGGGACCACGAAGTAGGCGAGCACGGCGGCGACGAGGCCGCGGGCGTCGCCGCGGACGCGCTCGTCGGTCATCAGCGACGAGTAGAAGTCGAACACGTCGCCGGCTCTCAAGATCGCGTCTTGGTGCGCGCCCGCGTAGCCATGCACGAAGCGACGCAGCTCCGCGCGATAGTCGGGAGCGACGAAGGACATGAGCCATGATAGCGCGGGCCCGCGGGCAAGAGCGCCCGCGCCGTCATCCGCGATGCAGCACGGCGTTTTGGGGCGGCTACTCGATGGGCGGCGGGGGCTCGTAGGGGACCTGGCACACCCCGATCTCGAGGATGAGGTAGAGCAGCACCAGCTCTTGGGGGGTGAGCCCGATGTACGTGTCGCTGCCCTCGGCCATGTGATAGGTGGTGAACATCAGCTTGCCGCAGCCGTACTCGGCGCTGATGGTCAGGGGATGGTTGCCGCCGGGGATGGTGAAGCCGTCGCCGGGGCCCTCGACCCAGGTCTTGTGGCCGACGTCGACGGTGCCGCCCATGCCGTCCTCGACCAGGATCGCCGGCGTGGCCGCGACCCCGGACCAGTTGTCGACGGTCTCGATGAGCGGGAGGTCGTTGATGGTCGGGAAGCCGCCGCCGCCGTTTTGCGGGTTGATGTCCTTGAGCGCGTAGGGCAGCGCGTCGAGCCACTCGAGCAGGTCGGGGTCGAGGACGGTGCCGGTGGAGTCGTAGACCCCGCCCAGGTCCGCCGAGCCGAGCTCGGTGAAGAACTCCTGGTACTGCGGGAAGACCTCCTCGACGAACTCGTTGGACCAGTCCGAGGCGTACCACTTGCCGCCGTTTTCGACCCAGGCGCGGACGTTGGCCTTGGCCTGATCGTCGAGCCCGAACAGGGCGAGGTCGTTGGAGCAGGGCACGAAGATGATGTGGTACTGCTCGAGCAAGGGGTAGTTCTGCACGAGCTGGGCGAAGTCCCCCATGATGTCGAGGTTGGTGCCGAAGGCCCCGCCGTTGTCCCAGATGTCGAATTGCTCGGTGCCGCTGATCAGCGACTCCGAGTAGGTGTTCATGTTGATCTGCGTGTCGCCGAGGCCGAGCTTGCCCAGGCCGTCCTCGAGGCGGTCGTAGCTCCCGAGGGCGACGGCGATCTTGGGGATGTAGCGGTCGTTGGCGGGCTCGTTTTGGCCAGGCAGGCTGGTCAAGGTCGCGCCGAGGTTGGTCGAGCCGGGGGCGACCTCGATCTCGTTGATGTTGAGGAACTGCCCTTTTTGCACGGCGACCCACCAGGTGCCCGAGTCGAGGTTGAGCTCGAAGCTGCCGTCGGGCTCGCTGAGGGTCCACGGGGTCTCGGCGCAGATCAGGTCGACGCAGGCCTCGCAGTAGACCGTCTGCGGGATCCCGTCGGGCTTGTCCTTGCTCGCCCAGACCAGCGCCCCGGACACGGGGATCTCGAAGTTCGGGGCATAGACGACGCCGGTCAGCGCGGCGTCGGTGTCCTCGGGCGGCGGGCACTCGTCGCCCCCCTCGGCGCTGCCCTCGGCGGTGCCGGTGCCCTCGCCGTTGCCCATGTCGAGCTTGGGCCCGGTCTCGCCGATCTCGTCGCTGCTGCCGTCGTCGACGGAGTCGAGGGTGTCGAGGCCGTCGCCCGAGTCGAAGATGCTCGACTCGGGCTCGTCACCGCAGCCAACGCCCAGGGCACCGAGGAGCGAGAACACAAAGACACGCGAAGTAGGGGGGACATGCATGAATAGAATCGCCTGACCGCGCCATCCTAAGCGCCGCGACCCAGCGGGGAAAGAAAAGTTGCGTCGCTTGGCCGCGAGAATTGCCGCGGCGAGGGCTGCCGAGCTGGCCGAGTGGTGGATGGCGGGAAAGATGCGCCGATGCCACACTCGGGGGCATGTCGAAGGCGAATCAGAAGGCAACTTGGGTGGCGCTGGCGGTGGTCGGCGCGTGCGGGCTCGGGCTGTGGACGGCGGGCAGCGCGTTGTTTGGAGACGACAGCGCCCAGGGCACGGCGCAGCTCACCAACCGGCCGTGGATCGAGCGCGTGCCCGCAAACGAGCGCGACATGATCGGCCACCTGATCCTGCTCGATCATCCCCAGGGTCGCTTCGGCGTGACCGGGCGCTCCTCGAACTGGCGCCACCTCCTCGAGGTCTACCGCTGGCGCCTCGACGGCGATCGCCTCGGGCTGTTCTTCCCGCAGGACCACGTCAAGGTCGGCGTGAAGGTGCGGACCTGGGAGTGCGGGGGTGAGGCGCCGGCGCCCTTCGACCTGTGCCTCGAGATCACGGACGCGCGCGGTCGCAAGGCGGTGGTCTACAGCCGCGAGGATTGGGAGGTTCGGCCCGAGCGTCTCGAGGCCGATCTGGCGAACATCGCCGAAGAGCTCGCCGACGACGACCAGCCCGCCCTGGCCGCGGTGTTGGGCGCTGCCGACTCGTGGACGAGCGACTCGCAGCTCGGCGCCCTCGAAGCCCTCGACCTCGACGGCCGCGACTGGATCGAGGAAGAGGCCTTCAGCCCGTTTTGAGTCGTGGGCGTGGGGCAGGGAGGGGAGCCGAGAGGCTCCCCTTTGTCGTGCAATCTCTGCACATGTGCGAAATGGGTAGTGCGAATCGAGGGTTCCCAAACGCTCGGCAACTCTCGGGTGAATGAAAACACGCCGGCAAATCACTATGGGGACATGGATGCGCAACTCGATCGCACGCGAGGGCCGGCCTACCTGCGCGGCCTGACCTTCTCCCCCGGGCAGTTTCGCTACGCCCAGGAGGAGCTGGCCGAGGCCATGCTCGAGCGCCTGAGCGAGCTCGCTGGCGCGCATCGCATCGGGCGGCTCGCGCCCTTTCTCTACGAGCGCTCGGGGATCCTCGCCCGCAACTTCGAGCTCCGCGCCGAGGAGATCGCGTGCCGGGAAGATTGGATGCACATGGTCAATGAAGCGACCCTGCGCATGGCGACGCGCGTGCTCGTCGATCTGTTCGCCGAGCACCTCGGCCCGCGCGAGTGCGACGCGCTGATCGTGGTCAACGACGGCTTCATGGGCTTCCCGAGCCTCGGCCGCGTGCTCCAGTCGCGCCTGGGCATCGCCGAGGACGCGCTCGTCTTCGACCTCACGGGCCACGGCGGCTGCGGGGCGGTCCACGGCTTGCAACTCGCCGACCAGCTGCTGAGCCCGAGCTGCGCCAACGTCGTCGTGGTCTGCGTCGACGCCCTCGGCACCCACGCCCTCGCCCACCAGCACAGCGAGGCGCCGAGCGTGTCCGAGGTGGTCGCGGGCAGCTTGCCCTCGGACGGCGCCGCGGCGGTGGTGGTCAGCCGCGAGCCGGGCGAGGGCGCCGCGCTGCGCTACTGCGGGGCCAGCTCGAGCACGCGCTCGTGGCCCGCCAAGCTCGAGCTCGGCGACGACGACCGCGAGCTGGGCGCCGAGCTCCGAAACGCGTTCGACGCCCAGAGCCTCACGGAGCCGCTGCTGCTGCACGCGGGCGGCTCGCTCCTCGACCACATCGAGGGTGAGTTCCCCGAGCTGCGCGAGACCACGGCGCTGACCCGGGCCCTCCACGCCCAGCGCGGCAACGTGGGCGCGGCCTCGCTGCTGCAGACCCTCGACGTGGCCCTGCGCGGCCACATGCGGATCGGTCCGCGCCTGCGCCTGGCCGCGCTCACGCCGGGCGTCGGCTCGGCCACGCTCACCCTCGGCGAGACCTGCATCGAGCTCGCGCCAATGCAACGCGCGGACCCGACGATGGCATCGTCGACGGTCCGCGCGGCGAGCTGAAGAGGCGAGCGGACTGGCTCAGGGGTTCGGCGCGGTGCCGATGTCCTGCTCGTCGACGCTGAGGTCGCCCGAGCAGTTGGCCATGGCCGAGTCGAGGTCCGTGTACGCGGGGGAGCGCTCGCCCTGGATGTAGAGGGTGCCGCAGCCGCCCTCGCTGAAGGGGTCGGAGCTGTTGCAAGGCAGGCAGCGGAAGCTGTTCTTGTCGCACACGTAGCTCTCGTCGCAGAAGTAGCTGCGGCAGTACTGGTCGAGCACGTCGTGGCCGGCGATGTCCGTGCCGCCGACGGTGGTCGGCAAGATCGCCGGGATCTCGGCCCCCTCGACGTCGCAGACGTTGCTGTCGTTGGGGGTCAGGCCGTCGTTGCAGCCCATGCCCGGGGCGGGCGGGCAGCCCTGCTTGCCGAGGTTGGCCTCTTCGCAGGCGACGTAGAGCACGCGGGAGTTCGCGTCGGTGGCGTCCTCGTAGACCGCGAGGATGGGGCTGTCGCCGGTGAAGGTGCTCTCGGGGTCGCAGCCGATGTCGTCGCGGAAGAAGGGCGCGCAGACCTTGTCGGAGCCCGGGTCCTGGTCCTCACCGAACACGCACTGCGAACGCCAGCGGTTGTCGTCGGGCTGCGGGCAGTCGTCGGTGTTGTTGCAGCGCACGATCCCGTCGTCGTCCTCACCCGGCACGAAGAAGGCCGTGCACGCGCTGGCGGCAAAGGTCGAAGACAGCAGGAGGGCGAGGACGAGGGGACGACGCGTGGACATGGGGAGGCGATCCTGAACGCTGGGCACGAAGCCGGCGGACTCTACGCTGAGTTTCGGGAGGATACGGAGGCGCTCGGAGGAGCGCAAGCAGGGATGGCAAACTCGAAGGTGGTGCCGGTGGGCCCGGTCTGCACCAGGCGAACGGCGCCGCCGTGGTCCACGGCGATCTGTTGGACCATGGGCAGTCCGAGCCCCGTTCCGTGGGCCTTGCTGGTCACGAAGGCCTCGAAGATCCGCTCGATGCCGCCCTCGGGGATCGGGATCCCAGGGCCGCTGTCCTCGACAATCAGCGCAGCCCGTCCGCCCTTACACTCGAGCGCGACGCGGATCCGTGCGTGGTGCTCCCCGCTCGACCCCAGCTCCTCGCCCGCGTCGGCCTCTGCCTCGCCCTCGCCCTCGTCCTCGAAGTCGTCGAGCAGGTCGCCCACGCCCGAGTCGAGCACGGCGGGTCCGCCCGCGACCTCGAGCACGGCCTCGGCGGCGTTGCGCAGCAAGTTGAGCAGGGCCTGGCGCAGCTGGCCGGGATCGGCCTCGACCCACACGGGCTCGGGCGAGAGCTCGCGCACGATCGAGATGCGGTTGTGGTCGTGCTCGCGGGCGAGGAAATCGAGGAGATCGCGCACGGCGGCGTTGAGCTCGATGCGCTGCAGCTGGGGCACGGGCCGGCGGGCGAAGCCGAGGTAAGCCTCGGTGATCTGTGTGAGCCGGTCGACCTCCGTTGCGATGCGCGTGAGCAGCTGCCGGGCCTCGCCGCCGTCGCTGCCGAGGGAGCCGAGCTCGTCCTCGAGCAGCTCGGCGTTGAGCGCGACGCTCGACAGCGGGTTGCGGATCTCGTGGGTGATCTGCGCCGCGAGCCGACCGATCGCCGCGAGCCGCTCGCCCCGGAGCAGGCGTTGCTCGCGTTCCTGGAGCGCGGCGGCCATGGCGTTGACCTCTCGGCCCAGGCGCGCGACCTCACTGTCGCGCTCGGGCTTGGGGCCGACTTGGATGCGCTCGCTCCAGTCGCCGCGACCGATGCGTCGCACGCTGACCGCGAGTCGGCGCAGCGGACGAAGGGTCAGGATCACCAGCAAGGTCGCGATGAGCGAGACCGCGGCCGTCGCAAAGGTGACCATGAGCACGCGCTGCTCGACCTCGCGGCCCGCCTCGGCCACGAGCTCGCGCTGGCCGGCGACGGCGACGTTGGTCGACTGCTGGAGATCGCGGAAGTGGCGGTTGATCTCGGCCTGGCGCGAGGCGTCGGCGAGGCGCTCCTCGATGTCGACACCCTCCTCCAGGGCGGCGAGGGCCTCGAGGGCTTCGACCCGCTCGTGCAACTTTTTGACGTCGCCGAGCTCGTCCATGCCGCCGAGGCGGTCGGGGTGCTCGAGGGCCTCGTCGAGGGGCCGGCGCATGTCGACCAGCAAGCTCGAGCGCAGGCTCAGGGCGTCCTCGGCGTTGGCGAGGTCGCCGTAGCCCAGCTGGGTCTCGGGGTTGCCGTAGCTCTGGATCAGCCCAGCGACGCGCTGCGATTGGCTCTGGGCCCGGAGCACGCGGGTCTGGAAGGGGACATAAACGGCGGTCAGCAGGTAGAAGTGCGTGCGCAGCCCGCGAACCTCCTCACGCACGAACAGCGAGGACAGGCCCGTGCCGATGACCACGAGCAGGACCAGGGCGACGATGCGGGCGGCGACGCTGCGCAGGGGTCCCAGGGGCGGCCAGGCCTCGCTCTCGGAGCTGCTTGCATGCGCAGCTTCGTCCTCTGGATCCTCGTCGTCGAGGAGGCCGAGCGCTCCGTCGTCCCCGTGCGGGGCCCCGCCCGCGGGCATGGACCCGACGTCGGCCTCGGTCTCGGTGGGATCTTCGCTCACGCGCGCCCATGCTACTCCCTTCCTCCGGCTCCCTCCGGCTCCCTCCGGCTTTTTGGGCCCCGCTGCGCCCCCAGCTGCGCCGACGCCCCGAGAGCATCACGGAGCGCGTGGGCTTTTCAGCTCCGGCTGGACGTGTCACTTTCGCCCTGCCCGCTCCTTCCACCGGAGCGTGCGCCAGTCGTCATGCCGCGCGTCCGAAGCATCCTCCCCCGCCTGACCGCCTCCGCCGTCGCCGTGAGCCTCAGCGCCACGGCCTTCGTCGTGACCCCGCAGGTCGCTCAGGCAAACCAGCACCCCGGCGCGCGGCTCCTCGCCCAGGCCCAGGTCGAGGAGGTGACGACCTTCCTCGGTCTCGAGGGCGAGGGCGACGAGGTCACCGCGCTCAGCGACGCGCTGCGCTGGGAGCTCGCTCAGCGCGGCCTCGACGACGGCCGGACCATGACCCTCGCCGAGCTCAAGCTGACCATGGGCTGCGGCGAGGAGGACGTCCCCTGCTTCGCCGAGGGCGGCAAGGCCCTCGAGACCCAGGCGATGATCTACGGGTCGATGACCAAGTACGGCGACGGCTTCAAGGTCGAGCTCGCCCTGCTCGACGTGAACACCGGCGAGCTGCGCAACGAGCTCTCGCGCCAGCTCGGCGCCGCTGAGGTCGGCGGCGACGCCCTGGCGACCACGGCCAAGGGCCTCGTCGAGGAGCTCTACAACCCGACCGCCGAGGAGACGCCCGAGGAGGTCCCCGTCGAGGAGACGCCCGAGGAGGTCCCCGTCGAGGAGCCGGCCCAGGAGGGCGACCTGGTCTGGGGCCCCTACTCGCCGCGGCCGACCTGGAAGTACGTCGGCGTCGGGGCCATGGGCGCCCTGACCCTCGCCAGCCTCGGCACCGCGATCGGGGCCACCGTCGCCATCGGCCCCAACGGCCCCGTGCGCCGCGACCTGCTCGCCGCCGCAGAGGCCTCGCTCCAGGACAACTCGGACAGCAACGACATCGACCCCAACACTCAGGGAGACCTGTGCGCCATCGCCCTGCAGGCGCCGGACCCCAACGAGCCGAACCGGGTCATCAACAAGTCCGTCGGCGACGTCTGCAAGCGCGCCGACACCATCGCCGGCGTCGCCACGGCCGGGTGGATCGCCACCGGGCTGTTCGCCATCGGCACCGCCGCGTTCACGACCTTGCTGTTCGTGCACAAGGAGAAGCCCGCCGCGGCCAAGCTCCTCGAGCACGACCTGCAGCTGGGCGGCGCCCCGCTGCTCGAAGGCGGCTTCGTCCTCGGCGGCTCGCTGCGGTTTTAACTTTGCCCCCGCAGCCAGCTAGGACCGGGGACGCTTTTAACTTTGCCCCCGCAGCCAGCTAGGACCGGGGACGCTTTTAACTTTGCCCCCGCAGCCAGCTAGGACCGGGGACGCTTCGTCGCTGTCCGCTCCTCCGCTTGGGCTTGTCCTCAAACCCGTTCGTGCCTTCTAGGGTGCATGTGGTCGCCCCCCAAGGGGGGCGCTGGTTTGGCGGTGGTGAGGGGCGTTGGTTTGGGGGGGGTGAGGGGCGTCGGTTTGGCGGGGATGAGGGGTGTTGGTTTGGCGGGGATGAGGGGCGTTGGTATGGGGGGGTGAGGGGTGTTGGTTTGGCGGGGATGAGGGGCGTGGTTTGGCGGGGTGAGGGGCGTTGGTTTGGCGGTGGTCGTAGACTCGGCCTGCAAAATCAAAACACTGCGCGCAGCCCGAGGCTCGGGAGCACGTAGCGCAGGGCCTGGGGGTTCACGCAGCCGTCGATCACCTCCACGACCTCGGTGGGCTGGGCGTTGGTGTCGCAGCTGAGCACCTCGCGGCCGAGGTTGGCGTTGGTCAGGTCGAGGTAGAGGTGCAGGCGGAAGTCGCGGAAGGTGAAGATGCGCTCGACCCGGGCGTCGAGCTGGACGAAGGTGGGCAGGCGCGCGTCGTTGCGGTGATTTCGGAGGGCCTCGGTGAGGTTCTCGAGGCCGCCCTCGGGGAGGGACCGGCGAGAGGTGTAGGGCCGGCCGGTGTTGACGTGCAGGCGGCCGCCGACGCGCCACTTGCGGTTGAAGGTCCAGCCGGCGACGGCGTTGAGGATGTGGCGCTGGTCCCAGGTGGCAAAGGCCGTGCCGCCCAGGGGGAAGTCGCGGATCGACCAGCTGAGGGTGTAGGCGATCCAGCCGTAGAGCTTGCCGGTGGGCACGAGGGACAGGCGGCTCTCGAGGCCCCAGGACCACCCGGACACGCGGATGAGGAAGTCCTCGAGCTCGCTGATCGACTGGCCCCCAGGATCGCCGTCGTCGCCCCCGAGCTCGTAGTCCTGCATGTTGGTCAGGCGCGCGCCGAACAGGGTCTGCTCGAGCTCCGCGCGGTCGCCGAGGCGGCCGGTCCAGCCGAAGCTGGCCTGGACGCTGCGCTGCAACCCGGCGTCGAGGCTGACCCCTTCGACGCCGGGGATCGGCAGGGGCGGGTCCGGGGGCTGGTGGTGGACGGCGAGGGTCTGGCGCAGGGTCCAGCGATCGCTGACGGCCTCGCGCACGCTCAGGCGCGGGTCGAGGCCGACGGCGGAGCTGCGCGTCCGGGCCTCGGGCAGGTAAGGGCTGACGCCGGACTGGGCCCACAGCTCGACGCGCACGCCGGGCTGGACCTCGACGGCGCCTCGAGAGTAACGCAGGTCCGCGTAGAGGCCCGTCGACGAGACCGTGCGCTCGGCGAGGAACAGGGCGAGGTCCTCGACGGACGCGCCGGTCGTCGAGGTGCTCAGGCCCTGGGGCAGGCGAAAGAACTGGAGCGACTGATCGAGGCCCGCGCGGAGCTCGAGGTTGTCGACGAGGGTCTTGCGCAGCTCGAGGCGAGGGCTGACGCGCCACTCGTTGACGCGCACGTCCTGGACCCCGGAGCGGTCGAGGCCGAGGGTGAGGCCGTAGCGGATCTGGGCGCCGCCGCGCAGGCGCTGGTCGACGCGCTGATCGATGCGGTGGAACTCGAGCCGGACGAAGGGATCGGGGTCCTCGTCGATCACGACGTCGCCGTCGTCGTCGAGGACCTGGGCCCGGGCCTGGCCGAGCTCGTCGTAGGCCCCGAACACGAACGCGGTGTAGCGGGCGCGGGGGCCCAGGTCGTGGTCGAGGCGGGCCTGGTAGTCCCAAAAGCGCAGCTTGACGTTGAGGGCGGGGATCGCCGAGAGCAGCAGGCCGGTGTAGCTGTAGCGCCCGGCGAGGGCGAGGGAGCCCCGGGCCGGGCCGCGGCAGTCGGGGCAGTCCTCGGTCGGCGCGCGCGGACGATCGAAGGGGATCTCGACCAGGGCGCCGGCGTCGGTGAGGCGCAGATCGACCTCGCCGCGGACGCGCTCGCGGCCGGGCTCGCGGGTCCGGCCTTCGATGATCCCGCTCGCGTAGCGGCCGAGGCGGACGGGGGCGCCGCTGGGGTAGAAGTCGACGCTGTCGACGAAGTAGGGGTGGATCACCGAGGGGCCCGCGGCGACGTGGAAGAGCAGGGGCACGCGGACGCCGTCGAGGTAGTAGCCGGTGTTGCCCGGGGCCGCGCCGCGGACGACGACGTAGGGCAAAAAGCCGGTGACCTGGGCGACGCCGGGCAGCGAGCGGATCGCCGAGAAGGGGTCGCCGCCGGAGCCCGGGAGCTCGTGGATGGCCTCGTCGCGCAGCCGCGTGCGGCTCAGGACCCCGGCGCGCTCGCTGCTGACCTCGGTGCGGTAGCGCTTGCCGCCGACTTGCTCGTCGACGCGCAGCTCGAGGACCTCGCGCTCGCCGACGCGGACCTCGAGCTCGAAGCGCAGGGGCTCGAAGCCGTCGGCGACCAGCTCGACGGTGTAGCGCCCGGGCGCGAGCCACAGCGCGACCTTGCCGTCCTCGTCGAGCTCGCCGAGGCGCTCGGGGTTGACCTCGATGGCCGCCGCCTCGTCGACGGCGTAGAGCCGGGCCCCAGCGACGGGATCGCGGCGACCTCGGACCTGGGCCTCGAGCTCCACGCGCCCGTGGGTCTCGGGTCCAGGAGGCAGCTCTGCAGCCGGTTCGGGTTCTGGCTCGGGGTTTGGCTCGGGTTCTGGCTTCGGCTCAGGTTCGGGCCCGAGCAAGCCCAGGACCAACGCGAGACCGAGCAGCGCGTTGGACCCGAGGAGCACCGAGCCATCATACCGAGGAGCTCAGCGAAAGCGCAGCTCGAGGCGGCCGGGCTCCCCCTCGCTCGGGGATCCGCGCTCGAGCTCCACCTCGCCGAGCTCGCGCTGGTCGAGGAAGGCCCGGAGCACCGCGGCGCGCTCGCTGGCCAGGGGATCCGCGTCGAGGACGTGAAGCTCCAGGGTGCCCCCCTCGGCGATGGCCTCGCGCAGGCAGGGCAGGGCCTCGTCGATGCGGACCTGGGCGGCCTCCGGGAGCTGGCGGCTGGCGTCGGGGAAGGTGATGGGGGCGAGGCCGCAGGCGCCGGCGGAGCGCTGGGCGGAGGTCGAGACGCAGCGCCGGTCGAGGCAGGCGCGGCCCTCGGTGCAGTCCGAGTCGGTGTTGCAGGTGCCGGGGGCGAGGGCTGGTTTGGCCTCGGCGGGGTCCGGGTCGGGGTTCGTCGGCGGCGTGGGCTCGGGGCGGCAGCCCGCCAGCGTCCACGCCGCGAAGGCGACGCGCACCGCCTGGGGCGCGCGCCTCATCCGAGCGACCCCGCGACCTTGGTCGCTTCCTGGATGGTCCGCGCGAGCACGGAGCGGATGCGGCCGTCCTCCATGGTCAAGATCCCGGCGATGGTGCAGCCCGCGGGCGTGGTCACCTGATCCTTGAGCGCGGCGGGGTGCAGGTCGGTGTCGAGCACCATGCCCGCCGCGCCGCGGAACACCTGCGCGGCGATCGTCACGGCGACGTCCCGGGGCAGGCCCATCATCACGCCGCCGTCGGCCATGGCCTCGAGCATGACATAGACGAAGGCGGGGCCGCTGCCGTTGAGGCTGGTGACCGCGTCCATCAGCTTGGGCTCGACCTCGGCGGTCACGCCGACGGAGTCGAAGATGCGCTTGGCCAGGGCGAGCTGCTCGTCGCTCGCGGCGGTCGGGCCGGCGTCGCGGCGCCCGAGCACGGTCATGCCCTCGCCGATCAGGCACGGCGTGTTCGGCATGGCGCGGATCAGGGCCGTCTGCGGCAGCCACTGCGCCAGCGAGCTCAGCGTCACCCCTGCGGCGATGGAGATCAGCAGCTTGCCCGCGAGGGCCTCGCGCATCGCGTCGTTGTCGAGGATCTTGGCGAAGCGCTGGGGCTTGAGGCACACGAGGACGACCTGCGCACCCTGACAGGCTGCGAGGTTGTCCGTGGTCGCCGCGACCCCGAGTCGTTCGTGCAGGCGTTCGGCGACGCTGGCCCGGCGCGCCGTGACCACGACGCGATCGGGCTCCAGCCACCCCGCGCGCATGAGCCCGCCGACGATCGCCTCGCCCATGGTGCCGCAGCCGATGACGCACAAGCTTCGAGCTGTGTCGAGCATGCCGCGCCTTAGCACGAAATTTGGGCGCGGCCGAGGGTCCGCGCGACACTGGTAGCGGTGTTTCGACCGGTCCGCGCCCTGATCAGCCTGTCCGTGGTGGCCATCGCGCTGTGGGGGGCTTTTGCCATCGATCTGGGCGGAAAGACCTTCGCCGAGCACGTCGACACCATCAGCGAGACCCCCGAGGCGCAGGAGCTCCTCGCGGGGACGCGCTCGGCGATCAACCCGGCCCTCGAGGAGCTGCGCGACCGCGTGCTCGGGGAGTACGTCGAGGCGCCGACGTGGATCCCCGACGAGGAGGTCGTGGTGCCCGCGGCGACCCGACCGGTGGAGGCCGAGGACGCCGAGCACGCTGAGCCCGCGGTCGAGAGCGACTACGAGCCGCCGCTGCCCGGCGCGCGCCGACGGGGCCCGAGGCGGCCCGCGGCCCTCGAGTCCGAGGCCGACGCGCCCGCGCCGAAGCGACCCAAGCGGGTGCGTCCGCCCGAGCCGAAGCCCGAGCCGAAGCCAAGGTCGGAGCCAAAGCCAGAACCGAAACCGGCTCCAGTCGAACCCAAGGTGGATCCCGCGCCGAAGCCAGAGCCCACCTACCCGCCGCCGACCCCCGGTTCGCGCGAGGCCGGCCCGAGCGAGCCCGTGTACCACTGAGCTGGAGCCACCCCCTGGCCCAAGGGCCTGCCTCGACGGGGTCGGCTTCTGCTACGGTGGGTCCATGAACCAAGCGCAGCCCCCCGTCGCCCAGCCGCCCCGTGGATCCACGGCGCCCGCGGGCTCGAGCGAGGTGATGTTCGCCGGACCGGCCAAGCACAGCGCGAGCCTCGGCGGCTACGTCAAGTGGGGGCTGGCGAGCGCCCTCGGTGGCGCGCTGGCCATCGCCATCAACTCCTTCGCGTGGGGCGTCCCGGGGTGGATGCTGGGCCTGCTGTGGCTCGTCGGCCTGCCCGGCCTGGGCTGGACCTACGTCACCCACGTGTCGACCAAGTACAAGGTCACCGGCCGGCGCATCGAGACCGAGCACGGGGTGATCAGCAAGTCCGTCGACAGCCTCGAGCTGTGGCGCGTGCTCGACGTCAAGTACAACCAGAGCCTGCTCGATCGCGTCCTCGGCAACGGGAAGATCACGCTGATCAGCACGGACCAGAGCGACCCCAACCTCGAGCTCCACGGCCTGCCCAACCACCGCGAGCTGTTCGAGAAGCTCCGCGACGCCGTCCAGGACGCGCGCCAGACGAGCCGGCCCATGGAGCTCGTGGGCCAAGAGGGCGAGGACGGGGCGCTCGAGCAGCTCGCGTGAGCGCGCGTCGCCGGGTGCTGGCCGGGCTCGGCCTGGCGGGGGCGGTGCTCGCCTGTGACGCGCAGGCGGCCTCGGACGGGCCGCGAGGTCGCGCCGCGGTCGAGCTCGCCGCGGTGGTCGAGGCCCCGCTCGCGGTGGAGACGGCGACGGTCGAGCCGGACGCTCCGAGTCTTCCGGAGCCCGCGGTCGAGCCCGAGCCCGCGGTCGAGCCCGAGCCCGAGCCCGAGCCGACCTGGCGCATGCCCGCGCACGATCCGGGCGAGCTGCCCCGGTGGATCCGCCACGAGACCCTGCCCCGGGAGACCGTCGCCCAGCTCGCGATTCGCTACGGCGTGCGCGAGTCGAGCGTGCGCAACTGGAACGAGCTCGGCGACGACGAGGAGCTCCACCCACGCAAGCCCGCGCGGCTGCGGATCTACGCCCAGCGCTTCCCGCCGCCCCGCGAGGCCCTGAGCCACCGCGTCGTCGAGGGAGACAGCTGGGGCTCCATCGCCCGGCGCTACGGCGTCGACACCTCGCGGCTGCGCGCCTGGAACGTCGGCGCGATCGGGCGCAGCCTCGAGCTCGGCGAGGCCGTGACGGTGTGGATCGATCCCCTCGTCTACGCCTCGATCGTCGACGACGTGCCCCAAAACGCCCGCGCGGCCCTGGTCCCCCCGGGCGCCCACGGCATCGGCACGCCCCAGGCGGGGGTCCTCGTCGCCGCCGTGCAGCTCCCCCCGGGCCCGGGCTACGAGCGGCGCTACCCCAACTCCGCCTGGGGCACGACCTGGGCCGTGCGCCACACCGTCGCCGCCCTCGACCACTTCGCGGCGCGCTCCGACTACCCCAACCCGATCCGGGTCGGGACCATGAGCCGGCAGCGCGGCGGGAAGATCGGCGGGCACATCTCGCACCAGAGCGGCCGGGACCTCGACATCCGCCTGCCGCTGCGCCCCGAGGTCCCCCAGAGCCTGCCGCCGACGCTGCGCCGCGTCGACTGGCCCGCGACCCTCGAGCTGATCCAGGCCTTCGCCGACACCGGCTTCGTGTCGGTGATCTTCCTCGACTACAAGGCCCAGCGCCGGCTCTACAAAGCGGGCCAGGAGGCGGGCCTCGACGACGCGACCCTCGGCGAGCTCATGCAGTACCCGCGGGGCTCCGCGGCGAGCCTGGGCCTGGTCCGCCACTCGCCGGGCCACGCCGACCACATCCACGTCCGCTTCCCCTGCGGGCCCGCCGAGCCCGAGTGCGGCGAGTAGGCTCTGGCCATTTTGAATCCACGCCCCCGCTTACGGGGGCGACCACGAGCCTTCTCCAAGGCACGAACTGCATTGCCCACCAAGCCAAAGCGGAGGAGCGGAGCGACAAAGCGCCCCCGGTCCCAGCCGGCTGTGGGGGCAAAACAGCACTCAGCCGCGCAGGGCCTCGACGACGCGCTCGAGCTGGATGCCGCGGCTGGCCTTGAACAGCACGGCTCCGGGCTCGCTGGCGCCTTCGAGGCGGGCACGGATCCACGCGCAGGCCTCGTCGACGGCGTCGCGCTCGACCGCGTGGGCGACCAGGCCAGGCTTGGCGTCGGCGGCGGCCTCGGCGATGGCGCGGGCCCGGGGCCCCACTCCGAGGACGGCGTCGATGCCCAGGCGCGCGGCCTCGGTCCCCACCTCGCGGTGCAGCGCGTCCTCGTCGGGTCCGAGCTCGAGCATGTCGCCGAGCACGGCGACGCGGGGGCCGTCGAGCATGGCGAGGCTGCCCAGCGCCGCGCTCATCGAGCCGGGGTTGGCGTTGTAGCAGTCGGCGATGAGGGCGTGGGTGTGGCCGCCGAGCTCGAGCTCGAGCAGGCGCCCGCGGTCGCCGACGGGCTCGACGGCCTCGAGGGCTCGAGCGACGGCGTCGAGGTCGAGGCCGAGGTGGGCGGCGACGGCGACGGCCGCCGCGGCGTTGCGGGCGTTGTGGGCCCCGAAGGTCCGCAGGCTCAGGCTCAGCGCCCGGTCTTCCTGGCCGTCCTCGCCGCGCAGGCGCAGCACGGCGCGGGTGCGGGCGCCGACCTCGACGGCGACGATCGCCACGTCGAGGGGCGCTCCGATGGCGGCGTCGGGCGAGCCAAAGCGGAGCACTCGCAAGCCCGAGTCAGGCCCGGGCAGGTGCGGCACGAGGGCCGGCTCGTCCCCGGGCAGGACCGCGAGGGGGCGGTGGCCTCCGCTCGCGCGCAGGTGGGCGAGGGGCTCGGCCTCGGCGGCCGCGATGGCCTCGAGGCTGCCCATGAACTCGAGGTGCTCGAGGGCGATGGAGGTGATCACGTGGACCGAGGGGCCGGCGACCTGGGCGAGGTGGTCGTTCTCGCCGGGGGCGCTCATGCCCAGCTCGAGCACGGCCGCGCGCGGGGGCTCGGTGCCCGCCACCCCACCCACCAGCGTCAGCGGCAGGCCGAGGTGGTTGTTGAAGTTGCCCTGGGTGCAGATCAGCGGGTCGAAGGCGGTGCGCAGCGCAGCCTCGACGAAGGCCCGGGTCGTGGTCTTGCCGTTGCTGCCGGTGATCGCAACCACGGGCCCGTCGAGCTGCGCGCGAGCGTCCCGGGCCAGCTGCGTCAGCCCCTCGAGGGTGTCGCCGACCTCCACGACGGTGAAGTCACCCTCGGGCACGGCCTCGCCGCGGCCGGGGCCGACCAGGGTCGCGCTCGCTCCCGCGGCCAGGGCAGCGGGGATGAAGTCGTGGCCGTCGCGCGCGGCGACGATGGGCACGAACAGGCCGCCCGGGGTGGGCGTTCGGCTGTCGATGAAGGCCGCTTGGATGGGCCGCGTGCCCGCGCGGAGCAGGCGGCCAGAGGCTGCGGCGGCGAGGCGTTCGGGGCTCCAGCGCACGGCTCACGATAGCCCGCGATCTGTCACCTTGCACCGCCCGAGCACGACCCCCGAGCGCAGCCGGAGCCGGCGCATGTGTCGGAGCAATTCCGAGTTGCGCTGTGTAGCAATTCTCTTTCAGGCTCGTCGCGGGCGTCGGGCGCCGCGGCTCGAATCGTCTCCAAACATGCACACGATGCATTGGAGACAGGCTTCGTGTGTGACGCTCGGCGCCCTCGGTCGGGCCGGGAGGGCGCCCTGGAAAAGCCTCGATTCGTCCGTGCCCATTTGGATTCGCATGCTAGAGTCTCGACGCTCGTCGGGATGGATGTCGTTCACAGAGTCCTCAGGGACGCTTTAGACAGACCGCGTGTCCGGTTCATGGGAGCGCCCACAGGGCGAAACGGACACGCTGACCTCGCTCCTGGATGGTTGAAATCGTGAGTATCCGAGACACCTTGTTGCTCGATCAGGGCTACCAGCCGCTGCGCGTGATCCCATGGCAGCGGGCGATCTGCATGAACTTTCTGGGCAAGGTCGAGCTCGTGGCCGCCCACGCCCGCCCCGTCCGCACGGTGAGCCGCGACTACCCGGCGCCGGCCGTCGTTCGCCTGCTCGGGCCTTACCGTCCGCAACAGTACATCGTCCGCTTCTCTCGCCAGGGCGTGCACGTCCGGGATCGTCACACTTGCCAGTACTGCGGCGTTCGGCTGCCGCGCCGCGAGCTGACCCTCGACCACGTCATCCCCCGGCACCGCGGCGGCCCGACCAACTGGGAGAACATCGTCAGCTCGTGCTCGCCCTGCAACCTGAAAAAGGGCGGGCGGACCCCGGAAGAGGCGGGCATGCACCTGGCGAGCGAGCCCCGTCGGCCCCGCTGGACGCCGCCCAACATGTCCGGCCTCGACGAGGTCCCGCCGCCGTGGCTCGACTGGCTGCCCAAGAGCGCGAGCACGGACGCGGCCTGAGCCGACCGCCCGAGCAGACCAATGGCTGCTACACGCCGAAGATCTCGACGGGCCGGTTGACCTCGGCCCGGGCCTTGCGGAAGCGATCGATCAAGCGCTTGACGTCGTCGCGCAGGGGGATGCCGTAGACGCTCAGCCGCGACAGGTGGTCGTTGGAGTACAGCGACTCCGGGAGGCTCGAGATCGGGTTGCCGTCGAGGCGCAGGGAGACCAGGCGAGGCAGCTCGAACAACCACCCCGGGACGGTGTGGATGTTGTTCTTCGAGATGTCGACGTTGGTCAATTTGCTCAAGCGGTTGCCGCTGTCGGGGAGCTCGACCAGGCTGCGCGTGTCCGAGACGCTGAGGATCTTGAGCGAGTGCAGCCGCCCGATGTCCGCCGGGAGGTTGCGCATCCGGCTGCCGTCGACGTCGAGGCGCTCGAGGTGGCTCAGGGCGCCGATCTGCGGGGGCAGCTCGTAGATCGGGTTTTGGCCGAGGACGAGCTCGCGCAGGCTGACGAGGCCGTCGATGGCCGGGGGCAGGGTAGCGAGGCGGTTCTCGGACAGGTCGAGCTTGCGCAGCCGGGCGAGGCTCACCCAGCCGTTGGGCAGGTGGTCGACGCCGCAGCGACGCAGGGTCAGGCTGCGCAGCTCGGTCAGCTTGAGCAGGGCCTTGGGCAGGCTCGACATCCGCCAGTTGGAGATCGCCAGCTCCTCGAGGTGGCGCAGCCCGGGGAGCGCCGCGGGCAGGCCCTCCGGGGGCTGCTTGCTGCTCACCGCCTCGATCACCAGCACGCGCAGGTTGGGCAGGGACAATAGGCCCATGGGGATCTGCTCGAGCCGGGAGACTCGCAGGCGCAGGACCTCGAGGCGGTTGAGCTCGGCGAGGGCCGTGGGCGCCGTCTCGACCGTCGACACCTCGAGCTCGAGGTCTCTGAGTCGAGTCAGCTTGGCGATGACCGGCGGGAAGGCGCCGGAGCTGCGCAGCACCAGGCGACGCAGGGTGTCGAGGTCGCCGAGGCTCTCGGGGATCTCTTCGAGCTCGCCGTCGATCTCCAGGGTCTTGAGCCCGCGCATCCGGCCGATCCACGGCGGGAGCTGCACGGTGCCCTGGGGGCAGACCACGCGCAGGGTCTCCAGCTCCGTCAGCGCGACCAGCTCCGTGGGGAAGCTGTCGCCGTACTCGAGCACCAAGTCGAGTTCGCTGCAGGTCTCCTTGGACTCGAGCGCGGCTTGGAGATCGTCGAAGACGGCGGTCATGCAGACTCGGGGGGCAAGAGCTTACCGGGGTTGAGGATACCCTGTGGATCGAAGACTCGCTTGATCCCTCGCATCAGCTCGATCTCCCGCGGACTGCGCGAATGACCAAGGTAGTCACGCTTGAGCAGGCCGATGCCGTGCTCGGCCGAGATGCTGCCGCCGTGGGCCTGGACGAGGGCGTAGAGCTGGCCGTCAAAGCCATGGCAGCGTCCGAGGAAATCCTCGAGCGCCATGGTCGGCGGGCGCAGCAGGTTGAGGTGCAGGTTGCCGTCGCCGACGTGGCCAAAACACAAGGCCGGAATCTCGGGCAGGGCCTCGGCCACCGCAGCGCGCCACCGCTCGACGAAGCGCGCGACTTCACGCACGGGTACGGACACGTCGGCCTTGTGGGGCGTAGACGGGTGCAGGGACTCGGAGATGTCCTCTCGCCAGGCCCACAGCTCGCGGGCCTGGGCCGCGCTCGCGGCCAGGACGGCGTCGAGGAGCTCCTCGGCCTCCATGGCGTCGCCGAGCACGGCCATCAGCTGTTCCCGGGGGCTGTGGGTCTCTCCCTCGCCCTCGTCCCGTTGTTCGTCCTCGTGGACGTCTCGGTCCGAGAGCTCGATCTCGACGAGGACCTGCATGGGCCCGAGCTCGGCGAGCGGGCCCGCCTGGTCGACGCCGCGGTGGGCGATGACCTGGTCCACGCAGCCGCGGTCGAAGCACTCGAAGGCCGAGAGGGTCAGCGGAGACCGGCGCAGGCGGGCGAAGAGCTCGAGCACGGCGGCGTCGCTGGCCACGGAGCACAGCGCGACGAGCTGACCTGCAGGTCGGGGGCTGAGCTTCAAGGTCAGCTCGACGAGGACGCCGAGGGTCCCCTCGGAGCCGATGAACAGCTGGCGCAGGTCGTAGCCCGTGTTGTCCTTGATCAGCTCCCCGCCCACGCGCAGGCGCTCGCCGTCGGCGAGCACGACCTCGAGGCCGGAGACCCAGTCGCGCGTCAGCCCGTGGCGGATGACCTTGACCCCGCCGGCGTTGGTGGCCACGGAGCCCGCGATGTGGGCCGAGCCCTTGGCCGCGAAGTCGACGGGGTACATCAGCCCGTGCTCGGCCGCGGCGAGCTGCACCGCCTCGACCGTCGCCCCGGCCTGGCACCGGAGCATGCGGCTGGCGGGGTCGACCTCGAAGATCGCGTCGAGGCGCTCGAGGGAGAGGACCAGCTCGCCCGCCGTGGCCGTGGCCGCCCCGGTCAGGCCCGTGCGCCCGCCCGAAGGCACGATCGCCACGTCCCACTGGGCGCACAGCCGGACCAGGCCCTGGATCGCCTCGATGTTCTTGGGCAGCACCACGACCCCCGGCGCGACGGGCCAGCCTCCCTTGCAGCGGTCGCTCCCGTAGTGCTGGAGGTCGTCCCCCTCGGAGATGACCCGCACGTCGACCTCGTCGCCGAGGGTGCGGAGGGCTGCGAGGAAGTCGGGGTCATCGGCCCGGCGCTTGGCGGACATGCCGGGAAGCTACGCCAGCTCGCCGATCTGCCGAACTGCCGCTCTCGCCGTGCTCGAAGAAATCCAAATATGCAGTCTGGAGCACCTTTTTCAGGGCATCTAAACGAGCGCGCGCGTTCAACCCAAAGCTGCGGATGCTCACGTACCAATGGCCACTAAAAACGCTTTTTTTGGGTCGAGCGTTCAACACATCGAGGGTGCGCAAGATCCTCCGGTTGATCGCCTCGAATTCGGGCCAAAGACCAAGTGGCCGGCCCTTCGGCCAGGTCGCAGTCGGTGGCCGTCGATGGTGGATGACCCATCCGCTGATGCGATTCGACCCACCCTCTCAAAAAACGAAACGCGCGACTCGGGGCATGAGTCGCGCGTTGATCGTTCGGTTGATCCCGTCCTAGGACCGCCCGAAGGTTGGGGCAAAAGGTGGATTCAGACAGTCGCCGTGGGCTTGGGCTGGCGGGGACGCAGAAGCTGCCTCACCATGCGCACGACCGACTTCACGACCGGATGGCCCTTGATGAAGACGACGCCGACGACGTGCTTGTCGTCACCGGAGACGAGGACGGCGTGGTCGCCCACGAGGACGCGGACGGAGGGCTCACCGGCGATTTGACGGAGCTTCACGGCTTCCATCACGATGGGGTTCCAGCGATCATCACCCACCCACTCGGGCTCGCCGCCACCTTGGGCGGGATCAGTGAACCAGTCGAGGACGGCGATGATGCCGTCGTGGCGGAGAACGCGTTCAATCTTGCTGTTGGCCATTTCAGAACTTCCTGGGCTGAAGGACAGGGACCTTTTACAGCGGCTTTTTCGTAGCGTCAAACGCGCGTACATTCAGTGAGAGTGTATTTTTTTGACACACATGCACACATACAGCGTTCGCGGCGAGCGCATGTGCAGGAATTGCCTAACCTGCTCCAAAATGCCACAGATGCCGGGGTACGCGCGATTTTAGTGCCAGCGGTGTCACCGGAGGACTGGCCAGAACTGCCCAAATTGGTCCAATTGACAGGACCCAGGATGGTCTTCTCGTTAGGTTTGCACCCATATTGCGTGAGTGAAATCAAGTCTGAAGCGCTGGGAGATCTCCTTTCGAAATTACAGTTTCAGCTGAGTTCGGTGCTTCCAGCTGCCCATGCAGTGGGGGAGTGCGGACTCGACTTTCGACAGGCGCCGGGCGCTCCGGCCCGGGCGCACCAGGTGGCCTGCTTCCGCGGCCAACTCGAGATCGCCCGGACCCTCGGTCTGCCCCTGACCCTGCACTGCGTCGGCGCTCACGGGGCGATGCTCGAGCTGCTGCGCGAGCGGCCGACCCCGCCCTCGGTGCTGCACGCCTTCTCCGGGAGCGCCGAGGTCGGTCGCCAGCTGGTCGCGATGGGCCACTACCTGTCCTTCGCGGGCAACCTGTGCATCCCGGGGGCGCGCAAGGTCGTCGAGGCGGCGAGGTCCGTGCCGGCCGAGCGCATGCTCATCGAGACCGACGCGCCGGATCAGACCCCGCCTGGGCGACGTCCAGCGCCAAACGAGCCCGCCTTCGTCGTCGACGTCGCCGCGCGCCTGGCCGAGGTCCGGGGCGAGAGCCTCGAGTCGGTGGCGGCGCAGACCTGGACCAACGCCTGCCGCGTGTTTGGACTGGCAGATGATGATCTCGCCGCGCGAAACGAGTAAAAGCGTGCCTCCGTGGCCTGGCTTCGCCCCATCCCCAAGGCGCCCGGGAGGCGCCGCGCCGCCTCCCGACTTGGGCTGTGCCTGCTGCTGAGCTCGACGCTCGCCGCGAGCGCGTGTCGCTGCGGGGTGGACGAGGGCGAGGTCGGCGAGGCGGACGGTGCCCCCGCGGCCGAGGCTGAGGCCGACGATGGTGCGGCTGCAGACGAGGCGGGGGGCCGGTCCGAGGGTGAGGTCGAGACCACACCGCGGAGCCTGACGATCGAGCACGCCAGCGAGCTCGAGGGCGTGGACCTGTCGAAGGTCGAGCGCCTGGACCTGGCCCTGTCCGAGCGGGACATCCACGTGCGCTCGGGGGCGAGCCAGGGGGACAGCTCGGGCGAGGACAGCGGCTCGGGCGAGGACTCCGAGGGCACGGGGGTCGAGGTCGCGCGCCCGTCTCACCCGCGCTGTGAGGGCCTCGATCTCCACGCCCTCGCCGAGGCCACGCCGCGGCTCACCGCGCTGCGCATCAGCGGCTGCCAGGGGGCCGTGCACGCCGGCTTGTCTGCCTTTGGCGCCCGGCTGCGCGAGCTCGAGCTCGTCGACATCGAGCTCGACGCCGTGACCGTGGCCCGGCTCTCGCAGCTGCACGGCCTCGACACCTTGATCTTGACCCGCGTGCGCGCCGAGGCCGAGGCCCTCAACCCCCTCGCGCGCAAGATCTCGCCGAGCACCGTGACCCTGCGCGAGCTCGACAAGGACAGCGCCGTCGTCGAGCTGGTGACCCTGCTCCGGGATCTGCACCACCTGCGCCTCGAGGGCGCGTGGGTCGGCCACAACACCATGCTGCGCGTGGCCAAGGCCAAGAGCCTGCAGAGCCTCGCGGTCATCGACACGGCCCTGACCAACTACTCGCTGCACCCCCTCAAGGGCCTCGATCACCTGCACCGCATCGAGTGGAGCGGGCAGGGCTGGTCGAACACGAGCCCCCAGTACCTCCGCGACCTGCCCATCGACGAGCTGATCTGCGACTGCCCGCGCTTTGGCGACCGCGGCCTGTTCATGCTCCGCTACCTCGAGGGGCTGCAGGTCCTCGAGCTCGAGCGCTCGGCGGTGACCTCCGCGGGCCTGGTCCACCTCGCCGAGAACCCGGCCCTCGAAGACCTGACCCTGCGCGGCTGCGACCTGGACTCCGAGGGCTTCACCGCCCTGGCCGCGCTCCCGCGCCTGCGTCGGCTGATCGTCGGCCCGGCGAGCTTGCTCGACGGCAAGGCCGAGGGCCTGGGCCTGCTCGTCAGCCTGCGCGAGCTCGAGCTCGGCCTCGACGGCTTTGGCGACCGCGCGGCCCAGGAGCTCGCGCCCCTGGTCAACCTCGAGCGACTGGATCTCGGCAACACCGCGGTGTCCGACGAGGGCCTCGAGCACCTCGCCGGCATGGTCCGGCTGCGCGAGCTCGAGCTGCACCACACCCGGGTGACCCGCCACGGCCTCGAGCACCTCCAGGGCCTGAGCGCCCTCGAGATCCTCGAGCTCGACCACACCGACGTCGTCGACGAGGGCGTGGCGCACCTTGCCAAGCTCGGCGCGCTCCGGGAGCTGCGCCTCGACAACACGCTGATCACCGACGTTGGCGTGGCGCACCTGGCCAAGCTCAGCGACCTCGAGCGCCTCAACCTCGCCAACACCGTGGTCACCAGCGAGGGCGTCGAGGTGCTCTCGGCTCTGCCCCGCCTCGAGGTGGTCAACCTCGCGGGGACGCGGGCGCGAGATTAGCAGGCTGCTAGCCCCGAAGCAGTTTGTCGAGCACTTCGTCGGCGATCGCCAGGCCGCCCAGGTGGCTGTGCCCGGGCTGGATCGTGAAGCTCGACTCGCGCACGAGGGCGGCCTGGTGGCGGCCGTGCTCGAGGGGCACGAAGGGGTCGTCGTCGCCGTGCCAGAAGTGGACGGGCGTGTCGATGTCGACGAGGCGAAAGCCCCAGTCCCGGGAGAACAGCAGGTAGTCGTAGATCAGCGAGCGCAGGCCCTTGCTGCTCGCGCGCAGCATGTCGTCGAGGAACATCTCCTTCATGCCCGGGGAGCCGAACACCTCGCGGTCGCCGGGGCGGGAGAAGCTCATGAACAGGTCGAAGGCCGGGGAGGCGAGGGGATGGGCCGAGCGCACGGCCAGGGACAGGGCGGCGCCGAGGGGCTCGTGCAGGGCTTCGATCAAGGGCGCGAACAGGGCGAGGGTCGTGACGCCGCCGGCGATGGCCTCGGGTCCGCGGGAGGGGGCCACGCCGCCGAGCACCCCGCAGGCCTCGACGCGATCGAGGCCGTGGGCGCAGGCCAGGGTGTAGGGGCCGCCGCCGGACAGACCCACGACCACGGCGTGCTCGACCTCGAGGTGGTCGAGGACCGCGCCCACGTCCTGGGCGAAGCCGCGGATGTTGAGGTGCAGGTGCGGCGTGGAGTCGCCGATGCCCGGGCGCTCGACGCCGATCACGCGCACGCCCTCGCGCTCGGCGAAGCGCCGCGCGGCCGGGGGGATCTGCCGCCGCCCGCCCGGGGTGCCGTGGAGCCAGACGACCGCCGGGGCGCCTCGGCTGTCGGGGGGGTCGCCGAACACGGCGAAGCCGAGGGTGCGACCGTCGGCGAGGCGCAGGACCTCCTCGCGCGTGGGCTGGGGCAGGGGGGCGCTCACGAAGGGCAGCCTACCGCGCTGCGCTGGCGCGCGAGAGGGTCGCCGCCGCTTCGACGTGCCTCGACCTAGCGCGCTGCGGTGGCGCGCAAAAAAGCAGCGACTTGTTCGGTGTGCCGCGGCCCGCTGAGGTGCCCCTCGTTGTGGTCGCCGCTGAGCTCGACGTAGATCGCCTCGGGGCTCTGCCCGCCCTTGGCCGCCTCGAACAGCGCCTCGCCGTGGCTCACCGGCACGAGGGTGTCGTCCTTGGAGTGGGCGACGAGCACGGGGGCGGTGACCGTCGAGATCAGGTCCTTGGAGGGGTAGTCGAGCTTGCGGCCGAGGGTCCGCACGGGCAGCCAGGGGTAGACGGCCTCGCCGATGTCGAGGGTCGAGGTGAAGGTCGACTCGACGATCAGCGCCCGCGGCGGGGTGCCCTGATCGCTCACCCGGGCGGCCTGGTCGATCACCACCGCGCCGCCGAGGGAGCGCCCCCACAGCACGATCGAGTCGGGCTCGTGGCCGCGGATCGCCACGAGGTGCATCCACGCCGCGTCGATGTCGAGGCGCGTGCCCTCCGTCGTCGCCCGGCCGGTGCTGTCTCCAAAGCCGCGGTAGTCGAAGATCAAGATGGCCAGGTTGAGCTCGTCGAGGGCGCGCAGCCCCTCGAGCACGCCGAGGCGGTCGCCGATGTTGCCGGCGTTGCCGTGGGCGTAGAGGATCACCCCCTCGGCTGCTTTTGAGGGGGAGGGCGGCGGCAGGTACCACGCGCCGAGCGCTTCGCCGTCCTTGGTCACCAAGGTCACGGCCTCGTAGTCCCAGCCCCGGGCCTCGGGGGTCTGGGCGACGTGGGGCTTGGGGTGGAAGAGCAAGAACTCGGGGCGCGCGGCGAGCAGGCCGAGGGCGGAGACGATCAGCACCGCCGTTGCGACGAGCGACCAGCGGAGGAACTGTCGCAGCAAGCTCTTGGGCGCGGCCTGGTGATCCGGCGGGGTCTGCTCGGCTGGGGACACGCCAAGGCTTTACCCCAGCCGCGCCGTCTCGCCCATACTGTCGCCATGGCCCTCGCCATCGAGCCCGCGGACCCCGTCGATCCGGCCGCCTTCTACGGCGCCCTCGAGGCCGCCCCCGTGGCCCTGCTGCTGCTCACCCGGCGCAGCTGCGGGGCCTGTCGCGCGATGAAGCAGGCCCTGGTCCAGCTCCCGGCGAGCCTCGGCGCGCACGGGGCCCTGCGCGTGTTCGAGGCCGACGTCGAGGACAGCCCGGAGCTCGTCGAGGAATTCGAGATCTTCCACCTGCCCGGGCTGATCGCGTGGCGCGGGGGCGAGTACCACGCCAAGATCCAGGCCCGCGCGACGCCGGCGGCCCTCGAAGCCGCTTTGCTCGAGGCCCTCGCGCGACCTGCCGAGCCCGAACCCTGAGTTAGACTGAGACCAGTGCTCCGCGCCCGTTGGTCTGTTTTCGGCGTCGCCGCGTTGCTCGTCGCGTGCCGGGGCCCGAGCCTCGGCCTGGACGACGAGGCCGGGAGCAGCACCGACCCGACCGGCGTCGAGGCGGGCACGGACACCGGCGTCCCGGGCTGCGAGCCCTGGCCCGAGCCCCCCAGCGCCCTCGGCATGGGCCCGACCATGCCCCTGAGCTTCGTCGACGTGAGCGTCGAGGCGGGCCTGGTCGGCGTCGACTACTACGAGGGCACGTGGCCCGACGGCTGCGACCCCAACGGCACCGGGGTCGTCGAGGCGCCGTGCAAGATGATCCTCCAAGGCGGCGGCGCGGCGGCGGGCGACGCCGACCTCGACGGCTGGCCCGACCTCTACCTGACCCGCCTCGGCGCGCGCGATCAGCTGTGGCTCAACCAGGGCGACGGCAGCTTCACCGAGCTCGGCGACGCGCTGGGCCTCGACGCCGTGTTCGACGGCAACGGGGCCGCGTGGGTCGACGTCGACGCCGACGGCGACCTCGACCTCTACGTCACCACCTTCGGCGACCCCGAGCGCTACCGCTTTTACCGCAACACGCTCATCGAAGACGGCGCCCTCGCCTTCGTCGAAGAGGGCAGCGAGCGCGGCCTCGCCCTCGACGACGGCCTCCCGCACTGGGGCTTCTCCGTCGCCGTCGGCGATTACGACCGCGACGGCTGGCTCGACCTCTACACCAGCGAGTGGCGCCCGGGTCCTTCCGTCCTGCCCGAGACCAGCCACGCCCGCCTGCTCCGCAACCGCGGCGCCGCGGCCCCGGGCGTGTTCGAAGACCAGACCCTCGACGCCCAGGCCTCCACCCTCGCCATCAACCCCGCCGGCACCTACGTGTTCGCCCCCGCCTTCGTCGACCTCGACGAGGACGGCTGGCTGGACCTGGCCGTCGTCGCCGACAACGGCACCAGCAAGCTGCTGTGGAACGCCGGCGACGGCAGCTTCATCGACGGCACCCCGACCGCCAAGGTCGGCATCGAGCGCAACGGCATGGGCAGCGCCTTCGGCGACCTCGACGGCGACGGTCACCTCGACTGGTACGTCAGCGCCATCTTCTCCCCCGACGACGAGGACACCGACTGCGGCAACTCGGTGTGCGGCAACGGAGGCAACCGCCTCTACCGCTCCTTCGGCCCGCGCTGCTTCGAAGAGACCAGCCGCGACCTCGACGTGCACGTGGGCGGCTGGGGCTGGGGCACGGCCGCCTGGGATCCCGACAACGACGGCGACCTGGACCTCGTCGAGGTCAACGGCTTCCACGTCCCCCACGGCCCGCCGGGGGGCGCCTTCCTCAACCACCCGATGCGCCTGTGGCAAAACGGCTCCGAGTTCATCGGCGAGACCGCCTTTAGCCATGTCGCCGACGCCTCCGGGCTCGACGACCCCGGCCAGGGCCGAGGCCTGCTCACCTTTGACTACGACCGCGACGGCGACCTGGACCTGCTCGTCGTCGACAACAAATCCGGCGCTCGCTTGTGGCGCAACGAGCTCGGCCAGGAGAACGCCTGGCTCGACGTCGAGCTGCGCGGCGATCCGAGCTCCGGCAACCTCGCCGGCGTCGGGGCCCGGGTCGAGCTCATCCGCGACGTGGACGCTGCGACCCAGGTCCGCGTCATGGGCGTCGACACCCACTTCCTCGGCCAGGGGGAGAACCGCGTGCACTTTGGATTGGGGCCGAGCGAGGCGCCCGTGACCGAAGTGCGGGTCGTGTGGCCGACGACGGGGGAGGTCAGCGTGCGGACGAACGTCAGCGCTCGGCAGGTGCTGGTGATCGACGAGGCTGGTTGAGCCGGCCGCTCGAGGGGGCTGAGGTTGGGTTGGCGGGGAGCTGGGCTTCGATGGGGTCGGGCACGGGGCGGGAGGGTCGGATTTCCCGCTGTCGCCTGTGGGAGAGGGGTGTTGCGATCTCGGGGGATGTCTTTGGTGTGGGGTTGGGCTTCGAGGGTCGTTGGATCGGCTCCCAACGCCGGGAAATCCGACCCTCCCGCCCTTTTTGTGCCCGCTTCGTTGGCGAAGATCTCGGTGGTTTTGCTCGAAGGGGCGACGTCTCGTGTCTGTTGCTCGTCGAAGCTCAGACCGACGGGGGCGCGCGGACTGTTTGACGACGTCCTTCCTCCGAGTGGCCTACTTTGGGTTCGCAAGGGAACGCCTGGTTGGTTGAACCCGTGCTGTACTAGTGGCGAAGTTCTCCGGGCCGTTCGGGCGCTGTTGCATGCGGCGGGGTTGTCCGACCACCGCTGCATGCTGCCCGAGTTGGAGAGCAGGATTGTTTTGGCGGACCTCCAACTGGCAGTGGTTGGCGAGCCCGCCAACGAACGCTTCCTCGCTTCCTCATCCCCGTCAAAGAACGCCAGACAACGCCAGACAACGCCCCCTCACCCCCGCCAAACCAACACCCCCCGAAGGGGGGTGACCACATGCCCCCTAGAAGGCACGAACCCCATTGCGGACAACCCAAAGCGGAGGAGCGGACAGCGACGAAGCGCCCCCGGTCCGAGGAGACTGCGGGGGCATGACAGAGAGCGCCCCCGGTCCGATCCCCCTGCGGGGGCATTAAAGAACCCCGGGTACCCGCCCTCCCCGTTACCGTTGCTGCCGTCAGGCCCTGGCGGAGTTGGGGGGAGAAGCGTCACCCGGGGCATGAACAGTTCCGTATGGAACCGGCGGAGAGGGCGGGATTCGAACCCGCGGTGGGTTGCCCCACACATGAATTCCAGTCATGCACCTTCGACCACTCGGACACCTCTCCAGAGACCTGGCACTTGGGGTGCCGCGGTCCGAGCTGAACGCCGCTTCTCAGGCGACGTTCGTCGGGTTTCTTGTTTTCAGGTAGCGGAGAGGGAGGGATTCGAACCCTCGGTGACTTTCGCCACACCAGATTTCGAGTCTGGCACCTTCAACCACTCGGACACCTCCCCGAGGTGGGCGCGGAACATAGCAACTGTCGTCGTCCCTGCCAAAGGGTCGCGGGCCTTTCCGGTCAACGCGCATGAGAGCTTGCGCATGTTGGCCCGGCGCGTCTGGCTGGCGTCTAGCTGGCCTTGGCCTCGTCCTGGGAGGCCGCGTGGACGTGGGCGAGGAGCTCCTGGGGAGAGAAGGGCTTGTGCAGCAGGGGGAGGCCCTCGCGGCGGACGAGGTCGCGGAGCTCGGGCTGGTCGGCGTAGCCGGTGAACACCAGCGCGGCGCCCTCGGGGATGCGCTGGCGGTAAGCGCGGAGCACATCGGCGGCGGTGCCATCGGGGAGCAGACCGTCCGTGCACAGGAGATCGAAGCGAGCGGTCGGGTGATCGGCCAGGTGCGAGTCGAGCAGGGCGCGCGCTTGGCCGACGCTGGTGGCGAGGCTCGTGGTGCACCCGGCGGCGTGGAGGCTGCGCTGCATGACGCGGGCGACCTCGGGCTGGTCCTCGACGAGCAGGACGTTCAGGTCGAGGCGCAGGGTCGAGCGAAGCCGCGCGCTGCCCTCGGCTTCGATGATCTTGACGATCTCGGGCCAGGCGAAGGTGAAGGTCGAGCCCTCGCCGGGCGCGGTGTCCAGGTGGATCTGCCCGCCGGACTGGCGGACGAGCTCGTGGATGGTGGCCAGGCCCAGGCCCGTGCCGCCCTCGCCCTTGGTCGAGAAGAAGGGCTCGAACACGCGCTCGGCGACGGCGGGGTCCATGCCCTCGCCGGTGTCGCGGACGATGAGCTGGCCGTCGCCGTTGGCCGCCCGCGCGCAGCCGACGAGGATCGTGCCCTGGCCGTCGATGGCGTCGCGGGCGTTGAGCACGAGGTTGAGGATGATCTGGTCGAGGGTCGAGGCGGGGATCGGCAGGTCCGGGCAGGGCTGGACGGCGGCGGCGAGGCTGACGGACTCGGGCAGGACCCGGGCCATGGTCCGCACGAAGCGCTCGATCACCGGGCCGGGGCTGCACGCGCTGAGCTCGGCCCGCTCCCGACGCACGAAGCCGAGGAGCTGGCGGGTGGTCGCGGCGGCGGCCGAGATCGCGGCGACGCCCTCGGACACGAGCTGGCCGCGCTCGTCCGCGGGCATGGGCTCCTCGAGCATCTCGATGGTGCCCTGGAGGACGAGCAGGGAGTTGTTGAAGTCGTGGGCGACCCCGCTGGCGACCCGGCCCACGGCCTCGAGCTGCTGCGCTGCGCGGGCGGCCTCGAGGGCCCGCTCGCGCTCGCGCCGGGCCTGGTCGCGCTCGTCCTCGGCTTTGAACTCGGCGATCACGGCCTGGCGCATGAACTGCTGCAGGCGCGAGTTGACGAACACGATCGAGGTCAGCACGCCGAAGGTGGTGAGGTTGAGGCGGATCCAGTCCTCGGGCCCGGTCGGCGCGTTGCGGATGCTGAACAGCTCGAGCTGGCTGCCGATCGCCGAGGCCAGGACCACGCCGCTGAGCGCGGTCAGGCTCGCGAGGGCGCCGCGCTTGCCGTGGAGAAAGCTGACCAGCAAGGCCGCGCCGGCGAACAGCAGGCCGACGCCGAGCAGGGGGCCGAAGTGGAGGTAGGCCCCGAGGGCGTAGCTGACCAGGCCGACGCTCACGGCCGTGGTCGCGTGGGCCTTGCCCTGCCCGCGGATCGCGAGGGCCATCACGATCGCCGCGGCGACCATGAGCGGCAGCCACGGGGAGCCCGAGCCGCGGAAGAACTCGAGCGCCGCGAAGGCGACCGTGCCGGGGACGGCGAGGGTGAGCAGGACGGGACGCAAGGCGCGGATGACCTGCGCCTCGGTCTTGGCGATCACCGCCTCCGCGCTGTGCTCCACACCATCCATCCCCATCGTTCAGAGTAGCCCCGTAGACCACCAAATGCGACGTGAGGCGCGGCGCCACAGAGGGGCAATCTGGTCATTTAAATCGTCATAGTTCAATTGCGCTCGGGCGATTGGTGCTCGTCACCTGGCCCGGTTTTGGGACGGGTGGCCGGCCAGCTGGACGCGGCGACCTTGGCGTCCCTCGCAACTATCTGAAATCACGCGACTGGCCCCAGGCACGGCGCTCGCAATCCCTGCGTCGCCCATGCTCAGCCGCACCTATTCCGCAGGCATCCTCGGCGTCGAGGGCTACGTGATCACCATCGAGGCCGACGTCGGCCTCGGCTTGCCCTGCCTGACCCTGGTCGGGCAGGTCAGCGGTGCGCTGCACGAGGCGCGCGAACGTGTCCGCAGCGCCCTGAGCCACTGCGGCCACGCGATCCCGCCGCGCAAGCAGATCGTCAACCTCGCGCCGGCCGAGGAGCGCAAGGACAGCCCGGGGCTCGACCTGGCCATCGCCTGTGCGTTGCTGGCTAGCCACGGCGTGATCCCGGCGGAGGCGCTGGCGGGCAGCTTGCTGTGGGGGGAGCTCGCCCTCGACGGCGTGCTGCGGGCGGCGGCGGGGGCCCTGGTCGTCGCCGACACGGCGCGGCGCTCGGGCTTCGAGCGCGTCTTCATCGCGGCGGACAACGCGAGGGAGGCCGCGCTGATCCCCGGGCTCGACGTCGCTCCGGTGCGCTCGCTGCCCGAACTCATCGCCCACCTGCGCGGTGAGGGGGCGCTCGGGCCCGCGCCGGAGGCCGTCGAGGCTTCGGGGGCGGGCGCGGGCGAGACTTCGGCGGCTTTGCAGGGCCTGCCGGACATGGCCGACATCCGCGGCCTGGCCCTGCCCCGGCGCGCCGTCGAGGTCATGGTCGCGGGCGGGCACAACCTCTTGCTGCACGGGCCGCCGGGGGTCGGCAAGAGCATGCTCGCGCGGCGGGTCGCGGGCTTGATGCCGCCCCTCGACACGGAGTCGGCGCTCGAGGTGACCAAGGTCCACGGCGTCGCGCGGCGGCGCATGCCCGGGGGCTTGCTGCGTCGGCCGCCGATCCGCATGCCGCACCACACCGTCTCGACCGCGGGCCTGCTCGGCGGGGGCAGCCCACCCCGGCCGGGGGAGGTGAGCCTCGCGCACCGGGGGCTGCTCTTCCTCGACGAGCTGCCCGAGTTTCCCCGGGCGTGCATCGAGGGCCTGCGCGAGCCCCTCGAAGACGGCGACGTGACCCTGGTCCGGGCGCGCTACGCCGTCCGCTATCCCGCGCGCTTTCAGCTGATGGCGGCGATGAACCCGTGCCCGTGCGGGTGGCTCGGCCACCCCGAGCGCGCGTGCACGGACAGCCCCCACGCCGTGCGTCGCTACCAGGGTCGGGTCTCGGGGCCCTTCCTCGATCGCATGGACCTGGTCGTGCCGGTGACCCCGCTGAGCCCCGAAGAGCTGGCCCAGGCGGCCCCCGGAGAGCCGAGCGCGGTCGTGCGCGGGCGGATCGTCGCGGCCCGGGAGCGCCAGCGCGAGCGCCTGGCCGAGACGGGCTGGGTGTGCAACGCCGACGTGCCGGCGAGCGGGGAGGCGCTCGAGCGGCTGTGCCCCCTCGAGGACGACGCGCGGGCCCTGCTCGAGGCCCTGGCGACGCGGCGGCAGCTGAGCATGCGGGCCATGCATCGCCTGCGCCGGGTCGCGCGGACGCTGGCCGACCTCGACCCCGACGCGGATCCTCGGGCGCCCATCACCCGGCCCCGGATCGCCGTGGCCGCCCGGCTGCGCCAGCTTCCCGAGAGCTTGTGAGCCGGCTTTGTTCGGCGATCGAGACCAAGTAGGCTCCCTCGGTGCGCCGCGCCGACAAGGCCCAAAAGATCCTCGCGCAGCTCGACGAGCTCTACCCCGAGCTGCCGATCCCCCTCGATCACCGGGACGCCTTCACCCTGCTCGTGGCGGTGCTGCTCTCGGCCCAGACCACCGACGCGCGGGTCAACGAGGTGACCCCGGCGCTGTTCGCCGACGGCCCCGACCCCGCGACCATGGCCGCCCTGCCGGTCAAACAGATCCTCGGCCACATCAAGACCCTGGGCCTGGCGCCGACCAAGGCCAAGCGGGTCAAGGCCCTCGCGCAGCAGCTCGTCGACGAGCACGACGGCGAGGTGCCCCAGGACATGGCCGCGCTCGAGCGCCTGCCGGGGGTCGGGCACAAGACCGCGAGCGTGGTCATGGCCCAGGCCTTTGGCGTGCCGGCCTTCCCCGTGGACACGCACATCCACCGCCTCGCGGCGCGCTGGGGCCTGTCCAACGGGACCACCGTCGAGCGCACGGAGGCCGACCTCAAGCGCCTGTTCCCCGAGGACCGGTGGAACGACGTGCACCTGCAGTTCATCTTCTTTGGCCGGGAGTACTGCCCGGCCCTCTATCACGAGCTCGCCGACTGTCCGATCTGCGGGTGGGCGGCGACAAAGAAGCGGGTGCTCGAGGAGCGCCGGGCCAACGACGCGGCCCGGCGCGAGGCCGCGGCCCGGATGGCCAAGAAGAAGGCGGCCAAGAAGAAGACCGCCAAGAAGAAGGCGGCCAAGAAGAAGGCGACCAAGAAGAAGACCGCGAAGAAAGCGGCCACCAAAAAGAAGGTCGCCAAGAAGAAGACGGTCAAAAAGAAGGCCGCCAAGAAAAAGGCGAGCTGAGCGGCGCGAGCCCGCCGTGGGATCCCCGGGTCGAGCTGCTAAGCTCCCCGGGTGTTCGCCGAACCGCCCAAGTCCGACTTCGACGTCCACTTTCGCGTGGGCAAGATCCCCGTTCGGGTCCACCCGCTGTTTTGGCTGATCGCCATGGTCTTCGGCGCCCTCGCGGTGCGCGGCTCGAACACCCACGTGTTCGTGGGCATGGCGCTGTGGGCAGCGGCGACCTTCGTGTCGATCCTCGTCCACGAGCTCGGCCACGCGATCGCGGCCAAGCTCCACGGGTGGCCGCCGCGGATCGTCCTCTACAGCATGGGGGGCCTGGCGATCTACACACCCACGCGCATGAGTCGCAGGGCTCGGATCCTCATCGCCTTTGCCGGACCCGGGGCCGGGTTCGTGCTTGGCGCGCTGATCCTCGTCGCGGTTTTGCTCACGGGACACAGTGTGCCCTTGCCGGGCTTGCCGCTGACCATCGGGAGTGGTGAGGCCTTTACCGCAGGCGGGGGCCGGCTCGAGCTCTTTGTCGTCTTCCTGCTCTACGTCAACATCTTCTGGGGCCTGCTCAACCTCGCGCCGATCCAACCGCTGGATGGAGGCGCGATCGCCAAGGCCGTGATGGACGAACGCCGTCCTCAGGACGCCTGGCAGATGACCTGCAAGGTGGGCGTGGCGACTGGAGCGATCCTCGCGGTGGCCGGCTTTTTGGTCTGGAACAGCACCTTCTTGGCGATCATGTTCGGCATGCTCGCCTACAACAACTGGCAGATGATGCAGCGCGGCTGAGCTTGCGCGAGTTGCACGAGCTCGCGGGAGGTCCAGCGGCGAGTCGCGCAGCTTCGATCGCGGGGCCGATGTAGGGTCGTATCCGGTCGCGTACGGGAGAATCGACGCGTATGCTCCCGACTCTCGACCGGCGTCGGGCCGGCTTCGAGTTCCCGAGATCAACGATGAAACTCCCCAAGTTCCTGACCACTGGCCTGCTTGCGTTCGCCCTCGCCCTTCCCCTCGCTGCCTGTGACGGCGGCGACGACGAGGGCACCTCCGACGAGAACGCCGACGAGAACGCTGACGAGAACGCCGACACCGAAGAGGGCACGATGGACATCACCTGCGACGTGTTCTGCGAGGCCTACATCAGCGGCTGCGTCCAGGCTGACCCGCCCTCGGACGAGTTCGAGACCAACGACATCTGCCTCGAGGCCTGCGGCATGTGGGACCAGGCCGGCGTCAACTGCCGCTTCGAGCAGATCCCCGCCGCCTGCGACCAGGCCGGCAACATGGGCTCGGCCTGCTGAGCTCGCGCCGCCCCGCCTAGGGCTTTCGAGGGCCGCTTCCACTGCTGGGGGCGGCCTTTCGCCTTGGTTCCAGGTCCTGACGCTATGATGGGGGCGTGCCTGCTTTGCGTCTGCCGTCGAGCCTCGCGCTGACCCTCGGCGCGCTGCTCGTGCTCGCGCCGGGCTCGGTCCTCGCGGCGCCGCCAGAGCAACCCCCGGCGCCCTTTGGCAAGGGCACGATCGTCCCGCGGCTGGGCCTGGGCGTGAACCTCGGGGACGACGTCAGCTCGGTCAACTGGGCCCTCGGCGCGGGCTACTTCGTGGTCGACGGCCTCGAGGTCGGGGCGCGCGTATCGGGCCTGCACCTGATTTGGGACGCGGGGCTGAAGTCCGAGCTGCCGGGCATCGAAGACGAGCTGCCGGGCACGCTGGTCGACGTCACGCCCCTGCTGCGCTTCGTGTTCTTCCGCAGCCCCTACTTTTCGCCCTACGCCTTCGGCGGCGCGGGCCCGACCTTCGTGACCAACAACGCCCCCGCGCCGGTCATTGGCCACTGGACCGCGGGGCCCGGCGTGGCGATTGGCTTTGGCGCCCACGTGTTCCTCGACATCTCCGTGAGCTTCTCCGGGCGCATGACGGTGGCGACCTGCGAGGAGGCCTTCACCGACACCTTCGAGTCCGCCGAGGGGCCGGTGGAGTTCGAGCTCGGGGGGCTGTGCCGGTGGCGGTGGAGCCCCGGCATTGGCCTGGGCGTCGCGTTTTAGGGCCTCGATACGGAGATCTCGAGCACACCCATGGCTGCGCCTGCGCGTGGGAGATGTAAGGTGTTCGTTTCTGGCCTCGGTTGACGAGGCAACGGTCCATGATGCGTCTGCGAATCGCCCTCCTCCCCCTCGCCCTCCTCCTCGCCGCTGCCTGCACGGGTAAGGAAGACACGAGCTCCCATGAGCCGGCGGCCCCCAAGGCGGAGGCCGCCTCCGAGAGCCCCGAGAAGGCGCCCGCTGAGGAAGCACCGGCCGCGTCCGCGGACGACGTCCGCTACCTCCGGGCCATGGCCGAGGCCTGCTTCGAAGAGGGCGCCGCCATCCCCGAGTCGCCCGCGACCCTGACCCCTGGCCCCGGCGAAGGAGCTCGGTGGATCGCCGAGTACGCCACCGCCGACGGCAAGGAGTACCGCTTCGAGCTCGATCCGGCGGCGGGGACCTGCAACGGCGAGGCGCTCACCGTCGAGAAGCCCGCGGCCTCGATCGGCGCCAGCGAGGCCGTGAAGCTGTGCTGGGAAGCCGCCCAGGCCAAGGGCGGCAAGGGGATGATGGGCTCAGCCCTGGTCAACGAGGCCCGGCTCTACGTCGGGGCCGGCTCCGTCGGCGTCTCCTTCCCCGAGGAGAACATGAACGGCGCGCCCGCAGGTCTCGACATGGCGGTGAACGTCGGCACCAAGGTCTGCACCGTCGACGTCATGGACTGACCCACAGCCGCCGGGAGCCGGGGGCGCTTCGTCGCTGTCCGCTCCTCCGCTTTGGCTTGGCGGGCAATGGAGTTCGTGCCATTGAGAGGGCGTGTGGTCGTCCCCGCTCGCGTGGGCGTGGATTCGTGGATAGTCGCTGAGTCGCTGAGTCGCGGACGTGGGGGCAGGGAGGGCGTGGCGTCGTCCGCGAGGGCTAAGAGAGTCCGATCTGACGACTTGGGGTTTGGCGGGTTGGCTCAGCCGGGAGCTACCCAGCAATTTCGGGGATCAGCAGGACCTGCTGGGTGCGCAGGTCCTCGCCCCGGGCGATGGTCAGGTTGAGCTTCGCGCCCACGCCCGCGAGCTGGGCGAGGTAGGCGACGTCGGACACCCGCGCGATGGGCTCACCGTCGACGGCGAGGATCAGGTCGTCGACCTGCAAGGACGCGCGGTCGCCCGGGCCGTCGCGGTCGACCCGGGTCACCCGCACGGCCGAGGCGTAGCCCGCGTGGGCGTGGCTGTTCTCGGCTCCGATGCCCAAACGGGTGTGGCGCATGCGGCCGTGGGTGCGGACCTCGTCGATGAAGCGCAGGGCCATGGGCGAGGGGATGGCGAAGGCGAGGCCCTGGCCGTCCTGGCGCACGGCGGTGGTGATGCCGACGACCCGGCCCTCGACGTCGACGAGGGGTCCGCCGGAGTTGCCGATGTTGATCGACGCGTCGGTCTGGATGAAGGACCAGATGCCGTTGGGGTCGAGGTCGCGGGGGCTGCCGAGGTCGGCGTGATCGCGGCGCAGGCCCGAGACCACGCCGACGGTGACCGTGTCGCCGAGGGCGAAGGGCTGGCCCACGGCCATGATCCACTCGCCTGGGCTGGGGTCGATGGACCGAAACTCGAGGGGCTGGAGGCCGTCGACCTCGCGCTCGAGCTGGAGCAGGGCCAGGTCGAGGAGGGGATCGGCGTAGCGGATCGTCGCCGGGACCTGGGTGCGGTCGGGGAGCTGGACCTTGATGTCCCGGGCCCGGGAGACCACGTGCTCGTTGGTCAGGATCTCGCCCTGGGTCGAGACCACCATGCCCGAGCCGATCCCGCGCAGGCGCTCGCCCCCCGCCTCGATCGTCGAGATCACGCCGATCACCGAGGGGCCGACGTCACGCGCGACGGTTGCGAAGTCGGGCAGCGTGACCGCGGCCCGCGGCGGGCTGCGATCGATGATCAGCGAGGGCGGGTCGCGGGGGCTCACCCCGGGCTGGAGCTTCGCGGGCCCCTCTTCGACGGGGCGACAGCCAAGGCACAGCGCGCTCGCCAGCGCCAGAGCGGTCAGGGCCGGGCGGGCCGAGCAGATCTGGCCGGGCGAGGTCGCGTCCACCATCGAGACGTCAGACTACTAGAAGGCCGCCGACGAGGGCAGCCAGGGCAGACGCTCAGCCCAGGGGCTGACCGGGGCCGCCGGCGGGCTGACCGGGGTCGCCGGGCTGATCGGGGTCGCCGGGCTGACCGGGGACGGCGGGCTGACCGGGAGCCGGCGCGGCGGCGCCAGGCTGGGCGGGCTGACCGGGAGCCGGCGCGGCGGCGCCAGGCTGGCCCTCGGCGCCTTGCTCAGCCCCCTCGGGGTTCGCGGCCCGGGCCTCGTAGCCGTCGTCGTCGCCGCCCTCTTCCTTGTCCTTGATGTTCTCGGACGCGTCGGGCAGGGTCTGGACGAAGCTGTCGTAGTCGGCCTCGGACACGTGGCCGCGCTTGATGTGACGCCGGACCGTCCGGTTGTCGAAGAAGCGCTCGGGATCGCGGATCGCCATGGTTGCGCGTTGTAGTCTCTGTGTCCCCCGCCGTCCAGACCCGCGCGGAAAACGCGTGGCTCCCCCGAATTGGGCGTCCGGGGGCGGCGCGGAAAAAATTGGCTCGGGGTCGAAGCTGCCGGGAATAGGACCGGGTCCCTTGGGTTCGGCGGCGCCCGGAATATACTCCCGGCCCCGTCCACGCGAGCTCCGCTGTCCACGACCGGAGCACGCGTTCAGGGCGCCTCGCTCCGACGGGGCCAGCGCACGCCATCCGAAGCCATGAGCTCTGCATACGATATCCGCATGAAAAACGAGCTGGTCGAGCGCGAGAGCGCCTTCGTCGATCAGCTCTTCTCCGAGGTTCAAAAGGTCGTGGTCGGCCAGCGCGAGATGATGGAGCGCGTGTTCATGGGGCTGATCTGTGGCGGCCACGTGCTGCTCGAGGGCGCCCCGGGTCTGGCCAAGACGCTGACCGTCAACACCCTCGCGCGCTGCATGACGCTGGACTTCAAGCGCGTGCAGTTCACCCCGGACCTGCTGCCCTCGGACGTGCTGGGCACGGTGATCTACAACCACCAACAAGGTGAGTTCACCAACAAGCAGGGCCCGGTGTTCACCAACCTGCTGCTCGCCGACGAGATCAACCGCGCGCCCGCCAAGGTCCAGAGCGCCCTGCTCGAGGCCATGGCCGAGCGCCACGTGACCATCGGCGACACGACCTACCCGCTGCCCAAGCCCTTTTTGGTCCTGGCCACGCAAAACCCCATCGAGCAAGAGGGCACCTACAGCCTGCCCGAGGCCCAGCTCGACCGCTTCATGTTCAAGATCCGCGTGGACTACCCCACGGCGGACGAGGAGCTGACGATCATCGACCGCATCGCGGTGCCCGGCGAGTCCCGGCTGCCCGAGGTCAACCAGGTGATCACGCCCGAGCAGATCGCCAACGTGCGCAAGGTGCTCGAGGAGATCATCTTCGAAAAGCCCGTGCGCGAGTACATCGTGTCGGTGGTCGGGGCCACGCGCGAGCCGGCCAGCGCCCAGCTCCCGGGCCTGGCCCCCTTCATCGACTTCGGCGCCTCGCCCCGGGCGTCCATCGCCCTGTTCCAGGCCGCCCGCGCCCACGCCTTCTTGCGCCGGCGCGGCTACGTCAGCCCCGAGGACGTCAAGGCCGTGGCCCCGGACGTGCTCCGCCACCGCGTGATCCTGTCTTACGAGGCGGAGGCCGAGGGCAAGAGCGTCGAGGAGATCGTCCGGGTGATCCTCGAGCACGTGCACGTGCCCTGAACGACCGAGCGATCGATGGCCACCACGCACGGCAACGCTGAGAACCAGGCGGCGAGGGACCGCGCGGCGACCACGGAGTTGCTGCGCGAGGTCCGGCGCATCGAGATCCAGACCTCGCGGCTGGTCGACCAGCACCTGTCCGGCTCCTACCAGTCGATGTTCAAGGGCCGCGGCGTGGCCTTCTCGGAGGTCCGCGCCTACGAGCCCGGCGACGACGTGCGGACCATCGACTGGAACGTCACCGCGCGCACGGGCGAGCCCCACGTCAAGCTCTTCTCCGAAGAGCGCGACCTGACGGTGATGCTGCTCGTCGACATGAGCGCGAGCTTGGACCTGGGCTCGACGGTGGCGAGCAAGCGCAACCTCGTGGCCCGGCTCGCGGCGACCTTCGCGTTCTCGGCGATCCGCAACAACGACCGCGTGGGCCTGATCGGCTTCACGGATCGCGTCGAGGTGTTCGTGCCGCCCCGGAGCGGGCGCAAGCACGTGCTCTCGGTGGTCCAGCAGATCCTCACCCACCGCCCCAGCAGCCGGCGCACGGACGTCGGCGTGGCCCTGCAGACCATGTCCCGGCTGCGCCGCAAGCACGCCGTGGTCATCTTGATCTCCGACTTCATCGACGTCGGCCTGGGCGGCGCTTCGTCTCAAGAGCAGCGCCAGGCGGCCGCGTTCGAGAAGGCCCTCAAGCTGGTGCGTCGGCGCAACGACGTGATCCCCGTGCGCGTCGAGGACCCCATCGAGCTCGAGCTGCCGGCCCTGGGCCTCATCGCCGTGGAGGACCTCGAGCTCCTCGAGCTCGGCGGCGTGGGGCTCATCGATCTGGGCGGGCGCCGGGCGGCGCGCTACAAGGACGCCGTCGCGGCCGAGCGCGAGGCCTTTGACAAGCTCATGCGACGGCTGCGGCTGGAGACGATGTCGATCCGCTGCGGGGAGAACTGGCAAAAGCCGCTCGTGCAGTTCTTCGAGCGCCGGGCCCGGAGGATGCGGCGATGACCGGCGGGATCACGCTGCAGGTCGCCCTCGCGGGCTTGCTCGCCCTGGCGCCGACGGAGGAGACGGGCGAGACCGGCGAGGCGATCGCGGCCGAGACGGATACGGGCACCGAGACTGGTCTGGAGTCTGGAACGGAGACGGGCGCCGAGCTCGGGACGGAGACGGGCGCCGAGCTCGGGACGGAGACGGGCGCCGAGCTCGACGACGCGCCGCCCCCCGTCGCGGCCGCCCCCGCGCCGACGGCCGCCCCCGACTCCCCGCTCACGGTCACCACCCGGCTGACCCCCGAGCCCTCGCACATCGGCGACCTGCTCACCTACGAGATCATCGTCGCCTTCCCGGCCGACCACTCGGTGAACCTGCCCAGCGGCCTCGACCTGAGCCCCCTCGAGCGCGTGGACGTGGCCAGCGGCGAGGTCGAGCCCACGGGCCAGGACCTGCGCCAGCGCTTCACCATGACCTTGCAGGTCTTCGAGCTCGGCGAGCTCGAGGTGCCGAGCTTCCCGATCACCTGGATCGACCCCCAGGGCGAGGTCCACACCCACATGGTCCCGGCCCACGCCTTCGAGGTCGAGGCCTTGCTGGCCAACGAGGCCGAGCCCGAGCGCCTCGGCGAGGACCCGCCGATCTCCCTCGAGTACCCCAACATCCGGCTGGCGACGATCCTCTACGGCGTGCTCGCGGGGGTGGTGCTCGCGGGCTTGCTGGCGCTTTTGTGGCTGCGCTGGACCCGGCGCGAGCGACCGGTGGTCTTGCCCCCGCCGATCCCGCCCCACGTCGTCGCCCGCGAGGCCCTCGACACCCTGGCGGCCGAGCGCGACGGGCTGATCGAGGCGGGCGCGTACCAGGAGTACTACCTGCGCCTGACCGACATTGCGAAGAGCTACCTCGGGGCGCGCTTTGGCTTCGAGGCCCTCGACCGGACCACCGAGGAGATCGAAGACATCCTCGCCCAGGGCGGGGTGCCTCTCGACCCCCTCGACCCCCGGGTGGTGCTCGACTTCTTGCAGGACTGCGACCTGGTCAAGTTCGCCCGGCTCTCGCCGCCGGCCGAGGAGGCCCACGAGGCCCTCGAGGTGGTGCGCGGCATGGTCGAGCGCTCGACCCCCGTCGCGGGCCCTGCCAGCCCCGAGGCGGAAGGCGCGAGCGAGGTCGTGGTCGGCACCGGCGTCGTCATCGAGGACATCCCGCCCCGGGCCGAGCCGCCGCTGCCGGCCGAGCCCGAGGTCAAGCCCGAGGCGCCCGACGCGAAGTCGCCCGACGTCGAGTCGCCCGACGCGAAGTCGGAGGAGACCCCATGAAGCTCGGCTGGATCCTGCGCGTGTTCGGCTTCGGCGTGCTCGCGGCCGCCGTCGCCCTCGGCGTGCTGTTGGCGGCGCTCGGCGAGGACGTCCGCCACGTCGTGTTCGCCCACCCGCTGTGGCTGCTCCTGGGCGTCGTGCCCCTGGCGGCGCTGATCGTCCGCTCGTTCACCGCCCCGCGCCCGGCGACCATGCGCTTTTCTCGCAAGCGCAGCCTCGAGCGCGTCGGCGGCGGCTTCGCGGTGCACCTCGCCGAGCTCCCCGACGGCCTGCGCTTCGCGGCGGCCCTGCTCTTGGTCCTGACCTGCGCCCGGCCCCAGTCCACGCGCATGACCGAGCGCGTCGAGCACGAGGGCATCGACATCGTCATCGCCCTCGATCTGTCGGACTCGATGAGCAACCCCATGGACGGCCGGCGGGGCCTGGGCCTGGACCGGCTGACCGTGGCCAAGCAGGTCATCGACGAGTTCATCCGTCGGCGCCCCCACGACCGCATCGCGCTGGTCGGCTTTGGCGCCCACGCCTCGACCATCGCGCCCTTGACCCTCGACCACGCGGTGCTCCGCAACCTCATCGTGCAGGTGCGCCTGGGCGTGGTCGACGGGCAGGAGACGGCGATCGGCGCGGGCCTGGGCGTGTCCCTCAACCGCCTCAAAGAGTCGCAAGCCGCGACCAAGATCATCGTGCTGCTGACCGACGGGGTGCACAACGCCGACGGCATGGACCCGGACACGGTCGCCCAGACCGCGGCCGAGCGCGGGGTGGTGATCTACACCGTGCTCATGGGCCAGCAGACCGGCGATCGCAGCTCCGTCGACGCCGGGCAGCTCGAGCGCCTCGCGGGCGCGACCGACGGCTACGCCTACCTGGCCGAGGACACGCAGACCCTCGAGACGAGCTTCCAGGACCTGCTCGACAAGCTCGAGAAGTCGTCCATCGAGGGCGAGCAGATCCGGGCCGAGCTGTTCTATTGGCTGCTGTGGCCGGTGATCTTGCTGCTCTTGCTCGACGTCACCCTGCGCAACACCCGACTGCGGAGGTTCCCATGAGCGGCGCGCTGAGCTTGCTGGCCGAGCAGGGCATCAGCGATCTGGTGTTCGCGCGCAAGGGCCTGGTCTGGGTGCCCCTGCTGACCATGACGCTGGCCGTGCTCGCCTATCTGTGGGGGGCCCAGGCCCGGCGCAAGGGCATCGAGAGCCTCGGCAACCCGGCGCTGATCGAGCGCCTGCTGGCGACCGTGGACCAGGGCAAGCGCGTGCTCCGGGCGGCCCTGGTGCTCGTGACCATGGGCCTGGTCGGGGTCGCCATGCTCCGGCTGCAGTACGGCGGCGTCGCCCGGGTGCTGCCGACCCGCGGCCTCGATATCGTGCTCGCCGTCGACTACAGCAAGTCGATGCTCGCCGAGGACGTCTACCCGAGCCGGAGCGAGCGCCTCGAGGCCGAGCTGACCCGCTTCATCGACGAGTCCGGGCGCCGGGGCGATCGCGTCGGGGTGGTGATCTTCGCCGGCGCTGCGCGGAGCTTCCCGGTGACCTCGGACATGGGCGTGCTCTCGCTCTTCCTCGCGCACGCCGACCCGCGCACGGAGAACCCCGGGGGCACGGCGATCGGCAAGGCCCTCGACAAGTCCATCGATCTGCTCGTCGCCGTGCGCCGCGACGACTCGGGGGCCCGCGCGGACCAGGTCGAGGGCGAGGGCGAGGACGAGTCTGGAGCTCCCGAGGCTGCGCCGGCGCTGTCCGAGGCCGACCAGGTCATCGTCTTGCTGACCGACGGCGAGGACACCGTGGGCCGGCCCGAGGAGGTCGCGGCCCGGGCCGAGCAGCTCGGCATCCGCATCTACACCGTGGGCATCGGCTCGGACTCCGGGGAGCCGATCATGCGCTACGACGCCGACGGCCAGCCCGCGGGCTACGCCACCGACGCCGACGGCAAGCCGGTGATGACCCGCCTCGACGAGGGCACGCTGAAGACCCTCGCGGACCAGACCCGCGGCAAGTACGTGCGCGTGAAGCCCGAGAGCTTCGGCCTCGACGCGATCCGCGAGGAGGTCGAGGGCCTGGCCAAGGCGCAGCGCGAGGCCGCCGTCGAGATCCACCGCGAGGAGGCCTTCGCCTTCTTCACCATCCCCGCCGTGCTCGTGCTGAGCCTGGCCCTGGGCCTGGGGGATCGTCGCCGCCCGCCGGCCCAGGCGCGGCGCACGGCCCACCTGCGCCGCCGGACCCACAGGCAGCCCGAGAGCTTGGCCGCAGCGCCGGCCGGCGAGGCCGGTGTACCCTCGGCCGCGGAGACCCCGGAGGTGCGATCGTGAGCTCCAAGCTCGGTGCAGCCGCGCTGACCCTGACCCTGCTGGCCCCACCCCTGGCCAGCTCGCTGTCTGACTGGGCCCTCGAGAAGCTGGGCCTGGTCGAGGACGACCCCGGCTGGCTGCCCATGGCCCTGGCCAACACCGACGCCGACGTCGACCGGGCCATCGCCGCCTACGAGGCCGGCAACTACGACGACGCCCTCGAGGCCCTGGACCGCGCCGAGAAGCGCCGCGGCGAGCGGGCCGAGCTGCGCTACGACCGGGGCCTGGTGCTGTTCGCCTCCGGCGACCTCGAGGGCGCCCAGGCGGCCTTCTTGCGCGGGACCGAGTCCAAGGACCCGCAGGTCCAGGCCTCCTCGCAGTTCGAGCTCGGCAACCTCGCCATGGAGGGGGAGGACTGGGCCATGGCGATCGAGCAGTACAAAAAGTGCCTGCGCATCCAGCCCGACCACGAGGACGCCAAGTGGAACCTCGAGCTGGCCATGGAGCGCAAGCGCCAGGCCGATGAAGAGCAAGAGAAGCAGGACCAGGAGAACGAGGACCAGCAAGACGGGGAGCAGGATCAGGACCAGGAAGATCAGCAGGGCGAGGACGGGGAGCAGGACGAGCAAGACGGGGAGCAGGACCAGCAAGACCAGGGCGAGCAGGACCAACAGGACCAGCAAGACCAGCAAGACCAGGGCGAGCAGGACGAGCAAGACGGGGAGCAGGACCAGCAAGACCAGGGCGAGCAGGACCAACAGGACCAGCCGCAGCAGCAGCCTGGCGAGGAAGAGCAGGAGCAGGAGCAGCAAGCGCAGCCCGTGCAGGCCGGTGACATCGACGCGGCCCTCGAGGAGCTCGACCGCGCCGACCCCTTCATGTTCGGCCGCCCCCGCCCGACCCGCGGCGAGGTGAAGGAGGACTGGTGAGCTCGCGCCGAGACTTCGTCCACAAGGGCCTCGGCGGCGCCGCGGCCCTGATGCTCGTCGGCGCGTCGCGGACGGCCAGGGCCGCCGGCACGCAGATCGTCGCCAGCTTCGACACCGCCAAGATCGAGCAGGGCGACCTGGCCTACCTCGAGGTCCGCGTGACCAGCGACGGCCGGGACGTCTCGCGGCCCCGCTTCGTCGCCGTCGACGGCCTGTCCGTCGAGGCCCGAGGCACCTCGACGAGCATCTCGTCCACCTTCGGCCCCGGCGGGGGCCAGCGCACGGCCAGCCGGACTTACACCTACGCGGTCACGGCCCTGACCCCCGGGACCTACGCCCTCGACATCGACGTCGAGGTCGACGGGGAGATCCTCCACCCCATCGCCAAGCCCAAGCTCGAGGTCGTGGGCATCGCCGCGATCGAGCCCGAGCAGGGCAAGGCCAGCGACGTGCCCGAGGACCCGGAGCAGGAGGTCATCGTGTGGCCCGTGGTCGACCGCGCCGAGGCCTACGTGGGCGAGCAGATCATCTACCAGCTGCAGATCTGGGAGCGGGTCAACGGCAACCTGTCCATGGCCGGCGCGCCGAGCTTCAAGGACTTTTGGAGCAACGACCTCGACACGCCCAAGAAGGCTCGACCGCGGCGCCAGCTCATCGCCAACGTGCCCTATCGCGTGCACCTGACCACGCGCCGGGCCCTGTTCCCGCAAAAGGCCGGGACCGCGACCATCGGCGGCCCCAAGCTCCAGCTGCAGCCCACCGTCGGGCTGTTCTTTGGCTCGCGCAAGCAGCAGCGCCCGCGGGTCTATACCGGGCGCAGCCTGGCGATCACCGTCAAGCCGCTGCCCGCCGAGGGCCAGCCGCCAAACTTCCCGGCCAACAACGTCGGCCAGTTCACCCTCAGCGCGGCCGTCGACCGCACGCAGATCGCCCAGGGCGAGGCCGTGCGGGTGACGGTGACCGTCGCGGGCGCGGGCAACATCCCGCTCGTCGAGCTGCCGGCGTGGCCGACCATCGAGGGCGTGCGGACCTACGACCCGAAGCCCGAGAGCCCGGTCCTCGACACGGCCGGGCCGCGGCTGGCGGGCAAGCGCGACTACACCATGCTGGTCATCGCCGAGCGCGCGGGCGAGCTGCGCATCCCGGCCATCGAGCTGCCCTACTTTGACCCCGAGGCCGGGGCCTACCGCACGGCGACGAGCGAGGTCCTGACCCTGACGGTGGCCGAGAACCCCGACGCCGTCGCGCCCGAGCCGGGCCCCGCCGAGGCCAAGCAAGGCGGCGACGAGCCGCGCGGCGACGCGGGCTCGCAGCTCGGCGGACGCGACGAGGAGATCCTCGCCGGGCCCGTGGCCAGCGACACCCTCGAGCACACCGGCGAGCTCCGGGAGCGCTGGCTCGACCACCGACGCTGGCGCCGAGCCATGCTCGCGGCGCCGAGCGTGCTCGGCCTGACCTGGCTCGGCGTCCGCGCGGCGCAGCGCCTGGGTCCCGACGAGGCGGGTCGAGCCCGGCGCGCGACGCAGGCCAAGCGGCGCGCCGGCCTGGCCGAGCTGAGCGCGGCCGTCGACTCGGGCGAGGGCTTCTACGCCAGCTTGGGCGCGCTGCTCCAGGCCGTGGCCCTCGACCGCGCCGGGCCCGAGGGCGTCGGCCTGACCCGAGGTCGGCTCGTGAGCTTGCTGCGTGAGCAGGGGGTCGAGGACGCGGCCGTGGACCAGCTGCGAGATCTCCTCGACACCTGCGACGCGGCGCGCTTTGGCGCCGGGGCGGGGAGCGTGGAGGACCGCAAACAGCAACTCGAGCGCGCGCGCTCGATCGTGGACGACGCGCGCTGGAGGCCAAAGTGAGTCGGGTGAGCTGGGGTCGCGCGCGCCGCCCAATCCAGGCGTTGGCGCTGGGCCTCGTGCTGACGCTCGCGGCCAGCCACGGCGTCGCCCGGGCCGACATCCTCGACCAGGCCTACGCCGCAGGTAGCGAGGCCGCGGCGGCCGGTGACTGGGAGGCGGCGATCGAGCACTGGACCGAGGCCGCCGAGTACTTGCCCGGCCGCTCGGCCCAGCTCGACTACGATCTCGGCACGGCCCACGCCCAGCTCGGCGAGCTCGGGCCGGCGACCTACTACTTCGAGCGCGCGCTCCAGCCCGAGGCCCGCCCCAGCTCCGAGCTCGCCAAGCTCGCCCGCCGCAACCTGTCCGTGGTGCGCCGCCAGGCCGAGGTCGAGGCCGAGGTCGAGGGCCGCCAGGTCGCCTGGCGCGAGGGATGGTGGAACCTGGTCGTGGAGATCCTCGCCGGCCAGGCGGTCGCTTGGGTCGCGCTCGTCAGCGCGTGGCTCGTGGTCCTGGGCGTGGGCGGGCGCTGGTGGCTGCGGCGCAGGGACGGTGGCGCGAGTACGCCCCGAGCGCGCACCTTGGGCGCGGCCTCCATCGCCTTCGCCGTGCTCGCCGCCCTCGGCGGGATCCTCCACGGCCTGGCCTACGACGCGGTCCACGGCACGCCCGAGGCGATCACCCTCGAAGCGGGCACACAGCTGCGCGAGCGGCCGGGCGCCCACCTGCCGCTGGCCTTTGCGGTGCAAGGCGGATCGCGGGTGCGCGTGCTCGAAGAGCGCTCGGGCTGGGTGCGCCTGCGCCTCCCCAGCGGTCTGGAGGGGTGGACGCGGCGCGAGTCCGTCGCGCGCTTGGACCAGCCGTGGGTGCGTACTCCAGTGCGCGCCGAGGCCGACGCGGAAACACCTCCAGCGGGCTCTCGCTGAACGGTGTGCTGAGCGTCGTTTGGCTCGACTTCGAACACGCTGCATCCCACATCGGATCACATTTGGAGCCACCCAGGAGCGGCCCGAGATGGGTCCAAAGTGCGGCCTGGGCGTCCAAAAATGCCGTGGCGCCCCTTCACACACAGCGATACTCTACCCATCGGTGTTGTCGGTCATCGCCACGAAGATTCGGACAGCGAAGGACGCGTTTACCCACTCGTCCACCGTCGGCCGGATCTATGAGGGGTACCTCCTCTCGACGCCCGTCGTGGGACGCGGGATGGTCCTGTTTCGTGACCCCAACGGCCGACGCATGGTGACCACCTCGGTGCGTCGCGTGCTGACGACCTCCGACGACGCGGTGCTCTACGTCGAGACCGAAAATAGCGTCTACCGCCTGCGCATCCGCTCGCAAAAGCCCGCGGCCGCCATCGCTGGCTGAGCGCCGAGCAGGCCCCAGAGTTTTCGTAGCCGTGCCGTGTTGGTAAGGATGCGGCGATGGCCGTACGCCTCGAGCTGCGCAAGGACGCCGGGAAGTTGGACCCTCGCTCGGGTCCGTGGATCCGCCGCAAGCAGGTGGGGCGCGTGCTCGGGCCGCCCGACCCGAGCGCCGTCGCGGCCCTCGTCGATCGTCGCGGGAAGGTCCTCGGCCACGGCCTCTACTCGCCCGAGTCGGCCATCGTCTTGCGAATGATCCAGTGGGGCGAGCGAGCCCCCGAGCCGCGCTGGCTCGAGGCGCGCGTCGAGGCGGCCCTGCTGGCTCGGCGTCGGCTGGGCCTGGGCGTGGACGGGCAGACCACCGGCTACCGCGAGGTGAACAGCGAGGGCGACGGCCTGCCGGGCCTGGTCGTCGATCGCTTCGGCGCCTGGCGTGTCTTGCAAGTGACCACCGCGCCCATGGCCGCGCGCATCGACTCCATCCTCGCGGCCCTCGGTGGAGCGGCACAGGGCCTGGACGGCTGCATCGTGCTCGGCCCCCGGTCGGCGGCGGAGCGCGAGGGCTTCCCGGCCTTCGAGCGAGTGCTCGACGCGTCGGGCGGACCCGGCGACGCGCCCGAGGCGCTGCGCTGGCTGGAACACGGCCAGGTCGTCACGGCCCCCGCCCCGCCTGCGCAAAAGACGGGCGCCTATCACGACCAGCGGGACAACCGGCGCGCCTTCGCCAGCCTCGTCGCGGGGCTCCCCGCGCCCCACTTGGGAACAGAGCCAGGAGCGATCCTCGACCTGGGCTGCCACGTCGGCGGCTTCGCGATCGCGGCCGCGCGGGCGAGCACGCGCCGCGTCGTCGCGGTCGATCAGAGCGCGGCCGTGCTCGACTACGTCGTCCGCAACGCCGCCGCCAACGGCCTGGAGCCCGGGCGCGTGAGTTCAGTGCGCGCGGACATGTTCGGCTCTCTGGACGCCCCCGAGCTCGCCGGACCCTTCTCCGCGATCGTCTTCGACCCGCCCAAGATCGCCAGCAGCCGCCGCGATCTGGGCCGCGCGACCGGGGCCATGGCGCGAACCAGCGCGACCTTGCTGCGCCGCCTGGAGCCCGGTGGCGTGCTCGCGCTGTGTTCGTGCAGCCACCACCTCGGGGTCGCCGAGCTCGATCGGGCCATGCTCGAGGCGGGCGAGCGCAGCGGTCGTCCGTGTTCCCGCGTGGCCGTGTGGGGCCCGGGCCCCGACCACCCCGTATGGCCGTGTCACGTCGAGGGTGAGTACCTGCGCGTGGCCGTGTACCAGCGCCGTGAATGAAAGCCGGTCGCCCGGGCACTCCCCGTTCGCTCCAACTCTCGTCGAGACTGTCCCGGTAGTCGCCCACCCCGGCTGCGCCGGGATCCATGAGCTACGAAAGCGTCGTCCACGGATTCAGCTGGCGTTGAACCCGTGGGCGGCTGCCTTTCCGAGTAGTAATCAGATTGCCGGGGTGAGTTACACGCAAAGCCCCCCAGCGAACATCGCGACCGGGGGAGGAATCGACGCGCGAGATTGGAGCCGATCGGCCCCCGTTGATATAGTGCTGGGCGGAGAAGGCTTGCTCTTGACCATCGACCCACGACCCCTTCACGAGCGCGCCCTCGACACGGGTGCGCGCCTGCTCGCTGCCGGCGTGTGCTTATGCCTGGCCTCGGCCCCCCTCCCCGCGCTCGCCGCCCCCGCCGAGGACGAGGGGATCGACACCGAGAAGAAGGCCATGGACGTCTACAACCAGGGCAAGGAGGCCTACGACAGCGGCGACTACGACGAGGCGCTGCAGCTCTTCCTCGAGGCCCAGAGCCTGTTCCCCTCGCCGGTGTTTCACTACAACATCGGGCTGTGCCACGAGTCGCTCGAGAACTTCGAGCAGGCCATCATCTCCTACAAGGCCTACCTGCGCTCTTACGAGAGCGCCTACGGCGAGCAGCCCGACGACCAGGTCAACACCGAGAACAAGATCTCGCGGCTCGAGCAAGCCATCGAGGACAAAAAGGCCGAGGAAGAGGCGGCCGCGGCCAAGGCCAGCGAGCCCCAGGTGATCATCCAGGAGGTGCCGGCCGAGGAGGACGACTCCAACAAAGCGCCCGGTCGCGCGCTGATCATCGCCGGCGGGGCGCTCACGGCCGTGGGCGTGGGCGTGGCCGCGGGCGGCGGCGCGGTGTTCGGCCTCCAGGCCCAGGACTTCGCCAACCAGCTCGACGCCGTCTACACCGGCGGCAACCCCAACAAGGTCACCCTCGAGCAGGCGCGTGGCATCGACAGCAGCGGGCGCTCGGCGCAGACCAACCAGATCGTGATGATCTCGGTGGGCTCGGCCGTGGGCCTGGTCGGCGTCGGCCTGCTCGTCGGCGGCTTGATGCAAAAGAAGAAGGCGGGGTCGAAGGGCGAGACCCCCACGGTGGCGCCCACGGCTGGTCCCGAGGGCGCGGGCTTGATGATTTCCGGGCGGTTTTGAGGGCAGGATGATGCGTCGATTCTTTTCTTCCAGTGCACTGATCCTCATCGGCGGCCTCGGCCTTGGCCTCGGCGCCGGCTGCTACGGCGTCGAGTTCGACGAGGAGGCCTCGGACGCCTACTACTGCCAGACCGACAGCGACTGCGGCCCGACCCAGTCCTGCGCCCAGTTCCGCTGCGTCGACGACACGGGCCCGGCCCTGCGCCTGACGGGGCCCGAGCCGCTGACCCCCTTCGAGCCGTCCACGACCTCGATCGACGTGGTGTTCGACGCCTCGGGCCTCAACCTGGTCGAGAGCAACGACCGTGTCGAGGGTGACGGCCGGGTGGCGATCTCCCTCGACGGCGAGGAGCTGGCGATCGCGGACACGGACGTGCTGTCCCTCGCCCTGCCCTCGGACATCGCCCCGGGCGCGCACCAGCTGAGCGTCCAGGCCGTCTACGGCACGGGCGAGGCCTACACCAACCCCAGCTCGAGCGACTTCGTCACCTTCTACATCACCGACGGGATCCGCCCGCAGGTGGCGGTGGTCGAGCCCGGCCACGGCCACGTGCACGTCGCCGGCGAGCCCCTCAACGTGGCCGCGGCGGTCCGCAACTTCACCTACGTCGAGAACGGCACGGACTGCTTTTGGGCCGAGGACTGCGATCCCTTTGCCGAGGGGGCGGTCTGCGAGCAGTCGGGCGAGATGTGCACGGCGGACGGCGAGCCCAGCGAGGACGGCCACTCCCACGCCTACCTCGACGTCGAGGGCGACGACGACGACGACTACCCGGGCTGCCTGCTCAGCGCGACCACGCCCTGCAACCTCCGCTACGCCCTCAGCATGCGCTTGAGCGACAACATCGAGGGCGACGCCGACGAGGTCAGCGGGGTGATCCCCGGCGACCGCTTCGACGAGCCCGGGCCGGTGACCTTGTCGATCTCGCTGCAGTACAACAACCACGACGCCTACCCCAACGAGGCCTTCGTGATCTACGACCAGGTCACCATCGAGGTGATCGAGCGCTAGCGGCACGCTAGCTCGGGCTCAAACGCAGCTCGAGCAAGCGCAGCTCTTCGACGGCCGGGTCCTCGGGACTCGGCCGTACATATGTGAGGTACTCGAGGGCCCCGGCTTCGCGACGGAGCTCGCCGTGGCCGAGGACCGAGTGGGCCCCGGGCTCGAGCTCGGTCACGGGGAGCTCGGGGGACCACGGCCCCGTGAGCGCAGGCGCGCTGCGGACCACGGCGACGCCTTCCTTGGCGTAGAAGGCGAGCCACAGGTCGACGAAGCCGTTGAGGTGGACGCTGAGGCGCTCGGCGCCGTCGAACAAGGGCGCGGCCTCGTCGATGGCCTCGCTCCACCCGGCGCCGGTCCAAAACCGGTAGGCGTCGCGCTCGAAGGCCTCGCCCGCGGGCACGGAGGCGAGGGTGCAGGGCACCTCGACTTGCCGATCGGTGCACGCCCACACGTGGACCGCACCGTCGACGAGGGTCGGCGCGAGGCCGTAGGCGGGCTCGGGCGCGAGAAAGAGCAGGGTCGGCTCGGGCGCGGCGGGGTCGAACACCGGCCGCTGCGCGCCGAGCTCGACGGCGTTCCAGATGGCCACGGAGGACCCGACCGCCCCGCCCCCGCTCCCGCCGCTGCCCCCGTCGACGCGGGACTTGGCGTAGTAGACGAGCACCGGGCCGTAGAGGCTCTGGCGGGCCGCCCCGAGGGGCTCGAGGCGCACGCGCGCCGGGGGCTCGAGCTCGGCCCCGGCGGCCTCGAAGGCCAGCTCCTCGGCGGTCTTGATCAGCACCTCGGCGGGTCCTCCAGCGGCGTCCGTGGCCATCTCGAACGGGCCCAGGCCGTCGTCGGCGTCGAAGTCCATGGTCGAGGACCACGCGCTCGCGCGGTCGACTCGCCCGTCGGCGTCGGGCTGCAGGCTGGTCGTCGGGCCAAACAGCCACAGCCCGCGCTCGAAGGCGATCAGGCTCACGCCGCCGCGGGTCTGGGCCACGCCCTCGAGGGCCGGCACGCTCGCGCTCGGGCTGACTTCGGCGACGGACTCGATCTCGACCACGGCGCTCCCGCTCGCCCCCGAGCACGCGGCCAAGAGTCCCGCGCAGACGAACACGGGAAGCGGAGCACGTCGATTTCGCCTGGCATTGGCGCGCACCCTCGCGCATCGCTTCGAGCGTCGATGGGCCTTGGATCGCTTCGGCACGAGAGTGAGTGTAGCGCTCCAGACTGTAAGCATTTTATTGTTGCCTTCTTCGCATCAGATCAAAGCCATGGGCTGCATCACGGTCCCAACAAGTCTACTCTCGATCGCTGTTTGGCCCGCAATCCGGCTCGCACTTCATGCTTAGGAACGTTGAAAAAGTTGGATTTTTTTGGCGTATTTCCGTGTATCGAGCTTGATTTTAGGGGTGGTCTATCGCTATCTGAACACCATGGATCGCGTGGCTGCCCCCCGGCACGTATTTGCGTACTCTCTCGCTGGCATCGCGATGGCGTCCCTTTCGGCCTGCTATGTCGGGGTCCCGCAGGACCAGTGGAATGGGGTCTACGGCGAGGGCGAGACCTACGACAGCCTCGGCGACGAGGGGGACCAGGGCGAGAGCGGCGACGGCCAGGACGAGGCCGGCGACAACGGGGGCGACACGACCGGCGGCGGCGGAGACACGACCGGCGGCGGCGGGGACACGACGACCGGCGGCGGAGACACGACGACCGGCGGCGGAGACACGACGACCGGCGGCGGAGACACGACGACCGGCGGCGGGGACACGACGACGACCGGCGGCGAAGAGCCCTCCGGCCTCGTCGGCGACATGGCCCTGACCCGCGTGGAGGTCACCCAGGGCGTGGCCGTGACCATCGGCAACGGCAGCAACCCGATCCCCGCCAACAACCGCAACGCGCGGCTCGTCGGGGGCCGCGACGCGCTGTTCCGGGCCGAGTGGAGCCTGCTCAACGGCTTCACCTCCCGAGACATCCGCGGCGTGCTCGTGCTCGAGGACGGCGGCCAGACCCAGGTCTACGAGGACGTCCGCAACATCTCGGGCAACCCCAACATCAACAGCTACAACGGCACCTTCCGCTGGGAAGTGCCCGGCGAGGACATCGCCCCGGGCACCACCTATTACGTCGGCCTCTACGAGGTCAACGGCGCCGGCAGCAACAACACCGCCGCGCGCCTGCCCGCGACGGGCTCGGCCGACCTGGGCGTGCCCTCGGAGGTCCACGAGCTCGAGGTCCGCCTGGTCCCGATCCGCTGGATCTACGGCGGCGAGGACCGGACCGCGAACATCACCAACAACGTGATCGAGACGATCCGCGCCGAGATCTACGCCAAGAACCCGGTCTCGGCCGTCAACATCACGGTGCGCCAAAACCCGGTGGTCTGGCAAAACAGCATCAGCCTCGAGGGCATCTTGCAGGCCATCTCGACCGCGCGCAGCCAGGACAACCCGGCGGACAACGTCTACTACGAGGGCCTGGCCGACTTCGGCTGCTTCGCGGTCTGGAACGGCAACTGCTCGAACAACGGCGGGACCACGGGGCTGGGCTTCGTCACGCCGGCGGAGTCTTGGGCCGCCAACCAGCGCGCGTCGATCTCGGTGCTCTACGACCTCGACAGCTCCGCAGAGACCCTGACCCACGAGCTCGGCCACAACCAGGGCCGCGAGCACGCGCCCTGCGGCGGGGTGGCCTCCTCGGACCCCGGCTTCCCCTACGGCGGCGGGGGGATCGGCGTCCAGGGCCACCGCCTGGGCACCACGACCTTCTACAGCACCAGCCAGGGCAAGGACTACATGGGCTACTGCGAGCCCGCGTGGGTCAGCGACTACACCTGGGAGGCCACGGCCGATCGCATCGAGTGGCTGACCCCGGGGACCTGGTCGTCCGCGCCCGGCGACGACGAGTGGCTGCTCCAGGGCCTGATCGGCGAGAACGGCGAGGAGTATTGGACCGTCGTCCGCGGCTCCCTCGACCCCGACGCGGCCGACGAAGACTCGAGCGTGGTGTTCCGCGCGGGCGAGGTCACCTGGGACGAGCGCCCGGTCGTGGTCCGGACCATCCCCGACAGCGAGGTCGTGGTCATCGTCACCGAGCTGCCCGAGGGCTACGAGACCCCGGAGGTCTACGGCCTCGACAGCGCCGAGGACTTCCTGGCGGCGACGCAGGTCGAGCTGGTCCACTACGGGTACACGGAGACCGAGGTCACCGAGTTGCACCTCGCCGGCCACTTGACCGACGTCCGCTGACGCGGGTTGAGCCGGGTTGACCTCGGCCCACCGCCGTGCGCAACTGGAGCGCATGGCCGAAGCATCGCGCGCGCGGACCTGGCTGCGACGGGGGCTGATCGCCGCCCCGATCGCGCTCCTCGCCGTGCTGGCCCTGACCCTCGGCATCACCCTGGCGAGCCCCTCCCGTCAGCTCGAGGCCGCGACCACGCCCGCGCTGAGCCTCGACATGGACGGCGCCGCCGCGCGCCTGGGCGAGGCCGTGCGGCTCGAGACGATCTCGCCCGAGGACCCGGCGGACTTCGACCCCGAGCCCTTCCTGGCCTTCCACGCCCTGCTCGAGCGCAGCTACCCCAAGACCCACGCCGCCCTCGAGCGCCAGGTCATCGCCGACTACAGCCTGCGCTATCGCTGGGAGGGCGCGCGCCCGGAGCTGCCTCCGGTGGTCCTGCTCGCGCACATGGACGTCGTGCCCATCGCCGAGCCCGAGGCGTGGACGCGGCCGCCCTTTTCGGGGGAGCGCGTCGACGAGGCGGGCGAGGCCGCCGTGTGGGGCCGCGGGACCATGGACGACAAGGGCAACTTGCTGGCGATCTTCGAGGCCGCCGAGGTCCTCGTGGCCCAGGGCTTCGTCCCCGAGCGCACGATCTACCTGTGCTTTGGCCACGACGAGGAGGTCGGGGGCACCGGCGCCCAGGCCATCGCGGCCTCCCTGGTCGAGGACGGGGTCACGAACGCGGCGCTCGTCTACGACGAGGGCACGGGCGTGCTCCAGGGCCTGTTCCCCGGGCTGCCCGAGCGCGGCATGGCCATGGTCGCGCTGGCCGAGAAGGGCAACATCGTCGTCGAGCTGCGCGTCGAGGGCGAGGGCGGCCACGGCTCGACGCCGCCGGACCAGACGGCGATCGGCGTGCTCGCGGCGGCCATCGCCAAGGTCGAGGCCAACCCCTTCCCGGCCCGGCTCGAGGGGCCTTTTCTCCACACCTTCGAGTACGCGGGCCCCGAGATGGACTGGCCCCTGCGCCTGGTGGCGACCAACCTGTGGCTGTTTCGGCCGGTGCTCCAGGCCGTGCTGCTGGGCAAGCCGCGGACGGCCGCCTTCGTGCGCACGACGACGGCCGTCACCGTCATCGAGGGCGGGGTCAAGGCCAACGTCTTGCCGCCGCGGGCGACGGCGCGGATCAACCACCGGGTGATGATCGGCGAGACGCCCGAGGGGGTCGTGGACTACCTGGAGGCGGTCATCGACGACCCGCGCGTCGAGGTCGAGCACACCGCTGGCCACGGACCGTCGGGGGTCTCGCCGCACGAGGGGCAGGCCTTCGACATCGTCGCCCGCGCGCTCCGGGCCGTGCACCCCGACGTCGTCGTCGCCCCGACCCTCAACGTCGCGGGCTCGGACGCGCGCTACTACGAGGAGGTCAGCGAGGTCATCTACCGCTTCTCGGCCTTTCGCCTCGAGGACCACGACGTCGCGCGCTACCACGGCGTCGACGAGCGCCTGCGGGTCTCCGACTACGAGACGATGATTCAGTTTTACGGCCACCTGATCCAGGCCAGCTGGGACTGAGCGGCCATGTCGGGGGCGCCCTGGAGCGAGTCGAAACAGTGGCACCGGGACGTCGAGGTGGTCCCCGGCAGGCGGCTTTGGGTCTTGCTCCCGCCGGCTCTGCGCGTGCTTCAGCCCACGGAGGTCCGCGTGCCCCCGACGGGCCAGGCGACCCTCCGGGCGCGCTTCGAGCCGCCCGTGACCCTGGCCGGCCTGCGCTTTGTCGAGCTCAGCCTCGAGGCCTCCGTTTCGTGGACGGAATTTCGCCGCGGCGCCTTCGAGAAGCATGGGTACTGGGTCACGGCAGGGGTGCTGGCCGAGGTCGGGCATGTTCGCCTGCCCTGGCGGCCCAGGCGAGTGCGGGCCGCCGCGGGTCCCGTCGGCTTTCGCATGGGCGGAGCCGTGGACTGGTTCACGCCCGCGGATGCGCTGCGCTGGCGAGGCTTGCCCTTCGCCGCTGGCCACCCGCTCACCCTCGCCTATGAGCGTGGGGTCCTGGGCGAGGCGTTGTCGATCGGCGGGGTCGAGCTGCCGGCTGGGACCGCCGTCGAGATCGACCCCGACGACGGCTCGGCCCTGGAGGCTCGCCTGGCGACGCCCATGGTCGCGTACGGCCACGAGGTCCCCGCGGGGGCCTTCGTGGGCTTGAGTCGGGGACCCACACCGCGCTCGATCGTCGTGGGCACGTCGACGGGGCGCTGGACCATCGAGCCCGACGGGACGCGCCGGGACCTCTGCTTTGCCCCCACAGACGTCTAGGACCGGGGGCGCTTCGTCGCTGTCCGCTCCTCCGCTTTGGCTTGGTGGGCAATGGGGTTCGTGCCTTGGAGAGGGCATGTGGTCGCCCCCGCAAGCGGGGGCGTGGATTCGTTCACAGTCTCCGAGTGGACGTGCGCAGGGAGGTCGTGGCGTCGTCCAGGACAGCCCCTGAGTTCGCTCAGGGGGTCATGGCCGCGCGGAGCTGGGTCATGGCCTCGGCCGCGCCCAGGCGCAGGTGGACGTCGACGAGGCTCGAGATCTCGCTGGTGCCGGGGTTGATCTCGATGGTCGCCTTGCCCTTGGCGCGGGCGAGCTGGATGGGGGCGGCGATGTAGGGGAAGACGGCGGTGGTGCCGACCGAGACGACGGCGTCGAAGCCCAGGTCGAGCTGGGCGTAGAGGGTCTCGAGGGCGCGGCTGGGGAGCATCTCGCCGAACAAGATGACGGCGGGGCGAACGATCGCGCCGCACCCCTCTCGAGGACAGCGGGGGACGCCGTCGTCTCCGAAGCCGATCGCGTCGTAGTCGGTGACCCGCGTGGACCACGAGCAGCGGGTGCACGCGAGCTCGTGGGCGTCGCCGTGGATGGCGATGAGCTTTTTACTCCCGGCGGCGGTGTGCAGGCCGTCGACGTTTTGGGTCAAGACCCACACGCGCTCGCGCTCGGCCTCGAGGGCAGCGATGGCGCGGTGGGCAGCGTTGGGCTCGGCGCCCCGACACGCGCGGCCGATCTCGTGCATGTACTTCCAGGTCACCGCGGGCCGAGTGCGAAACATCTCGCCCGAGAGGCAGACCTCGATGGGTAGGCCCTCCTCGGCGTCCTCGCCGTCGTAGAGGCCGCCCACGCCGCGGTAGGTCGGGAGCCCGGAGTCCGCGGAGATTCCGGCTCCGGTCACGAACAGGACGCTCTGCGCGGGCGCGAGGAGGCTCGCCGCGCGCTGCACGGCCTCTCGGTGGGTGTCGTCCGCCACGACTCAAAGTGTAGCGCGGCAGCTGCTAAGCTGAGCGGACATGGACGAGAAGCTCAAGGTCTACGCGGCCCCGGTCATCGGCTTGATCGTGCTCGTTGCTTGGTTCTTTGTCATTCGCCCGATGATCGACGGGGACAGCGGCGACGGGGCAGACAAGGCCGAGGAGAAGACGTACCCCGGCGCGCCGGATCCCAACATGACGGAAGAGGAGCGCCGCCGCGTTCCGGATGATCCGGCGCAGCGGGTGCAGTAGGACCGCGGGCTCTTCGGGCTCCGGCGGTGCAGCGGGACTGCGGTGGCCGGTTGGCTCCGGCGGTACAGTAGGACTGCGGTGTTTCGTTGGCTCCGACGGTGCAGTAGGACTGCGGTGCGCTCGTGGCTCCGGCGGTGCAGTAGGACTGCGATGCGTTCGTGGCTCCGACGGTGCTCCGCGGCCTATTCGGCGGGCTCCTCCCCACTCCTGCGCTCGAGCCGAGCCACACCTCATTGCTCTTCCAAGGCTGTAGGCAGCTCGGTGCTCGTCGCAGGGACCCCTCCCGCCGAGCGGCCTGCTGTGTATGCGCCAGAAAAATGCCGGGCTAACCAACACGAGGTCCGCGGCCGCCGGTTGCATCCCCACCAACCTCCACAACCAGCAAAGTCCCAGCAACCATGGTCTTCACCCCCGCCAAAACATTTCCCCTCGCCGCCCCGTGACCGGAGCCGCAGCGAGCGAAGCGAGCGTGAGGTGGATGAATCGCGCGCAGCGAAGCGAGCACGATTCATCGTCGGGGCGGACGCTGTCGAGGGCCTCCCGATAGCACCTCATGGGGAAAACCAGCCTGTCCTCCAACCCGGGCTGCTTGCAGCAGTGGCCGTAGGTCCGAGAGCGCCTACAGCAGTCGCCGTAGGTCCGATAGCGCCTGTAGCAGTCCCCGCACACCCGAGCCCTCCGGAGCAGTCGCCGCACGCCCGAGCCCGCCCCGCAACAACCCGCTCAGCTAGCCGTCCGGCTCAGTCGCAGGATCTCAAACAGCGCCCGCGTAGCCGGGCTGCGGTTCAGCGTATAGAAGTGAATCCCGTGCACCCCGGGCGTCCGCGCCCCAAAGGGCATCGCTCCGCGCCCGGGATCCAACAGCCCCCGGCACTGATGCGCGGCGTAGCTGACCCCCGCCCAGAACACCTCGTGCGCGTGGGGGCCCCCCTCGGCGCTGGCGATGTCGTCGAGGCGGTGCTGGAGCAGCGGGGGAATGGTCGCGCCGCACATCTTGGTGAACCGGCGGATCTGCTTGATGTTGGTGACCGGCATGATGCCGGGGATGATCGGGACCTCGATGCCGGCGCCGCGGGCCCGGTTCTCGAACTCGAAGTAGGCGGCGTTGTCGAAGAAGAGCTGGGTGATCAGGAAGTCGACGCCCGCGTCGACCTTGGTCTTCAGGGCGGCGAGGTCGGCCTCGGCGTCGCTGGCCTCGGGGTGGACCTCGGGGTAGCAGGCGGCGCCGATGCACAGCTCTGGCCAGCTCTCGCGCAGCCACGCGGTCAGCTCGCTGGCGTAGCGGAAGCCGCCGGGGGTGTGCTGGAACTCGGTCTCGCCCTTGGGCGGGTCGCCGCGCAGGGCGAGGATGTTGTGGACGTCGGCGGCGAGCAGGCGCTCGACGACGCGGGCGAGCTCGTCGCGGGTGGAGCCGACGCAGGTCAGGTGGGCCATGGGCTCGATGCCCAGCTCGGTCTTGATGCGGGCGACGAGCTCGACGGTGCGCTCGCGGGTGCTGCCGCCGGCGCCGTAGGTCACGGACACGAAGTCGGGCTCGAGGGTGCGCAGCTGCTCGAGGCTGCGCCACAGGACCCGCTCGCCCTTTTCGTGCTTGGGCGGGAAGAATTCGAAGCTGAAGACGGGGCGCTTGTGGCTCAGTCGCTCGGAGATCCGCACGGCGCGGGCATAGCATGGTCGGGGCTCAGCCACACGTCGGCGCTCTCGACCCGAAGCTCGCGGCCGTCGTCCTCGCGCACGCGCAGGGCCCCGTCGGGGTCGAGGCTCAGGGCGAGGGCCGACACCCGCCCGCGGCCTGGGGTCTCGACCTCGACGCGGCGACCGAGCACGACGCAGTGGGGCTCGTAGCGCGGGCGCAGGGCGGGGAAGCCCCGGTCGAAGAAGGCGTCGAGGCTGTCCTCGAGGGCGGCGAGGGTCGCCGCGAGGAGCTCGGCGCGCGCGGGCGGGGCAGCACCGAGGGCCAGGCGCAGGCTGGTCGCGGTGTCGGCTAGCGGGCCCTCGAAGCGCTCGCGGCCGACGTTGACCCCAAAGCCCACGACGACGTCGACGCTGCGCCCTCGCCAGCGGCTCTCGCACAAGATCCCGGCGAGCTTGCGGCCGTCGAGGAGCAAGTCGTTGGGCCACTTGAGGCTCAGGCGCTCGGCGAGCTCGGGCCGGCCGCAGCCGCGCAGGGCCGCGCCCACGCCCTCGCGCAGGCCTACCCCCACGGCCAGGGCGAGGGCGCCGAAGCTCTGGCCCGCGGCCGTGCGCGTGGCCCCGGGGCGCACGACCACGCTCGCGTAGATGTCCCCCGCCGGGGCCGAGGACCAGGCGCGGCCGAGGCGACCGCGGCCGGCGGTCTGGCGGTCCGCGGTGACCAGGGCGCCGTCGGGAGCCGGGCTCTCGCCCGAACCGCCGAGCCACGCGAGGGCCCGGTCATTGGTCGACTCGAGGCTGGCGGCGTGCTCGTGGACTCGGCCAAAGCGCCGCGTGGTCAGGGCGGCCGCGAGCGCGGTGGGGAAGTCGGCCGAGGACATCGGGCTGTCCTAGCACTCAGGGGTGGGTGTGGACCAGGCTGTAGAAGCTGGCCTGGACGTAGTCGTCCTCGTCGCCGCCGTTGTTTTGGTTGTAGACGCCAGCCTTGAAGTACATCCACTGGTCGGCGAAGCCGCTGTCGGCCATGGACACGAGCTCGACGACGTCGTCCTTGCCCTCGCGCTCGATGGTCACGCGCAGCTCGTCGCCCTCGACCTCGATGCGGTAGGCCCACGGCTCGCCGAGCTCGATGCCGTCGTCGGGCTCCTCGGCGTCGTCGTCCCGGCTGCCGATCATCTCGTACCACTGCTCGCCGCCTTGGGCCTCGTGGGCGAAGTAGATCGAGCCGCGGGCGTGGCCGGGGAGCAGCCGGTAGTAGAGCCGGATGGGCTCGTCCTCGGGGGCGTGGATCTGGCCGACGATGACCCGGCCGACCTCGTTGCTCGCGCCCGTCGTCGACACGTGGTCCACGGTCAAGGTCGCGCTCGAGGTCCCGTCGACGCCGCCAGCCGCGGCCTGGTTTTCGGGGCTGGAGCTCGAGAACACCCAGTTGTTTGCGTTGACGCCCTGGGTGGGGATGTCGGTGTTTCCGGCGCGCAGCATCTCGCGGAGCTCGGTCCGGGAGTAGCTGCTGTTTTGGGTGCTGCGCGAGTGGTTGGGGCAGCGGAACACCACGGCCCCGGTGTCCTCGTCGAGGTAGAACTCGCTGGGGCTCTCGAAGCCTGCGGCGAGCTCGAGCTCTTTGACCTCCGAGGCGTCGGGGAGGGTCAGCTTCCACGCCGTGAGGTCGAGGAGCTCGCTCGGGAGCTGCGGCTGAGGTCCGCCGTCGTCGTCGTCCGTGTCGCTGCCGGCGTCGGTGTCGGTCTCGCCGGCCTCGTCGGTGGACGAGCCCCCCGTCTCCGACTCCCCGCTCTCGCTCTCCGAAGCGCTGGTCTCCGACGAGCCGTCGGAGCCCTCGTCCGAGTGGGAGGTGTCGCCCGCCCCATGCCCCGCGTCGGCTTCGTCCGCGGCCGCGTCATCGCCCGGCGTCGCGCAAGCCAGCGCGAACGCGAAGCCAGCGAGCACAAAGAGGTGTCGTCCCGTCGAGCCCCACGTCACCATGGACGAGCTGTATCACCGGCCCGGAGGCGTTGTCGAAGTCGTCATGCAGGGACACGGCGGCTCGTGGCCGGCGTGGCGATCGCGGTTGCGCGAACGGCCCTCAGACCCGCGCGGGGAACAGCAGGGACATGGTCGTGCCGACGCCGAGCTCACTGTCGATGAGCAGGTGGCCGCCGCTTTGGGTGACGAAGCCGTAGACCATGCTCAGGCCCAGGCCCGAGCCCTTGCCCTCGCTCTTGGTCGTGAAGAAGGGCTCGACGACGCGGGCGATCATCTCGGGGCTCATGCCCGAGCCGTCGTCGCGCACGCGGACGGCCACGAAGCTCCCGGCGACCTCGCTGGCGTCGACGTCGAGGAGGGGCTCGGGGCTGGGGGCGAGCTCGCTGGACTCGACGACGAGGCTCTCCGTGCGCAGCTCGAGGGTCCCGCACTTGCTGGGCATCGCGTCGCGGGCGTTGAGGCACAGGTTGAGCACGGCGGTGATCAGCTGGGCGGTGTCGACCTCGACGAGCTCGAGCTCGTCGGCGAGGGCGAGCTCGAGGACCACGCCCGAGCCGAGGGTGCGGCGCAGCAGCTCGGCGCTGCGCTGGAGCTCGTGGGACAGGTGGACGACCTCGGGGCGCAGGGACTTGCGGCGGGAGAAGGCCAGCAGCTGCTGGACCAGGGCCGAGCCCGCCGCGCTGGCCTCGCGGGCGACGGCGAGCTCGGTCATGAAGCTCTCCTCGTCCTCGCGGAAGCGCTCGAGCACCTCGAGCACCGTGCCGATGACCGTCAGCAGGTTGTTGAAGTCGTGGGCGATGCCGCCGGTGAGCTGGCCGATCGCCTCCATCTTCTGGGCCTGGCGCAGCTTGGCGTCGAGGGCCTTGCGCGCGGTGATGTCGACGATGCTGGCGCGCACGAGCACGCGCTCGGCGTTGGGCAGCTGGACCAGGCGCAGCTCGGCGGGGAAGGGCTGGCCGTTGCGCTGCATGGTCCACTCGAAGGCCGAGACCTCGCCGACGCTGGCCGCGGCCACGCGCTCGAGCAGGCCGTCTTCGGAGCTCTCGCCGTCTTCGGTGGTCTCGGGCAGGAGCCGGCGCAGGTGGGCGCCGAGCAGCTCGCCGGGGGGCGTGCCGAACAATTTTTCGGCCTCGCGGTTGAAGTCGACCAGCCGCAGGGTGCCCAGATCGATGACCACGATGCCCTCGGGGGCGTGCTCGAACAGGTTGCGAAAGCGGGCCTCGCTCTGGTCCATGTGCTCGAGCATGGCGCGGTTGGTCACGACCTCGGCCATGCGCCCGCTGATCAGCGCGAGCAGGCGGGGCTCGAGGCCGAAGCTCCGGGGCGCGGCGCAGTAGTGCAAGCTGACGGTCCAGCTCGGGCCGACGCGGGGGTTGACCGCGATGATCAGCATGGACTGCACGCCGCACTCGCGGACCAGGCGGGCGTCGCTGGGCAGGGCTTCCTCGTCGGGGTCGGGGCCGGGGCCGAGGGCGTGGACCTCTCCGCTGCTCTCGGCGGCGACCCGGAGCCGGCGCTCGAAGCTGTCGTGGTCCCTGGCGGCGACGGTGTCGGGGGCGAAGCCCTCGCGCGCGGCGTGCAGGGTCGTGGGCAGGTCCAGGCCGCCCGAGCGGTGAAAGTCCAGGGTGACGCGGTCGCAGCCGAACACCTCGATGAAGCTCTCGACCGAGGCCTCGAGGCCCTCGAGCAGGGTGGAGGATCCGAGCAGGCGCGCCGCCACGGTCTCGAGGGCGTCGATGAACGCGAGTTCGGTGAGCTTGGGCTGGACGTCGGTCATGGCTCGGCCACGCCGATCTTGCCTGCTTTGCTGGCTACAAACCAGCGCGCTCGACCGTGGGTCAGTCCGTGGATCAGTCTCCGGGACCGCAGTCGAGGGGCTCGGGCCGCGGACCGAACTCCAGCTTGCGCGCGAGCCGACGCATCGCCGTTCGCAGGCCCTCTTCGACCACGGGGTGGTAGTAGGGCAGCCGCGTCGCTCGCTGAGCGGTGACCTTGGACTCGATGGTCCACGCGAGCAGGTGGGCGAGGTGCTCGGCTCGCGGCCCGATGAGCTCGGCGGCGATCAGCGTGCCGCAAGCCCGGCTGGCGTAGATCCGCGCGCGGCCGCGGTTTTGGCCCATGACCCGGGCGCGGCCCTGATCGCCAAAGTCGACCTCGGCGGCCTCCCAGCTCACGCCCTCTTCGCTGGCGTCCGTGGGCACGGTCCCGACGACCGCGACGTTGGGGTCGGTGAACATGATGCCCAAGGGGACCGTGCGGACCTGGGCGCGGACCTCGGGGAAGCGGGCCGCGTTGCCGCCGGCGATGCGGCCTTCGGCGGCGGCCTCGTGCAGCAGGGGGCGGAAGCCGGTGACGTCGCCGGCGAGGAACAGCGCGCTGTCGCCGATCTGCCCGGTGCGCTCGTCCCAGCGCACCGGCATGCCCCGGCGGTCGAGCTCGACGCCAGCGGCGTCCAGGCCCAGGCGGCCCAGCTGCGGTCGGCGGCCGGTGGCCGCGAGCACGTAGTCGAAGGTCGCCTCCCGGCCCTCGCCCTCGCCCTCGGCCTCGCGCCAGCGCAGCTGCACGCCCGCCTCGACGCGGGTGGCCTCGAGCTCGCCCACGCCGAGGTGCAGGTCGAGCTCGGCCTCGAAGATCGCCCGGGCCTCGGCCTGCATGCCCGGGTCGCTGAGCATCGGCATGCGCGTGTTGATGTCGAAGATCTGCACGGCGACGCCGAGGCGGTCGAGGGCTTGGCCGAGCTCGAGGCCGATGACGCCGGTGCCGACGACGGCCACCGAGCGCGGCAGGGTCGGGAGCTCGAACACGCCTTCGTTGGTCAGCAGCCGGTCTCCGAGGTCGCGCAGGGGCGGGGGGATGAACGCCGCCGAGCCCGTCGCGATGACCACGGCGCGGGCCTCGACCTCGACGCTGCCGCCTTCGTTGAGCGCGACCTCGAGGTGGGTCGCGTCTCGAAAGCGCGCCCAGCCCCGGAGCAGCTGACCCTCGGGGAGCGCCTCGGTCGCGTCGACGACGAAGCCGGCGAAGCGATCGCGCTCGGACTGGACCCGGCGCATCACGGCCTCACCGTCGATGCGTAGATCATTTGCATGAACGCCGAACTGTCCGGCTACGCGGGCGCCGTGGGCCGCGTCGGCTGCGGCGATGAGCAGCTTGGAGGGCATGCAGCCGACCCGGGCGCAGGTCGTGCCCAGGGGCCCACCCTCGATCATCACCACGCGCTCGGCACCCTGGCTCAGGGCCTCGCGTCGGGCGACCAGGCCCGCCGTCCCCGCGCCAATGATCGCCACGTCGACCTGGATGGTGTTCGCTGTGTCCATGCTCCCGGGTCTACGCGGGTCGCTCGAAAAAGCTACGCGAGAAAGTGGGGAGGCGGCTGGCCCTTGGGGACATTGCGGCTATGCTCGGCGCCCTCCCGACCGGAGCGTCCATCCCATGTCCGTCCGCGAGCTCGTCGTCCTCGGTACCGCCAGTCAGGTGCCCACGCGCTACCGTAACCACAACGGCTACTTGATCCGTTGGGATGGTGAGGGCTTCCTCTTTGATCCCGGAGAGGGGATCCAGCGCCAGCTGATCCACGCGGGGGTGTCGTCCACGGACATCACCAAGATCTGCATCACCCACTTCCACGGCGACCACTGCCTGGGCCTGGCCGGGATCTCCCAGCTCTTGTCCCTCGATGGCTGCCCCCACCCGGTCCACGTCTACTTTCCGGCCTCGGGCGAGAAGTACTACCACCGCCTGCGCCGGGCCTCGATCTACCACGATCGCGCCGAGGTCCACGGCCACCCGGTCCCCGAGCCTGGCCCCGAGCGGACCTGCGTGTGGTCCGTCGACGAGGAGCGCAAGGGCCTCAAGCTCGAGGTCGCGTCCCTCAACCACGGCGTGCCGACCATGGGCTACCGCCTCGAAGAGCGCGGCGGCTGGACCCTCGACCCGGACAAGCTGCGCGAGGCCGGGCTGCGCGGGCCGATGATCAAGCAGCTGCAGCAGGCCGGCGAGCTCGAGGTCGACGGCAAGACCGTGACCCTCGCCGACGTCGGCAAGCCGCGGCGCGGTCAGGTCGTCGCCTTCGTCATGGACACGCGCCTGTGCAAGGGCGCCTTCGACCTGGCCGAGGGCGCGGACATGCTGATCTGTGAGTCGACCTACATCGAGGCGGATCTGCAGCGGGCCAAGGACAACGGCCACCTCACCGCCAAGCAGGCCGCGCGCATCGCCAAGGAGGCGGGGGTCGAGCAGCTGGTGCTGACCCACTTCTCGCGTCGCTACGACCGCAACGCGCCCTTCCTCGAGGAGGCCCGGGAGGTCTTCGACGGGGAGATCGTCGCGGCGCGGGACTTCGACGTCGTGCCTCTGCCCAAGCGCAGCAAGGGTAAGAAGGACAAGCAGAAGAGGGACCAGCCCAAGGCCGAGAAGGCCGAGGGCTGAGCCCTTCAGGCGCGCAGGCGGCGGGCGCTGCTGCGCTCGAGCGCGCCCCAGCCCGGCACGGGGATCGCCGCGTCCGCGTTCGCGGGCAGCCTGAACCACACGCCGTCGACGGTCGCTTCGCGGTCGCCCCGGAGCACGTGGAGCTCCTGGGCGGGCATCGAGCCCTGGCCGACCAGGACGAGCTGCTCGCCGTCTTCGGTGGTCGCGACGTCGAGGATGATCACCGCGTGGCCCGGGCTCCCGGGTCGGACCAGGAAGTCGCCGGGCAAGAGCGGCTCGGTCAGCGGCACGGCCTCGCTGTCGAGGGCGAGGGAGCGCGTGCCGGCGTACATGAACACCTGATCGAGCCAGCCGCGGAGGGCCGCGCGGTCGCGGCTCAGGGTCGGGAACTCGCCGGGCTCGGCGGTGCGCACCGCGTTGCCCTCGACGACCTGGCGCCGCCCGGCGAGCCAGTCTTCAAAGCGCGACTCGTCGCCGCTGGTGAAGTGGTAGCGCAGGGCCGCGTCGTCGCCCATCGACCATAGCCACTCGGCGTGCAGGCGCAGGACCGTGTCGGCGCACTGCTGCAGGTCGCGCTCGCCGACGTCGAGGGGGACGACGCCGGCGGACCAGCGCCCGCTGAAGGGGAGGGTGCGCCCGCGGTAGTCCTCGACGGTGCGGCGATCGAGGCGGATCGGGAGCGCGCGCAGCCACGCGGCGTAGCTGTCCGCGTCCACGTCGACGCGCGCGCTGCCCTCGGGGGTGGGGAAGCGCTGCTCGAGCCCGACGCTGGGCGGGACCTCGCCCCAGTCCGCCAGCCAGGTGTAGTCGTCGAGGTCGACGGGCTCGGCGACCAAGGTGGCCGGGCGCGGTCCTGGGGTGTCGGAGCAGGCGAGGGGGGCCAGGCCGACGCTGCTCGTGGCCAGCAGCGCCGCCATCGCCCACGCGCGCAGCCGCCTCGAGTCCCGGATCGCCCGCATGCCTCGGCTACGCGCGAGCGCGGGGAGGCATTCCGAGCGGCCGGTCGTTGGGGCCGGTCGTTGGGGCGGGTCAGCTCAGGCTGCGCATGTGTACGTGGAGCTCCTCGCACTGCGAGGCGAGCAGCTCCGGGTCGATGCCGACCAGGTCCAGGGCCAGCATCCTGGCGCCCTCGTCGATGGACCGGGCCACGTCGAAGCTCGAGTTGCGCAGGATCGACTTCACGCTCTGGGCGCTGTTGCGCATCAGCTTGGACGACAGCCCGTCGCCGGTGAGGATCATGACCGAGGCCAGGCGCGCGGCGAGGGGCTCGAAGAGCTGGGCGGCGTGTCGGCGCACCTCGGGCGTGGCAGGCGGGGTCCCCGAGTGGAACACGTGCAGGAAGCCGACGGCGGGGTCCTGCTCCATCGCGACCTCGAGCACGGGCATCAGCCGGCGGTAGTCCTCGATGGTGGTCGCGCGGCCGTCCATCATGCGGATCACGACCGGACCGGCGACCGCGACCAGCTCGTTCCTCGAGGCGTACTCGACTCTGGCGCCCTTGCTCGCCGGCACCTCTCGTGAGTAACAAATTCACGAGCCCGCGCGGAGCTAAAATCGCGGCGGGCCCGCGGGGCGCAGGAGCTCGCGGTAGCGAGGCAAGACCGCGTCTGCGTGGTGCGGCGCGCTCCATCGTCGGTGGTCGCCTCGGAGCGCTCGCGCGCCGGCCCGCCACGCGCGGATCCAGCCAGCGAGCCGGGCGATCGCGTCGGCCTCGTCGGCGTAGCGGGCCTCGGGCGGGAACAGCTCGGGGTAGGACAGGCGATCGGGCACGAGGACCTGCGCGCCGGCGTGCGCCGCCTCGAGCATGGCGACGCCAAAGAACTCGTGGCGCGCCGTCGACAGGGCAACCTGGGCCTGACCGAGCAGGGCCAGGTAGTCGGCCCGGGACTCGAGGTGACCCCACTGGACCAGGCGCTCGCCGAGGGCCTGGCGCAGGCGCGGCTCGGCCTCGACCAGCGCCGGGGGCTTGCGCCGAAAGCTCTGCCCGCACACCGCCAGGCGAAAGCGCAGCTGCTCGCGCTCGAGCAGGGCGTCGACGATGCGCACGAGGCTGTCGGGGCCCTTGTCGTGCTCCCAGCGGTGGTTCCACACGATCAGCGGACCGTCCGCGCGCGCGCCCGCAGGCAGGTCGCGCAAGCCCGCCGCGTCGATCTGGGGCAGGGCCAGGGGCAGGCCCAGGACCTCGCTGCGCGCCGCGATGGCGTCGACCCAACCCGGGGGCACGGCGTCGGGCATGCGCCGGAGCAGCTCGCGGGCCGCGTCGAGGAAGCTGTCGCGGTTGTGGGCGCTGTTGAACACGCAGCGCGTGGCCGCGAGCGCCGAGACCAGCTGGGTGAAGCCAAAGTGCAGGTCGCGGCGGGGGTCGGCCTTGGACCCGGGCTCCGTCGAGACCGGGAAGGCGAGCTGGTTCTCGTGGAAGTAGAGCACCCGGGGGATCGACGCGAGCTCTGGGCGCAACCCGACGAGCTCGGCCAGGGGCAGGTAGGCGCTGGCGAACAGCGCGTCGAAGGGGGCGCCTGCTCGCTGGCGCAGCTGCTCGGCGAAGTAGACCGCGCTGCCCCGCATGCGCCACTTCCAGTGCCGGCCCGGGAGGGTCAGGGCGGTCCACTCGGCCCACTCGGCGCCCGTGAGGGTCCGGCCAAAGGCGGCGTGGGAGCCCGCGTCGAAGGGCTCGATGTAGAGGACCCGCATCGGGCTCGGGCTCAGGCCAGGTTCGGGCGCAGATCGAGGGCGTGGCGGCGCACGACCTCGCGGTCGAGGAGCGGGATGGCGTGGCCGACGTTGGGCAAGATCTGCAGCTGCGCGCCCGGGATGGCGTCGGCCAGGCGCATGGAGTTGACGGGCACGACGAGGCGATCCTGATCGCCAGTGATCACCCGCGTGGGCGCCTGGATCGCGCTCAGCCGCTTGCCCGTGGAGTGGCTGGCGATGGCCCCGAACTGGCCCAGGAAGGTCGCGCGGCTCGGCCGAGTCTCGCGCATGAGCTGAAACCAGTCGCTCAGCAGCTCCGAGCTGCGGTCGTGCAGCGAGTCGGGCAGGAGCAGGCGGGCGATCAGCTGCGGATCCTTGCGCTGGGCGATGGCCGAGCCGAACAGATCGTTGAGGGTCGCAAAGGAGGGCAGCTGGCCGCTGGGCAGGCCCGGCCAGGTCGCGAGCAAGATCAGGCCCGCGACGCGCTCGGCGTGGCGCAGGGCGACCTGCTGGGCGATCATGCCGCCCATGGAGATGCCGGCGACGATCGCCCGCTGGACCCCCTCGGCGTCGAGCATGGCGACGACGTCGTCGGCCATGTTGGCCATGGTCCACGGCCGCCGCGGTCGGTCGCTCTTGCCGACCCCGCGGTTGTCGGGCACGAGCACGCGCCACGGCGTCTTGGCGTCGCCAGCGAGCATGTCGGGCATGCGCATCCAAAAGCGGCCGCTGAGGCCGAGGCCCTGGATGAGCACGAGGGCGGGGGCGTCGGCGGGGCCGAAGCGCTCGTAGTGGACGCGGTGCTTCCCGGGGCCGATGGCGTAGGGCACCTCCCGGGTCTATCAGCCCGAGCGCCCTCTGACCACCGAGAGCGCTGCGAATCAACCCACGCCCCCGGGAGCGGGGGCGACCACGCGCTCTCTCAAAGGTACGAACCCCATTGCCCCACGACCAAAGCGGAGGAGCGGATGGCGACGAAGCGCCCCCCGTCCCGAGATGCTCGTGGGGGCAAAGCAGTGCTCAGAAGCGGCCGCTGATGCCGACGGCGAACTGCTCCGGGTGGAGCACGAGCTGCGGGCTCAGCTGCGCCGGCGCGCCGCCCAGGAAGGTGCCCTGGCGCCACGACTGGTAGCGCCGACGGCGGAGCAAGCCGGCGGTGAGCAGGCCGATCCCGGTGGCAGCCGAGGCGCCGCCGATGGCCCACAGGGTCGGCGGGAAGGGGCCGCTGTCGATGCCATTTTCGAGGCTCTGGACCCCCGCCGCGACCATGGTCACGCCGCCCACGACGGTCGCCAGGGTCCCGCCGACGACCATGCCGTTGCCCGTGGGCTGGCCCGGTCGCCCGCTGAACTCGCGCCAGTCGAGGTAGTTGGCCCGGGCCTTGGCGCCGCGGATCAGCAGGTAGGTGCCGAGGCCGAGGCCCGCGAGGCCCAGGGGGATGAAGGTCGTGGCGACGAAGGCGGGGTCGCCGTCGGGGAGGGTGCTCTCGTGG
>NZ_ABCS01000017.1 GCF_000170895.1 Plesiocystis pacifica SIR-1 | reverse complement strand
GGCGTCATCGCCATCGCCGACGACGCCCAGCGGGTCGCGGAGATCGTCGGTGCCCAGGCCGGCGCGGCGCCGCGCCAGCCGAGCCCGCGGGTCCAGGCCCAGTTCACCGTCGAGGCGGCCGTGCCCCTGCGCCGCATGCTGATCTGCGGCTTCCGGGGCGCGACGGTCCAGCTGCTCGAGAGCCTGCTGCTCCACGCCCCCGCCGACGCCGCGGTCTCCGTGCTGCTCGCCGACGACGAGCACCGCGAGCAGGCCCTCGAGCTGTTCGCGGTTCAGGGGGCGCTGGTCCGCCAGGGCCTGTCCAGCCCCAAGTTCGGCGCCTTCGAGGTCGACGAGGACGAGGGCGTGACCTGGACGGCGCCGGCCGGGGACGACCGCCGGCTGAGCGTCGCGCTGCACGTCGCCGACTGGGCCAGCCCGCGGGTGCTCGGGGAGCTGCCTGGCGCGGGCGAGAGCATCCTCGACCACGACCTGGTGCTGTTCTCGGCCGACGGCTCGGGCGAGTCCGACGCGCGCAACACCACGGGGCTGATGACCTACGAGGCCCTCGCCGCAGCGGCCGCGGACGCGGGCCAGGGCGAGCGTCGCCCGCGGGTGGTCGCCGAGGTCGACGACGTCGAGCTCGCGGCGCGCCTCAACGATCGCTTCCACTCCATGGATCGCCCGGAGATCCACGTGTTCTCCATCGACGAGCTCCGGGCCCTGGTGGTGTTCCAGTCCGTGGTCGTGCCCCACTTCAACAGCATCTACGAGGAGCTGCTGACGGGGTCGCGGGGTCTGGTTCCCCTGCGCGCGAGCGAGTTCGGGGCCGCCCGGGTGCCGCACGCGGCCCTCGGCGAGACCCTGCGCGCGAGCGGCCATGTGCTGGTCGCCGTCGACCAGGGCGAGGGCCCGGAGTTCGGCGCCGGGTCCAGCGACGCGGCCGTAGATCTCGAGCGCGCCCGCCTGTGGGTCCTGCGTCGCTGAGCTCTACTTGGCCCCCGCAGAGGACTCGGGACCGGGGGCGCTTCGTCGCTCCGCTCCTCCGCTTTGGCTTGGTGGGCAATGCCGTTCGTGCCTTCGCATGGGCATTGGGTCGCCCCCAAATGGGGGCGATTCGTTCATTGGGGTGGATCGCCGAACAGCGCGGTGAACTGACCGCCGGGCTCGATCCGGCCGTCTTCGTCGCCGCCGGGGACCGAGCCCGGCCAGACCTGGAGGTTCGCGGTCGCGACGTACTGCCCGCGCGGGTGCACCCATTCGTCGCGTACGGCGACCCAGGCTTGCACGGCGGCGACGACCACGTCGGGCAGCGGCCGGGGATCCGCCGGGTCCGCGTTCGTGCACCCGACCCCGCGCTCGAAGGCGACGTGCATCAGCCGCCCGGGGTCGGCGCTCTTGGCCTCCTCGAAGCGCGCGGCGAGGGCGGCCTGGGCGGCCTCTTGCTCGCGCTGGAGGGCTGCCCGAGCGGCCGCCTCGGCGGCGGCGTCGAGCTTGGCGACGCGGGCTCGCTCGCCAGCGTCGAGGGGCCGCGTCGCCTCGCGCAGCCGCTCCCCCGTGTCTCGGTCGAGGCCGACGGTGCCGAGGACGTCGACGTTTTGGGGGCGCTCGCGGAGCCAGGTCTCGGCGTCCGCGAAGGATTCGAACTCGGCGATGAGGGTCTCGCCGGTCTCGAGCCGACGGATCTTGAGCTGCACGGCCATGAGGCAGCCAGTCTAGCGCGCCCGCGCAGCCGCCGTGACCCGCCGATTCTGCGCGACCCCTCTCTCAGTTGCACATCGGGGGGAGGGAGGGCGGCAGATCCTCGTTGCCGCGGACGAAGCGATAAAAGGCGTCCATCACCCGCGTGTCCGAGTCGCTCGCGCAGTACAGGTGCCACTCCAGGGTCTCGGTGTCGATCCAGCCCAGGAAGTCCTCGTCCATGCGCAGCTCGTAGAGCTCGGCCATCGCCGCGCGCAGCTCGTCGAGGCCCATGATCGCCGCCAGCCCGGCGAACAAGCGCCGCCCGCCCCAGTAGCTCTCGGTGACCGTGTCGCGGAAGAAGGGGTCGTCGACGTAGAGCAGCACCGCGGGCTCGTCGAGGATGTTGACGAAGTCGTAGGGCTCGACGGTGAAGGACCAGCCCGCGGTCGTGTTGTACATGGTCCACGCCTCGTCGATCCAACCGTCGGCGTAGGTCTGGGGGTGCAGGCCCCGGGCCCACCAGCTGTGGAAGACCTCGTGGCCCAGGTCCTGGGGCTTGGTCGTCAGGGCGCCGTCGTACTCCATGGATCGGCTGTCCTCGCTGATGTAGGCGAGCATCGCCGGGTGGGGGTAGTCCCCGGTCGAGGCCACGAACTCGTCGAGGTAGGAGCGCGTCGCCAGCTCGAGCTGGGCCAGGCCCTGACCCACGCTCGCGTGCTTGGCCACGGTGTAGGGGATGAGCTGGCCGTTGCCCGCGAGGTGCTCCCCGCTGACCACCTCGAGGTCGCTGGTCGGTTGGACGACGATCAGCGGGGCCATGGCGGTGGTCGTCTCGGGGAACTCGAGCAGCCACTGGTGCTGCGAGAGCTCCTCGACCTCGGCGTTGCTCAGCAGGGTGTGGGGCTGCTCCGCGTCTTGGAGCGCGAGCACCAGGCTGATGGGGGAGCGATCAAAGGGCAGGTTGGCGGGGAGCCAGGCCTCGAGGTAGCGCCCGGGGTTGAGGTCCGAGGACCACGAGTCGAACTGCAGGCCGAGGGGAGCGGCGAGGTACTGGAGCCCGCCGGCCATGGGCGCGTCGGGGATCTCGAGCCAGTAGTCGAGCTCCAGGGTGTGCTCGGAGCAGGGCTCGAGCTCTACGGCGAGCACGCGAAAGCCCGCGTCCATGCCCCAGCCGAAGTCGCGGCGATCGAGGAGCGCGGCGTCGATGGACTGGTCGTCGAGGATGGCTAGGTTGATGTCCTGGCGCAGGTCGAGGACCGGCATGCCCCCGTCCTCGCCGACGCGGAAGCTCAGGATCGTGCTGGCGTAGGCTTGGGTCTCGGACGGGGAGAAGTCGATCGTGGCCGTGAGGTCGAGGATGTCGACGGCGACCGCGGGCGCGTCGAGGCCGTCGAGCTCCTGGGGCGCGAAGGCGCCGGCGAGGGCCTCGGCCGAGCACTCGTCGATGGGCCCGGTGTCGGTGCTGTCCTCGGACTCGGCGGTGTCCGTGGACTCGGCGGTGTCGGTGGACCCGGCGGTGTCGGTGGACTCGGCGGTGTCGGTGGACTCGGTGGACTCGGTGCTCTCTTCGGTGCTCGTGGACCCGCGGGTCTCGGAGCTGGACTCGGTGGACTCGGTGGACTCGGTCGTATCCGTCGTATCCGTCGTGTCGTCCGAGCTCGACTCGCCGGACTCGCTCTCGCTGGAGTCGACGCTGGTGTCGCTCTCGCCCCCCGTGCTCGTCGGCGCACCGATCTCGTCGTCGCCCTGGTCTGCGAAATCCGTGCGCCCGCACGCGAGGCTGAGGACGGCGAGGGCGGAGACGGTTCTGCGAGTACGTCGCCGACGGCGGAGGACAAGGCAGGTCACGACCAGAGCATAGCCCCACGCAGGTCGGCCGAGACCGGCTCGGGGGAGGGGTCTGAGTCGTGGGCGTGGGGCAGGGAGGGCGTGGCGTCGCCCACGACGGCCAAAGTAGACAGGGACTGTGAAAACTTCACAGTCCTGAGCATGAAGGCGCGTATTCGGCGCTGGCCATCGGCGTCGCAAACCATGCGATCGTCGCGCCATGACATCCGTTCCCGACCGCCGCATCATCATGCGCGGGGAGCAAAGCGGCACCGTGGTGCTCGACTGGTGCGCGCCCTTGCTGCTCATCGAGTGGCACGGCCTCGTCGCCGACATGCCGACGCTGACGGAGTACTTCGACGCCCTCGAGGACACCTTCGACGCCCTCGACGCGGCCGGCGAGCGCTGCCTCGTGCTGACCTACTCCGACGGCGAGGGGCGGCCGCCGGCCCACGTCCGGCGCTACATCTCCGAGCGCATGAAGGCCAGCTACGCCCAGGTCGAGCGCATCCGCATCGCGCAGGCGATGGTCGTGCTCAAGCCGGGGGTGCGGACCTTCATGAAGGTCCTGGGCTTCGTCGACGCGCGCATGCGCCAGCCGATGTTAGCGACCATGGAGGAGGGGCGGCAGTGGGTCCGGGAGACCCTCACCGCCGAGGGCCTGCCCATCCCGAGCAGCCTCGACCGGCCCTACGAGCCGCCGGGCGCCGTGGGCACTTGATCCGTCGCTGGTCTAGCCGGGCTCGGAGAGCGACCACCACGTAGCGATGCGCTCGTCGCCGAGGTCCAGGAGCGGCTCGGGCTCGCCGCCTCCGATGAACACGCGCTCGATGGTCGCGCCCGAGTTCAGCAACACGTGGCGGGCCTCGCCGCTCCAGCGCACGAGCTTCGCGGTCTCCGACCCCCTGGGTTGGCGCTCGATGAGGGTATGGACCGTGGGCGTGTCGCCGCCGACGTCGACGAGGGACACGCGCTCGAGGGGCTCGGTCTGTGCGATGAGTACGCGCTCGGGCCTCGCCGCGTAGGTCTGGAAGTCGACCTGAACGTCGGGCCCGAGCTCGACCGCGGTCGCTATCGCTGCGTCGGGTCCGGGGCTCACGAGCTCGACCGCGCTGGTCTCGTCGGGGTCTTCGGTGAGGCGCTCGAACACGGTCCAGCCGGCCAGGTTCTCGACCACCTGGGCGATCGAGCCGGTGCCGAGGAGCGGTTCGGTCAAGGTCGTGAGCGGAACGGGGCCGGGGGCCGAGAGGGCGCTCGCGTGGGCGATGCCGGCGCCCGGGAAGAGGAAGCGCAGCTCGTCCTCGCCGTGGAGCCAGTGGCGGTAGCCAGGGGGGCTGTCGAGACGCTCGGGCTCCCCGGCGAGGGGACCGTCAAAGAGGCGGCGCCACGAGTCGCCAGCCTCGTCGCTCCATACCATCCAGCCTTCGGTCTGGAGCGTTCGGGGGTAGCCGTCGGTCGTCATGGGGTAGCGCTCGGCGGGTTCGTCGAGGTGGAGGCGGTCGTGAACGGCGAGCTCGAAGCCGGACCCGCTGCGGACGAGGTAGCCGATTCGAGCTGCGTCGACGTAGAGCTGCGAAGACCAGGCGTGGTCTTCGTCCTCGAAGCTGGCGAGGGTTTGCACGGGGCCCGGGAGCCCGTCGACGATGGTCGCCGCTCGCAGCACGTACGGCTGCCAATCGGGGCGGACCAACCATAGGGCGAGGTCCGCTGCGGGGCTGAGCGCGAAGGCGGGCAGTTGTTGGCTGCAGTCTGGGTATCCGACGGGCTCGAGCTCGACGCGCTCGACGGGCTCGCGGGCGGAGTCGTAGCGGATCCACTCGAGGCTGCAGTCTGGCTCGGGGGGGATGCTGAGGGGATCGTCGGGGAGGTTCGCCGTGCTCCGGATGAGCGCCCCGCCGCCGCTGGGCGTGAACTGGACGCCGGTGAGCTTGCGGGGGTAGCCCATGCGCACGGGGCTGACGACGGGCTCGCCCGACTCGACCCGCGTCAGCCAGGCCGGCCAGGGGCCGTGGGTGTTCTGGACGATGACGCCGTGGCCGGGGTGGTCCCACGTCTCGATCGTCGATCTGGATCCGCCGAGCTCGATGAGTTCGCGCAGCTCGATGGGCTCAGCTTCGCCCTCGTCGACCCGCAGCGCGACGAGGCGCGGATTGGTGGTGCTCTCGTCCTCGGGATCGAGCTGGCGCAGGACGATGAAGGTCCAGCCGTCGGCTGCAGGCCCAGCATCCGCGGGCGCGGGCGCCAGGACGGCGTCATCCCCACACCCGCTCGACAGGCATGCGAGTACAATGGGCGCTAGAACAAAGTTTTGGGTTTGGCCAAGGGCTCTAGGGGGCAGCACCAAACGAGCGTAGCCTGACTTTTCAAAACTTTCAAATCAAACAAAGCCTACTCGTAGAAGTTCGCGCCCGGCTTGAGGTCGACGTGGAAATGGTCGTCGTGGGCGGCGTTGTACTCGGGCGTCAGGATGATGTTGAAGATGTCCTGCTCGAAGCGCTTGTCGGTCAGGTCCTTGAGCCACTGGCCCTCGAAGGTGACGGGCTCGTCGACGCCGTCCTCCCAGTCGTCGTAGACGCTGAGGTACTGCCCGCCCTCGAGGGTGAAGCCGCCGAGATCGATGGCGTAGCCGAAGCTGTGCTCGCTCAGGGTGCTGGTCCCGGCGATCACCCGGCAGTTGTAGGTCCCGATGTGCGCGACCTCGACGGCGTCCTTTTGCTGGAGCAGCTCGCCGAGCTCGAGCAGGGCCAGGGCGAGCTCGCACGAGCCGCGGACCGAGCCCGGGTTCTCGCTCTCGATGTAGCGGTAGTCGACGCCGCCGATGGGCGAGTACAGGCGCACGGGATCCTCGACGATGCAGTCGAGCTCGGGGTGGCCGTCGGGGTGATCGAGGGGGATGTAGGCCGGGATCCACGCCTGGCCCGCGTCGTCGAGCATCTGCTGACACTCGGTCTTGGGCGGGGCGATGTCCTGGGGCAGGCACACCGGCGACTTGGTCCCGGGCTGCGAGAAGCGGTCGACGATGACGCAGGCGTAGCCCTCGCGGCAGCCCCCGGTCGGGAGCTTGAAGGGGTCGCACTTGGACAGGCACGCGCCCTGGTCCGGGGCGAAGGGCTCGACGAAGTCCATGTGCTCGACGCAGAAGGTCTCGGGCGCGTCGGCGGCGTCCGGGCAGTAGAGGTCGCAGGGCAGGGTGCAGGTGCCGCAGGGGAAGCCCTCATCCTCGCGCAGGCAGACGCCGCCCTCGTAGCCGCAGTCGAGGTCGTCCTCGCACGGCCCGCCAATCCACGGGTCCCAGCTCGACAGCGCGTCGCAGGCCATGCCCCCGGTCTCGCCCGACTCCTCGCCCATGTCGGTCTCGCCCTCGGTCTCATCCTCGCCCTCGCCCATGTCCGGCGCGCCGGAGGAGCTGCCCTCGTCCTCGCTGCTCTCGCCCTCGTCTTCGTCCGTGCCGATCTCGTCCTGGCCGTCGTCCCCGAGGCCGTCGGCCCCGTCGCTTTCGCCGGGCCGGCCGACGTCCACGATGCAGCCCGCGAGGCCGAGGATCAGAAGTGGCGCGAGTAGCGCGAAACGACGGCGGCACAGAGAGGCGAGGGAGGGCATGCCCCATCTTAAGGCGGGCAGGCGGCCACGTCTCCAAATCCGCAGCTTGGTTCAACACCGTCGTGATCGAAGCGTGGGGCTCGTGGCACCGGAGGAGTAGCCATGAACAAGACTGGACTATCCCTCGCCCTGGCCGGCATCTGCGCCCTGGCCGCCACTGTGACCCCGAGAACTGCAGAGGCCTGCGGCGGCACCTTCTGCGACACCGGCCCGCAGTCGATGCCCGTCGACCAGACCGGCGAGAACATCCTGTTCGTGATGGGCGACGACAACATCGTCGAGGCCCACATCCAGATTCAGTACGACCCGGACGCCGACGCGGACAAGTTCGCGTGGGTGATCCCGATGACGGCGGTGCCGGAGTTCGAGGTGGGCTCGGAGCGGCTGTTCCAGAACATGCTCGCGGGCACGGTGCCGACCTACGGCTACTCGACCACCCAGGAGCCCTGCGGAGACAGCGGCGGCGGCTCCGAGGGCGATGACGGTTGGGGCACGGAGGACTCGACGGACGGCGGCGAGGAGTCGACGACGGGGGGGGAGCCCGTGGTCGTGCTTCAGGAGATCGTCGGCGCCTTCGAGATCGCCGTGCTCGACGGCGGGACCATCGAGGGGGTGATGCAGTGGCTGGGCGACAACGACTACCAGCAAGACCCCGCGGCCGAGCCGATCCTCGCCGAGTACCTGAACGAGGGCCACCTCTTCGTCGCCATCAAGCTGGCGATGAACACCGAGGTCGACGAGATCCACCCGATCGTGCTGCGCTACCAGGGCGACGAGACCTGCGTGCCCCTGCGCCTGACCCGGATCGCCGCGGTCGAGGACATGGACGTGCGCGTGTTCATCCTCGGCGACGGGCGGGCGGTGCCGACCAACTACCGCCACGTGCTGGTCAACCCGCTGAAGATCAACTGGATCAACTTCGCCAGCAACTACAAAGAGGTGATCTCGCTGGCCGTGGACGCCTTCGCGGCCGAGGGCAACGCCTTCGTCACGGAGTACGCCGGCGGCTCGGGGCAGGTGTCGATCAACGGCCTGCACAGCGCGCTGTGGGACGCCCAGGCCATCGCGGACCTCGGGCCGAGCCCCGGTGAGCTGTTCACGGTCCTCGAGGGGCAGGGCCTGGCGCAGTGCATCGACGGCCTGTGCTCCCTCACCCACGACCTGCTCCCGCCGATGATCGAGAGCTACCTGCCCGTGCCCAACGGCCTGACGCCCGAGGAGTTCTACGGCTGCCTGTTGTGCTACGCGGGGCTGATCGACCAGGACGCCTGGGACGCGGCGGCCCTGGCCGCGGAGATCGACGACCGCATCATCCAGCCGGGCCTGCACGCCCAGAGCCTGATCCAGGACTACCCCTACCTGAGCCGGATGTACACGACCATCTCGCCCAACGAGATGTACGAGGACCCGATCTTCCACATCAACCCGACGCTGCCCGAGGTGCCCAACAACCGCCAGGGCACGCGCTTCAACCTGTGCGCCGGTGGGGCGCTGTTCACCCTGCCCGACGGCCGCGAGGTCTACCTGCCCAACCAAAACGCGTGGCCCAACTTCACGGACGAGATGCCCTGGGAGGAGGACGTCGAGCAGGCCGCGCTGATGGGCCCCAACCAGGTGCTGAGCGATCAGACCGAGCTCATCGACGCGCTGCTGGCCGAGTGGAACGAGTCCAACGGCTGGGGCGGCGGCGGCGAGGGAGGCTCGGGCGACGGCGAGACGGGCACGGACGGTGGCAGCGGCGAGGGGGGCTCGGGCGAAGACGCCGGCTCCGGCGGCGGCGACGAGCTCGGCGAGGACGGCACGGGCGGGGGCGCGGGCCTCATGGACCCCGAGGCCAGCTGCGCGTGCTCGGCCGACGAGGACCCGAGCCGGGGGACCCTCGGGCTCATGGGCCTGCTGGGCCTGGGCCTGCTGGTGCGTCGGCGTCGTCGCTGACCGAGCCGGCGTCAAACCAAGGCGGCTCCGCGCAAACGCGCGGGGCCGCTCTCGTTTTCGGGCCCCCACGCAATTGATCCACCCGTCCCATGGCACGAACTGGATGACATGACCAAGACTGCGCTTACCTCGATCCCGACGGTCCTCGCGGGCGCTTGCGCCCTCGCCCTGTCGCTGGCTCCCAATGCGGCCGAGGCCTGCGGCGGGACCTTTTGCGACACCGGCCCCCAGTCCATGCCGGTCGACCAGACCGGTGAGAACATCCTGTTCGTGATGGGCGACGAGAACATCGTCGAGGCCCACATTCAGATCCAGTACGACCCGGACGCCGACGCGGACAAGTTCGCGTGGGTGATCCCGATGACGGCGGTGCCGGAGTTCGAGGTCGGCTCGGAGCGGCTGTTCCAGAACATGCTCGCGGGCACGGTGCCGACCTACGGCTACTCGACCACCCAGGAGTCCTGCGGCGGCGAGGGCGACGACGAGGCCGGCGGCTGGGGGGACGAGGGCGAGAGCGGGACCGGAGACGAGAGCACCGAGGACAGCGGGGGCGGCGGCCCCACGGTCGTGCTCGAGGAGATCGTCGGCGCCTTCGAGATCGCCGTGCTCGAAGGCGGGACCATCGAGGGGGTGATGCAGTGGCTCGAGGACAACGGCTACCAGCAGGACCCCAACGCCGAGCCGATCCTCGCCGAGTACCTCGAGGAGGGTCACCTCTTTGTCGCCATCAAGCTGGGGATGAACGCCGAGGTCGACGAGATCCACCCGATCGTGCTGCGCTACCAGGGCGACGAGACCTGCGTGCCCCTGCGCCTGACCCGGATCGCCGCGGTCGAGGACATGGACGTGCGCGTGTTCGTGATTGGCGACGGGCGGGCGGTGCCGACCAACTACCGCCACGTGCTGGTCAACCCGCTCAAGATCGACTGGATCAACTTTGCCAGCAACTACAAGGAGGTCATCTCCCTGGCCGTGGACGCCTTCGCGGCGGACGGCAACGCCTTCGTGACCGAGTACGCCGGGCCCTCGGGCCAGGTGTCGATCGTCGGCCTGCACAGCGCGCTGTGGGACGCCCAGGCCGTCGCGGACCTGGGCGACGACCCGAGCGAGCTGATCCCGACCCTCGAGGCCCAGGGCCTGGTCGAGTGCTTCGACGGCCTGTGCACCCCGGCCCACGACCTGCTCCCGCCGATGCTCGACGCCTACCTGCCGGTGCCCAATGGCCTGACGCCGGAGGAGTTCTATGGCTGCGTGCCTTGCTTCGTCGGACTGGTCGACACCGACGCCTGGGACGCGGCGGCCCTGGCCGCGGACCTCGACGCCCGCATCATCCAGCCGGGCCTGCACGCCCAGAGCTTGATCCAGGACTACCCCTACATCTCGCGGATGTACACGACCATCTCGCCCAACGAGATGTACGAGGACCCGATCTTCCACATCAACCCGACGCTGCCCGAGGTGCCCAACAACCGCCAGGGCACGCGCTTCAACCTGTGCGCCGGGGGCTCGCTGTTCACCCTGCCCGACGGCCGCGAGGTCTACCTGCCCAACTCGAACCAGTGGCCGGAGTTCCAGGACGAGATGCCCTGGGAGGAGGACGTCGAGCAGGCCGCGTTCATGGGCCCCAACCAGGTGCTGAGCGATCAGACCGAGGTCATCGACACCCTGCTGGCCGAGTGGAACGAGAGCAACGGCTGGAACGGTGAGGAGGGCGGAGGCTCGGGCGGCAACGAGAGCGAGAGCGGCGGCGACGTGGGCATCGACGACGTGACCGAGTCGGGCTGCAGCTGCTCGACGGAGGACGACGACCCGACCCGCGGCGCCCTCGGCCTCGCGGCGCTGTTTGGTCTGGGCATGCTCGTGCGTCGTCGCCGACGCTGAGCGAGGCTGGACTTCGGCAGCGGTCGGGGGCGATGCCATGATGGCTCGCCCATGACCGCTGCCTCCAATTTGTTCGAGCGGCCTCCGACCCAGGCCGAGCAATTCGAGACCCTCCTGCGCCAGGGGGGCGTGCACATCGAGCGCATCTACGGGCCGGTGAGCTCGCCCTCCGAGGTCTACGACCAGCCCCACGACGAGTGGGTCGCCCTGCTCGCGGGGGAGGCCGAGCTCGAGCTCGAGGGCGCGACCTTGGTGAGCGCGCGCATGGGCCCGGGCGACACGCTGTTCATCCCCGCCCACCAGCGCCACCGGGTGCGCTCGGCGAGCGCGGACGCGCTGTGGCTGGCGGTGCACCTGCCGCCCCGGTGAGGGGCACGCGTCCTCGCGTGATCGACTTCGGGAGCTCTCGGGCGGCGTCGCCCGGTGAGCCAAGAAAAACGCGGAGCACCCAGGGGTGCTCCGCGTCGACGAAGGGTCGAGAAGCTGAAGGACTACTCGTCCTCGTGGTGGTGGTGGTCGCCCTCTTCGCCCTGGTGGTGGGCGTGCTCGTCGGCGTGGCCGTCCTCGGCGCCGTGGTGGTGCTCGTGCTCGTTGGCGTGGCCGTCCTCGCCGTGGTGATGCTCGTGCTCGTCGGCGTGGCCGTCCTCGGTGCCGTGGTGATGGTCGTGCTCGTTGGCGTGACCGTCCTCGGTGCCGTGGTGGTGCTCGTGGTCGCTGGCGTGGGCGTCGGCCGCCCCAGACTCGAGGTTGGCGGCGGTGTCGCCCGGGTTCGTCGTGGCGGCGGCGTCCTTGCAGGCGCTGAGGGACCCGGCGAGGGCGAGGACGGAGAAGGCAGTGATCAGCTTGCGCATGACGGAGACGTCAATATCATACTTGCAAAGATGTACAAGTATCACTGGATGCCTTTGGAACGCCGTAGGGGTCACACTAGAGCGTGCGCCAGAGACGTAGGTCGATTGCGCGGCGCTATTCGCGCTCGTAAACGTAGATGCGCGCGTCCTCGTAGCCGGTGAACACCGGATCGTTGTCCCCGTCCCCGTCGAGGTCGTAGGCGTGGCCACCCCCGGCCTGCGGGAGGGACTCCTCGATCACGTGGGTCGTGAAGGTCGCGGTCTCGGTCTGCTCGAGCCAGAAGGTGCGCGGGTCCCCGTCGCCGGACAGGAACACGTCGAGGTCGCCGTCCCCGTCGGCGTCGGCGAGGTCGAACACGCCGGGGGCGTCGGCGATCGCCACGCCGTCGTCGGGGAGCGACACGATGCCCTCGGAGATGATCGTCGAGGTCCACGGCGCGGTGAGGTCGTCGCCGGGCTCGAACACGATGATCGCCGACTCCCACTCGTCGGGCGGCTCGTTGCCCTGGTTGACGTGGTTGCTGGCCACGGCCCGCAGGGTGTCGTCGCCGTAGAGGTCCCGGGTCAGGCGCAGCTGGATGGCCTGGCCGTGATCCGTGCTGATCACGTGGCGGAGCCACTCGCCCTCGGGCACGGCGTCGGAGGGCGCGGCGGTCTGCTCCCACCACACGTAGGGCTCGCCCTCGCCCAGGCCAAAGAAGCGGCCGGCGGCGATGTCGAGGTCGCCGTCCTCGTCGATGTCGGCGAAGTCCGGGATGGTCCCGCCGACCTCGGGGTCGATGACCCGGGCCTCGGCCTCGAACAGGGTCGGGCTGTCGAGGTCGCCGCGGTACCACACCAGCTCGGAGGTCATGAAGGTCTCGCGGGCGGTGACGATGTCGAGGACCCCGTCGCCGTCGAGGTCGACGAGGCCGGGGCGGTGGAAGAACTGGGGGTCGGCGTCGGTGATGTCGTGGCGCACGAACTCGGTGCCGACGTTCTCGAACACGTAGAGGCCGCCGCAGTCGCCGACGTTGGGGTCGAACATGCACACGAAGAAGCCCGCGGCGAGGACCACGTCGAGGTCGCCGTCGCCGTCGAGGTCGGCGATCTCGGACTCGTTGGGGAACTCGACCCCGTCGCCTTCGCTGACCAGCGGGACGCGCTCCCAGCAGTTGAGGCCCTCGCGCTGGAGGTGGAGGGTCAGCGTGCCCTCGGGGATGGCGATGCCCATGCTGGTGTCGATGAGCCCGAAGGCCGAGCTGAGCAGGTCGAGCTTGCCGTCGTCGTCGAAGTCGGCGATGGACACGAAGGCCGGGCCGGGGATGTCGTCGGCGACGGTGTGGCGCAGCCACTCGGACACGGCCTCGCTGCCCTCGTTGCAGATCAGCTCGCCCTCGAGGCCGCCGGTCTCGGTCTCGCTTTCGGTGGTCTCGGTCTCGGTCTCGGTCTCGGTCTCGGTCTCGGTCTCGGTCTCGGTCGAGCCGCTGGACTCGGTCGCCTCGTCGTCGGTCTCCGTCGCGGCGTCGTCGTCGCTGCCCTCGCCGCCGTCGTCGCTCGGGCAGGCGGCCAGGCACAGGGCAATGCACGCGAGCAGGGATGCGCCGGGGGTGGATCCGTGGGGGGCGGGGGGCAGTCGAGTCATGGCCGGACCATAGCGATAGCCGCGGGGCGGTCGCGCCCCACATGGCGGCGCCTCGGGCCGGCCTTCTCACACCGATTCGACGGGAGAATTGCCTTCAGGGCGGCGTTCCCAGGGGCTCGCGCTCACAGCTTTGCTCGCCCCAGTCGAGGAGCTCGCCGTGGTCGATGACCTCGAAGTCCATGGGCCGCAGCGAGACCAGATCCTGGGGCGCGAGCAGGCCGTCCCAGGTGTTCGCGGAGAAGCGGTCGGACTGCGCCGTGAGGGCGATCTGTCCGCCGTCGGCGAGGAACATGCCGTGGGTCTGGAGGGCCGCGGCGACCACCTTGGCGCCTTCGCTGGGCAGATCGTCGACGGGGAAGTCCGGGCGCAGGCGCAGGTGCACGCCATAGGGCGGCGCCTCGATCGGGCCCGAGGTCGCGTTGGTGCTGTGGGTCGCCGGCGGGGAGTAGATGAGGTTGCGGATGTGGGCGTTGGGCAGGATGAAGCGGATCGCGTGGTCGATCGATCCGGCCGCGACCTCGTCGGCGGTGAACAGCAAGGGCGCGATGGGGAAGCCGGCCGCGTCGGCGCTGGTGCAGCCCTGGCCCCGGCCCTCGTCGTCGTAGACCACGCCCATGTCCCACACCGCCAGGCAGCCGCCGTAGAACACGTCGTCGACGATGTTGGCCCGCCACATCTCGTAGAGCAGGTTCTCGTCGCGGGCCGCGACGATCAGGTGGCAGTCGCCGTCGCTGGTGCACGCGTAGCCCTCCTCGCCCTCGATCGCGCCGCCCTCGGGCACGGGCACCTCGACCCAGTCGCAGTCGGGCGTGTAGAAGTCGCCGGTCGCCTCGAAGCTGCGCCGCGGGGTGTCGGCGTCGGCCTCGAGCACCTCGATGGAGAAGTCGATCTGGAAGTTGTCGTCGTTGCCCCACCCGGCCTGCTCGAGCCAGGCGACGACGGTCGCGGAGTTGGGGTGGGTCGGCGCGTCGCTGACGTCCTCGCACCACACCGCGCCCGCGGGGAAGTAGCCGGCGCAGGCCGGGAGCTCGCCGCCGGTGGTCTCGCCCGAGCTGCCCTCGGTGGTCTCGGCCTCGGTCGTCGAGTCCGCGGACGCGCTCGACTCGTCGGCGCTCTCGGAGTCGGAGGAGCCGACCTCATCGCTGCTCGCGCCAGTGTCACTCGTGTCATCGTCGTCACCGCTCGACGCGGGGCAGGCCACGCAGGGCAGCAAGGACAGGCTGAGGGCCAGGGTGCGCGCGGGCGTGGGCATGGCTCAGGGTACTGCGTCTGCCAACGCTGGGAGGGTTTGGGCAGAGAATCCGGGGCTTGCGATCCGGGAGATGTGGTAAGTCAAAATGATGTCTTCTGGTCTCACCAGAGTTACGACTCCGCTGCGGCATGTCGCGCTCGCGGTCGGTGTCGTCACGATCGTGAGCGTGAGCTCGGTCATCGTTGGTGGGGAGGGCGCCCCGGGTCTCGGCAGTCGGCTCGTGCTCGGGGTCGGCCTGGGGGCCTGCGGGGGTCTGGCGCTGGGCTTGGCACAGGCTGTCGCGTGGAGCCTGCTCGGCGCTCTGTCCGACTACCTCGAGCTCGACGCGTGGGCGCAGCGCGTCAACGACCGCGACCGCTCGGCCCCCCGAGCGCCCGTGGTCGAGCTCCGCGCGGGCTTGGTCGCGGCGAGCGTGATGCTCGTGGTGTTCGGGGCCGCGGCCTGGGTGTTGATGCCGAGCCTGTTCCACATCGCCAACCCCGCCTTCGCGCGGAGCTTCGCCGTGCTCTTATTCGTCGGCCTGGGCGGTGGGGCGCTCGTCGGGGGCTTCGTCCTGGCTCGGCTGTTGCGACCGCTCGTCGCCCGCATCGACGAGCGGCTCGGCCTGCCGTGGCCGGCCAGCCCCGCCCTTCGCTACGCCCTGTTCGTGGTCGTACCGGTCGCCGCGCTCTTGCCTGCGTACCTCGTGATCAACGCGGTCGAGCTGGGCACCTTCGCGCTGTTCTTTTGGATCCTGGTCGTGCTCGTGGGCGAGGGGCTCGTCGGCCTGGTGTGTCTGCCGTGGCTCGTGGAGGGAGAGCGGCGGCTGAGCCTGGCCGTCGCGCCGGTGCTCGTGCTGGTCGGCGCGGGCGCGGCCAGCTTGGTCATGAACGGCTCCGAGGACGCGTCCCGCTGGGCCCGCGAGCACCGGGCGCTGGGTCCGAGCGCCGCCCTGACGTCGAAGGCGACGGACTTCGATCGCGACGGCTTCTCGAGCATGTTCGGCGGCGGCGACTGTGCGGCCTTTGACGCTTCGATCAGCCCGAAGGCGCAGGACATCCCGGGCAACGGGATCGACGAGGACTGCTCGGGCGAGGACGCCTCGAAGGCGGCCGCGGTCGAGGCCCTCGAGCTCTTCTACGGCGAGTACGAGGCCCCCGAGGGGCAGGGGCGCCCCAACGTGCTGTTCGTGATCGTCGACGCGATCCGCTTCGACACGACGGGCATCGGCGGCGCGGCGGACAGCCCGACGCCCTACCTCGACGAGGCGGCCGAGGACTCGCTGGTGTTCACCCAGGCCTACTCCCAGTCCTCGGCGACGATCCTGTCGATCCCCAGCATGCTCTCGGGCCGCGACCCGAGCATGGCCGAGTGGGCCCGCAGCTCGCGGATTGATCTCGGCGACAGCGAGCAGACCCTCGGCAAGCGGCTCGACGCCCTCGGCTACCAGACGGGCCTGGTCGCGGTGAGCTACTTCAACCGGCACATGAAGCGCATCCTCGCGGAGTTCGAGTTCACGAGCGTGCTCGAGGCCGCGTCGGAAGAGGAGATGGCCGCCCCGGCGGGGGCCTACGTCACGGGCCAGGCCGGCGCCCTGGTGGTCGAGTCGATCCGCTACATCGAGCGCGCGGCCGCCTCGAAGGACCCCTGGTTCCTGACCCTCTACGTCGTCGACCCGCACAGCGAGTACCTCGAGCACGGCTTTGGCCACGGTCGCTTCGGGGACGAGCCCAAGCAGCGCTACGCCGGCGAAATCTCCAACGTCGACGCGAGCATGGGCTCGCTCATCCACTACCTCAAGCACTCGGGGCAGTGGGACAACACCATCTTCGTATTCCTGGCTGATCACGGCGAGGAGTTCGGCGAGCACGGCGGGGTCAAGCACGCCCAGACTTGCTACGTCGAGAGCGTGCACGTGCCGCTGATCGTCCACGTCCCGGGGATCGAGGGGCGGCGGGTCGACGCGCCCGTCGGCTTGCTCGACGTCGCGCCGACGATCCTGGAGGTGATCGGCAACACCGACGACGCCCGCAAGCTCGACGGGCAGAGCCTGCTGCTGCCCGCGCTCGCGCCCCAGCGCGCGCCCGAGGACCGGGTGATCCCCTGCTCGGTGATCAGCCAGCGCCCGACCCAGGGGAACTTCTTTCGCCGCGCCGCGCGGACCGAGGACGGCGTGCTGATCCACAACGTGATCGCCGGGCACTACGAGTACTACGACCGCAGCGCCGACCCGGGCGAGCAGACCGACATCCACGCCAAGAGCGAGGCCGACCCCGAGCTCGAGCGGCTCCAGGGCTGGCTGTCGAGCACCCTGAGCGGCAACCTCCCCAGCAACCTGCTGACGGACTAGAGCACCGATCGGTTCGCGGCGCGCAGCGTGGCGAGGAGCTCGGGGTGAAACCAGGGCGTCGCGGCGATCAGCCCCTCGCCGGTCTCGGGGTCCTGGCCGTCGTCGATGCCCGTGAGCACGCCGCCGGCCTCGCGCACGAGCAGGTTGCCCGCGGCCACGTCCCAGGTCTGGATGCCCCGCTCCCAAAAGCCGTCGTAGCGCCCCCAGGCGACCCAGGCCAGGTCGAGGGCGGCGGAGCCAAAGCGCCGCACCCCGCCGACCTTGGGGCCCACGGCGGCGAGCTCGGCGGTGAAGGCTTCCTGGTGGGGGCGGCCGCGGTGGGGGATGCCCGTGGCGACCACGGCCCGCTCCCAGCTGCGCCGCGGCGACACGCGGATGGGTTCGCCGTCGAGGGTCGCCCCCTGGCCGCGGATGGCCGCGAAGGCCTGGCGGGTCAGGGGCTGGTAGACGAGGCCGGCGAGGGTCGGGCCGCCGGCCTCGCGCAGGGCGATGGACACGGCGAAGTGCGGGATGCCGCACAGGAAGTTGGTGGTCCCGTCGAGGGGATCGACGACCCACTCGAGGCCTCCGGACTCGCCGGCGCGTCCGGCCTGGTAGCCCGACTCCTCGCCGAGGAAGGCGAGCTCGGGGCGGGCCGCCTCGAGCACGGCGCGGATGGCCGCCTCGGCGCCGAGGTCGGCCTCGGACACGAGGTCGGCCGGGCGCTTGGACTGGACCTCGAGGCGTTCGAGGGCCGCGAAGGCGTCGAGCAGCACCGCGCTCCCGGCGAGGGCCGCTTCGTGCATCAGGCTCAGGGTGGTCTCGTGCATGGGCGCGCGGATGGTAGCCAGCTGGGCCTCGAATTTCACCCCGACCCGCGCTATGGCATGGCGCGATGCCTCAGGTACCCCTGGCCCTCACCGGCGTGCCCACCGACGACCTCAAGAAGCTGCTGCGCCTGGTCCACCGCAAGGAGATCGAGCTGCCCATCACCCCCGTGGGGCTGTCTCTGGTCGGGCTGCAGCACCGCACCGAGGAGTTCATGCAGGTCCTGCGCGGCCTCGACGAGCCCGGGGTGCGGGCGGTCCTGGTGGCCGTCACGGCCGAGCGCATCGAGGGCGAAAAGAAGACGCCGCGGATCTGAGCGGTCTCGGAGCGGTCGAGGGAGCCATGGCGCTGGACGAGGAGCTGGACCGTCGACTGCGCGAGCTGGCGCGGGTGCTTCGGCTGGAGCCCGTGGCGCGGGAGGGGACGCGCTGGACGCTGGCTCTCGACGAGGCCCTGGCGCTCGAGCTCGACCTGGACGGGAGCGCGCTGACGCTGAGCTTCGCCGGTTGGCGAGAGCGCTCGGCCCTCGACGCCGACGAGCTCGACGACCCCGAGGCCCAGGCCGAGCTCGTCGACCTCGCCCTCGACTTCGCGGCTGCGGCCAGCTTCGGCGAGCTCCGGGTCGTCGAGCGGCGCGCGGGCCAGGCCGCGGCGCGACGCCTCGAGGTCCTCGTCGACGGCCAGACCTGGCGGGTGCACGGCCGCAGCGGGAGCCTGGGCCTGGGGGGCAGCGTGTCGTCCTGGCTCGGCCGCGTCCCCGAGGTCGTCGTCCGCGTCGAGGGGCGACCCCGGGGGGGCTGCCGGGCCCTGGCCAAGGCACGGCCGCGCGGGCTCCCTCGGGCTCCGTGGGCCGGCGCGGCCGCAGGCTTGGGCGGGGACACCCGCGAGGACGCGCAGGCCCTGCCCCTCGACGGCGAGCTCGACCTGCACAATTTTTCGCCCAGGGAGGTCGGCCCGCTCGTGCGCGAGTACGTGGCCGCGTGCCGCGGCGCGGGCGTCCTCGATCTGCGGGTCGTCCACGGCAAGGGCAAGGGCGTGCTCCGGCGGACGGTCCACGTCGAGCTCGGGCGGCTGCAGGAGGCCGGCGAGGTCGAGCGCTTTCGCCTGGGCGGCCACGGCGAGGGCAGCTGGGGGGCGACGATCGTCCGCCTTCGGCCGCCTTGAACCACCGCGCTGGCCGGAAACTGGGCGTCGGAAAACCAGGCCGGGCTGGGGTCAGAACTGGTGAAATGAGTGAAAGCACGGTCCACGCACGCACCCTTCGACTCCTGTCAGGCTGCGCCTCGCTGATCCTCTCGTTGGTGGTCGTTGGCTGCGTCGGCGATGGCGGCGACGGCGACGGCTCACCAGCCGAGCCCCTCGAGCTCGACGCGCTCGAGCTGGGCATCTACGCGGTGGACGTCCACCGCGTCAACGAGGAGGGCTGCGACGCGGAGGGCCCGGGGGCCCCGGGGGCCCTCGACTACGCCGTCGCGGCGCTTCATGACGACGGGGACGGCCTGGAGGTCGTCATCCTCCCGTGCGCCGACCCGACGGCTTGCGCCGCGCTGGCCGAGGAGACCGAGGCGTGGGGGCTGACCGTGGACCCCGTGTTCATGTTCGACGCCGCGCTCTCGGACGGGACGATGACCGGGCCGGGGCGCGACGGCGTGACGGTCCCGGGGGACATGGGGGAGTGCGGCGCCTTCGACGAGGTGCCGTGGCTGTCGGGCTTCGGCGGCGAGGTCCTCGAGGGCCAGTCTCTGACCCACCGCCTCGACTGGTCGTTGATGGCCTCGACATGCGTCGAGGACTTCGAGGCCGGCGGCGCCGAGGGAGTCGAGGGCGAGTGCGTTCGACGAGTGGACTGGCGCGCGACCTTGGTGGCCGTCCGCGAGTAGCCACCGGCGCGAGCGGCCGCGACGGCGCGGGCGCTCAGCTGCCCGCCGCGCGGACCTTCGCGTCGACGTGCTCGAACCAGGTCTTGAGCTGAGCCCGGCTGTCGAGCAGCCCGTGCAAGGGCGTGTCGACCTCTTTGGTGGTCGTCCCGTCGATGAAGGCCCAGACTATGGCGTCGAGGCTGCTGGGCTGCTCGCCAAACCACCACGGCCCGGGGTGGCGACCGACGAAGTCCTCGAAGGCGTCGAACAGCTGGCCGGCGCGGGCGAGGTTCTCCTCGGGCGGGCGCCGCCCGACGCCCTGGGCCTCGTGCTGCTTGAGGTTGCCGCGGCGGACGATCCGGAGGACCACGCCGGTGGCCGGGCGGGGGATGCCGACGCGCCGGAGCGCGGCCTGAATCTTCGGGCCGTAGCTGGCCCAGCCCCTCGGCTCGCGCCAGCGAAAGCAGGCCAGGATGAAGTAGAGCTCGAGCTCGCACATCGAGGCGATGGCGGTCCGATCGGCGCGCTGGCCCGGGTCGAGGTCGCGGTCGAGGTCGGCGATGCCCCGCTCGCGCAGGTGCTCGATGATGCGCTCGGAGTCCCCGATGATCGCGCCGTCGTGGTCGATGTAGGGGAGCTTGCCGCGGGGGGCGACGCGCATGTCCCCGGGGCGGAAGGCGTACTCGACTCCGGCCAGGCGCAGGTAGGCGTGGAGCTTGGTGACGAAGGGGCTCAGGTCGGTGAGCGCCCCGTCCCCGCCGAAGCCGTGGAGAACGAGAGAAGCCATGACCCCACGCTACCCCATGCCGGAGCGCTTGCGCAGCCAGTTGATGAAGTGCGGCGGGAGGGGCGGATAGGCGCGCTTGATGAGGTCGATGGAGTAGGTCTCGCGGGTGATCAGCAGCCGACGCCGGCGCTGCTCGACGGCCCGGACGATCAAGTCCGCGGCCTCGCTCGCGGGCATGGCCTTCTTCTCGAAGTAGCGCTTCATCTTCGCGTGGCCGCGATCGCCGAGGTAGAAGCGGCTGTTGTGGATGATCTTCGTGCTGATGCCGCCCGGGTGGACGCACAGCACGTCGATGTTCTCGTCGGCGAGCTCGGCGGCGACGGCCTCGGAGAAGCCCCGCACGGCGAACTTGCTCGCGCAGTAGGAGCTCTGGGTCGGCAGCCCGATGATCCCGAACATGCTCGAGATGTTGACGACGCAGCCCCAGCTGGCCCGCTGCAGGTGGGGGAGGAAGAGCTTGGTGCCGTAGACGACGCCCCACAGGTTGATGCCCATGAGCCACTCGAAGTCCTCGAGGCTGTGCTCGGCCAGGGGCGCGGTCACGGACACGCCGGCGTTGTTCATGACGATGTTGACGTGGCCGTGGGCGTCGATGACCTCGTCGACGAAGGCCTCCATCGCCGGGCGGCTGGCGACGTCGACGATGTGGGTGCTGACCTTGCGGCGGCGGTTTTGGATGACCGCGGCGGTCTCGGCCAGGCCGACCTCGTTGACGTCGGCGATGGCGAGGTCGCAGCCCTTCTCGGCGAGGGCGATGGCCGTGGCCTGACCGATCCCGCTGGCGGCTCCGGTCACGACGGCGATGGCGTTGTCCAGCTTGCGCACCTTGCGAGGCTGGCCCATGCCGCGGGCAGGATCAAGGTTTTTCGCGCGAAGACGGCGTTTATCGCGGCTATCGCCGGGCGTCGAGCTCGGCCCGGGCGCGGGCGATGAGCGTCTCGATCTCGGCGTGGAGCTCGTCGGCGACGACCTTGGCCTTGGCCTCGATGCGCCGGGCTCGGCCGACGGCGAGGACCACCGGCGTCAGCGGGCGCGAGGCGATGGCCTGGGCGTGGCTGAGGAAGTTGTCCTGGATGTACTCGCAGCCGGGGGGGTAGGCCAGGCCGATGGGCACGTACTCGACCTCGAGCTTGCGGCACGCGGCGAAGGCCCCGGCGTTGAAGGGGCGCAGCTCGTCGCCGGCGAAGGTCGTGCCCTCGGGGAAGATCGACACCGTGCGACCGGCGGCGAGCTGGGCTCGGATCGCCCGGATGGCCTGGGCCCCGCTGCGGGTGGACTCGCGGTCGACGAAGATGGTCTGGGCCTTTTGCGCCGCGAGGCCGAGGATGGGCCAGGACTCGATGTCGCCGCGGCTGAGCACGGAGCCGCCGAAGTGGGTGATCAGGATGGGGATGTCGACGGCCGAGCGGTGGTTGCTGACGACCAGGCGCGGGCCCCTGGCCGGGGGCGGGAGCTCGCCGAGGATGGTCAGGTCGACGCGCAGGACGTCGAGCATGACCCGGGTCCAGGTCCGCATGTAGCGGTCGAAGATCTGGTCCTGGCGGAGCTCGACGGCGTCCGAGTCGGGGCCGCCCTTGCGGGCCTGGAGCTTGCGGTCGATGGCCTTGTGGGACTCGACGGCCGCGAGCATGGCCGCGGTCCAGCCGAACAGGCCGGCGGTGCGCAGGGGTCCACGGGCGCGCTCGCGGATCGACATGATTGGGGACCCTAGCAAGGGCCGCGGCCGGTGGCCATCAGCCCTCGGTGGCCGAGAGGATGAGCACGATCGCGGCGACCAGCAGGATGCCCGCGATGACGGCCAGGGCGATCTTGACGGCGCTGTAGGGCCGCTCGCCCGCGGGCTCGCCGGTCCGCGCGTTGATCACGAAGCGGAACACCTTCTCCTTGTAGCGGAAGCTCGACAGCCACAGCGGCAGCAAGAAGAGCTTGAAGGTCGGGTCGCGGTAGTTGGTCGACTTGCTGTGGATGCGCTGCTCGTCGCCGCCGATGTCCGAGCGGATCGCCGAGCGGATCCGCGGGTCCATCTTGTCCTTGGCGACGCCGAAGCCCTGCTCGAGGCCCAAGGTCGCGCGCTCGGCCATGAAGCCGCTGAGGAAGGCGGGGTCGAAGCTGCGCAGGGACTGGAGGTCCCAGGGCTCGAGGGTGTCGGTGAGCTTGACCGGCAGCGACTTCGACGCGCAGATCAGCACGTCGTCGAAGTGCACGCGGACCGAGCCGCGGACCGAGTTCCACCGGGTCTTGCGGACCTGCCGGGTCTGGGTGTTGCCCTCCGAGTCCGTGTAGGTCTCGGTCACGTAGTAGTGGGTCCCGCGCTCGCCCTGGTAGCTCGACACGGTGGTCGTGTCGTAGGTGTAGTAGGGCAGGTAGACCCCGTCGATCTTCGCCTTCTTGGCCCGCTTCGCCAGGTCGTTGGGCGCGAACCACCGGCTCTTGATCCAGTCGGCGAAGATCTGCGCGGCCTGCTTGGCCTCGATGTGGAAGGGCAGCAGGCTCTCGGGCACGATCGTCGCCCGGTCCTCCTCGATGGGCACGATCATCGGGGAGTCGCAAAAGGGGCAGGAGGCGGCTTGACCGGTGATCAGGGTGACCGCGCCGCAGCCGTTGCACTGGATCTCGTGGCCGCCCTGGGCGAGCTCACTCGCGGGGCGCTGGGCGAGCTCTCGCAGCGCGTCCTCGAGGCTGCGCTCGCGGACGGGGGCGCTGCTTTGCTGGCCGATGTCCTGGACGGCGCCGCAGTAGTTGCAGGTGAGGTGGGTCGTGCCCGGCTCGAACTGAAGCTTCGCGCCGCAGGACTGGCAGGGGAATTCCTGGTGGGAGGTGCTGGCGGGGGCGCTCAGGCCTTCGGTCATGGCGGGGCCAATCTACCGCGGGCCGACTCGGGGGCGGGGGAGACGCTGAGCTGGGCTTGGCAGGGATTCAATTGAAGTCGAGTGTCAAAATCTGGGTGGCCCAATGAGATCCAACTTGGCATTGGAGGCTCTTCACGTGACTCCCGTCATGAAAAAGATCCTTGATATTGAAATCAGTATTCAATATCTTGAGTTGGTGAGCACGGACGTCCCGACTGAGATCGAACTGCGCGACATCCTCCCCGTCGCCATTTTCGAGCGCGTTCGCGACCGCTGGGGCCCGATGGTCTGGCGCGTCAAAGCCGCGCGCCGAGTCGAGTTCAGTCACCTGTCGGTGCTCTTCGAGAGCCGGACGACCGCGCTGTGGCAGATCCACGAGGTCCTGCGCGTCGAGTCGCGGACCTCCACCGGGGACATTCAGCGCGAGATCGACGAGTACGCGCGCCTGGTCCCGGGGCCGGGGGTGCTGACCGCCACGCTGTCGATCCACGCGGGCTCGGCCGCCGTCGGCGAGGTCTTCTCGCGGGAGCTCGACACCGGCCTTATCTGTCTCGAGGTCGGCGCCCATCGCTGCCCGTGTCGACGCCTGGATCCCGACGATCGCGAGCCCGCGGCCATCCACTACATCGCCTTCGACGTCACCGAATCAGCCCAGGCCGCGCTCCATGCAGGCGAGCCGGGCTGGCTCCGGGTCGAGTCGAGCGTCGGCTGCGAGCGCCTCCCGCTGGGGCCCGAGACCCGCGCGTCTTTGCTGGAAACCCTGGATCTGGGCCGGCCTCCGCGACCCTCCGCGGATGAGCCGAGCTCCGACACCTTCATCCCCATCCTGAACGCAGATCAAACATGGCCATCCTGGTAGGAAAACCCGCCCCCAACTTCAACTGCTCGGCCGTCCTGGCCGACGGCACCATCGACGAAGCCTTCGAGTTCGCGAGCGCGACCAAGGGCAAGTACGCCCTCGTGTTCTTCTATCCGCTGGACTTCACCTTCGTGTGCCCCTCGGAGCTGATCGCCCTGGACCACCGCGTGACCCTGTTCCGCGAGCGCAACGTCGAGGTCATCGGCGTGTCCGTGGACTCGGCCTTCACCCACGCCGCGTGGCGCAACACGAGCCTCGACGACGGGGGCATCGGCGCGGTGAAGTACACCCTGGCCGCCGACCTCAAGCACGAGATCGTCTCGGCCTACGGCATCGAGACCGCCGACGGCGTCGCCCTGCGGGCCGCCTTCTTGATCGACCGCGAGGGCGTCGTGCGCTCGCAGATCGTCAACGACCTGCCCCTGGGTCGCAACATCGACGAGCTCCTGCGCCTCGTCGACGCGCTGCAGTTCCACGAGGAGCACGGCGACGTGTGCCCCGCGGGCTGGAACAAGGGCGACGCCGGGATGACGGCGACGGCCGAGGGCGTGGCGAGCTACCTCGCCGATCACGGAGAGCGGCTCTAGGGCTCGGAGCAGGGATGATGCACCGCTCCATTCACCACGGGCTCGCATGGGCCGGGGGCGCCACGGTGCTCGCGGCGCTGTGCCTGAGCCTCGGCTGCAACGGCGGCCAAACCGTCAGCCCCGACGTGGCCCCGAGCGCGGACGAGGCGTCGGCGGACACCGCCGCGGACACCTCCGAGCAGGGCCCGAGCCTGGCCGTCGACACCGAGGTCGGGCCGCCCCTGCTGCCCCTGGGCGTGACCAGCTTCGGCGCGACCAGCCTCGGCGGCGACACCTACATCCTCGGCGGCTACTTCGGCACGCCGCACCAGTACGACGAGACCGGGCAGACCGGCGCGCTGCTCCGCGCGAGCGCGGGCGGGCAGCGCTGGGAGAGCCTCGGCGAGATCGAGCCGCTGCAGTCGGTGGCCCTCGCCAGCGTCGACGGCCGCATCGTGCGGGTCGGCGGCATGCGCATCCTCAACGCCCCCGGCGAGGACGCGGACATGCGCTCCATCGCCGAGGTGGGGATCTACGATCCCGCCACGAACACCTGGACCGAGGGCCCGGCGCTGCCCGAGCCCCGCTCGTCCCACGAGGTCGCGGCGATCGGCTCGGTGGTCTACGTCGCGGGCGGCTGGACCCTGTCCGGGGGCCCCCGCTCGGGCACCTTCCAGACCCAGGCCCTCGCCCTCGACCTGAGCGCGGCCGAGCCGAGCTGGCAGGCCTTCGACATGCCCTTCGCGCGCCGTGCCCTCGGCGTCGCGGCGGCGGGCGGCAAGCTCTACGCCGTGGGTGGGATGACCGACGCGGGCAAGATCAGCACCTCCGTCGACATCTACGACCCCGCCACGAAGACCTGGTCCAAGGGGCCGGACTTCCCCGGCGAGCCCTTTGGCCTCGCGGCCGAGGGGGTCGGCGAGGCGCTCGTCGCCTCGGGCAACGACGGCGTGGTCTACCGGCTCGAGCCGGGCGCGGACGCCTGGAAGGCCGCGGGGACCCTGGCCTTCCCGCGCTTTTTCCACCAGCTGGTCGAGAGCCCCAGCGGGCTCCTCGCCCTCGGGGGCATCCACGGCATGAGCCGCGACGCTCGGACCCGCCAGGTCGAGCAGGTCTCGCTCGCAGGCTCGAGCGAGGCCCAGGTCCGCGGGCTGTGGCGCCTCGACAGCCCCGGGGCGGCGAAGAACCGCATGGGCATGGTGCTCCACGACGACGCCCTCTACCTGTTCGGCGGCAACCGCAGCGTCGGCCAGCACGACTTTGGGCCCGAGGACTTCCTGGCCGAGGGTCACCGCCTGCACCTGCCCTCGATGACCTGGTCCGAACTCGCGGACCTCCCCGTCCATCGCCAGACCATGGGCGCGGCCGTGGTCGACGGCACGATCGTCGCCGTCGGCGGCTTCGGCCACCCTCAATGGGGAGAGTCCGCGCGGACCCACGGCGAGGTCTACCACTACGACCTCGAGGCGGGCGCCTGGACCCTGAGCTCGGTGGGTCTGGTCGGGACGCGCAGCCAGTTCGGCCTCGCCGTCCACGGCGAGCAGCTGTGGATGTTCGGCGGCCTCGACTACGACCCCGCCCGCGCGGGCGAGGCGGCCTTCGACCACCGCCTCGACGTGCTCGTGGCCGAGAACGCGGGCTCGGCCTTCGAGCTCAGCGGCGTCGAGCTCACGGGCCCGCGCCGGGCCTTCGCTGGCGCCGCCCACGACGGCCGCTACTTCATGTTCGGCGGGATGCAGGGCGGCTTCGAGCCCGTGACCACCTGCGAGGCCTTCACCTTCGAGACCAAGACCTGGTCGACCATCGCGTGCCCCGGCGCGCCGGTGCTCTCGGCCCAGCTGGTGGCCATCGACGACGCCCTCTACCTCGTGGGCGGCTCGAAGATGGGCGCAAAAGGCCTCGAGCCCAACCTCGCGATCCAGCGCTACGACCCCGAGGCCGACAGCTGGTCCACGGTCCTCGACGCCATCCCGCTGCCGGCCAAGCACCTGCGCGCCTTCGCCTTCAACGGGCGGTTGCTGCTCTACTCGGCCCACTTCGCCGACGCGACCCAAGCCATGGTGGCGCTCATCGAGGTCTGACTTCCTTCACTTCGGGCCGCGAGCCCAGCTGGTTTGCGCCACCGTCGGTTGGTCAGTCCGATGGTGTGTCGCTGGAGGGACCAGCTGGGCTCGTCCGGCCTGAACCCCAACGCCTGACCCCACCTCGAGCACGATCGAGGTGGGGTCTTTTATGTTGGCTCTGGCCGTCAGCGGCGGCGCCGGAAGGCGAGGCTGGCGACCAAGAGCAGGGCGGGCCAGCCGGCTCCGCGGGGCTCCGGGTCCGAGCGGCACCCGCAGCCGGCCCCGTCGTCGTCGAGGCCGAGGTCCTCGTCACCTTCGGTCTCGTCGGTCTCGTCGGTCTCGTCGGTCTCATCGCCCGCGCCCGTCTCGGAGCCGCCCTCGTCTCCAGGCTCCTCCGTGTCGAGGCAGGCCGCGACGAAGGTCGGGTCGCCGAAGCACAGCCGGGTCTTGGCCGAGGCCGCGGCTTGCTCGGACAGGCTGCCGACGAGCCAGTAGCCTCCCGCTGGCGCGTCGCCGAGCGCGACGACCGCTGGGGCCTCGGCCCACCAGCTGGCGAGGGGCTGCTCCAGGGGCCCGTCGAGGGCCCCGTCGGCGACGGGGAAGACCGAGAGCGCGAGGGCCGGGTGGCCGGTGTCCGTGCCCACGGCCAGGGGCCCGCCGGCGTGCTCGAGGCGGTAGTAGTTGGCCGCGAGCGGAGAAAAGCGGGCGTCGTCCTCGATGGCCGGCCCCGCGCCTTCCTCGGGCACGCCGTCGAGCTGGGCGGCGAAGGAGTGGCTGGGCCAGGCGCCCGCGCGGGGCCCGGTGGCGAGGTTGAGGCGGGCGAACTCCGACCACGCGCTCGGCAGGTCGTCGCCGAGCTCGAGCAGCAAGTCCGCGAGCCCGGCGATGATGTCGACGTCGTCGCCGTCCTCGCTCTCCGTCGCGAGCTGCAGCCCGAGGTTCATGGGCGCGCCGTGGCGCGTATCGAGGAAGACCCAGAACAAGGCGGTGCCGTAGGCGAAGCTCTGGACCGGGCCGGTCGGCGGCTTGTCGATGGGCCGATCCGAGAGCGCGAGGTAGGCGTCGCACTTGGCCAGGAAGTCGCCCGAGGCTGGGATGACCAGGGTCTGGGCCCAGGTCGCCGTGCCCTCGCTGAACCACACGGGCTGATCGCCGTCGTAGGCCGACTGCACGGCGTGGAAGAGTTCGTGGATGACGACGGTGTCGAGGGCGTACTGGAGGCTGGGGTAGCTGTAGCCGGCGAAGTCGTTCTCGAGCCCGATCCAGCCCGTGCAGTGCCGGGGGGCGCTGGTGCAGGCGTCCGTCGAGAACACCCCGTCGGAGCTGCCTTGGAAGTCGACGAGGTAGATGTCGAGGGCCTCGCTCCCGCCGAGCGCTCCGAGCCCGAGCGCTGCCTCGGTCACGGGGGGGCGAAAGCCCTGGTCGGCGTAGAGGCCGAGGCCCTCCACGGCGACCTCGGCGACGGCCTCGACGTAGTCCGGGACGCCGCTTTGGTCGGCGTCTTCGAGCAGGGTCTGGCTGGGGCCGGCGGCCGCGTAGTGGACCCGCACGAGGCCCGAGGGATCCTCGTGGAAGTCGACCTCGTCGTCCGCGGCGTAGGACCACAGCCCGCCCTCGGTCGGGCGCGGCGGCAAGCCGTCGTGGGTCTGGGCGCGAGCCGCCGGGGTCGCGCAGCGCGGGGAGGCGTGGACGCGCAGCGGCGCCACGACGATGAGCGCGGCCGTAACGCTGAGCCGCGCCTCGACGCGCCTGGGCCCGCGGATCACAGCAGCCGCCAGCGCCAGGTCAGCATCGCCGACTCGCTGCCCATGGTGCCCATGGTGTTGCAGCCCTCCTGGCCCTCGCCGTAGTAGGCCTCGACGGTCAGCTTGGCGACGGAGCCGTCGTCGAGCTCGACGAGGAAGACCTGGCCCGTGGTCGTCACGCAGCCCGCGTAGCCCCACCAGTCGGCGAGCAGGTAGTTGGGGTCGCCAAGGCCGACGCCGTCTTCGACGAGGGTGCAGCTGTCGTCGTAAAAGTCCTCGGCGGCGTACTCGGCCGAGTCGGGCGCAGCGCTGAGGTCCGCGTAGCTCGCGTCGACCGCGGCCACGTGCACGCAGCCGGGGCCCGAGGTCCCGCTGTTGACCCGGATGCCGTAGCGCTTGGCCGCGAAGTGCCACGCCGTCGACTCCATCGCGGCGTAGTCGTCGATGGCGACCTTCTCGAGGCCCTCGGGGGTCATACGCAGGTAGATCCAGGGGTTGCTCGCGGCCGCCATCGAGCCTCCGGCGGTCGCGTCGACGACCGAGACCCAGTCTTCGCCGTCCTGGGTGGAGTTGACCTCGCCCTCGGCGACGGACTCTTGCAGAGACAGGTCGAGGATCAACGCGTCCTCGCAGGGCAACTCGCCGCAGGCTTCCCCGCCGGTCTCGCCGGTGGTCTCGGTCTCGGTGGTCTCGCCCGCTTCGGTGCTGGTCTCGGTCTCGCCGTCCTCGGTGGTCGCGTCCGACTCGCCGTCCATGTCGCCGGTGTCGGCGACGGTGGTCTCGCCGTCGTCGCTGGCGGGGTCGGTGCAGGCCAGCGCGAGGCCGAGGAGCGAGAGCGGTGCGAGGTGCGCGAAAATGATTTTCATGAAACTGATTTTCAATTTTGCTTTCTGTGATCGCAAACTCAGACCGAGCTTAAATCTCACCATGAGACATTTAATGACCAAGATGTCGTGTGAGTCATCATGATATTGAATGTAATTTTCAATATTGTATGATTCAGGAAATGCTCTGCCTCGCGCTCACCGCCAGTCTGGCGGCGCCCCCCGAAGCGACCGATGGGGAGGATCCTGGGGCCGCGTCATCCGCGTCGGAGACGGGCGAGGTCGACGGGGAAGCGGGCGCCGAGGGTCGACGGAGCCGGCGAGCTCGAGGCCGCCAGGAGGCCCGCGACGAGGTCGATCCCGAGGTCCGGGAGATCGAGGTCTCGACGGGCACGCGGACCAGCCGGGACGCCGCGACCACGCCGGTGGCGACGACGGTGGTCTCGCGCGAGGACATCGTCAACTCCGGCGCCGAGACCCTCGACGAGGTCCTCGAGCAGCAGGGCGCCGGCGTCCAGACCTCCCCGGGCATCGGCGGGGTCGGGGCGACGCTGCGCGGCTTCAACCCCGAGCAGGTGCTGATCACCATCGACGGCCAGCGCGTCACCGGGCGCATCGGGGGCGCGGTCGACCTGAGCCGGCTGACCGTCGAGAACATCGAGCGCATCGAGATCGTCCAGGGCGCGGGCTCGGTGCTGCAGGGCTCGGACGCCGTCGGCGGCGTCATCAACATCATCACGCGCAAGCCCGACGAGGGCGTCCAGGCCGAGGCCCACGGGGCCTACGGCTCGCGCAACACCATCGACGCCACGGGCCGAGTCGCCGGCGGCATGCGCCGCTGGCAGGCCTCGCTCACCGGCGGGCTGCACCGCAGCGAGGGCTGGGACGCGTCGCCCGAGGACGAGGCGACTACCGGCGACGGCTTCCAGGCCTGGAACGTCGGCGCCGGGGTCCACGTCCAGCCCTTGTCGGCGCTGCGCATCGACCTGACCGGCAGCTACCTGCGGCGCAATTCCGAGGGCGTCGACGTCACCAACGGCGGGGCGATCCTCGACCGCCGCAACTTGACCGAGACCACCGACGCGACCCTGGCCACGACCTGGATCGACGGCGACAGCCAGCTGCAGACGACCCTGCACACCAACATCTTCCGCGACCAGTTCCGCCAGGATCAGCGGGGCGACGACGCCCTCGACCAGTACCAGCCGACCTGGGACCAGGTGCTCCAGGTCGGGGCGCAGTACGACCAGCTCGTCGGCAAGCACGTGCTGACCACGGGGGTCGACCTGCAGTTCGAGTGGCTGCGCACCGATCGCCTCGAGGTCGAGCTGGGCGGCTCCGGGCCCGACAACGATCGAGCCCAGCGCAGCCGCGCCGCGCTCTTTGTCCAGGACGAGTGGGTCCCGTCGACGGCCCCGCGGATCACCGTGCTCCCGGCCTTGCGCCTGGACTTCGACTCGCAGTTCGGCGTTTACCCCACGGGCCGCCTGGCCCTGCTCGTCGCGCCCCTGGACGAGCTGAGCTTCCGCGTGTCCTACGGCCGCGGCTACCGGGCGCCGAGCTTCCGCGAGCTCTACCTGGCGTTCGCCAACGCGGGCGTCGGCTACCGCGTCCAGGGCAACCCCTCGCTGCGCCCGGAGCAGGCCTGGACCCTCAACGTCGGGGTCAGCTACCTGCCGACCAAGAACCTGACCTTCACCGCCTCGGTGTTCGACAACCAGCTGCGCGACCTGATGACCGTGGACCTCGTTGCCGAGGGGGGCGCCAACCAGCTCCAGGTGTTCAGCTACGTCAACGTCGGCACGGCGACGCTGCGCGGGGTCGAGGGCACGGCGGACGTGCGCTTCGCCAAGTACTTCGGGGTCGAGGGCAGCTACCAGTTCCTGCACGCGCGCCAGCACGGCAGCGACCAGCCCCTCCCCAATCGGCCCGCGCACCAGACCACCTTCGGGTTCCGCTTCTTCCACGGGCGCTGGGGGACGCGCGCGTCCGTGCGCGGCCGGATCCAGGGTGAGCGGGCCTTCTCGGTCACGGAGGACTCGGCCGAGTTCGCCGACCCCTTCGCAACCATCGACGTGCGCGTCAGCCAACGTTTCCTTCGCTACGTGACGGCCTTCGTCGGCGCCGAGAACCTGCTCGACGCTGGCGACGCCGTCGTCAACCGCATCGCCCCGCGCAGCTTCTACGCGGGCATCAATGTCCGCTACTGACGGGAGCCCACCATGAATCTCCGAGACCATCGACTCGCAACCCTCCTTGCAACCCTCCTCGCAACCTGCCTGACCCTGGCCTCGACCGCCTGCGCCGAGGACATCGGCTTCGACGACGAAGCTGGAACGGGGGAGGGGACCGAAGGCGAGGACGAGGGCGCCGACGAGGGCGGGGCCGAGGATCCCGTCACCCACACCCAAGAGCCCCCCTACACGCGGACCGTCGTCGACGCCACCGACGAGAGCGCGTGGATCTACCTCGACCTCGACGCCGTCGAGACGGTCGACGAGGACGGGCCGTGGGACGTGGCCTTCCTGCGCTTCAACGTCGCCCTCAACGGAGGCGTGAGCGGAAGCGGAGGGGTCGAGGCCGCCATCGTCGAGGGCATCGAGCTCGAGGACTACGCCGCCCTGGAGCCCGACGCGGCGTTCATCACCGACGAGCCCGAGGTGGAGGAGGACGACAACGACGACCCCGAGTACGCCTTCGGCGGGTGGTACGACTACGACTTCATGACCCACGTCCTGAGCCCGAAGCTCCAGGTCTACGTGGTCCGCTCGACCGAGGGGGCGCTGTTCGCCGTGCAGATCGACGACTACTACTCGGAGGCCGGGACCTCGGGCTACATGGACTTCCGCTGGCTCGCCGTCGAGGGCTAGGCGCGGGCCGCTTCCCCAGGTGTCAGGCGCCTGGTGCCGTGTGAATTGGGGCACGCGGCGCTGAAAAAAAGATCGCGTCTGGTGACACCCCGCGGGGGCGTCAGGGTTCCATGTCTCGATGACGCTCCACGGTAGCGACCCCTCCTCGCCGAGCTCGGCCCGCTTGCTCCTGTTCTCCTGCCTCGGCCTGGCCCTGGCCTCGAGTGCATGCAGCGGCGACGACTCCCCCTCCGACGACGAGGCCGCCGGTGACACGTCCACGGAGGACACGGACACGGACTCCGACACGGACACGGGCTCCGACACGGGCTCGGGCTCCGACTCCACGACCGGCGGCCAGGGAGACCCGCTCGACGCCGAGGCCATCGCCCGCATCGAGGACGCCGTCGAGCTCACGCTCGGCACCGGCTACGCGACCGGGTGCAGCGTCGCGATCTGGCGCGACGGCGCGGTGATCTACGCCGAGGGCTTTGGCACCAAGAACGAAGCCGATGAGCTGGTCACGCCGGACACCCTGTTTCAGATCGGCTCGGACACCAAGAAGATGACCGCGATCGCGCTGCTGCGCGAGGTCGACGCGGGCGCCCTCGAGCTCGACTCGACCCTCGCCGAGTTCTTGCCCGGGCTCGAGCTCGAGGCCTCCCCGGGGGTGTTCGACACCCTGACCGTCGACCGGCTCTTGTCCCATCGCTCGGGCCTGTTCGACTACACGCCCTTCGACGACGCCCCCGACGACGCCGAGCTGCAGGCGCGGACCTACGCCGAGTTCGCGGCCAACGAGTACGCGATGGTGCCGCCCGGCGTCGCGTGGAGCTACAGCAACCCAAACTACACGCTCGCGGGCGTCTTGACCGAAGCGCTCGCCGAGCGTCCCTGGGCCGACGTCGTGATCGACGACGTCGCGGCGCCCCTGGACATGGACCACACCTACGCCCGCCGCGACGACATGCTCGCCAGCGAGGTCGACATCGCCAGCGGCTTTGGCCCGATCCTCAGCTCCGAGCTCGACACCTTCTCGCTGCTCGCCCAGCTCGCGATCGAAGAGGGCCCGGCGGACTGGACCAGCCCCGAGGACCACGCCGACAACGCCTTCACGCGTCCGGCGGGCTTGGTGTGGTCGACCGCGACGGACATGGCCAAGCTCGGCGGGTTCTTGATCGAGGGCGACGAGGCCGTGCTGTCCGACGAACTGCGCGAGCAGATGCAGGTCGGCCAGGCCGCGCTCGGGCCGGGGATCGATCCCGAAACGCTCGGCTACGGCTACGGCGTGATGGCGGCGCGGGGCTTCAACGGGCCGCAGGGCTACCGCGACGTGCGGGTGGTCCAGCACGGCGGCAACACCCTCGACATGACCTCGACCTTCGTGATGCTCCCGGATCAGGGGGTGGTGGTCTCCGTGCTCTCGAACGGCTCGGGGGACGACATGAGCCTCGTGGCCGCGGTCGCCCTCGAGGAGGCCGCGGAGGCGAATCTGCCCGAGCCCAGCGAGCCGACGACCCCCTACGACCCCCCGGCCGAGGATCTCTCGGTCTACGCTGGCGCCTTCGGCAGCGTGGAGCTGGGCGAGGCCTCGATCGCGTGGAGCGGCTCCGAGCTCGAGATCGAGGTGCCGCTGCTCGCCCAGCTCGAGGTCGAGCTCGCGCCCGCGATGACGCCTGTCGCCCGGGACGTGTTCGTGCTCTCGTCCGAGGCTGGGGAGTTCGAGGTGGCCTTCTACCCGGGGCTCGACGCGACGCCCAACCGCTACTTGGTCAACCGCTCGTTTGCGTTCACGCGCGACGCGGAGGAGGGCAACGGGATCTTGCCGCTGCAGCTGCTCGCGCCGATGAAGCCCGCCCGCTCGCGCCCGCTCTCGCCGCCACGCTGGGCGCGAACGCGAGCGCTCTAAAAGAGGCCGTCGGCCGCGGCCGCCTGGAGCACGGGCTCGAGGCGGCCGCGCAGGTTCTCGATGGCCGCCTCGCCCTTGACGCTGCCCTCGAGGCGGTGGGGGCTGGGCTTGCCCTCGGCGTCGGGCACGACGAACAGCGGGATCATCTTCGAGCGGTAGCCGGCGGCGACGAGGCGCTCGCGGTCCTGGTCGAGGTCGAACTCGAGCAGGCGCAGCTTGGGGAACACGGCGTCGAGGCGGCCGTCGTCGACGGCGGCGTGGAAGTACTGGCAGGGCTCGCACCAGCTCGCGCCGACGTAGACCACGAGCTGGCGATCGTCGGCGAGGGCCTGGGTCCGGGCGGCGCGGACGAGCGCGACGACCTCGCCGGCCTCGGCGTGCACGTACTCGGGGCCCGTCGGCGCGGGCGGGGCCTGCCCGTCTTTGTCGTCGGCTTTCGTCGCGCCGTCGGCCTGGCTCGGGGGGCTCGAGCAGGCGGCCAAGAGGCAGGTCAGCGCCGCGAGGGCGAGGGCCGAGGGTCGACCGAAAGCAGCGAACATGCGCTGATGATATCCGCGTTCAAGTCGTCCACAAGGCGGGCTGCGGCGCGCCATCGGGGGCTCTTTGGGCCTCTTTCCCCGGGCGCCGAACAATGTGTTACCCACGCAGCATGGACGATCTCGCCTACCACCCCCCCGGGACCGAAACCTTCGTCGGCTGCCTGTTTTCGGGGTTGCGGGTGCGCTGGTACGAGCGCGGTCCGACGGCAAAGGGGCGGAGCAAGGCGAGCGCGCCGACGATCTTGTGTCTGCACGGCTTCCCCGATCTCTCGGTCTCCTTCCGGGAGCAGCTCGAGGGGCTCTCGGAGCGCTACCGGGTCGTCGCCCCCGACCTGCGCGGCTACGGCGGGACGGACGCGCCCAAGCGCGTGCGGGACTACGACCTCGACCTGCTCGTGCGCGACGTGGTCGAGCTCATCGACGCCCTCGGGGAGGAGCGGGTGCACCTCGTCGGTCACGATTGGGGGGCGGTGATCGCCTGGGAGGTCGCGCAGCGCCACGGCGGCCGGCTGCGCTCGCTGACGACCATCAACTGCCCGCCCTACCAGATCCTGTTCAAGGAGATGTACCGGCCCAAGCAGCTGCTCAACAGCTGGTACATGTTCCTGTTTCAGTTGCCCGTGGTGCCGGAGCTCTACGTCAGCCGTGATCCCGACCAGCTGATCCGCAAGCAGATGCGCGAGACCGCGGTCCACGAGCAGGTGTTCACGGCCGAGCGCCTCGAGCCCCGGATCCGCCAGATCCGCGAGCGCGGCCTGCCAGGCCTCAACTACTACCGCGCCCTGGCCCGGCGGCTGCCCCGGCGCCTGCGCCCCATCCACGTGCCGACCAAGCTCATCTGGGGCACGCAAGACCACGCGCTCGGGCAGTGGTTCGCCGACGAGGCCCACTACCGCGGCTGGGTCGACGACTTCGAGGTCGTGCGCATCGACGACGGCGCGCACTGGGTGCACGAGGAGCGGGCCGAGAAGGTCAACGCGTGCATCCGGGCGCAGGTCGAGGCGGTCGAGGCCGCCCGCAGCCAGCGGGAGGCGGGCTGATGATCGTGGTCGGAGCGGGGCGCGTGGGCACGGCCCTGGCGGCCCTCGATCCCGAGCGCGTGACCCTGGTCGATCGCGTCGCCAACTGGGCCTTCGTCGGCGCCGAGGCGCCTGGGCGGCCCGGGGAGCCCATCGTGCTCGCGGTCCGCAACGACGCCCTGCCGGCGGTGCTCGAGCGCATCCCGAAGGCGCGCCACCCGGACCTGGTGTTCGTGCAAAACGGGATGCTGCGCCCCTACTTGGACGCGCGAGGTCTCGGCGAGGCGACCCGGGGCTTGCTCTTCTTCGCCGTGCCGACCCGCGGGGCCGCCCTCGAGCCCGGCGGCGAGAGCCCCTTTTGCGGCCCCAAGGCCGAGGCGGTGGTCGAGGACCTGCTCGCCATGGGCGTGCCCGCGGCCGTCGTCGACGCGCCGAAGTTCGCGGCCGTCGAGCTCGAAAAGTTGATCTGGAACTCGGCCTTTGGCCTGCTGTGCGAGGCCAGGGCCTGCGACGTCGGCACGGTCGTCCGCGAGCACGGCGAGGCCCTGCGCGCGCTGGTGGCCGAGATGCTCGCCGTCGGCGGCCCGGAGCTCGGCCTCGTCGGCGAGGCGGCCCTCGAGCTCGAGGCGCTGGTCGAGCGCCTGGCGAGCTACAGCCTGTCCATCGCCAGCTACCGCGGCGCGGTCAAGGAGTGGACGTGGCGCAACGGATGGTTCGTCGAGCGCGCGCGGGCGAGGGGGCGGGCGTGCCCGGTCCACGACGGGCTGCTCGCCGAGGTCGGCCGCGGGGGAGCGCCGGCGTGAGCACGCAGCTGTGCTTCTTCGCGACCCTGATCTTCTTGGCCGCGCACCTCTACGGCGAGCGCCGGGCCGCCTCGCCGGCCTACCTGGCGGCGACCAAGCTCGGCGCGTCGACGGGCTTTTTGGCCACGGCCATCGTCAACGGGGCCTTCGACTCGGCCTTCGGCCAGTGGATCTTCGTCGGCCTCGCGCTCTCGTGGGTCGGCGACGCGTGCTTGCTCGGCAAGGCGCGCGCCCCCTTCCTCGCCGGGCTCGTCGCCTTCTTGCTCGGCCACGTCGGCTACGTGGTCGCCTTCGCCGTCCGCGGCCTCGACGTCAACGCCACGCTGACCGCGATCCCGCTGCTGTTCGGCGTCGCGCTGATCGTCGATCGCTGGCTGCGGTCCCACGTCGACGGGGGCATGCGCGCAGCGGTGCGTGCGTACATCGTGGTCATCTCGATGATGCTCGCCTGCGCAGTTGGGGCGTGGCGCGGAGGGGCCCCACCGATCGCGCTGATCGGCGCGCTGGCCTTTTACCTCTCGGATCTCTCCGTCGCCCGCGAGCGCTTCGTCGAGTCGAATTTCATCAACCGAGCCTGGGGTTTGCCAGCCTACTATCTGGGCCAGCTGTGTCTGGCCATGGCCGTGTAATCGCGGCCCTTTCCGCGGCCTGAGTCGCGGACGTGGGGCAGGGAGGGCGTGGCGTCGTCCGCGACGGCTATAATGGACAGGGACTGTGAATTCATTCACAGCCCCTGAGTCCCGTCTCCCGCTCTGGAGATGGGGTCGGGGACACGCCACTGTACAGGCTGTCAAGGTCGCTCCGCGCGGTGCTCTCGCGCCTGTCGCGGCGTGTGTTGAGGTGCTGAGCAGGTGGGCGGTCTTGTCCTGGTCCGGGAAAACGAGCAGGCTAGGCGGCCCATCGGGTTGAACCCCATGCAATCTACGGAGATCGAGAGCTGGACCTTGGAGACCCTCGACGCAGCCACGACCTGGGGCGCGCGTCCGTCGATCTACGCGCACGTCGAGGCGGCCGTGAACGCCCTCGAGGAGCCCGCCTTCCTCGGTGAGCTGCCCCTGCCCGACGGCGCCGTCGAGGCGGAGTCGGCCGCGGCCGGGGCGGTGTTCGGCTCGGAGCTGAGCGTCGCCGACGAGCGCCTGCGGGCCAAGCAGATCGCCAAGGCGGTCCGCGACCTGCTCGCCGACTCGAGCGTGCCCAACCTGCGCCACCTGGCTCGGCTGCTGTCCCGCGGCCCGGTCCTGGGTGTGCTCGACGACGTGCTCGCGGAGGTCGTGGCGCGCGGCGAGCTGCAGCCCGATCGCTTCCATCGCCTGGCGATGTTCCTGATCCGCGAGGCGCCCGAGCGCGAGCTGGTCAAGCTGGGCATCGGCATGCTCGGCGTGCTCGTGGGCTGCGACGAGCGCGAGGTCTTGCTGACCATCGGCCGCCACGAGGAGTTCACCCTGTTCGCCGCCGTCGCCCTGGCCGCGACCCTCGAGCGGCCCCAGGTCTCGCTGTGGGCCCTGGCCAAGGGCGCGCGGGCGTGGGGCCGCATCCACGCCGTCGAGCGCCTGGCCGAGAGCCTGAGCGCCGACCCGGACCCCGGCGAGCTGGGCGCCCAGACCTTCGAGTCGATCCGCGCGTGGCTGGTCCGCGAGGGCTACCGCAACGCGGTCATGGACGACTACCTGGCGCTGACCTGCGCCCGCGCCGGTCGCCTCGAGCAGGCGCTCGCGGCCGACATCGTCGACGACGCGCTGCTCGACGGGGCCGCGGGCATCCTCGCCGCCTTGCTGCGCGCGGGCCCGGCCGAGCACATCGAGGACTACGGCGAGGCGCCGCAGGTGGCCCAGGCCTACCTGCGCCACCTGTCCCGCCGCCCCGGGCACCGCCCCCTCGACCTCATCCACCTGCTCGTCGCCGAGCAGCTGCGCGAGTTCATCGCGCCCGTGGGCGACGAGCTCGAGGACGACGCGACCTTGCGCGCCCTGGGCTGGGACCTCGACTGCCGCGCGGCGGTGATCGAGATGGCGGGCCAGGTCGTCGCGCGCTCCGAGTGGAGCGAGCAGGTCGAGGCCGGGCTGGCCGGCGAGGACGAGCTGCGCTTTCACCAGGCCGACGCCGCGGCCCAGCTCCTCGGCATCGACAGCTGGCCCCACCACCACCGGCGCGTGGTCGCCGAGCCGCTGCACTCGCAGTCGTGGTTCCCGCTCGTGCACACCGAGGACGCGGCGCGCCTCGACGTGGCCATCGAGCTGGCCCGGGCGCACCTGCCCCTCGACGCCATCGCCACTGGCCCCGCGGACGAGCCTGGCCTCGGCCCCGAGTTCGACGTGCACGACACCCTGCTGATCGTCGTGCACGGCCTCGTCGATCGCTCGGGCAAGGGCGCCGAGCTCCTCGCCGCGGCCCTGCGCTCGCCGGCCACCCGGATCCGCCGCGGCGCGGTGCGGGTGCTCTCGACCTGGGGCGAGGGCCTGGGCGGCCTCGAGCCTGCCCTGCGCGCGGCTGAGGCCATCGAGCCCGACCGAGACCTGCGCAGCGACATGCAGACCGTGCTGGCTTCGTCGGCGGTCTGAGTCGTGGACGTGGGGCAGGGAGGGCGTGGCGTCGTCCACGACGGTTAAAGTAGACAGGGACTGTGAAAATTTCACAGTCCCTGAGTCGTGGACGTGGGGCGGGGAGGGCGTGGCGTCGTCCACGACGGCTAAAGTAGACAGAGGGTTGGCCAAACTCGTTTTGGCCGACCCTCTGAGTGCTGTTTTGCCCCCACCGGGGGCTCGGGACCGGGGACGCTTCGTCGCTGTCCGCTCCTCCGCTCGGGTCGTGGGCCAACGTCGTTCGTGCCTTCGAGAGGCGTGGATTGTCTGAGTTCGATTTTGGTTCCGCTTGGGGTCGACCTGGGTTTGGCTTGGGCTCGACCCGAGACTCCGCGAGCTCTACTGGGGCTCGAGGCGGGCTCGGAGGTTGCTCAACAGGCGCTCGTGGGCGGCCCGCGCGGTGTCGAAGGAGAAGCGACCCAGGAGGCGATCGAGCAGCCAGGGCAGGGTGATCTCGACGCGCTCGACGAGCCGACAGTGCGGATACCCCTCTCGAGGGCCGGGGCGCGGGAGCAGCGTGAACTGACTGGTGAGCCTCAACATTGGTTTGCTGCGAGCCTCGAAGCGGACGGCGAGCGTGCCGTGTTCGTCCGCCTTCGTGTCAGCTTCACAACGAATGGCGATGCGGTTGGGGTAGCGCAGGCCCAGGATGGGGACGCGCTCGATGGCGTCGAAGCGGGCGTGAGCGCGGCCGTGACCATCCTGGGGGTGGGAGCGCTCGTGCTCGATGATCTCGGTGATCAGCGGCTGCAGCCCGCGATGATTCTGGGGTTCGCGCAGGTGCGCAGCCACGCTGCTCGGCGACGCCGCGATGACGCAGCTCAGCTCGAAGGATCGCGTCGCCATCTCCTGGGAGTGTTGATTGCGGTAGGGTAAGGACGCAAGGTCAACGCTCTCGGTGCAGGACTATGTTGGTTGATCGCCCATGTACTCGAACCTGGTGTCCCCAATCGGGTCGAGTCAGAATTGCGTGCATTCGCTATCTCTTTCACTAGCCCTTGACCGCTAGGCACAAATCAGCGACACCGTGCCGCACGGAGTTTCAAGCGATGAAGATCACCAAGCTAGTTCTGACCGCGGGCCTCGTGGCCGTGATGTGCACCTCTTTGACCGCCTGCAAGGACAAGGGCGACGGGACCGAGAACCCCGACGGCGAGGAGGAGAGCGACAAGGACCCGATGGAGGAGCTCAAGGCCATCCCCACCGACATCCAGGCGGAGGTCGACCTGGTCCTCAAGCCCATCACCGACCTCGAGAAGCTCATGGCTGACATCGAGACCGCGCCCGATCGCCTGGCGATCACCACCGCGGACCTCAAGGGCATGGTCAGCGCCTCCTTCGATGGTGGCAAGATCGAGATCGACACCAACCTCGACATCACCGCCGACGCCCGGGCCGAGCTCCAGGCCATGCTCGAGCTGGCCCTCGACGTCGCCGCCGGCATCAAGAACACCCCCGACACGGTCACCACCGCGACCGCGAACATCGTCGGCCACGGCGCGCGCGCGACCACCCTGGCGACCAAGCTGACCACCAAGCTGACCGCCAAGGTCAAGTTCGCCAAGGGCGAGGAGAAGGCCTCCCTCGAGGCGCAGCTCCAGGAGATCACCCAGCTCGAGGCCGACATCTCGACCACCATCGACGAGGCCAAGGCCACCGTCACCGAGCTCCCGGCCAAGATCGCCGAGATGGGTGCCAAGTTCACCGCCAGCCTCGCGGTTGGCTGAGTTCCACCTCTACCACCGCTCCGAATGGCCGGCGACCGTCTCCATGGCGGCGCCGGCTTTTTCGTGCCTGACGCGCGGAGATCTACAGGTCGCGGACGGCCCGGCTGCCCACGGCCAGACCCGCGAGCCCCAGGCCCACGAGGGCCGCGCACCAGGGCAGCAGCTCGGCGAGCCCAAAGCCGCGCCACACGGCGCCCTCCATGGCCATCAGCGCCCAGGCCACGGGGCTGAGGGTCGCTGCGCGCTGGAGCAGCTCGGGGAGCATGAACAGCGGCACCATGCCGCCGCCGACGACGGCCATGGCCATGAGGATGGCCCAGCTCATGCCCGCGGCGGAGGCCGAGCGGCGGCCGAGGGCGGCGAGGGCCGTCATCACGCCGACGAAGCCCAGGCCCGTGGACAGCACGGCGAGCAGCAGCAGCGGCCAGCTGTGCGGGCGCACGCCGAAGCCGAGGGTGGCGACGGCGAGCAGCACGGCGGCGACGGCGAGGATGGCCACGAGGCAGGCGAGGGCCTTGCCGACGAGCAGCTGCCAGCGGGGCAGGGGGGCCACGGCGAGGCGCAGCAAGGTGCCTTGATTGCGCTCTTGGACCAAGCTGGTGGCGAAGGTGGCCGCGCACGCGAGCACGGCCCAGATGATGCCCTGGGGGAAGGTGACGGCGAAGGGGCTCGGGGGCTTGGTCAGCGCCGCGTCGTTGGACTGGTCTCCCGGTCCGCCTCCAAGCCAGTCGAGGTGGACGGTGAGGGTCGAGGCGCCGGGCTCACCCGCGCGCGCGCGGTGCAGGGCGAGCTCGAGGGCCTGGCCGAGGACTTCGGCCTCGCTGCGCCGCCGCGGGTCGACGCGCACGCGGACCTCGGGGGTGTCGGCCGCGAGGGCGAAGTCCGGCTCGAGCACGACCATCGCGGGGGCGCCCCCGCTGCGCACGCGGGCCTGGGCGTCCTCGCGCTGCGCGGCCTCGAGGCGCACCCGCGGCGTCGCGTCGAGGGCCTCGAGCAGGGCGCGGGAGTCGGGGCTGTCGGCCTCGTCGACGGCGAGCACGACCATGGCGCTCGACTCGGCCCCGGCTTCGCCTTCGTCGCCGGTCGTCAGCGCGCCGAAGCCCGGACCGAGGGCGCCAAAGAAGGTCGCGAGGATCAGCGGCCAAAAGAAGGTCAGGAACACGCCGGCGCGGTCCCGGAGCAGGAGCTGCAGGTCCTTGCGCGCGAGGGCCCACGCGGCGGTCCAGCCCGCGCGGGGCGGGGCGGCGCTGTGCTCGGCCGGGCTCACGTGTCGCGCAGGCTCCGGCCGGTGAGCTCGAGGAACACGTCCTCGAGGCTGGGTTGATCGACGGCGAAGCGCTCGACGGCCCCGTGCTCGGGCTCGAGCGCGGCCGCGAGGGTCCGCAGGGCGTCGAGGGGGGCCTCACCGTCGAGGGCGTGGGTGTGGGCGTGGCCGTCGGCGAAGCGCACCCGGAGCCTGGCCGCGCCGGCGTGGGCGGCGAGCAGCTCGGCGGTCGCGTCGACGGCGAGCAGTCGCCCGCGGTCGAGGATGCCCACGCGGTCGCACAGGCGCTGGGCCTCCTCCATGTAGTGGGTCGTGTAGAGCACGGTGACCCCGGCGTCGCGCAGGGACTCGATGTTGGCGAGGAGGTGGTCCCGGGACTGGGGATCGACGCCGACGGTGGGCTCGTCGAGGAGCAGGAGCTCGGGCTCGTGGAGCAGGGCGACGGCGAGGTTCAAGCGCCGCGCCATGCCCCCCGAGTAGGTCCCGACGCGGTCGTCGGCGCGCCCGCGCAGGCCGACGAAGTCGAGCACCGCGGCGATCCGCTCGCTCCGGCGGGCGCCGTGCAGGCCGTAGAGCCCCGCGAAGAACGCGAGGTTCTCGGCGCCGCTGAGCTGGGCGTAGAGCGCGAGGGGCTGGGGCGCGAAGCCGACGCGGCGGCGCACGGCGGGCTCGCGGGGGTCGCCCGCTGCGACGCGGACCGAGCCGCCGTCGGGAGTGAGGGAGCCCACGACGAGCCCGCACAGCGTGCTCTTCCCGGCGCCGTTGGGCCCGAGCAGGCCAAACACCTCGCCCGGGCGAAGGCGCAGGGTCACGCCGCCCAGGGCCTCGCGCTCGCCGTAGCGCTTGCGCAGGTCGGTCAGCTCGAGCACGGCGCGACTGTACGCGACAACGCCGGCCGGGCACAGCGCGCAGGCGCTCTTCGCAGGCGCAGACGGCCTCGCCGGGGTCTGGCATGGTCGGGGCACATGCTCCGCTCCGCCGCGCTCCCCCTGACCTGCTGCTCCCTCCTGGCCGCGCTCGCGTGCAAGCCCGGAGACTCGACGACGCCCGACGCGAGCCCGCAGCCGGAGCCGGCCCACGTCGACGACGTCGCAGTGGAGCCCTCGGGGGAGGTCCCGAGCACCGGCATCGAGGGTCTGGTCGCGTCGATCGACGCCGACGCCGACCCCTGCCAGGACTTCTACCGCTACGCCTGCGGCGGGTGGCTCGACAGCCACCCCCGCCCGGCGGACAAGCCCCGCTACGGGCGCAGCTTCAACACGGTCCAGGACAACAACCGGGCCATCCTCGCGTCGGTCCTCGACGCGGCCGCGGCGAAGGCCGCCGCTGGCGAGGCGGGCCTCGACCCGGGGACCCAAAAGCTCGGGGGTTACTACGGCGCGTGCACGGACATGGCGGCCCGGGACGCCGCCGGCATCGAGCCGCTCGCGCCCATCCTCGCCAAGATCGACGGGCTGAAGTCCAAAAAAGCGCTCATGCCCCTGGTGGGCGAGCTGCACGCCACGGTGTGGGGCCGCGTCGGCTGGCTCGGCATGCCCGCCATGCCGCCCTTTTTCATGGTCGGCGTCGACGCGGACTACATGGACGCGCCGGACATGAACATGGCGATCTTCGTGCAGTCCGGCCTCGGCCTGCCCAGCCGCGCGATGTATCTGCCCCCCGAGGGCGCCGAAGGGGAGGGCGGGCGCGCGCTGCTGGCCGCCTATGAGGCCCACATCGCCGAAATGCTGACCCTCTCGGGGGTCGAGGCTGCCCAGGCCAAGGCCGACGCCGAGGCCGTGGTCGCCATCGAGGTCGCCCTGGCCGAGGCCTCGCTGACGCCGGTGCAGCGCCGGGACTCCGAGGCCAACTACCACAAGGTGGGCTTCAAGGGCCTCAAAAGGCGCGCCAAGGGCCTCGACTGGAAGGGTTACTTCCAGGCCGCCGGCCTGCCCGAGACCAAGTCCGTCAACCTGGAGTCGCCCGAGTACATGGGCGCCGTCGCCGAGCTGATCAAGGACCGCCCGCTGCCCGAGCTCCAGGCTTACCTGCGCTGGATGGTGGTCCACGCCACCGCCAACGACCTGAGCTCGACCTTCGTCGACGCGAACTTTGGCCTGGCCAAGCTCGTCCTCGGCGTCGAGGAGATGGCGCCCCTCGAGGAGCGCTGCAACGACTCGGTGATGTGGGCGCTGCCCGACCTCATCGGCCAGGCCTACGTCGCCGACGCCTTCCCCGGGGACAGCAAGGCCATCGCCGACGACATGATCAACCGGATCAACGCGGCGATGGAGGCCAGCTTCCCGACCCTCGAGTGGATGGACGACACCACCCGCGGGCGCGCGAAGGACAAGATCGCCGCCATGGGCCGGAAGATCGGCTACCCCGACGCGTGGAAGGACTACGCCGAGGTCGAGATCGGGGCGAGCCACTTCGCCAACGTGCTGGCGGAAAAGCGCGCCCACGCGGCGCACCAGGTCAGCCAGGTCGACGAGCCCGTCGACAAGGCCGAGTGGCACATGCCCGCGCCCCTGGTCAACGCCTACTACAACCCCACCGGCAACGAGATCGCGTTTCCGGCCGGCATCCTCCAGCCGCCCTTCTTCGACGCGAGCGCGCCCATGGTCATGAACTTCGGCGGCATCGGGGCCGTCGCCGGCCACGAGCTGACCCACGGCTTCGACGATCAGGGCCGCAAGTACGACGCGACCGGCCGGCTGCGCGAGTGGTGGGAGCCCCAGGTGTCCAAGGCCTTCGAGGAGCGCGTCGCTTGCGTGGTCAGCCAGTACGACGCCTACACCATCGAGTCGGGGGCGGCGGTCAGCGGCGAGCTGACCGCGGGCGAGAACATCGCGGACATCGGCGGGGTCAAGGAGGCCTACATGGCCTACCAGACCTGGGCCGCGGAGCAGGGCGAGGCCGGGGCCGCGCCGGTCGCCGAGGGCATGACCAACGAGCAGGTGTTCTTCGTGGCGTGGGGGCAAAACTGGTGCCAGCACGCGTCCGAGGCCGAGGCCGAGCGGCGCCGCCAGGTCGACCCCCACTCCCCCGGGCGTTGGCGCGCCATGGGCCCGCTCATCGACCTGCCGGCCTTCGCCGAGGCCTTCAGCTGCGAGCCCGGCACGCCCATGAACCCGACCGATCGCTGCGAAATTTGGTGACGGTAGACAGCGACGGCGGATCCGTGCTGCTCTTTGAGCCGCATGCGCTCGTCGTCGACCATCCCTCGCTTCCCTCGGCGCCACCCTGGATGGACCGAGGAGCACGGCGTGTTGCGCGATTCGATCCGCGCCTTCGTCGAGCGCGAGATCAGCCCGAACATCGCGGACTGGGAGGCCGCCAAGTCCTTCCCCCGCGAGCTCTACCAAAAGGCCGGTGAGCACGGCCTGCTCGGCGTGGGCTTCCCCGAGGCCTACGGCGGCACACAGACCGACGCCTTCGGCCGCCTGCTGGTCTCGGAGGAGCTGACCCGCGCGGGCTCGGGGGGGCTGATCGCCGGGTTGATGAGCCACGGCATTGGCCTGCCGCCGATCATCGCCCTGGGCTCGGAGGCGCTCAAGGAGCGCATCGCCCCGCCGGTGATCGCGGGCGAGGCGATCATCGCCTTGGCGGTCACCGAGCCGTCGGGGGGCTCGGACGTCGCCAACATCCAGACCAAGGCGCGCAAGGTGGGGGAGGGCGACGAGGCCCGCTACATCGTCGACGGCGCGAAGACCTTCATCACCTCGGGGGTGCGGGCCGACTGGCTGACCACGGCGGTGCGCACGGGCGGCGAGGGCATGGGCGGGGTCTCCTTGCTGGCCATCCCCGGCGACGCCGAGGGCGTGAGCCGGGCGCCCCTCGACAAGATGGGCTGGCACTGCTCGGACACCGCGGCGATCTACTTCGACAACGTCGAGGTCCCGGCCAGCAACCTCATCGGCTTCGAGAACGCCGGCTTCATGGGGATCATGGTCAACTTCAACAACGAGCGGATGATGCTCGCGGCCATGGCCCTGGGCTTCGCGCGGCTGTGCTTCGAGGAGGCCGCGGACTGGGCCCAGCAGCGCGAGACCTTCGGCAAGCCGCTGGTCCGCCACCAGGTCGTGCGCCACAAGCTCGTCGACATGGCGACCTCGATCCGCGCCGTCGAGTGCGTCCTCGACGACCTGGCCTGGCGCATCGATCGCGGCGAGCAGCCCATCGCCGAGGTGTGCATGGCCAAGAACCTGGCGACGCAGTGCGTCGAGCTGTGCGCCAAGGAGGCCGTGCAGATCCTCGGGGGCGCCGGCTACATCGTCGGGACCCACTGCGAGCGGATCTATCGCGAGACCAAGGTGCTGAGCATCGGCGGCGGGGCCGAGGAGATCATGAAGGAGCTCGCGGCTCGGCAGATGGGGCTGCTGAACACGTGATGGAGCGGGACGGCGCGCCGCGCAGAGCCTTGGGCTGGCCCTCGGTGCTCAGCGACGCGGGCCAGCTCGCCGAGGTGTTCGAGCGCGCGGCGGAGGAGGGCTGGACCGAGCTGGCGATCCTGTCGCGGAGCAAGCACTGGGGGAGGCTGTCGCGCCAGGACTGGGCGCCCGAGCGCTGCTTCGTCTCTGGCTTTGGCGCCGACGTGCTCGCGGCCCTCGTCGAGCGCGGCCAGGGCCTCGAGCGCCTCGCCCTCGTCGCCCTCGACATCGACGACGCCATGGTCGAGGTGCTGAGCAAGCTGACGGGCTTGCAGATCCTCGATCTCTCGCGCAACGCGATCACGGCGACGGGGGTCGAGTCGCTGAGCTGGATCGGCGGGCTCACCCAGCTGAGCCTGCGCAGCAATCAAGGCGTCGGCGATCGCGGCGCGGAGATCCTCGCCTCGCTCCGCTCCCTCGAGGTCCTCAACCTCGATCGCTGCGGCATCGGCCCGATCGGCGCGCAGGCCCTGGGCAAGCTCGGCGAGCTGCGCGAGCTGGTCCTGAGCCACAACCGGATCCTCGACGAGGGCGCGGTGGCGCTGGCCAAGCTGGCCAAGCTGCGCGAGCTCGAGCTCTCGGTGTGCCAGCTCGGCGACGAGGGGGCGGCGGCGCTGGCCAAGCTGCGCGCGCTGGAGATTCTGCGGCTGGGGGGGAACCATGTCGGGCCCAAGGCGGCCGCGGCCTTCGCCGGACACCTCGACAAGCTGCAGGAGCTGGAGCTCGCGGTCAATCAGGTCGGCGAGGAGGGGGCGCGCTCGCTCTCGGGCATGCTCGGGCACCTTCGGCGGCTGGACCTGAGCTACAACAAGATCGGCGACGCGGGGCTCGAGGGCCTGCTCCAGCCGTGGGGCAAGCGACGGGTCGCGCTCGAACATTTGGACTTGATCGAGAACGGGATCACGCTGGTCTCGCCTTCGGTGCTGCGGACGCGGGATCCCGAGCGGATTCGGGAGGGCTTGCGGGGGGTCGGGGAAGAGGCTGCGGCTGCGACTGCGACTGCGGCTGCGGCTCCATCGGACGCGTCCGGGCCGGCGGCGGTGCTCGACGCGGCCGAACGCGTCATCGAGGCGGCCCTGGCAGACTGGTCGCTCGAGCGGGAGCGGGTCCGGCGTCAGGCCATGGTCAACGCCCACTCGCTGGTCGACGACAACATTCGGGCCTTCGGCGAGTGTCGCCTCGATCGCCAGGACTTCGAGACCCTGTTCGGCTACTTCAACGCGGACTGCGTCAGCGGCAAGCACCTGCGCAACCGCTTCTCCCCGGCCTTCGCCGGCTCTGTCGGCGGAGAGCTCTTGGCCGACTTGCCGGCCCTGAACCACTGGACGACCCGGCTGTGGCAGGCGCGGACCGACGCGGACGTGTTCACTCTGCTCGACGTGCTGTGGAAGGACCGCGCGCTGCGAGGGGCCGGGCGCTCGTTCCCGACGACCCTGCTGCACGCCCGCGACCCCGAGCTCTACTGGCCGCTCACGGCGGGTCTGGCCGCGGGCTTCGAGGCGCTGACGGGCACGCGGGTGAGCCGCAAGTGGGGCAGCGCGTTTCGGGACTACGTCTATGGGCTCCGCGGGCTGCGAGAGACCTACTCCATCCCGACGCACGCGGTGGACCTGGTGCTGTGGGCGACCCGCGGCTCGGCGGAGGCGGAGCGAGCGGCGGAGGCGGAGCGAGAGCCAGTTGCGCCGACACCCGAGATGCCCGAGCTGGTCTTGCAGCTGAGCTGGAAAGAGGGAGGCTGCGTCGTGCGCCGGGAGGCGGACACGGACTGGCCGGACACCTCGCACCCGCTCCCGCCGACCGAGTACTTCCTGGACCGGAAGGCTTCGTTGGCCACCCTCGACGCCCTCGGTGGCTCGCTGTTCGCGGTGCTGTTCGCCGAGTCGAGCTGCCTGGAGGCCTACGGCGAGGCGCTCACGGCAGCGCGCGAGGCGGGCGCGCCCCTGCGCCTGGTGCTCGAGCTGTTTGACGATCTCGATGCCGCGGGCCAGTGCACCGTCGCCGATCCGTGCTGGGAGGCCATCGTGGACCCCGAGCTGGGGCGCCTTGGAAGCAGCGCCCAGGTGCGCCTGTGTCGGCGCCGGGCGGGCTTCGAGGCTCAACCCGAGCCCCCGCGTCGACCGGGGCGCCCGCGGTTGTTCGTGGCCCTGGCGGAGCCTCTCGACATGGAGGCGCTGCACCTGCTGCCCGAGTATCGGATCTTCGACGAGCTCGAGCGCCGCGGCCTGGTCTCGCTGACCCGCGAGACCGAGACGACGCTCCCCAGGCTCTACGACGGCCTGGCGAAGGCGGATCTGTTTCACTTCGCCGGCCATGCCCAGACGGGGCAGCTGTTGCTCGTCGACGAGCTCGGGGCCGCCCAGCCCCTCGACGCGGGGGCGCTGCGCGAGGCGGTCGAGCGCCCGCCGAGGCTCGCGGTGCTCAACGCCTGCGCGGGCGCAGTGACCCTCGGCGCCGTCGCGAGCATCGCCGAGCTCTTGCTCCGGGGGGGCGTCGGGGCGGTGGTCGCGATGAACGGCAAGATCCCCGACATCACGGCCGTGGCCTTCGCCAAGACCTTCTACCAGCGCCTGGCCGTGGGCGAGGCCGTGGACGAGGCGGTCCAGCGCACGCGCTGGCAGCTGTGCGCCGAGGGTCTGCCGCTGTGGTTTCTGGCGACCCTGTGGCTGCACGCGCCCGCGGCTGCGCTGTTTGACCAGGAGGAGGCCAACCGAGACGAGCGCGAGCGGGTTCGGGCGCAGCTGGCCGCCGAGGAGGAGGACGCCGAGCGGGTCTACGCGATCATCGACGGGCCGACGAGCGTGGCGCGGACCCTGGACGCGACGGAGCTCCGTCGACTGACGCGCTCGCTGCTGCGGGAGGTCAGGGACAGCTCGGATCGAGACCTGCCTGCGAAGCTGCAGCGTCGTCTGGAAGAAGGCGCGGCTCGAGTCCAGGGGGCCGTCGCCGAGCCGGCGCGTCCGGACATCGGCGAGCTGGTCAGCTCGATGGGCCAGACCATGGAGGGGCTCCCGAGCCTCGTCGGTGGGCTCGAGGAGCTCATCGATGCGCTGCGAGGGGCCGTCGCCGTGGGATCGGGGGCGGTCGCGCTCGCTTCGAAGGGGGGGCCGGTCGGGCCGTCGAAGGGGCCGAGTTCGGGCGCGGGGCAGGGTCTGGCTGGGGACGAGGCCGACGCGGCCGTGCCCCTCGACGGCGACCACTGCGAGGGCGAGTACCCCCTGAGCCTCGGGGCCCGCAGCTGCGCGCAGATCGAGGCGGGGGTCGAGCGCGGCCTGGTATTCCCCGCGGGCGTGGTCGAGCGCTGCCTCAACCACCTCCTCGCCGGTCGCCACCTCGTGCTGACCGGGCCGCCGGGGACCGGGAAGTCGACCCTCGCCGAGCGCCTGGCCGAGGTGCTCGGTTACGACGTCGAGGTCGAGACGGCCAACCCCGACTGGACCACCTACGAGGTCGTCGGGGGCCTCGCGCCAGCGACGGGCGAGGGGAGCGGGGAGGGCGTCCGCTACCGCGTCGCCCCGGGCTGCGTGCTCGCGGCGGTCGAGAAGAACTGGCCCGTCGATGGCGCGGTGCGCCGACGAAGGGCAGGCGGCCGGGGGACCTGGCTGATCATCGACGAGATGAACCGGGCCAACCTCGACCAGGCCTTCGGCGAGCTGTTCACCGCGCTGGTCCGCGGCAAGCTCGAGGACCCGAGGACTGGTCGCGAGGTGCCGATCCCCGGCGACTTCCGCTTGCTGTGCACGGCCAACACCGCCGACCGACGCCTGCTCTTTCAGTTCTCCGAGGCGCTCAAGCGCCGCTTCGCCTTCGTCGAGGTCCCCGCCTTCGAGGCGGGAAGGCTCGGCCTGACCGAGGAGGTTCGCGGCGCGCTCAGGGCCCAGCTGGAGCAGCGCCCGGTCATGCGCCCGATCGTCGATCAGGAGGCGACCTTCATCCAAAACTTCGAGGCCCTCGCCGATCGCCTCGACCCCATCGTCGAGCGCGTGCGCTGGTTCCACCCCATGGGCATGGCGCAGATCGTCGAGGTGTTGATCTACGTGCTGGTGACGAGCCACCATCGAAGCGAGGGCGTGACCCCGCCGAGCGCGGTCAACCACCGGTGGATCGGAGAGGCGCTGGTCGACAACTGGGGGCCCGCGTTCGAGAACCAGCCCGCGCCCGTGCTCGAGGCCCTCGCCGCGGTGCTGTCCGAGCCGCCCGCCGGCTGGCTTCGGGGCGCGCATGCGAAGCTGGAGGGCTTCGGGAGCGATCCCGCATTGGAGCGGGCGGCGCGGACGATCTGGACGCAGATGGGTGAGCTGCCCGAGGGGTCGGAGCCCCCGTGGTCGACGCTGCCCAAAGAGCCGGCTGGGGGCAACGTGGCCGAAGCGGGGGGACCTGCGTGGTTGACTCAGCCGCCTCCGGGGGAGCTCGCCGACGACACGGCGCTGTTCGTGGCGCGCCTGCGCGAGCTGGCGGGAGGACGCGCGGGCTGACATGGCCTGGACCCGGGAGCAGCTCGCGGCGCAGATCGTGCTGACCCTGGTCAGCCTGCGCGTCGGCGGGGTCGTTCGGGGTCCGTGCAGCCTGACCGCGGGGCGGGCCCAGGACGACGCCCTCGCCGACGGGCTGTGGCAGTGGGCGAGGCTGCTGGGGGATGTCCACGCGCTCATCGACGACTGCCTCGTGCCCGCGCTGCGCGAGCCGGGGCGCCTGCACCGGCGCAGGATCGTCGAGGTCGGGGGGCGCCCGCGAGGGGCGGTGCGCTGGCCTCAGACCGTGCGCCGCAACCTCTCGGGTCCGCGTCCTGGTGGCCCTCGCTTCGTGTGCAGCCACGGGGAGCGGAGCATGCTCGCGCCGGAGAACTTGCTCCTGCTCTCGACCCTCGACGGCCTCGAGCACGGGGCGCAGGGCGTGCGCGCGCTGTTCGACAGCCGCGCCCTGCTCAACGCGAGCCAGCGCCGGCACCTGGGCTCGCGGCGGGCTCGGGTGTTGGAGGCGATGCGCGAGCCCTGGGTCGCGGCCTGCCGCGAGCGCGTGCGCGAGGTGTCCCGCAGCGGTACGCGTCTTGGTTGGGAGCGCGCCCTCGAGGGCGAGGTCCTCGGGCGGACCAACCTGCGCCCCCAGGCCGCGCCAGACTGGGCGCGCCGCCTGCTGGAGCTGCGCAGCGTCCGTGGTCGCGGGGGCGTGCTCCGTCCCGAGGCCTTCGCGGGCGCCTACGCCCACGTCGACGAGGCGCGGCTGTGGTCCGAGCTCGCCCACCTGGTCTTGCTCGAGCTGCTGGCTGGGAGCATGGGCCTGGAGCAGGAGGCCTCGGCGGCGGGCGAGCGGCCGCTGGGCTTTCGCGCGCGTGCGGGGGCGGACTACCGCAAGAGCGCCGACGAGCAGGCCTGGCTCGTCGGCGGGATGGAGGTGGGGACGCTCGTGAACCATGGGCGCGACTGGGGCGAGGTCCGCAAGGCCGCCCGGCTGGCCCTGTGGGACTACCCGGCTTCGCGTTGGATCATCGTCCACCGCTGCGAAGATGCCCCCGCGTTCGCGCTGGATCGCAAGGACAGCGTGGAGATGCTCTATTGGCGCCCCGAGCCTGGGGAGGCGCAACCGCGCGAGCTCCAGCGCGCGTGGGCGCGCTGGAGCTCGGCTTCATCGTAGGCGCTCGCGCGCCCGGGCGATCAGCGGACGAAGATCACGCCCGACCACCACGGGAACCAGCCCTCGTCCTGGCTGCCGCCTTCGCCCCAGCCGATGCGCAAGGTGGTGCTGGTGGCCTGGAGCTGGAAGGGAGTGTCGCCCGTGGGGAAGGCCTCCTCGCACTCGACGCACTCGAAGTTGGCGCCCTCGGCCGCGTAGCTGGTCGCGGGGCCGGGCTCGTCGGCGCTGCCAAAGGAGACGTCGCCGCGGGCCGTGTTGCCGTGGGCGTCGTCCCAGCTCGACTGCACGAACACGCCCGCGTTGATCTCGCTGGTGTCGGGGGCCAGGGCGCGGGCCTTGGTCACGTAGTCGCCGAGGTAGAACTCGTCGAAGCCCGGGGGGAACTCGATGTCCCAGGTGTAGGTGTGGGCGCCGTTGGTGTCCGTGGTGAAGGGCCGACACTCGGCATCGACGCCCTCCTCGGGGGCCGCCTCGACGGCCGTGAGCGCGCTGTCGAGGTCGCCGTTGCAGGTGTTCCCGTGGCCGAAGCCGGTCCACCCGCCGCCGTCCGTGGTCATGTCGCAGTCGGCCATGAACACGTTCTCGGGGCCCTTGGGGCCGACCATGTAGAGGCCGTCGGTGGCGGCAGCGTCGAAGTCGAGGATCTCGAGGCAGGTCTGGGGGACGAGGCAGTTGGACAGGCAGCCGTCGGCGAGGTCGTCGTTGGCGTCGTCGCACTCCTCGGGGCCGTTGATCTCCGCGTCGCCGCAAAAGGCCGCGAGGGACTGGCAGTCCGAGTTGCAGCCGCCGTAGGAGCCGTCGTTGACCCCGTCGTCGCAGACCTCGTTGTCGTCGAGGATGCCGTCCCCACACAGGCCGCCACCGTCGGTGGTGTCGGTCTCGGTGGCGACGGTGTCGGTGCCGTCAGTGGTGTCGGTGCCGTCGGTGGTGTCGGTCGTGTCCGTGGTGTCGGTCGTGTCCGTGGTGTCGGTCGTGTCCGTGGCGTCGGTGGTGTCGGTGGTGTCGGTCGCGTCCGTCGAGTCGGTGGTGTCCGTCGAGTCCGAGGAGGTCCCGACCTCGTCGTCCGTGGATTCGGTGTCCGCGTCACCGACGGTGTCGGTCGCATCGTCTTCGCCCCCGCTGGTGTCGCCCGGGGCGTCGTCGGAACAGGCCGCCAGGGCAGCCACGGAGGCGAGTACGAGGATGTTCAAGGAGAGGAGTCGGGTCCGAGTCTGCATGCTTTTCCAATCGTCGAGGGAGTCCCCGAGGGCGATGTCGAGCACCGGCGAAGGGCCACTCCCTCCGCTTTCGATGCACGCTCAGTCACCCTCGGACTAGGTTCCTGATTCGCATTCGCCGCAGCGTCAAGCGAAGCGCAGCAACGAGCGCGTGTGGTCGCGACGCGGGCGCGTCATCGACCCTCGGCGCGATCGCAAGGGGACTGGAAATGGACCGACCCGGCGATGGGGAGGCGTGTTGGAACCAGCGAGCGAGTTCGAACTCAGCGACTGTGGATGGATCCACAGTCGCTGACGATTTTAGCCGTCGTGGACGACGCCACGCCCTCCCTGCCCCACGTCCACGACTCGGTTGCTCACTTGGCCGCGTCGTCCTTCTTGCGCTCGAGCACGATCTTGAGGCTCGCGCCGCCCGAGGCTTCGGCCCCCGAGCCGAGGAAGCCGACCTTGCCCGAGGCGTTGATCTGCGCCGCGACCTCGACCTTCTCGACGCGGAACTCCCCGGCGGTCTGCGAGACCTTGGCGAGCATGTCGCGGACGTTGTCGATGAAGCCGACGAGGCTGTCGCTGAGCTGCTCGGTGTCGACCGCGTGCACGCCGATGCCTCCGCGGGACGACCCGCCTCCGCCGACGGCCCGACCCTCGCCGCCGCTGCGCGTGACCCCGGGATCGCGGCCGAGCCAGCGCCCCGTCTCGGCGGGGACGACCTCGACTCCGCCGAATACGTACATCTCACCTTTTTTGGGCTTGGCCTCGTCCGTCATCGCCGTCGACGATAGCGCGGGGCGGCTGCTGTATGCTCCCGCCATGCGTCGCCTCGGCACGAAGCGATCCCACACCCTCCTGCGCGCGGCCTGTGTCCTGGCGCTGGGTCTCGGCCTCGGGGCCTGCTCGGACGAGGGCGGGGGCGAGGACGAGGCGGGCGAGAGCGGCGGCGAGGTCGGCGAGAGCGCGAGCTTGGCGATCACCACCGACGCCGCGAGCTTGTGCACCGACGGCGTCGAGGGCCTGGAGATCGTCACCCGGCGCGTCGACTGCTTCGACCCGCCGCTGCCCTGCACCGCCCCCGCGAACCCGCCGTGGGTCACCGGGACGAGCCGGACCTGCGCCGAGCTCTCGGGGGCCCAGGAGTGGTCGGTGACGGTGGCGCAGACCGGGCGCTGGGAGACGCGGCTGCGGCCCACGGCGGGGGGCAGCGAGGACGCCGGGGCCTGCCTGGCGGTCTCGGGGATGACCAACACCCCGGTGGCCAAGGCCGATCTCGAGTCCACAGCGGTGATCACCCTCGAGCCCGAGACCGCGGCCTGCACGCTCACCGGGACGCTCTGAGCCCGGCGGGCTGGGGGCACTAGCCAGCCCCCAAAAAAGACCGTAGCGTCCGGTCCGACATGCCCTACGACCACGCCGCGATCGAGGCCCGCTGGCAGGCCTACTGGGACGAGCACGAGACCTTTGAGGCGAAGGTCGATCGGAGCAAGCCCAAGTACTACGTCCTCGACATGTTCCCCTACCCGAGCGGGAGCGGTCTGCACGTGGGCCACCCCGAGGGCTACACGGCGACGGACATCATCGCCCGCTACAAGCGGATGAAGGGCTTCAACGTCCTCCACCCCATGGGCTGGGACAGCTTCGGCCTGCCGGCCGAGCGCTACGCGATGAAGACCGGCACGCACCCGGCCGTGCGCACCGACGAGTGCATCGCCAACTTCAAGCGCCAGCTCAAGATGCTGGGCTTTAGCTACGACTGGTCCCGGGAGATCGCGACCACGGATCCGGGCTACTTCAAGTGGACCCAGTGGATCTTCCTGCAGCTGTGGGGCGCCTTCTACGACCGCGAGGCCGGCAAGGCCCGGCCCATCGCCGAGCTGGCGATCCCCACCGAGGTCGAGGCCGAGGGCCCCGCGGCCGTGCGCGCCTACCGAGACGCGCGGCGCCTGGCCTACCTCCACGAGGCGCCGGTCAACTGGTGCCCGGCGCTGCGCATCGTGCTCGCCAACGAAGAGGTCGCCGAGCAGGTCGAGGCCGGCAACGAGGTCATCCGCGTGCCCATGAAGCAGTGGATGCTGCGGATCACCGAGTACGCCCAGCGCCTCATCGACGACCTCGAGGGCCTCGACTGGCCCAACAGCGTGCTCGAGATGCAGCGCCACTGGATCGGCCGCTCCGAGGGCGCCGAGGTCGACTTCCAGGTCCAGGGCATCGAGGGCGAAGAGGGCCGCCTGCGCGTGTTCACGACCCGCCCGGACACCTTGTTTGGCGCGACCTACATGGTCCTCGCCCCCGAGCACCCCCTGGTCGCGCGCCTGGCCACGGACGCCCAGCGCGAGGCGGTCCAGGCCTACGTCGAGGCGACCGCGCGCCGGACCGAGCGCGACCGCCAGGCGGCCTCGGCCGAGGGCGAGAAGACCGGCGTGTTCACGGGCGCCCATGCCATCAACCCGGTCAACGGCGAGGCCGTGCCGATCTGGATCGCCGACTACGTGCTGATGGGCTACGGCACCGGCGCGATCATGGCCGTCCCCGGCCACGACACCCGCGACCACGCCTTCGCCACGACCATGGGCATCGCCATCAAGCAGGTCGTGGGTCCAGTCGGCGGCGGCGAGGTCGACGTCCAGGCCGAGGCCTTCACCGAGCAGGGCGTGGCCGTGAACTCGGGGCTCATCGACGGCCTGCCCACGGCCGAGGCCAAGGCCAAGATCACCGCCTGGCTGGCCGAGCAGGGCAAGGGCGAGGCGCGGGTCAACTACAAGCTCCGCGACTGGCTGTTCTCGCGCCAGCGCTACTGGGGCGAGCCCTTCCCCCTGGTCCACAAGCCCACGCCAGACGGGGGCAGCGAGGTCGCGCCCGTGCCGACCGCGGACCTGCCCGTGGGGCTGCCCGAGGTCGAGGACTTCAACCCCTCCGAGACCGGCGAGCCGCCCCTGGCCAAGGCGACCGCCTGGGTCGAGCTGCCCGACGGCTCCCGGCGCGAGACCAACACCATGCCGCAGTGGGCCGGCTCGTGCTGGTACTACCTGCGCTTTTGCGACCCGCGCAACGCCGACGCGCCGTGGTCCGACGAGGCCCAGGACTACTGGATGCCCGTCGACCTCTACATCGGCGGGGCCGAGCACGCCGTGCTCCACCTGCTCTACGCCCGCTTTTGGCACAAGGTCCTGTTCGACCTGGGCCACGTCGGCACCCGCGAGCCCTTCCACAAGCTCGTCAACCAGGGGATGATCCTCGGGGCCACCTACGTCCCCAAGCAGGGCCAACCCAAGGGTGAGGTCAAGCGGATCTACGTCGCCGACGACATCGAGACCCTCGGCGAGGGCGAGAACGTCGAGTACGTCCACAAGCAGACCCGCGAGCCCCTGACGATCCAGTGGGACAAGATGTCCAAGAGCCGCGGCAACGTCATCAACCCCGACGACGTGATCGCCGAGTACGGCGCGGACACCATGCGCCTGTACGAGATGTTCATGGGTCCCCTCGAGGCCAGCGCGCCGTGGCAGCCCGAGGGCGTCAACGGCTGCTTCCGCTTCCTCGCCCGGGCCTACCGGCTGTTCTTCGAGCAGGGCAAGGACGGCGCGGCCGATGCGGTGCGCGAGTTCGCCGAGGGCGAAGGCACGGAGGACCAGCGCCGCTTGCTCCATCGGACGATCTCCGAGGTCAGCGAGCGCATCGAACGCATGAGCTTCAACACCGCGATCAGCTCGCTCATGGTGTTCGTGCGCGACGTCGAAAAGGGCGGCGCGCGCCTGGGGAAGGCCGCGGCGGAGACCTTCTCCGTGCTGCTAGCGCCCTTTGCGCCCCACCTCGCGGAGGAGTTCTGGCGCGCCCTCGGCCACGAGAGCTCGCTGACCTACGCGCCCTGGCCCGCGGCCGACGAGTCGCTCCTGGTCGAGGACAGCTGGACCCTGGTCATCCAGATCAAGGGCAAAAAGCGCGGTGAACTCCAGGTCCCGTCGAGCCTCGACCCCAAGGCCGACCGCGAGGCGATCACCAAGCTGGCGATGGCCTCGGACGCGGTCGAGCGCTTCGTCGGCGACGCCGAGCCCAGGCGCGTCATCTACGTGCCGGGCAAGCTGATCAACGTCGTCCCGTAGTCGGATTTCCCCAGGCCTGCCGCGGGTCTGGGGGGAGGCCCGATTTTGCACGTGCGCGTCGCAGCTGCCCCTGCGTGCTCGGCGTAGGGGTGCGCGTGTTAGAGTCGGCCCCACGAGGTCGCCCCATGAAGCGCTCCCCTACCATTGCCTTGATCATTGCGCTCCCCATCACCTCCGCCGTCGCCTGCGAGAATTACCGCGGCCAGGACGGCGACGACGAGGCCAGCACCACGGTCTTCGTCGAGGACGACGGCAACGACGACCAGACCACCATGGACGGTGACACCATGGAGGAGTCCGAGACCGGGCCGTGCCCGCCGATCACCGGCTGCCTGGACCTCCCGCCCGAAGAGGAGAACCCCCCGGGCTGCAACATGGAGGGGGAGTGCAACCTCATCGACCTGCTGTTCGTGATCGACAACTCGGGGACCATGGGCGAGGAGCAGCTCAACCTCGCCAACAACTTCCCGCTGCTCATCGAGAAGCTCGAGGGCCTGACGGACAAGTTCGGCGAGCCCCTGGAGCCCAACGTGAACATCATGGTCACGACCACGGACTTCGGGAACCCGCTGTGCAAGCCCTTCGCCAACTATGAGCCGGAGATGGGCGCGCCGGTGTCGACGGCCTGCGTCAAGCGCCTCGATCGCTTCACCGGCCTGGCGCAGATCAACCCGCCGGTCTACGAGGAGGCGTGCACCGACGTGTGCCCCCAGCCGGGCATCGAGCCCGTCAACGGCGCGCAGATCATCCACTTCGACGCCGACGGCGACAACGTCCCGCCGGTCGAGCCCGTCGACATCAACGGCGACGGCACCCCGGACTCCGCCGTGGCGCAGACCCTGGCGTGCATCGGCCCCCAGGGCATCGACGGCTGCGGCTACGAGTCGCCCCTCGAGACCATGATGCAGGCCCTCAACCCGACGGCGCCGTGGAACTGCGGCTCGCCCGACGACGCCGCGGCCTGCCCCAACGGCGGCACCGAGGAGCCCTTCCTGCGCGAGGGGGCCATCCTCGCCGTCGCGATCGTCACCGACGAGGCGGATTGCTCGGTCAAGGACTACGCGATCATGACCGACGACGACTACTTCGCGACCCTCGACGGCGACAAGCTGCCGAGCAGCGCGCTGTGCTGGAACGCGGGGGTCACCTGCAACGGGCCCGATCAAAACGGCGTCTATACCAATTGCTTCTCGGACGACAGCGACGACGCGCTGCATCCGCTGTCGCGCTACACCGACTTCCTCTCGGGCTACCTCGGCCAGGGCCTCAACAAGGAGGTCTTGATGCTGGGGATCCTCGGTGTGCCGCCGGTCACGGCCTACAACGACGAGCCGCCCTACGAGCCCGTCGAGGGCGGCGTGGCCGATCTGGTCTACCGCCAGTGGCGCGAGACCGACATCCTGCCCGAGGACGCCATGGCCGGCATCACCCCCGAGTACCAGCAGTGGTCCTTCGGCATCGGGCCGGGCTGCACCGGCCAGGACGGCATGGGCAGCATCACGGGCCAGGCCATCCCGCCCGTGCGCGTCAAGGAGGTCTGCGAGTCCCTCGACTACGACGACAAGGTCCGCTGCTGCATCGAGTCGGTCTGCGACGACGACTTCAGCAACGCCATCGGATGCCTCGGCGACGTGATCCAGGACGTGTTCGTGCCCGTCGAGTAGCGCAGCGTCCGCGACACCCGCTCGGCCCGTGAACGGATCACCGTTTACGGGCCGCTTCGCGAGGTGCGTGAAAATTCCGGCGTGAGCGCTCGCTAAAGTCGCGGAATTCTCGCCAGGAGTGCGTGAGGAATTCCAGCACTCCGGTGACAAAGTTGGGCCGAAGCGGTCCCGCGCATGCGCGAAAGCGTGTAGGCTGGGCCATCCTCGGAGGAACGATGCATAGGAAGACTTTCAACTTGCTTTTTGCCTCGGGTGTGCTCGGTAGCTTCGCCCTGGTCGTCGCCTGTGGTGATTCTGGCGGTAACGATGACGAGACCGGTATCACCGTGACCCTGGACGACGACGGCATCGACGACGGCATCGACGACGGCCCCGAGGACGACACGATCGGCGGCGAGAGCAGCGAGACCGACGGCTGCCCGCCCGGCGGCTGCCTCGACATGGAGGAGGAGACCTCCACCGGCAACCAGGGCTCGTGCGCCTCGGGGGACGGCGAGTGCAACAAGATCGACCTCCTGTTCGTCATCGACAACTCCGGCACCATGGGCGAGGAGCAGGTCAACCTCTCGGCCAACTTCCCCCTGCTGATCGACAAGCTCGAGGAGCTCGAGGACGCCGAGGGCAACCTGCTGGTCCCGGACGTGAACATCATGGTCACGACCACGGACCTGGGGCACCCCTCGTGCACCCAGTTCGAGCTGCCCGGCTACGACCCGGCCCAGGGCGCGCCGATCAACACGGCCTGCACGACCCGCATCGACCAGTTCACGGGCCTCGGCGACAACCCGCCCTCCTTCCCGCAGGCCTGCACCGACGCCTGCCCCGTGGCCATCGAGCCCAACGGCAACTTCATCCACTTCGAGGGCGACGACACCAACGTCCCCGGCGACAACATCCAGGGCGCGCTGAGCTGCATCGGGCCCCAGGGCATCGCCGGCTGCGGCTACGAGGCGCCCCTCGAGGCCATGCTGCAGGCCATCAACCCCGGCGCCCAGTGGAACCAGGGCAACGAGCCCTTCCTGCGTGACGGGGCGGTGCTCGCCGTCGCCATCGTCACCGACGAGGCCGACTGCTCGGTGCGCTCGCCCAACGGCTACGCCTACTTCACGGACTCCAACAACGACGAGTTCTGGGAGACCAACCCGGCGACCATGACCCCCCAGGCGACCTCGGCGGTGTGCTGGAACGCGGGCGTCGAGTGTGGGGAGCCCGACATGAACGGGGTCTACGCCGACTGCAACTCCGTCGACAACGGCGTGCTGCACCCGCTCACGCGCTACCTCGACTACCTCCAAAACGACCTCATCGCCGGCCAGAACAAAGAGGTCATCATGCTCGGCATCCTCGGCGTGCCGGTGGTCACCGAGAACAACGACGAGGTGCCCTTCGAGCCCATCGCCGGCGGCGTGATGGACCTGGTCTACCGCGAGTGGAACGGCGCGCCCTACCCGGACGGCGACATCCTCCCGGGCGACCCCGGCACCGCCGAGAGCAAGAAGTTCGAGTTCAGCATTGGACCGGGCTGCACCGGCGAGGACGGCATGGGCGGCTTCACGGGCCAGGCCATCCCGCCCGTGCGCGTCAAGGAGGTCTGCGAGGCCCTCAACACCGAGGACCGCGTGCGCTGCTGCATCGAGTCGGTGTGTGACACGGACTTCTCCGACGCCATCGGTTGCCTCACCGGCGCGATTCAGCAGTCCTTCCAGCCCATCGGCTGAGCGCGGACGCGCGGATCAAAAAAGAGCCCGGGGCGAAAGCCCGGGCTCTTTTTTGATGGTGGCCTTGGGTTGGCGCGGACCCTAGCGGCGTCGGCGGCTGGACTTGCGCAGGTGCGAGGAGCCGTTGCGGGTGACCTTGATCTTGCGCTTGGCCCCGCTGCCCTCGATGTGAATCCAGCCCTTGGTCCGCAGGTGGCGGAGCACGAGCTTGACCTGGTCGGAGGTCAGCTTGGTCGCGCGGACCAGCGAGGGCTCGCTGAGCGGGCCGTCGTCGGCGAGGGCTCGGAGGATGCGGAGGTCGCCGTCGGGGACGTCGGCGCGGCGGCGGATGACGGCGGGGCCGGTGCTCGGCAGGGCCATCAGCGGGTTGCCGTCTTCGTCGTATTCGACGCTCGCGCTGTCTTGGACCTGGCTCTGGGGCCGGCCGGTCTTGCTCGGCGAGGGGCGGGGCGGCCTGGCGACGGCCATGTCGATGAGCTCTTGCACCGACATGTAGCCGAGCATCGGCGCGAGGTGGGGGTTGGCCCGGGTCGCGGCGACGAGCTCGCCGAGGGAGGTCTCGTCGGGCAGGTTGTTGACGACCTGGCGCATGACCTGGAGCAGGGACTGGCGCCACTGCTCGTCGACGACCGCGGTGCGGGTCTGGCTGGGTTCTGGGACGGCGTGCGCTTCAGCTGCCACGTTGGAGTCCTTGGGTGGAGGAGAGCGTCATCATGTGTTCGATCTGTCTGTCGCTGGCGTCCGCGCGAGTCTGCGTGTTCCGCTCTCGCTGGAGTCCAGCGAGGCACGCCGCGTCATGAGCGGGTTGGCTTTCGAGCCCTGTAGAAGAGCGCTTTGCGAAGCGTGACGGCGCTTCGACGAGCGTGGGGTGTCTCAGCGCAACCCCGTCCTGGCTCGCCGCATGGCTCCTGTCCCATCTCGGACAGCGATCCGCCTAGCAATCCGTAGCCGTCGAGGGAAATGGTGCAGGGTGCTCGCGGACCTGTCAAGTGTGCGCGCCCGAGGGGGCGCCCTGGCGCCATTGGATCCAACCGCGCGCACGCCCGCGATGCCACATCGGGCGGCGTCGAAAAGGTGCGATCTCTCGGGGAGATGCGTCTCGCTCCGAGGGCTGTCGTCCGCGCTCTGGGGGCCGCTCGGGCGTGTTGGTGCCAGGCAAAAAAACCATCGCAGGGGGCCTCGGAGCACCAAGGGCCGCAGATGCGCCCGTCGCTCCGCCCCCGCCGGGAGCCTCGGATCGGCGCGGACCGAGCCCCGCGCGCAGCTGAGAATGTCGCTGGACGCACGATTGAAGGCTGCCAGAGGCCATTGACAGCTCGTCGCCCGCGGGGGAGTCATGCGCCCGTGAGCGTGCATCGGCTCGAGATCGAGGTGCGACCGGGGCTCGTGGATCCCCTCGCAGAGGCCACCCGCAAGCGGCTCGAGACCTGGCTCGAGCTGAGCCCGGCGGCCCTGCAGACGCGCAAAAGCTATCACCTCGATCTCGGTCTGAGCGACGAGGAGGCCCAGCGCGTGCTCGAGGCTCTCGTCGATCCCGTCGCCGAGATCGGGGCGCTGGGAATGCTTCCAGACCCGGAGCGCGACGGCGAGGCGCCGTGGATCCTGTCGGTCGGTTTCTTGCCTGGGGTCACGGACGCGATCGGTCACAGCGTCCGTCGTGCGGCGAGCGACTGTCTTCGCCGTAGCCTGGATGGCCATGCCTACAGCTCGACCCTCTATCTGGTCTGGGGCGTCGACGGTCCGACCCTCGAGGCCGCGGCGCGGGAGCTCCTCTACAACCCGCTGATCGAGCGCCACAGCCTCGTCCAGGCGCCGCGCAGCGTCGATCTGCGCGTGCCCAGGGCGGGCAGCGAGCGAGCCCCAGGTGTGGAGCCGGTGGCCCTGCGCGAGGCCGACGACGCGACCCTCGAGCGCATCTCGAAGGAGGGCATGCTCGCCCTGACCCTGGCAGAGATGCAGGCCATCGCCGCGCACTTTCGCGGGCTCGGGCGCGATCCCACCGACGCCGAGCTCGAGTGCTTGGCCCAGACCTGGTCCGAGCACTGCAAGCACAAGATCTTCGCCTCGCCGATCCGTTACGTCGACCCGCAGGGAGACGAGACGCTGATCGAGCGCGGGTTGTTTCGCAGCTACGTGCGCGCGGCGACCGAGGCCGTCGCGGACGCCCGCAAGCAAAGCGGCGCCGACCCGGAGGGCGAGGACTTTCTGGTCTCCGTGTTCCACGACAACGCCGGCGTGGTCCGCTTCACCGAGGCGGACCACCTCGTCTACAAGGTCGAGACCCACAACTCGCCCTCGGCCCTCGACCCCTACGGCGGCGCGATGACGGGCATCGTCGGGGTCAACCGCGACTCCTTCGGCACGGGCCTGGGCGCGGATCTCTTGTCCAACGTGTGGGGCTACTGCTTTGGCGACCCCCGCGGCCCGCTCCGCGATCGCAGCGGCCTGCCCCCCGGCCTGATGCACCCGCGACGGATCCGCGACGGGGTGCACCACGGTGTCATCGACGGCGGCAACCAGTCGGGGATCCCCTATAGCCGCGGCTTCGAGCTGTTCGACGGGCGCTACGCCGGCAAGCCCCTGGTCTACTGCGGGACCGTGGCGGCCATGCCGGTGACCGTCCCGGGCCCCCCTCCCGAGCGGGCGCCGCGGCCGACCGAGGACAAGCCCATCGCCGTCGGCGATCGCGTGGTCATGGTCGGCGGGCGCATCGGCAAGGACGGGATCCACGGGGCGACCTTCTCGAGCGTCGAGCTCGACGAGAGCTCGCCGGTCCAGGCCGTGCAGATCGGCGACCCGATCACCCAAAAGATGATGTGGGACTTCCTGAGCGAGGCCCGGGACCGCGGGCTCTACTCGGGCATGACCGACAACGGCGCGGGCGGCCTGTCGAGCTCCGTGGGCGAGATGGCCGAGGCGACCAACGGCGCGCGCATCGACCTGGCCAAGGCGCCGCTCAAGTACCCGGGCCTGGCGCCCTGGGAGATCCTCATCTCCGAGGCCCAAGAGCGCATGACCGTCGCGGTCCCGCCGGCGCAGCTCGACGCCTTCCTCGAGCTGGCGGCGCGGCGCGAGGTCGAGGCCTCGGTGCTCGGCGAGTTCACCGACGACGGCCGCTTCCGGGTGGACTACGGCGCGCTCGAGGTCTGCGACCTGAGCCTCGAGTTCATGCACGACGGGGTGCCGCTGCCGACCCTCGAGGCCCGCTGGTCGCCGGCGCAGGCGCGGGTGGTGGACGCGGGCGCTGCCGAGGCGGCGCTGGCCCAGCTCGACTGCGGCGCGGCCCTGCTCGACCTGCTCGCGCGGCCCAACCTGTCGGCCAACGACGACCGGGCGCGGAGCTACGACCACGAGGTCAAGGGCCTGAGCGTCATCAAGCCCCTGCTCGGGGTCGAGGGCGACGTGCCGTCCACGGCCACCGCCATGCGCGTGCGCCACGGCCGGGACGAGGGGGTGATCCTCGGCGAGGGCATCCACCCGTGGCTGTCCGACATCGACACCGAGGCCATGGCCCGGGCCTGCGTCGACGAGGGCGTGCGCCGGGTGCTGTGCGCGGGCGCCCGCCTCGATCGCATCGCCGCCCTCGACAACTTCTGCTGGCCCGACCCCATCCAGTCGGCCAAGACCCCCGACGGGCACCACAAGCTCGCCCAGCTCGTGCGCTGCTGCCAGGGCCTCTACGACGCGTGCCTGGCCTACGGCGTCCCGCTGATCTCGGGCAAGGACTCGATGAAGAACGACGCCTTCCTGGGCGGCGTGAAGATCTCGATCCCGCCGACCCTGCTCGTCAGCGTCATGGGTCAGACCCCGGACGTCGGCGCGTGCCTGGACCTCGAGCCGCGGGCCGCGGGCGACCGCGTGTACTTGCTGGGCGCGACGGCCCTCGAGCTGGGCGCGAGCGAGCTCGAGCGGGCGCGGGCGGACGCGGGCTCGCCCCTGCCGCCGACGGATCTGCCGCGCACCGATCTCGAGGCCTGCTGGGCGCGCTACGGCGCCTTCGCGGGGGCTCGGGACGCCGGCTTGATCCGCTCGGCCCACGTCTGCGCCCGCGGCGGGCTGGCCCTGAGCCTCGCCCACATGGTGCTGGCCAGCGGCCTCGGGCTCGAGCTCGAGCTCGACACCGACGGCCTCTCGGCGGCGGCCCAGCTGTTCGCCGAGAGCACGGGCCGCATCGTCTTGACCTGCGCCGAGGCCCAGGGCGAGGCCGTCGAGGCGGCGCTCGGAGCCCACGGTCTCCAGCGACTCGGCCGGGTGGTCGAGGCGCCGACGCTGCGCGTGAGCACGGGCGCTGGTTCTGGCTCTGGTTCTGGCACGGTCATCGACACCACCCTCGCCGCGCTGCGGGGACGCTTTGGGGAGGCGCTTCATGGACTCTGAGCAACACCAGGGACGGAACTTTGGGACCAGCTTCGCCGCCAAGCGGACGGCGATCATGGACGCCTTCGAGCTCGACGGCGCCGCCGAGGCCGTGCGCGTGCTCGTGCCCACGGGCTACGGGCTCAACTGCGAGGCCGAGAGCGCCGCGGCCTTCGAGCTGCTCGGCGCCCAGGTCGAGCAGGTCCACGTCTCCGACCTCCTGGCCGAGCCCGGCCGCCTGAGCCAGGCCTCGATCCTCGTGTTCATCGGCGGCTTCTCCTTTGGCGACCACGTCGCCTCGGGCCGGGTGTTCGCCAACCGGATGCGCTTTGGCCTGGGCCGCGAGCTCGCCCGCTTCATCGCCGACGGCGGCCTCGCGGTCGGGATGTGCAACGGCTTTCAGGTCATGACCAAGCTGGGCCTGCTGCCCGGGGCCCTCGGCGAGGCGAGCCCCGAGGCCCTCGCGCCTCAGCAGGTGTCGATCGTCGGCAACGATCGCCTGGGCTACCGCAACGCCTGGGTGCGCATGCGCGTCGACCCCGAGAGCCCCTGCGTGTGGACCCGGGGCGTCGAGAGCATCGAGAGCCCCAGCCGCCACGGCGAGGGCAAGCTGGTGTTCGCCTCCGACGCCGTGCGCGACCAGCTGTTCGCCGAGCGCCGGGTGCCCGTGCGCTACGTCGACGCCCAGGGCGAGGCGACCAGCGAGTGGCCGGCGAACCCCAACGGCTCGCCGGACGGCGCCGCCGGGTTGTGCGACGCGAGCGGGCGTGTGTTCGGCCTGATGCCGCACCCCGAGGCCTTCCTCTACCCGGAGAACCACCCGCGCTGGCTCGCGCGCCGCTTCGGCGCCGAGGCCCGCCCGGCCTTCGGGCTCGGCCTGCAGCTGTACGCCAACGGCGTGCGCGCGGCGACCCAGACCTGATCCGAGTCACCAGCCCTCCAAATGGTGGGGCGGGGCGGGAGCCCCCGAGCGCGGCGCGTATACTCGGGGCGATGACTCGCGAGGTCGAGGCCCTCCGCGCGAGCGTGCGGCCGCGCATCGCCGTGTTGGGCCTCGCGGTGCTCGGGGCCCTGGGCGCGGCGCTGTGGACGGCCACGCGGGACAGCGGGGAGGGGGCGCCCGAGGAGCGCAACCGCGTCCTGGTCGTGACCCAGGCCGGCGACGTGGACTACTACGCCGTGTTCGAGGAGGGGGGCTTCGAGGTCGAGGTCGATCGCTTCGAGGACTGGCTGGCGGTGGCCGCCGACGTCTTGCCCGAGAGCGAGGCCGAGGGCGCCGCGAAGCTGCTCGAGCTCGCCGACCAGCGCGGCTTTGGCTTCGTGGTGTTCGAGGATCCTTCGGCCGTCGACTGGTCGGGCGTCGAGCTCGAGCCCGCGCCCGACGCCATCGCCGACTTCGAAGCTCGGGACTACGCGGCCGTGAGCGTCGGGGACTTCGCCTTCCCCCACGCGCTGAGCGTCGACGCCGTCGGGGACAGCCCGGTCCTGCGCCTGCCCGGGCACGGCGCCCTCGAGGCGCTGTTTCAGCAGCGCAAGCTGCTGGCCCGGGTCGACGAGGTCCGGCCGACGGTGGCCGAGCTGCAATTCGAGTCGGAGATCGAGGTCGCGCGCCAGATGATCGCCCGGCCGCAAGAGTTCGACGAGCGCATCGCCTCGGCCCAGGGCAAGCTCGACGACGCCCTCGGCCTCGAGACCGGGGTCGTGTCGCTCATGGACACCCTCGAGACCGGGGTGGCCATCCCGGACCCGGACGGGGGCGTGCTCGTGGCCCGCCACGCCATCGAGATCTACAGCGAGGACGCCCAGACCCTCGACCTCGACGTCGGCGACACGATGGTGCTCGAGTGGGTCCCGCCGGAGCTGCTGACGAGCGCGCTCGCGTCCGCCGAGGCGGGCGGCGGGGCCCTGGCGGCGCGCGAGCGCCTGGTCATCGAGGGCGCGCAGCCTTGCGAGAGCCTGCTGGGCGGTGAGCTGGCCATGGCCGAGTCGCCGCGCCTGCACGCGAGCCGCGACGGCGCGACCCTGGGCGTGATCACCCGGGACAGCGAGCTGATGGTGTGGCGGCGCGAGCCGGGCCCGGGCTGCAATTGGCGCGAGCTCGGCGAGCTGAGCTTGCCGGCGAACCCATCGGCGGAGCTCGGCGTCCTCGCCCCGCGCATGGCCGAGGGCGACGCGCTGTTGCTGGCCCGGGCCGAGCAGTCCGGGGACGAGGCCGTGCTCCGGGTGTGGTTGACCGAGGAGGCCTTCGAGCCCGTGGTCGGCGCGGGCGCGACCTTGACCGAGGTCGAGGCGGGCGGGGCGGGCTCCGTCGAGCTGCTGCGCCTGCCCGGCGTGCGCATGGGCCCCCTCGACTTCGTCGATCCCTGGCGCGTGGCCGTGCTGACCCGGACGCCCAGCGACGATCCTCGGGAGCCGGGCGGTCAGGCCCACGCCGTGGAGTTCGTCGATCGTCGCCGCCCCGGGGCGCACTTGCGGGTGCCCACGCAGTTCTTCGCCGAGGGGCGCCAGCTCCTGGACCTGGCCGTGGTCGAGGGCGTGGACGCCGACGGTGCGTTCGCGCCGCGGGTCATCCTGGTCGCGCGGAGTCCCCAGGAGACCATCGAGATCATCGAGCTGCGCCTGCTCGCCAAGGGCGCGGCCCGGGCCGCGCGCGAGCTGGCCACGCCGCCGCGAGGCAAGGGCAAGGGCAAGGGGAACGGGAAGGGGAGGGGCGCGGCGAAGGCGGGGGCGCCCCTGCTGATCACCTTGACCCCGAAAGACCTCGAGGCGCGCGTGCTCGCCAGGCCCATCGAGCCCCGGGGCCTCGCGCTGAGCCCCGCGCAGGCCGGCCCGCGGATGCTGGCCTTCGCCCACCGCGTGGACACCCACCGCCGCGAGATCGGTCTGGTTCAGCTCGACGCGACCGGCGACGCCGGGCCCGAGACCTCCTCGCTGACCCACAACGAGTTCGTCGACTACCACCCGCGCTTTCTCGCCGACGGTCGGGCGCTGAGCTTCGCCAGCTCGGTGCGGGTGTGGGTCTCGCAAGAAGCCTTCAGCACCGCCCGGATCGTGGGCGTGCCCCAAACTGGGCTCGCGCCCGCGCCCTGACTACTGCAGCGGCCAGGGCGTGAGGAAGAAGTCCTGCCCGCCGCCGTGGCAGTTGGTGCACAGCGTGATGCCCACGCCGTCGCCGTAGACCTGGCCCTCGTAGATCTCGTACCAGTACCAGCTGTCGCCGCCCTCACCCTCGGCGACCTTGAGCATGACGGACCAGCCGAGCACCTCGTCGCCGTCGCCGTAGAGCTCCTTGACCGAGGCTCCCCCGACCGCGCTGGTGGTCCCGGCGGTGAGCGACTGGGACAGGCAGTCGTCGACGAAGGTGCGCACGCCGCCGAAGTGCGGACCGCTGCTGGGGTGGACCGCGCCCTCGGCCTGCCAGTCGAGGTAGCTGCCCTGCTCGAGCCAGCTGGACAGGGCCGCGTCGCCCTGGGGGACGCCGACGGGGGAGCAGCCCGTGCCCCCGGTGGTCTCCGAGGACTCCGTGGTGGTCTCGCCGGAGTCGGACTCGGACTCGGACTCGGTGTCGGCCTCGTCTGCGTTGGCGGTCTCGCCTTCGGCGGCCTCCGAGCCTTCCTCCTCCTCGCCCTCGGTACAGGCGCCGAGCGTGAGCAGGAAGAGGGTCGAGAGCGAGAGGGCGGCGATGTCTCGGGTGCGGCGCATGTTCCCTCGGTAGTGCCGCAGGCCCGGCGAGGTTACGCGCGAGCACGAAAAAGCGGACCGCGATGATTCGCGGCCCGCTGGGGGGTGGTGGCTGTGGGGAGCTGTGGCTTCAGCGCGCGGCCTTCTCGGCCTTCTTGGCTGCCCGGGCGGCGCGTCGGCGCTCGCGCTTGGACTTGGGCTCGGGCTTGGCGACGTCCTCGGCAGCGGCGGGGGTGCTCGGGCGGTCGTCGGCGTGGTGGCCCTTGCCCTTGCCCTTGCCCTTGCCAGGCTTGCCCTTGCCGGGCTTGGCCTTGCCGTGCTTGCCCTTGCCGCCCTTGCCCTTGGCCATGCGCTGGGCGGCCTTGGCTCGCTGCTCGGGGGTCAGCTCGGCGTGGACGCGGACCCAGGCGTCGAAGCGGGTCTCGGAGATGGCGTCCTCCCGGGCCTCGATGGCGGCGAACAGGCGCTCCATCTTGGCGGTGTCCGGGCTGTCCTTGGCGTACTCCTGTGCGAGCTCGCGGCGCATCTCCTCGACGGCCTCGCGGTCGGCCTTGGTCTGCTCGCGCAGATCTTGGCGGAACGCCTTCAGGGGGCCGTCCTCCCGATCTGCGCGTGTTTCAGTCCGGTCGCCGCGCTCGGGGGCGGCGTACGCCGTGGCGGCTGCACCTCCGGCGACGCTGCCGGCGATGGCGAGGGCTCCGAGTCCAGTGGCGAGGCGGGTTCCGATCAGGCTGGCGATGCTCATGGTCATGGGTCCTTTTGAAGAGTGGGGAGTGTTCGAGGTGGGTGGGAGTCGTCTCTCCCGGCCACACTCTGATCATTCGCCGCTTCGGGGAGGCGAGCCGTTGGCTGGGAGTCAGCGTCGTGTAAAGTGAGCTGCGCTTGGATTGGGCGGTGGCGAGCTCGGGCGAGTTCGAGCTGGAGGCACGAAAAAACGCGCAGGCTGCATGCCTGCGCGTCGAGGACGGTGGACCGGTGCGGCTCAGCGAGCCTGCTTGTCTTTCTTGGCCTTCTTGCCCTTGCCCTTGCCCTTGCCGTCCTTGCCCTTCATGAGCTGGGCGGCGACCTGCTTGCGCTGCTCCGCGTCGAGCACCCCGTGGAGCTCCATCATCGCGTCCATGCGCCGATCGGCGATGTTCTGCTCGTGAGCGGCGACCTTCTTGGCCAGGCTCTCGAGGGTGGCCTCGCTCGGCCGATCCTTGGCCCACTCGTCGGCCATCTGCTTGCGCAGGTCTTTGATGGTGGCGCGGTCGGCCTTGGTGTCGATGTGCATCTGCTGGAAGACCTGGCCGATCTCCCGCTCCTGCTGATCGGAGCATTGAATCTTCTCGCACATCTTGGCGACGCGCTTTTGGTGCTTGCCCTCACCCTTTTTCGCGTGGGCGAGGCTGGGCAGCACCAGGGCGGCAGCGAGGGCGAGGGCGGGGACGAGGACTCGGCGGCGAATCATGATGAGGAGCATGGCGGGTGGGGTGGGGGAGGGCCGTCGCCCCCGCGTAAGCCGAGCGTAAACGGCTTCGGCGCGCAACTCAGAGACTGTCAACGACTCCACGCCCCCGCTCGCGGGGGCGACCACCAGCCTTCTCGAAGGCACGAACCCCATTGCCCACCAAGCCATAGCGGAGGAGCGGATAGCGACGAAGCGCCCCCGGTTCGCAGATGCCTGTGGGGGTAGAGCAGAGCTCAGTCGGCCATTGCGGGGGCTGGATCGACCCGGCGAGCCCGACGCCCAAGCAGCGCAGCCACACCCGCGGGCAGCAGCATCATGTAAAAGCCCCACACCAAGATGGCGGCGTCGACGGCTGGATCTTCGAAGAAGGTCGCCGAGAGCAGCAGGGCCACGGACAGGTTGCGCACGGTGGTCACCATGGCCGTCGCCATGGCCTTGGACTGGGGCTCGGTCGCCGAGGGAGACAGCCGGCCCAGGCCCAGGGGGAGGACCACCATGGCCACGAGCACGCCGTGGACCACGAGGGACTGCTCGAGCAAGATCTTGCCGCGGGTAGCGAGCATGCCGACGATGATCACCAGCAGCAGCACGTTGGCCGCGGTGCCCATGGGCTTGGCCATGCGCGCGGCGAGCTCGGGTCGCTGCCTCCGCACGAGCATGCCGGTCGCCAGGGGGACCAGCTGGAACACGAACAAGGTCCTCACCATGGGCCAAAGCGGCGTCCCTGCGACGCTCGTGCGGGTCGCCTCGCTCTCGCCGAGGTGGTTGAGCAACAAGGTGAGGGTCAGCGGCGCGCTGACCAGACCGATGACACACAGGATCACCTGGAGCGCCGTGGCGAAGGCGAGGTCGGCCCCAGCGATGCGCGTGAACAACGGCCCGGTCGGCCCCCCCGGGGCCGAGGCGCAGACCATCGCGCCGAGCAAGATGCCCGCGGGCAAGGCCGTGGCGAGGCCTAGGCCGTAGGCGAGGGCGGGCACGAGCACGACGTTGGCGAGCACGGCGAGGACGAGCCACTTGCCCTCGCGCAGTCCATTCCCCAGATCCTCGAGGGTCAGCTCGAGCCCAATGGTGACCATCATGATGACCACCAGCGCGGAAATGGCGATGCTCTGGAGCATGAACGGCTGGAGTATGAGGGATGTTCGTCAGCCTGCCTAGACGGCCCGGAGGCCGCGGGCGGCGAGGGCCTCGAAGCCCGGGGCGCAGGCCGCCTCGAGCTCTCGGCGTTCGCGCTCGGGGAGCTCCGACCATGCCGACCGGCCCGCGCCGATCAGGCCCAGGCAGCCCTCGATCCACGCGCGCGAGGCGGGCTGCTCGGCGGCCTCTGGGCCGCTCAGGAAGGCGTCGAGGATCCGCAGCTGCTCCCGCGGCTGGTTGAGCAGCCGCTCGTAGCTGAGCGTGAGCACGCGATCGCGCTCGAGCGCGTCGAGGGCCTCGAGGCCGCGGATGATCTCGCCCGACCAGTAGTGCCCGCACAGCGCGGGGGGCAGGGAGTAGGCCCAAAAGGCCTCGGCGTCGAAGTGCTCGGGCAAGAGCGCGGCGAGGTCGTCGGGCAGATCGTCGACCTCGCTCCGGTCTGGATCGTCGAAGGGGTCGACGCCGAGGAACTCGACGAGCTGAAAGGCGATGAGCGCCATGCGAAAGCCGATGTGGCGGCTCATCGACAGCGCGGTGTTTCGCCCGTCGCGGACGATGTGGACAAAGCGCGCGTGGGGGAACTGCTCGATCAGCCGGTGGACGATGCGCAGGGTTCCGCCGGAGCGCTCGACCCAGGCCCGCCGGCCGTAGCGACGAGTCAGCCAGCCGAGCAGCGCGCGGTAGTGATCGGCAGCTGGCGCCCGGCCCCAGCCGCGGACCACGGCCTCGAGCTCGTCGAGGCGCCCGTCGACGTCGCCAGCGTGCGCGGAGCCGAAGGGGTCGGCCTCGAGGTGCGGCAAGGTGGTGAGGGCGAGGGCGGGGACGCCCGCGCTGGCCTCGAAGCGACCGCGCTCGAAGTCGTAGAGCACCTCGGGCATGCGCAGGCCGTGGCGCAGCAGCAGGTTCTGGCGCGGGTGCACGCCGGCGACGATGGCCCAAAAGGCGTCGCCGTCGATGGCCTCGGGCGGAAAGCAGCGCGGGATCTGGTTGCCCAGATCGCTGATGAAGGCGAACAGCTCGGACACGCTCAGCTGCTCGGGGTGCCGGCGCAGCATCTGCGTCAGCAGGGTCGATCCGCACCGGCCCGTGCCCACGATGAAGGCGCCGTCGTCGGGTCGGTGGGGACGCTGGGGCAGGCTCATCGCGTCGCCGGCAGGACCGAGCGTCGGGCCTCGAGGCGCTCGACGTACCAGTTGCAAAAGTCGGTCAGCGTGTCCGTGTCGAGGACGAAGGTGCCGCCCTCGTCGGTGCCCGCGGCCGCGTTGGTGTGCGCGCGGGAGAACTGCTTGGGGCCGACGAGGTAGGCCGTATAGAAGTCGACGCGCCGATGAAAGCGCGCGTCGAGGGAGCTGAACTCGTCGCAGGTCTGGACCAATTTGGGGCGCCGAAAACCGGCCAGCTCGAACAGCGTGTCGAGGGTCGAGCCCGTGTTGATCGGTGTGGCCGTGGTCAGGTGGTAGATGCCATCGGGGGCGTCGCGCAGGCTCAAGCGGGCGGCGTCGCGGGCCACGTGGTCGACGGGGATCAGGTTCACCGTCCCGTGTCGATCGGCGCGCACGCGCACGTCGAGGCGCGCGGCGAGGCTGCGCTGGGCTCGCTCCATCGCGCCGCGGAACTTGACCAGCCCGCGCAGGAAGCCGTACATGCCGTTGAAGTTGAGGGCTGCGCGGGTCTTCGAGTGCCCGATCACGATGCTCGGGCGCAGGATCCGGGTCCGCATCGTCGGCTCGGACTGGACCATCTGCTCGGCCCGCACCTTGGAGCGCTCGTAGTGGTTGTTGTTGTGCCCCTCCTCGACGGGTTGCTCGAGGATCGACCCCGAGCGGGTGCCGGCGACGTAGGCCGTGCTGATGTAGTTGAAGCAGCGCGCACCGGCCCGCCGGGCCAGATCGAGGGCGTGCTCCGTGCCCTGGGTGTTGGTCCGGTAGATGTTGTCGGCATGGCGGTCCTGATACTGGAGCGAGGCTGCGCAGTGCCAGAACTCGGCGCCTTCCCAGGGGCGCGAGTCGTCGAGGTGAACGCCGCACGCAGGCTCGAAGAGGTCGCCCGCGATGGCGTGGCAGCGCTGATCGATGGCCGTGTGAATCTCTACACCCTGTGCGCTTTCGAGCGCATACAGACGCGCGACTTTGTGCAGGGTCTCGCGAAGGCGTATACTTGGTTCGATTTCGCCCGGGCGAACGATGGCGAGCACTTCTGCTCGAGGATCTCGCTCCAGAAGCTCCAAAACGATGGCAGAACCGACAAAGCCGGTCGCTCCAGTGAACACGTGAGTCGGGACTAGACGCAGCATTGGGGCAAAAAGGGGCGGTCCGGGTTTACCCGAGACCGCCCCCAATTGCCAGAGTGTGCCACCAAGAAAATGGGGCAGCTCTCTCCTAGAGTGATTATTGCGGGTTGAAGCAGTTGATCGTAGTCGTGATCTTGAAGTTCGACTGCGTGGTGTGTCGCTCGGCGAAGAAGAAGTCGAGGTCGTAGAGGCCGCCGATCTCGATGCCGAGCTGGCCCGCGAGGGCGTCCATGTCGATGCTGCCCTCGAGCGGCCCGTGCACGCCGCCGAGATCGATGCCGAGCTTGCCGTTGACGAACACCCACAGGTCGTCGTCGCCCTCGAAGGTGAACACCTCTCCGCCGGTGTAGAGGAAGTTGGTGTGGAGCTCGAGAGTGAAGTGGTAGTTGTGTGGATTACCTTCGTTGCCCCAACCTTCATCGTCGATGGGGAAGAAGGCACCGTTGGCGTACTCGTAGACGCCCGGCATGATCTCGAGGAGCTCGATGGGCACCTCGAAGGGCTGGTTCACGCCGTCGACGTCGTTGTACCACTGGTTGAAATTGTCGACGCCGGTGGTCGTGGGCGTGTTCGGGTTGCCGGCGTAGACCGGCTTTTGGTCCGCGCCGAGGTCGACCTCGACGATGCCCAGATCGACGCCGGTGGTGTACTGGAAGTCGGGGTGGGCGATCTGAAAGTCGCGCACGGTGGCGTAGAGGGTGGTGCCACACTCTTGGCCGCCGGTGGTGTCGGTGTCGCCATCGCCGGTGGTGTCGGTGTCGCCGTCGCCCGTGGTCGTGGTGTCGCCGTCGCCGGTGGTCGTGGTGTCGCCGTCGCCGGTGGTCGTGGTGTCGCCGTCGCCGGTGGTCGTGGTGTCGCCGTCGCCGGTGGTCGTGGTGTCGCCGTCGCCGGTGGTCGTGGTGTCGCCGTCGCCGGTGGTGGTCCCGGTGGTGCCCGCCTCTCCGGTGCCCTGCTCGCTGCCGACCTCGTCGTCGCTGCTGGTGCCAGCGGTGTCCGTCGCCTCGTCCTCGGCACCCGGATCGCTCGAGTCGCCGCAGGCGCTCGTGCACGCCAGCGCGGCGATGAAGCCCATCGTGATTCCCTTGCGCATGGCAAGGGGTGTAGCAGGCAAAGCGCGTAGGGAGTATGGCTACTAGAGTTGAGAGTCGAAAACGCCACACTCCAGGCCTGGTGATGCGTGGAGGGTTCCAGGCCCCGCGTAGGGGGCAATGGGCGATATCAGCCTTCAATGTACGAATGTGCTCACTGGTGGGTCTCACCAGAGAGCACACGTCGAAATGGGACCATTGCCCCCAGGGGAGTCGGGCATTCGTTGCCACACCCCGGGCCCTGGATTCAAGCCTGGCCGGCGTACTCGGCCAGGTAGGCCTCGATCGCGGCCTTGCCCGCGTCGTCGAGGACCACGCGCCCGTCGATCTGGCGGCCGTGGAGGTAGGCGACGACCTCCCGGATGTCGACGATGGCCCGGACGTCGACGCCCAGCTCCTCGCGCAGCTCGCTCATGGTGGTCTTCTCGGACCGGCCGCGCTCGCAGCGGTCGACGGCGACGATGGCCGCGGTGACCTGCACGTCCGGGGCCGCCTCGCGCAGCAGCTCGACGGCCTCGCGGATCGAGCGGCCGGAGGTGATCACGTCGTCGACGAGCACGACCTTCATGCCGGCCTCGGGCTTGGTGCCCACGAAGATGCCGCCCTCGCCGTGGTCCTTGGCCTCCTTGCGGTCGAAGCCGTAGGGCACGTCGAGGCCCCGCTCGGCCAGGCCGATGGCCGTCGCGACCGCCAGGGGCACGCCCTTGTAGGCCGGGCCGAACACCAGGTCGCAGGCCAGCCGCGCCCGCTGAATCTCCGCGGCGTAGGCCCGGCCGAGGCCGGCGATGGCCTGGCCCGTGCGCAGCTGGCCGGCGTTGACGAAGTAGGGCGACTTGCGCCCGGACTTGAGGGTGAACTCGCCGAAGCGGATCACCTCGTAGCGGACCAGCAGATCGACGAAGGCGGCTTGGTGGGCTTGCACGGGCGGACCATAGATCGGCGGCGCCAGCCCGACCAGGAGCCTGCCCCGGCTCGAGCTCCGTGAACAAAGTCGCTACCAGGTGAGGACGAAGCGGGCGCCCGAGCGGCCGTCGCGGCGGTCTTCGGCGGAGATCGTGGCCCCGTGCGCTCGCGCGATCTGGCGGCACAGGTACAGCCCCAGGCCGACCCCGCCCTGGTCCCGGGCGCGGGCCGAGTCGAGGCGGGTGAAGGGCTCGAAGATCTGCTTGCGCTTGTCGGCGGGGATGCCGGGCCCCTCGTCCTCGACCTCGACCTGCGTCCGCGCGCCCGCGGTCGAGACGCGCACGGTCAGCGCGCCCTCGGGGCACGCGCGGCGGGCGTTGGACAGCAGGTTCTTGAGCAAGCGCTCGAGCAAGAGGTGGTCCCCGGCGATCTCCACAGCGCCTGCCTCGAGGCCTTCGAGCTCGGCGTCGAAGCGGGCCGCGGCGCGCTCGCACAGGGCGGTGAGGTCGACGGGCTCGCGCTCGATGGTGCCGCCGAGCTCGAGCCGGCCAGAGGTCAGCAGATCGCGGATCAGCGCCTCGACCTCGTCGATGTCCTCTTGCATCTCGGAGAAGCCGCGGCTGAGGCGGGCGAGGGTCTCGGGGTCGGCGCTGTCCCCCGCGCGCTGGGCCTCGTCGAGGGCCTCGAGGCGCTCGCCGAGGATCTCGATCAGCACCTTGACCCGGGCGATGGGCGTGCGCAGCTCGTGGGACACGTTGGCGAGCAGGGTCCGCTGCCCGGTGACCAGGCTGTCGAGGCGCTCGGCCATCTCGTTGAAGGCGACGGCGAGGCGGTCGACCTCGTCGCGGGGGGTCTCGCGGTCGAGGGTCGCGCGGTGCTTGAGGTCGCCGCTGGCGAGGATGTCGGTGCTGCGCTCGAGCCGAGCCAGGCGCGAGGACAGGGAGTCGGCGAGGACCCACGCGCCGCCGGCGAGGGCCAGCAGCAAGAGCAGCGCGCCGACGAGCAGGCCCGCGCGCGGCTTTTTCTGGGGCACCGCGATGATCACGGCGGCGACGCGCTCGCGCTTGGCCAGGGTGTCGTCGACGATGGGGACGGCGATCAGCGGCGGGGCAGGGCGCTGGTGGTGGATGACGGGCAAGCCGGCGCGCAGGCGTCGGAGGTCGGGGCGCGACGCGGGCAGGTGCTGGGCGACGTGGTGTCGGACCTCGCGCTCGTCTTCGCTCTCCCCGGGCAGGTGGTCCCAGCGGCCCTTGTGCCAGCTCTTGCCCTTGTTCTTGTTCTTCCTGAACTTGGGCCGGGCCTTGGGCTTGCGGCCGTCGTGGTGCGGGTCGTCGTGGGGGGGCGGCTCGTGGGGGAAGAGCACGATGTGGCTGTCGAGCTCGTCCCCGAGGGCGCGGGTGTCCTCGAGGGCGCCCGCGAGATCGCCGGACTGCAGGCGCAGCAGCAGGGCCTCCTCCTCGGCCTGGATGCGCTGGACGACGGCCTCGACGTGGCTCTGCTCCCGGGAGAAGGAGAAGGCGACGAAGCCCGCGGCGAGCACGGTGAACAGCAGCACCGAGACCACGAAGGTCGCGTAGATGCGCACGAACAGGCGGCCGCCCAGGGTCGAGTGGCGCGCGTCGGGGGGCGGCTTGGTCATCGCGGTCTCGGGGGTCGTGGCGGGGGCTCAGCCCTGGGGCGAGAGCACGTAGCCGACGCCGCGGACGGTCTTGATCATCGCGGCGCCCCGGCCCGGGGAGGCGGCGTCGAGGGCCTGACGGATCTTGCTCAGGTGGACGTCGATGGACCGGTCGACGGTGGGGTCGAAGTCCATGGCCGGCTCACCCCGCAGGGCCCGGACCTGGGCGTGGAGTTGATTGCGGCTGAGCACGCGCTCGGCCTGGGTCGCGAGCAGCCACAGCAGATCGAACTGGTAGGCCGTCAGCTCGCAGCTCGCGCCCGCGATGGTCGCGGTCCGCCGGGCGCGATCGATCTCGAGCGGGCCCGTCGTGACGCTGTCCTCGTCGTCGCCCTGGGCGGCCGAGTGGCGCCGGAGCACGGCGCGGATGCGGGCGAGGAGCTCGCGCGGAGAGAAGGGCTTGGGCATGTAGTCGTCGGCGCCGACCTCGAGGCCCACGATGCGGTCGACCTCGTCCCCGCGGGCGCTCAAGATGATCACCGGGACCTTGGAGCGCTGCCGGAGCTTGCGGCACAGCTCGAGGCCGTCGATGCCGGGGAGCATGAGATCGAGGAGCACCAGCTCGTGCTCGCCGGAGGCCGCGCGCTCGAGGCCCCGCTCGCCGTCGGGGACGATCTCGACCGTGGCCTTGTGGGACTGGAGGTACTCGGCCGTGCGTTCGGCGAGCTTCTCGTCGTCTTCGATCAGCAGGATCCGCACATCGACCATGGTGCCACAGGGCCGCAGGGGCGGCTTTTGCTGGGGCGTGAAGGCCCCGTAAAGGCGGATCTCGGCCCCGGAAGCTCCTGCGCTTGACACCCCCCCGGCGCCGTCGTACGCCGATGGCATGCGCTACGTGTGCAGCCAATGCCACACTCAGTTCGACGGGGCCGCCCTGAGCTCCGGCGCCGACGAAGACGGCGGCGAGCACAGCGGGCACGGCGAGGGCTTGGCCTGCCCCAACTGCAAGGCCGAGGCCGGCCTCGAGGTCGTCGTCGAAGGCGTCGCGCCGGCCATGCGCTACTTCGGGACCGTCATCGGCATCGCCCTCGTCGGGGTCGTCGGGACGATCCTGGCCCTGGTCGGCTGAAGCCCGGCGATTGAGTGGTGGAAATGCTCGGGCTCGGGCGTTAGAGTCGGAGCGCGAATGGTCATTCGCTGCGAGAAGTGCCACACCGAGTTCGGCTTTGACGGCCGCCAGCTGGGCGCGGGCCCAGTCAGCGTGCGCTGCTCCGTGTGCAGCCACGTGTTCGTGGTCGAGGAGGGGGCGCACCGGGTCAAGGACTGGCAGATCCGGACTACGGACGGCTCCACCTTCACGGCCCCCGACGTCGCGTCGCTGCGCGAGTGGATCGACGAGGGGCGCATGCACCCCGACGACGAGGTCTCGCGCACGGGCAAGAAGTGGGTGCGCCTGGGCGACATGCCCGAGTTCGCGGGGGCCTTCTCGGCTTTCGAAGCGCTGCCCGAGATCGCCCAGCCGGTCACCCTCGCGCCGCCGGCCATGCCCCCGCCAGCGCCTCCGGCGGCGCCCGAGCCCGTCCCGGAGACGGTGTCGCCAGCGGCGGCGCTCGGGCTCGAGTCCGACTTTGACATCGAGCCGGAGGTCGAGCCGGAGGTCGAGCCGACGGCACCGCCAGCGACGGCCCGCTCGGCGGCCTCGGTCGTGCCGGCCCCCAACCTGGGCGCAGGCGCAGCCTCTGGCTCTGGCTCTGGCTCTGGCTCTGGCTCTGGCCGCGACCGAGAGCCCGAGCTCGAGTCTGGCTTCGACATCCCCGTCCAGGTCGACGGTCCGACCTCCTGGGGCAGCGAGCCCAACGACGGCGAGCTCCAGCTCGACCTCGACGATCGCGAGCTGCGCGGCGGGGCGCAGCCCGTGGCCGAGCCGGCGGAGGCCAGCCAAGAGCGCCGTCGCCTCGGGCCGGGGTTGTTCGCGGTGCTCGGACTCGTCGCCGCCGTCGGCTTGATGTTCGGCGTGCCCAGCATCCGCGAACGGCTGCTCAACCTGGGCCAGAGCTCGGGCGCCGAGGCTGGGGCGGAGGGCGCAGGCGACGAGGGCTCGGTGGTGGCCTCGGCCGAGGTCGACGCGGCCCGAGCCGCGACCGCCAGGCTCGGCTTGAAGGAGCTCGCCCAGGCCGAGGCGGCGCTGCAGCGCGCCGTCGACGGCGGGCCCACGGGCGAAGCCGCCGCGACCATGAAGCTCGCCCTCGCGGACTTGCTGCTCAGCCGCAGCCTCGCCTACCAGCTGTCCGCCGCCGTCGCCCAGGACGCCGAGCAGCGCAGCGACTACGCGTCTCGGGCCGAGGACGACCAGGTCCACGGCCAGCACATCGTCGACTCCCTCGACTCGGCCCCCGACGCCGCGCGGCTCACGGAGCTGCGGGCCTTCGCGCGCCTGGCCGGCGGACGCGACATCGTCGAGGTCGCGCCGATGATCCCCGCCGAGGACAGCGAAGCGGCGCTCATCGTCGCGGGCGCCGAGCTTTGGCGCGACCCGAAGGCCAAGGTCCCGACCGGGCTGATCGCGGGCTTGCAAGCGGTCGAGCCGCGCAGCGCCCTGGCGGAGGGCGTGCTGGCCCTGGCCCTGCGCCGCGCCGGGGACGACACCGGCTCCCAGGCGGCCGTGCAGCGCATGCTCAACCTGTCGACGGACTCGATCATCGGCGTGGCCATGAGCGGCGGCTCGCTGGACACGGCGGGAGCCGATGCTGCCGCGGGCGAGACCGGTGAGGGCGAGACCGAGGCGGGAGGCGAGACCGGCGAGGGCGAGACCGGCGGGGCCGAGATCGCCAAGGCGCCGCCCGTCCCCGGCCCGCAGCGCGATGGTGGCGGGGGAGGTGGCGGCGGCGGCGGCGGCGGTGGCTTCGACGGCCTCGTCACCCGCGGCTGCGACAAGGTCTCGGCCGGTCAGGCCGACGCCGGGCTCAAGCTGCTCCTGCGCGCCTTCGACATCAAGCCCAACGACCTCGACGTGCTCGTGTGCATGGCCGACGGCTACGCCGCCCAGGGCAACAACAGCCGCGCCAACCAGTTCTACGACCGCGCCCTCGAGCAGTCGCCCAAGAACAAGATGGCGCTGAGGGGCGCGGCCAAGGCCGCGGCCAAGGTCGGCTCGACCAAGCGCGCCGTGGATCTCTACGAGCGCCTGCTCGCCGTCGATCCCAACAACGCTGCGGCCAAGAGCTACCTCGACAAGCACAAGCCCGGCGGGGCAGGGGGCGGAGCCGAGCCCAAGCCCGAGCCGCCCGCCCCGGCGCCCGAACCCGATCCCACGCCCGAGCCCGCCCCCGAGCCGGCCGGCTGAGTTTCACCTCCCAACTGACCACCCAACCCCAGCGAGTTTCAGCATGTCCCATCAAACGGAGTCCGAAGAGGAGTACTTCCTCCGCCAGGAGATCGAGAAGAAGCGCGAGGCCGTCAAGAAGCGCCAGTCCGAGCTCGCCGAAGAGGAGCGCGAGCGCCTCAAGGAGCTGCACTGGATGCGCTGCGCCAAGTGTGGGGCCGAGCTCCACGAGGTCGTGTTCAACGGCGTGAAGGTCGACAAGTGCTTCTCGTGCGGCGGCGTCTACCTCGACGACGGCGAGCTCGAGCAGCTCGTGGGCAAGCCCGGCTGGTTCGAGTCCATGAGTCGCCTGTTCCGCTAGGCTCGCTCCTGCGCCTGTGCCAACACCTTTTTGAGATTTCTCGGTCACGGATCCTCGCTCCTCGCGTAGGGTCGGGAGATGAGTCTGTTCGACGCCCGTGACCCCCTGGCGCGCCTGGTGTGGCGCGCCGTGCGGGGGGATCGGCGGGCGTTCACGCGGCTGTACCGGGAGCTGCACCCGCTCGTCGCGCGCTACATCGCCCGGCGCGTGGACTCGCGGGCGGACGCCGAGGAGCTCGTCGCCGAGGTGTTTCGGCGGGTCGTCGAGCACCTCGCGGACTTCGACCCCAAGCGCGGACAGGTCCGGCCGTGGGTGCTGCGCATCGCTCGCAACGCGGTCATCGATCACTACCGCGCGCGCAAGCGACCCGTCGCCCTCGAGCAGGTCGCCGACGGCCTCCACGGCCAGGACGAGCCCCTCGCCAGCTTGCTCGCCAACGAGCGGCTCGCGCGGGTCAACGCGGCCCTGGCCCAGGCGCCCGTCGAGATCCGCCAGCTCATCGCGATGCGCTACGGCGACAACCTGCGCCACCGCGAGATCGCCGAGCTCCTGGGCATCAGCGAGGCGGCGGTGCGCAAGCGCCTGTCCCGGGCGCTGCGAGACCTGCGCGAGCGGACGGCCCAGCAAGACCGAGCGCTGAGCCCGGCCAGCCTCGAGTCGGAGGAGGTGCGCCATGCCATCTGAACTCGACGCGCTGCTGCGCGAGCTCCACGAGCGTCGTCCCCTCGACGGCGAGCCCCTCGAGATCCCTCAGCCCACGCCGGAGCTCGAGGCCGAGCTGCTCGGGATGTGGTCGGGCTGCTTCGAAGATCGGGACCCCGCGGACGGCGAGGGCGGGCTGTTGGCGTTGGTCCAGGGCCTGGCGTGGTTCGCCGCGAGCGCGCGCCTGGCCCTGGTCGCGGGCGTGGCCGTGCTCGCCGTGTTCGCGGCCTGCGTGGTCCCGACGAGCTACGCCGTCGACCTCGGCCTGAGCGTGGAGCTGACCGTCGAGGGCGAGCACGCCGAGCTGCCCGCCAAGGCCATGGCCGAGTTCCTGACCGAGGCCAGCGGGGCCGAGCGCGTCGACATGATGGTCCACGAGGTCCGCACGGAGCGGGGCGGGGTGGAGGCGAGCTCGACCCGCCTGGCCGTGCGCCTGTGGGGCGAAGACCTGCCCTACGGCGTCCTGGAGGAGGAGCTGCGCGCCGAGTTCCCCGAGCTGCTCGCCGACGTCGAGGTCATCGAGCGGCCCCTCGAGGGCGCGGTCGAGACCGTCTGGGCCCGCCGCCTCGCGCACCGCACCTTCCACCTCGCGCTGAGCGAGGCCGACGTCGAGGCGGCCCGGGAGGAGCTGCTCGTGCGCCTCTACGCCCAGGGCTTCGACGAGGACGAGGTCGTGGTCAAGGTCCGCGACCGCCCCGACGGCCACCGCGAGATCCAGATTGGGATCGAGCGCAACGACATCGATGTCGAGGGCGCGGACGCGGGTCGGGCCGAGGGCAACATCGAGGAAGAGCTCGACGAGCTGAAGTGGCTCATCGATCCGGAGCAGCCCCCGCTGCCGGTCCTCGACGGGAGCGAGCGCCGCTTCGAGGTCCGCAAGCAGCCCCATGGGGATTGAGCGAGGGGGGACGCGAGGCCCGCGCCATGGCCTGAGCGCGAGCTGAGTCACGGCCCGAGCCCCCCCGCCCCCATGTCTGGGATCGAGGCTGCTTGCTAGCGTGCGTCGGATGGCCGCGACCGCCCGACCCGACCCGGGGCCGCCGATCCTCCCCGAGCGCCCCGCGCCCTGGGACCGCCTGGCCCTGCGCATGATCCGAGACCCTCGGGACCTGCCCTTCGTCCACTTGATGGTCGCCTGCGCGGTCACCATCGCCTTGGGCCTGTCGCTCTTTCCCCTGAGCAAGCTGGTGCTCACGGGCCCGTGGTTTTGGGCGGCCGCCGCGGCCTACCTGCTGATCTGGGCGCTGTGGACCCTCGATCGCTTCATCCTGATGCTGCACTGCACCTCGCACCGGATCCTGTTTCGGCGCGAGTACAAGGCGCTGAACCAGGTCATCCCGTGGCTGCTCGGGCCCTTCTTCGGCGAGACCCCGCAGACCTATTTTTGCCACCACATGGGCATGCACCACCCGGAGAACAACCTGCACCGGGATCTGAGCACGACCTTGCCCTTCCAGCGCGATCGCTTCGGCGACTGGCTGCGCTACTACGCCCGCTTCATGGCGATGACCGTCGTCGATCTGCCGCGCTACTTCTACGACCGCGATCAGCCCAAGATGGCGCGCCGGGTGCTCGTGGGCGAGCTGAGCTTTTGGGGCCTGGTCGTGGCCATGGCGGTGTTCGTGGACTGGCGAGCCACGCTGGTGGTGTGGATCATCCCCGTCCTCATGGTCCGGACCCTGATGATGGCCGGCAACTGGGCCCAGCACGCCTTCGTCGACCCCGCGCACCCGGAGTGCGCGTACCGAAACTCGATCACCTGCATCGAGTCGCGCTACAACCGGCGCTGCTTCAACGACGGCTACCACATCCATCACCACGTCAAGGCGCGCTGCCACTGGAGCGACTACCCGGGGGAGTTCGAGACCAACAAGGCGCTCTACGGGGAGAAGGACGCGATCGTGTTCCGCGGCCTGGACTTCTTCCTGATCTGGGTGCTGCTGATGACCGGGCGCTACCGCGTGCTGGCCAAGGCGATGGTCGAATTGCCAGGCGCGCCCGAGCGCACCCTCGACGAGCGCGTCGCGTTCATGCGCTCGCGCCTCGTTCCGATCGCGGAGCCCGAAGTCCAAAGCTGATGCGTCGTCCACGACGGCTAAAGGAGTCGTGGACGTGGGGCAGGGAGGGCGTGGCGTCGTCCACGACGGCTAAAGTAAGCCGCTATACTCGGGGGACGTGGACCGCGTCCTGATCACCGGCGTCACCGGCTTCATCGGGTTGCACTGCGCCCTCGAGGCCCTGCGTCAGGGCTACGCGGTCCGGGGGACGCTGCGCGATGGGGGCCGCGCCGAGGAGCTGCGCGCGACCTTGAGGCGGGCGATGGTCCCGAGCTTCGGCGAGGCCGAGGCCGAGGCTCGGAGCGTCGAGCAGCTCGACTTCGCGGTCACGGACCTGCTCGAGGAGGAGGGCTGGCACGAGGCCATGGCCGGCTGTCGCTACGTGCTGCACGTGGCCTCGCCGGTGCCCGGGCGCTACATCGCCGACCCCGACGCGCTGGTCCGGCCGGCCCGGGAGGGGACCTCGCGGGTGCTCCGCTACGCCGCGCGCACCCCCGACACCGAGCGCGTGGTCCTGACCTCTTCGACCGCGGCGATCGACCGCGGGCACCCCCGGGACGAGGGCGTCGTCTACGACGAAGACAGCTGGTCCATCCCCGAGCGCTGCTCGGCCTACCAACGCAGCAAGGTCCTGGCCGAGCGCGCGGCGTGGGGCTTCGTCCAGGACCTGCGCCTGGAGCTGGTGACCATGTGCCCGGGCATGGTGTTCGGGCCGCTCCTCCACCCGCGCAGCGTCAGCGCCTCGGCCGAGCCGGTCCGCAAGCTGCTCGCCCGCGAGGTCCCCGGCGTGCCGAACCTTGGCTGGGCGCCCATCGACGTCCGCGACGTCGCCGAGCTCCACGTCCGCGCCCTGGCCAAGCCCAAGGCCGCGGGCCAGCGCTTCATCCTCGCCCTCGAGCACATGTCCATGGTCGAGATCGCCGCGGCCTTGGCCGAGCACCTCGGCCCCGAGGGCTGGCGCATCCCCCAGCGGCGCATCCCCGACTGGGCCCTGCGCGCGCTGGGCCGCTTCGACTCGACGGTGCGCTACGCCGTCGAGGAGCTGGGCGAGCGGGAGAACGTCAGCTGCGCCAAGGCCAAGCGGGTGTTCCAGTGGGAGCCGCGGGACCCCAAGGCGGCGGTGGTCGCCATGGCGCGCTCGCTCATCGAGCACGACCTCGTCCACGCGCGCCGTTGAGGCGCCGCGTCAGCCGAGGCTCAGACCTTGGCCGCGAGCGCGATGATGCGGTCCATCATCCGCTCGACCTCGGCCTCGGTGTTGTAAAAGTGCGGCCCGATCCGCAGCCCGCAGCCGGGGCGCCAGTCGTGCTTGTAGTGCTCCTCGATGAGCGCCCGGCTGACCTGCTGGCTGTTGGGGAAGTCGACGGCGACGAAGCCGGTGCGGGCCGAGTGCTCGAGGGGCGAGTGGACGGTCAAGCCGGCGGCCTGGGCCCGGTCGATGACCCGCTGGCACAGCGCGAGGTTGTGGGCGCGGATCCGGGCCGGGCCGATCTCGAGCAGGTTGCGGTAGGCGTTGCGGGCGACGTAGTAGGCGGGCACCGAGGGGGTGCCGGCGACGAAGCGCCACGGGCCCTCGGCGTAGTCGATGGGCGCGGGGGCCATCTCGAAGGGGTCGCGGTGGGCCATCCAGCCCGTGGTCATCGGCGCCAGGCGGTCGCGCAGCTCGGGCTTGACCCACAAAAAGCAGGTCCCGGGCCCGCTGCACAGCCACTTGTGGCTGCCGCCGACGAGGATGTCGAGGTCCCAGGCCTGGACGTCGATGGGCAGCACGCCGGCGGTCTGGTAGACGTCGCACATGACCAGCGCGCCGACCTCGTGGGCGCGCTCGCAGATCGCCGCGACGTCGAGCAGGGCGCCCGAGACGTAGACGGCGTGGGAGATGGACACCAAGCTGGTCCGCTCGTCGATGGCCTCGAGCATGCGCTCGGTCTGGATGTGCATGCCGTCTTCGCTGGGCACGAGCTCGAGCTCGACGCCGAGCCGACGAAAGCGCTCCCACACGTAGATGACGTTGGGGAACATCAGCTCCTCGATGACCACCTTGGGCCGCTCGCTGTAGTCGAGGGCCGTGGCGACGCGGGCCTGGAAGGTGGCCACGTTCTCGCCGAGGGTGGTGTTGCCCTTCCCGCCGTTCCAAAACTGCGCGGCCGTGTCGGCGACCTCGTCGATGAGCGCCGGCCAGCTGTCCCAGGCCTCGACGCCCTCGACGGCCCAGGTCTCGGTGTACTCGCGCAGGGCGAAGCCGGTGTCCCGGTGCATCGCGCCCATGCTGTTCGAGTTCATGTAGGTCGTGGTCTCGAGGATGGGGTACTCAGCCCGATACTCGGCCAGGCTCGGATCGAGCTTCGGCTCGATGGCGAGGGCGTCATCCATGGTCGAGAAGGTATCAGCATCGACGCCGGAGCGTCAGGCCTGCGCGCTCCGCTCGCGGCCCAAACGAAGCGCAGCACCCAGCCGGTGCCGGATGCTGCTCGCGGGGTCGGGTTGTGGAAGCTCTCAGCCCTCTGCGATGAGCTTCGCGTAGTCCGCGGCGCTCATCAGCGCGCCGAAGGCATCGGCGTCGCTCGGCGTGATCGCGACCATCCAGCCCTTGCCGTAGGGGTCGTCGTTGATCTGCTCGGGCTCGTCCTCGAGGCTCTCGTTGACGCGCACGACCTTGCCGGCGATGGGCGCGTAGAGGTCGGACACGGCCTTGACCGAGTCGATGTCGCCGAAGCGCTCGCCGGCATCGACCTCGTCGTCGACGTCGGGGAGGGTCACGGCGGTGATGTCACCGAGCTGCTCGACGGCGTGAGCGGTGATGCCGACGATGATGGTCCCGTCGTCTTCGCGGCGGGCCCACTCGTGCTCCTTGGTGTAGGACAGGTTCTCGGGGAGGCTCATGGCAGGTCTCTCTTGGCTGGGCGTTGGGCGAGTGGGTTGCGGGCGACTACTGGGGGCGCTTGTAGAAGGGGCCCTTGACCAGGGTCGCGGGCAGGGACTTGTGCTTGCTGCACACGGCGATCTTGGTGCCGGCCTTGCTCATGGCCTTGGGCACGTAGCCCATGCCGATGGAGCCGCCCACGGTGGGCGCGGGGCCGCCGGAGGTCACCCGGCCGATGACCGCGTCGCCGGGGCTTCCGTCCTCGTCGAGGGCGCGAATGTCCCAGCCCGGGCGGGCCGTGCCCTTGCCCTCGATGGCGAAGCCGATCAGCTTTTGCTCGATGCCCTTGGCCTTTTGCGCGACGAGGGCGTCGCGGCCGACGAAGTCGCCGGCCTTGAGCTTGACGACCCAGCCCAGGCCCGCGTCGTAGGGCGTGGTGGTCTCGTCGATGTCGTTGCCGTAGAGGCACAGTCGCGCCTCGAGGCGCAGCGTGTCCCGGGAGCCCAGGCCGCAGGGGGTCGCGCCGCCCTCGATGAGCGCCTCCCACACTGGGGTCGCGCCGGCGTACTCGACGAACAGCTCGAAGCCGTCCTCGCCGGTGTAGCCCGTGCGCGCGGCGATGACCGGGTGCCCGGCGATCTGGCCCGGGCCAAAGTGGAAGCCCTCGATGGCGAGCAGGGACTCGCCGCCGAGCTTGGCGCACAGCTCCCGGGCCTGCGGACCCTGGACGGCGATCAGGGCCGTCTGCGCCGAGCGGTTGACGATCTCGCAGTAGCCGCCGACGTGCTCGCGGAAGTGGGCCTCGTCCTTGGCGATGTTCGAGGCGTTGACGACGATGCGCAGCTCCTGGGCGCCGCGGCGGTAGACGATGCAGTCGTCGACGATGCCGCCGCTCGGGCGGCAGGTCGCGGTGTAGAGCGCCTGGCCGTCGACGAGCTTGCTGACGTCGTTGGTCACCAGGCGCTGCACGGCCTCGAGGGCGCGGGGGCCGGCGAAGTCGATCTCGCCCATGTGCGAGACGTCGAACAGGCCGACGGAGCTGCGCACCGCCCGGTGCTCCTTGAGAATCCCGCTGTACTGCACGGGCATGTGCCAGCCCGTGAAGTCGACCATTTTGGCGCCGGCGGCAACGTGGGCGCCGTGGAGGGGTGTCTTGGCCAGGTCTGCCATGGTGCCGGGCGACTATCCAGGACCGGGAGGGCTGGTGCAAGCAAAAGCGGGCCTTGCCCTCGCGGCGCGGGTGTTAGAAAACCTTTTCGCACGCGATGAGGACTTGGATGCACGGTCGAGCGACGCAGCGCGGGCGAGCGCGAATCACGGTTCTGGCAGGGCTCGCCGCGCTGGTCATGAGCCTGGGCTGCACGGGGTCCCGGGCGGTCCAGACCGGACGGGCGACCCGCGGTCAGGCCGACGACTACCTGCGCGACGCCGTGCGCATGTCCTCCGAGGGCGTGCTGCTCGAACCCCGCGGCTCGGGCATCGGCTCCATCGACCGCGTGCGCCTCGGTGAGATCGCCCAGGAGCTGCGCCTGCCCGCGGCCATCTGCTTCGTCGAGCGGGCCATCCAGACCATGCAGACCGGTGAGGTCGACGGCGAAGCGGGCTGGGTCGAGGTCCCCGAGGGGCAGATCAAGATCCGCACGCGCATCGCCATCGACGGCAAGGTCATGAGCACCGAGGTGCTCGACTCGGGCTTCGTCGACGAGCACATGGAGGGCTGCCTGCGCGAGGTCCTCGAGAGCCAGCGCTTCCCCGAGAGCCGCGACAGCTTCGCCTACTCGATCGACGTTTATTACTGGGTCAGCCTCGGCGTGTTCAGCCTGGCCAACACCGAGGGCTTTGACGAGCGCCTGCGCCGGGAGCAGGCCGAGGCCGCGCGCCGGGCCAAGCCCTGCCTGCAGGGACGGCTGCCCGCGGGCGAGTACCGCGTGTCCGGGGTGAACCTGTTCGACCGCGACGGAGACACCATCGTCAACCGCGTCGATCCCGGGCAGCTCGCCCCGGACCTCAGCGCGTGCGTGGCCCAGGCCTTTCGTGGGGTGCGCATCTACTCCGAGCCCGAGGCCTTCGTGCGCCCGGCGGAGATCGTGGTCGAGTTCGCGGTCGACGATGACGGCCAGGTCAGCGGCAAGGACGATCGCTGGCTCGAGATCATCGAGCTCGAGGAGCTGGCCGAGCGAGAGCGCCGCCGGGCCGAGCTCGCCGTCGAGGAGGACCGCCTCGAGAACGCGCCGGACGGCTCGGCGCGCGGTGTCGCTGGCTCGGGAACGGGTTCTGACGCGGGCGACTCGGACGGCGAGGACGTGGCGATTCCCCGGGGAGGCAGCCCCGACGGGCCCATGGACCTAGGCCCGACCCAGGAGCTCTCGGGCCCGGGCGAGGCTGGCTCCATCGTGGATCCCGATCCGGTCACTCCGGCGCCTGGAAAAAAATCATCACCGGAGGACACGGGCGCGGGAACAGCGACGCCCGAGGACCCTGCGGCGGGCTCGCAAGGAGGCATCAAGATCGATCTGTCCCCCCGGCGCTCGGGCTGAGCGTGCGTCAGCCGCTTGAGTCGGCCACAGCCCTCGGATAGCGTGTCGGCATGCATGATCTGACTAGCCCTTCCCGCGGCCGCGCGTCGACGGTCGTCGCGCCCGGCGTGCTCGGCCTGACTCTCTTCGTGCTCGGCAGCGCGACGGGCTGCACCGGGGGCGACGAGGAGACCTTCAGCGCGGGCCTCGAGGCTGGCAACCTCGAGACCGAGGAGGATGAGGGCACCGACGAGACCCCGGCCGATCCCGAGTGCGGCAACGGCGTGGTCGAGGACGGGGAGCAGTGCGACTTCGGGGACGGCAACGGCGAGACCGAGGGCTGCACGCCGGAGTGTCAGATCGCGGCGTGCGGCGACGGCTACGTGCACAAGCAGTACGAGGACTGCGACGACGCCAACGACAACCAAAACGACTACTGCCTCAACGACTGCACCGAGAACGTGTGCGGCGACGGCATCGTCAACGAGGGCGTCGAGGCCTGCGACGACGGCAACGACAACGACAACGACGACTGCACCAACCTGTGCGCGCTGAGCACTTGCGGCGACGGGGTCATCGATCCCGGCGAGCAGTGCGACGACGGCAACGACAACCACAACGACGCCTGCGCCGTCTGCCACTTCGCCTACTGCGGCGACGGCTTCGTGTTCGAGGGCGAGGAGCTGTGCGACGACGGCAACCTCGAGGACGACGACGCGTGCTTGAACACCTGCGTCGAGGCGACCTGCGGCGACGGCATCATCTGGTACGGCGAGGAGACCTGCGACGACGCCAACGACAACGACAACGACGAGTGCCCGGGCTCGTGTCAGGACGCCGTGTGCGGCGACGGCTACGTGTGGACGGACAACGGCGAGGTCTGCGACGACGGCAACCTCGTGTCCGACGACGGCTGCGACTCGGACTGCCTGGCCGAATTCTGCGCGATCATCACCAACACCGAGGACGAGGACGTCACCGGCAACGACTGGTTCGATGAGTGCATCATGACCGAGGGCGACCTGGTCATCGTCAAGCTGCGCAACACCGAGGGCACGGTGATCTACGAGGCCCAGGGCACCAAGGTCGGGACCTGGACCCAGGACGACATCACCTCCCTCGGGCCCTCGACCACCGAGTACAACGAGAACGGCCACTCCCAGCTGATCCCCCTCGACAACGGCGACATGCTGTTCATCTCGGGCAAGGACGCCGACGCCGGCGTCTACACCTGCAACACGGACCTGGGCAACGGCTACGGCATCATCGTCTACCCGGACAACCCGAACTGGTACCTCAACCCGAAGATCATGGCGATGCCCTACAAGGGCGCCTACAACGACATGCCGCGGGCCTTCGCCAACTGGGGCCAGGACTACGAGGTCAGCTACGCCGAGGGCGCGAACATGAACTCGTGCACCGAGGGCGACGGCGGGCTGGTGCCCTTCCTCGGCGAGTTCACCCTGCGCGTCAAGCCGCGCTGACTTGCCCCCGCAGGCGGCTCGCCCGGCGTTTTCAGCTGTTCAGCGAACGACGCGGGCGTGGATCTTCGGTAGGGCCGGCGGGCGCCTGGGTTTAAGGGAGTTTTGGGGGAGGCTGGTGGAGCCTTGTCCCAACTCGTTCCTGCGTGGTTTTGGAGATATCCTGGAGACGATCCAAGATCGCTGGCTCTTCTCAAGGTTTAGTGGATCCAGAAGGGGTAGATGTAAAGAGCGTGGCGAACAGTGACTTGGCCGAGTGGAAGGCGTACGTTGAGGCCCTCGAGGCGGCCGTTGTTGAGGGCCTCGCGGAGGTGCCCTCGCGGATCGTCCGGGGCGGGTCAGGTTCCAAGGCTCGCCCCTTGATACCGCGGGTGGGGACAGCGGACGCGGCAGGTGCGGTAGCGCAGAACGCATGCCCACGGCTACCCGTTTTGGACCCACCCTTGGGAGAGCCCAATTACTCTCCGCCCGGTTCTTCAGGCTTCGGCGGATGAGCTTTGACGGAGGGCGGGCTTAGCCGAACGCGCGCAAAAACCCCCTCATGATGAAACATCCAAACCGCAGGCGCATCGGGCGCCAGAATGACGACGTCGCCGTTGAAGAAAGCCTCTCCCTGTAACCTGAGATGCTCAGTGATGAGGCTGGTGAGTTTGCTCGCTGGGGTAACGAACGCCCCAACACCTCCGAAAATGGATGCCTCTGTGACCACAACGAGAGTTCCCTGAGCGAACCAGTCCAGAAGTCCCGTTGTTTTGGCAATTTCGGTGTCGTCCAATGACTCCCAATCTGACAGCGGGTCCCAAACGAGAGCCGAAATGTTCGCGTTGAGAACGTCCGGGGTGAGCGATGAAAGCCCTGCTTCGACTCCAAGCATGTCCCCCGCTAGACGACAGGCATCTTGGATTGACATTTTGTTCAAAACCATTTCTCCCACCCCTCGATAAATACCTTTTTTGTGACGCTGTGGCGACTCCCGTCGAAGTCTCGGACTGTCACATGGGAGCCTTCATTTGTGTTTGCGTGCCCGTCAAGGTTAAATTCAATCCGCCTATTACCATCAGGAGACTGCCACCGTTTGGCTTCATCTCTCTGAAGTTGTCGAGTGAACCTCCGGCCGCGTCTTCGGCCACTTGCAGGAGGGCATCTTCGTCCTTGACAAGCTCACGATCCACGGTCTCACCGGCCGAATTTTCATGAGCCTTTGCTCGCCCTCCCTCCCCTGCAGAAGACGTTGCTTTCGCACCAGCCCCCTCTCCTTCGCGTATAGCAGCTTTGCCCTCGGCGATGCCAACATCCTCGACACCCTTGGCACTCAGCACTGTCCCTTTGCTCAGGCTTCGGCTGCCACCAATGACGAGCCTGTCTGCCCCTAGAGTCGCTGTATCGATGAACATCGACCCTATATCAAAGAGAACAGAGCGCGCTGCGCGACCAAAGCGGTCTTCATCGCCCAACTGCCAAGCAGCACCCATCTGCGCAGCGTCGTGCTTGATATCGTAGAGACCAAGCCACGGAATGAACTCGACGATCAGAGGTCGGTCATAGTGCTGAGCATCCTCAGAGTCTAACTCGTTTTCGAGTTCCTCAATCGCTTCGGCCTCATACTGCCCATCAGTCTTCGCATCTGCACTACGCTCACTGGGACGACCCGTCCTCACATCCGATGGTTGCTCGAGCAGGTCCTTGGGCATGTATACCCAACCGAGAGAGTCGTCTTCGGAGATCGGTACCCATTCTCCCTCATAATTAGCCGCCGCGGGGTGCGCGTATGTCTCTGACTCGCTACGCGTGACGGGGTACTCGTGTTGACCCTTCAGATCTTGCTTGCTTGGAGGACTGTTTCGAACATACCGATATCGGCACATCCCTTCTGCGCGCCCAAGAGAGTCAGCGGAGATCCAGCGAGCGAGCCAAGACGCGTAGTACCGACTAGAGTGATAGCTCAGCGCAGTTTCTTCATCCCGCTCCATCCCCGTGTAGCGGTAGCGCCGAGCGGAGACATCGATGCTAGAGTCCACGGACCGATACGCGCTCGTGCCGTAGGGGTGGTACTCCTCGTGCGAGATGACCGCGCCCGTCTCAGTGACCTCTGTGGCGGTTGAGCCCAGGTGGTTGCTGAGCTGGAAGCGCCACATGGGCGTGGGGCTGGGCACGGGTGTGCCGGCATCGGCCGTCTTCGTCTCGACCACGCAGATGCGCCCCGTACCGTCACTGACGTGCAGCGTCTCGCGCTCGAGGTCGAGCTGTCCGTTGATGCGCTTGCGGTAGAGCTCGAAGGGGCCGAGGTAGATGCGCTCTTCGGTGGTGCCTCCGGCGTGCTCGGTGAACTTGCGGCTGCGGTTGCTGCCGCCTGCGTACTGAAAATAGACCTCCTGGGTGCCCGCGGTGGCGTGCTGGAGCTGGTCGAGGGGGTTCCAGGTCATGGCCGGCAGGTGCGGCATGGTGACCATGGAGCCGTGGGCGTCGTAGGTGTAGCTGTGGGAGTAAGGGCCGCCACCTGGATTTGGGAGGTCGCCGGGGGCGGAGGTGGAGAGGAGGCGGTTGCCGTCGGTGGCGTACGCGTAGTGCCGGGTCCAGCCGGTGCCGGAGCTGGGGAGGTGCTGGAGTTTGAGGATGTTGCCGGCCGGGTCGTAGGTGTAGCGCTGGGTGTAGCGCCGCATCGCGGACGGGTCGGAGGTCATCGGCTGGGGGCCGACGGGGAGCTGGGCGTGGGTGCGCTGGGCGGTGCCCTGGCTGGCGTGCTCGCGGCCGGTGGCTTCGATGAGGCGGCCGACGGCGTCGTAGGTGTAGCTGTTCGCGGCCTCGACGACGGTGTTCTGGAAAAAGACCGTCTGCTGGGCGGTGTCGCGGATGTCGGTGATGTTGCCGGCGGGGTCGTAGTGGTAGTGCAGCGACTGGAGCCGCTCGCTGTCCGAGCCGCGGGTGGTCTTCAGGCGGGTGAGCCGGTAGGTCTGTGGGTCGTAGGCGTAGTCGGTGGTGGTCGTCGGCGAGGCAGCAGGGCCGTAGACGACCTGGAGGCGCTGACCCTTGGCGTCGTAGGTGATGTCGCCGACGACGGTCTGGGCCGGCGTGGCGCCGCGAGGCTCGAGGGTGACCTGGCGCAGGCCGCCGCCTTGGTCGTAGGCGTAGCGGGTGCGGCTGCCGTCGGGGGAGATGGCTTCTATCGTGCGGCCCAGGGCGTCGCGCTGGCTGCTGGCCGAGAAGGTCTCGGCGTCGAGCAAGGGCGCGGCGGCGGAGGCCATGGTGTCCACTGTAGCGTGAGAGGTCAGCGGGCTCCAGTCGGGGGTGGTCTTGGGGTCGAGGACGAGCTGGCGGGTCTCGCTGAGGGCAAGGCCTTTGAAGTCGAAGGCCTCGGTCGTGGCGACGCCGGCTCCGTCGTAGACCCGGTAGACGCGGCCGCGGTGGTTGGTGGCCTCGGGGCTGGGGAGACTGTCGCCGTAGACGGTGCGGCCCAGGAGCTGCTCGGGGGCGCCTGCGTGGGAGACAAAGCGGTCGACGGGGCGGTGGAGGGTGTCGTAGGTGACGCGGAAGCGGTGGCCGCGGCTGTCCCAGCGGCGCATGGGCTGGCCCAGGGCGTTGCGCAGGTGCCAGCGGTCGCCGGCGTCGATGGACTCGACCCTCAGCGACTGGCCGAGGGGGCCGTAGGTTCGGCGCTCGGCGGAATTTCCTCGGGCGTCGATGACGTCGAGGACGTGGCTATCGACGTCTTGTGTGCCCCTTCAGCTTGGGGATTTTGTCCTCACGGAGTGGTCCTCTGCGGCTTCGTGCCCCGCGTGAGCTATGCCTATGCCCCACCCACGTACTCCCCCCACATACGTAGAAGGTAACTTTCCCCATTTTCGGAGCTGGAATCATCAGGAGGATTGTAACGGACAAGATGCCTTATTTCGTTCGGGTACCCGAAGTCCACATAGACTTGTTCCACAATGCTGAGTGGGTCCGAGAAACTAGAGCGTTTTTCGTAGGCCCATGCGAGCAGAATGCGCATCCAGGTCAGCCTGGCGTCCTGTTCGGAGTTTCCAGGGACGCGGGAGACCAAAGCTGAGAGCAGCCCTGCAACCTGGTCCTCGTCATCCCTGAGAACTCCGGCCAAGTCCAACAAATCGCCCGCCTCGCCCCCTCGCTCGACTTGCTCCACTGCGATGGCCACGGCATCTCCTCGCCGGAGCCATTGCTCCCGAACGCCTACTTCGACTTCGCGCCAAGTGAGAACATGACGCCGTCGAATGAACTCAAGGGGTATGTTTCTGTTGCTGCTCATGGCCTCTGGTTCGGAAATCCGGTGATCTTTCCACCGGGAATGAATCTTTGGTGAGTTAGCCCCTTAGGCCCAACGATGAACTCAAAAACCCCCTCAACCCCATCGACTTCACCTATGACCTGTGTGAGGTTGCGGGTTACCCCATCTCCGCCGCGAATCGTGAAGTGCTGTCCTTGAGACACCATGTCCCGTGCAAATGTGGGTGACGCATGGGATATGTCTATGTTGCTTCCAAAGGTTCGTGGGGAGAATGGGCCCGCTTGCTTGAGTGCACTTCCGACCGGCTCTGCACCTGCAAGCTCTTGTTGCGCCAGATCTGCTTTCAGCTGCTCAAACTGGGTACGGTTCGCGGTGCCTTCTGATGTGACAGGCCTTCCCCCCTCTGCGGCAGGAGGTGCTGACGGACTCATCGTTCGCCTAGGGATACTCGAAAATGTACCAACCCCCACCGTCGCCCACTCCAGGGCCCCGCCAAAGCCCGCGGTGAAGTGCTGGAAGCTTGCCCCGAAGTCACCGAGCGCTCGCTCTGCATCCGGCTCCAGGTACATCCTTGCCGCGTACTGGCCCATGAGGTCCGCGTGGTAGGGAACGTTGTAGAGGGCTTCCCCGAAGTCCTCAGCCAATGCCATTGGAGCGAGGGCTAACCAAAATCCTCCCATCAGCATCCTGCCGCCGAGTGGGTTCGACGCTAGGGTCATTTCTTGGGCTGCGGCTTCAAACTGTCGACCGAAGTTTCCCTCTGAGCGTTGGTATTTTGGAACGACAGGAGGGAGGGCATAGAGTTGAGCAGGTTGGGCTGGGGTCGACGTGGCCGGTGTCGCCGTGTGGGCGGGCGCCGGTGTTCGCTCAGGCTCCGCGGCACTACTCAGTCGGGCCTCCTCGCTAGCGACTTTCTGCGCGATGACCTCCTGGGGGTTTTCATCGGCGGCCACCCATACGCTCCCTGTATACGCCTCAGTCGAGACATGGATACTCTGTCCGAGGTAGGTCTCTGTGAAGCCGGGCCCCTCTGTAGGTGCACTCGAGGCCGCCCACTGAGAGTCAAGAGTTTCGCTTTCGTCGGGGGGGTGCTTCCCATTCTGGTCGGTGTTCCGCGCAGGGTTTCCAGCGGCGTAACAGTATCGGTCTATTCCTCCCGATAGGCCGGATGGATCCGCCGCGGTCCATCGTCCCAGCCAGGGCGCGTAGTAGCGCGCCGTGTGGTATCCAAGTCCCGTCTCTTCGTCCCGCTCCATCCCCGTGTGGCGGTAGCGCCGTGCAGAGACGTCGATGCTCGAGTCCACCGACCGATACGCGCTCGTGCCGTAGGGGTGGTACTCCTCGTGCGAGATGACCGCGCCGGTTTCAGTCACCTCTGTGGCAGTCGAGCCCAGGTGGTTGCTGAGCTGGAAGCGCCACATCGGCGTGGGGCTGGGCACGGGTGTTCCGGCATCGGCGGTCTTGGTCTCGACCATGCAGATGCGCCCGGTACCGTCGCTGACGTGCAGCGTCTCGCGCTCGAGGTCGAGCTGGCCGTTGATGCGCTTGCGGTAGAGCTCGAAGGGGCCGAGGTAGATGCGCTCTTCGGTGGTGCCTCCGGCGTGCTCGGTGAACTTGCGGCTGCGGTTGCTGCCGCCCGCGTACTGGAAATAGACCTCCTGGGTGCCCGCGGTGGCGTGCTGGAGCTGGTCGAGGGGGTTCCAGGTCATCGCCGGCAGGTGTGGCATGGTGACCATGGAGCCGTGGGCGTCGTAGGTGTAGCTGTGGGAGTAGGGGCCGCCACCTGGATTTGGGAGGTCGCCGGGGGCGGAGGTGGAGAGGAGGCGGTTGCCGTCGGTGGCGTACGCGTAGTGCCGCGTCCAGCCCGTGCCGGAGCTGGGGATGTGCTGGAGTTTGAGGATGTTGCCGGCCGCGTCGTAGGTGTAGCGCTGGGTGTAGCGCCGCATCGCGGACGGGTCGGAGGTCATCGGCTGGGGGCCGACGGGGAGCTGGGCGTGGGTGCGCTGGGCCGTGCCCTGGCTGGCGTGCTCGCGGCCGGTGGCTTCGATGAGCCGGCCGACGGCGTCGTAGGTGTAGCTGTTCGCGGCCTCGACGACGGTGTTCTGGAAAAAGACCGTCTGCTGGGCGGTGTCCCGGATGTCGGTGATGTTGCCGGCGGGGTCGTAGTGGTAGTGCAGCGACTGGAGCCGCTCGCTGTCCGAGCCGCGGGTGGTCTTCAGCCGGGTGAGCCGGTAGGTCTGCGGGTCGTAGGTGTAGTCGGTGGTGCTCGTCGGCGAGGCAGCAGGGCCGTAGACGACCTGGAGGCGCTGGCCCTTGGCGTCGTAGCTCATGTCGCCGACGACGGTCTGGGCAGGCGTCGCGCCGCGAGGCTCGAGGGTGACCTGGCGCAGGCCACCGCCTTCGTCGTAGGCGTAGCGGGTGCGGCTGCCGTCGGGGGAGATGGCTTCTATCGTGCGGCCCAGGGCGTCGCGCTGGCTGCTGGCCGAGAAGGTCTCGGCGTCGAGCAAGGGCGCGGCGGCGGTGGCCATGGCGTCCACTGTAGCGTGGGGGGTCAGCGGGCTCCAGTCGGGGGTGGTCTTGGGGTCGAGGGCGAGCTGGCGGGTCTCGCTGAGGGCAAGGCCCTTGAAGTCGAAGGCCTCGGTCGTGGCGACGCCGGCTCCGTCGTAGACCCGGTAGACGCGGCCGCGGTGGTTGGTGACCTCGGGGGTGGCGAGGCTGTCGCCGTAGACGGTGCGGCCCAGGAGCTGCTCGGGGGCGCCGGCGTGGGAGACGAAGCGGTCGACGGGGCGGTGGAGGGTGTCGTGGGTGACGCGGAAGCGGTGGCCGCGGCTGTCCCAGCTGCGCATGGGCTGGCCCAGGGCGTTGCGCAGGTGCCAGCGGTCACCGGCGTCGACGGACTCGACCTTCAGCGACTGGCCGAGGGGGCCGTAGGTCCGGCGCTCGGCGGAGTTTCCTCGGGCGTCGATGACATCGAGGACATGGCCCTGAATGTCGAGAACGGACTTGGTCTGGAAAAACTCGTCGTTGCCCTGGAGGTCCTTGTTGTGGGCGATGGCGAGGAAAGGTCGGCCGAGGCTGTCGAGGTGGGTGACGCTGGGGGTGTTGGCGTGCTTGGCGGCCTCGAGAGCAGCGCGTTTTTCCTTGAGCAGAGCGACGTCGGAGCCGGCGTAGTCGAAGCGGCTGGCGTACCAGCTGCTGTCGAGGACCGTGTCGTTGACGGTGTGGGCGGTCTGCTGCCAGGGCGTGAACTCGACCCTGGAAAAGGTGCCGTTGGGTAGGTCGGTCCGGGTGAGGCGGCCGAGGGGGTCGTAGTGGTTGACGGCCGTGACGCCCTGCTCGACGAGCTCGGCTTCGTCCTCGAACTCTGGCGTGCTGGAAAAGTAGGGCTCGTAGGCTTCGAGGACGTTGCCCTTGTTGTCGCGGATGGCCCGGCCGTTGCCCACCCAGCGCAGGGCCGGGCTGGTGTCGACGAGCACGGGTTGTTGCTCGGCGTCGAGGATGAGGGCTCCCGAGGCGTCGCGGGAAGGAGCGAGGCCGGGGCGGGCCTGCGCCTTGACCATCAGGGTCTGGCCGGCCCCAGAAAAGTAGGTGCGCTGCTCGAGCCAGGCGGTGCTTGGATCTGCGTGGGTTTCACGGGTTCGGGTCTTGGCCCAGTTGGGCTTGCCCGTGGTCTGCCAGGTGTGCAGGTCGTACTCGAAGGTGGTGGTGGGGTCTGCGAGGGTGTCGCCGTCGCTGTCGCCAATCTTGCCCATGACGGCGGTCTTGCTCACGAAGCCGAGGACGTCGAAGGCGACCTGGGTGCGGTTGCCGTTGGCGTCGGTGAGCTGCCAGGGGGTGAGCAGGCGGTAGTCGTGCTCGGCGGTGACGGTGTTGCCGAGCGGGTCCGTGCTCGAGGTGGTGAGCAGGCTGTAGGCGTCGTAGGCGGTGCTGTAGGTGTGGCCGAAGGGGTCGGTGACGGACGTGACGGCGAAGAACTTGCTCGCGTCGTAGGTGGGGTGGCCGCTTCGCAGCCACCAGTTGCCGCCTTCGAGCAGGTAGCCGCCCTCGGTCTGGAGCTCGGTGTTGGTGGGGGCGCCCGTGAGGCTGGAAAAAACGGCCTGGCGCTGGGCCTCGGTCATGGCGAGGGCCTGACTGTCGTGGACCAGCGCCTTGCTCTCGACGACGCCCTGCGCGAGGGGGCTAGAGAGGTCGTCGGCGAGGTAGCGGGTGCGGCTGTGGGTCAGGAGACGCTTTTGGAGCTGGCCGGGGGTCGGCGTGGCCTCGAAGGCGAGCTCCGTAGCGGTGTCGGCCGCGTCGCGGACGGCCTGCCAGCTTGTGTAGAGGCTGCCTCCCAGGTCGAGGCCGGTCAGCTCGTAGGCACGGGCCTCGACGGGCACGGCGAGACGCAGGGCGTCGTCGAGGCCGTCGAGGTGGACCACGCTCGCCTCGCTGAGCGTCGCGTGCAGCTGGCCCTGCTCGGGGTACTGGGGCACACGGCGCGGGTAGACGAGCTCCGCGCTGCGCAGCGGTGTGCCGTAGGCGTCGGTCTCGACGACGAAGCTGTGCGCGACGCGGGGGTCGTCGGCGACGCGCTCGTAGTGCAGCGCGACGGACTCGCGCGGGAGGGCCTGGTAGACGCCGTAGCGGTTGGGGCCGCGGTGTTGGAGCTGGCGGACCTCGAAGGTCGCCTGGCTGACGGTATAGGGCAGCGAGGCCTCGAGCGAGCCGTCGAGGGCGTAGACCTCGCTGCGCAAGGTCATGCCCGCGAACGCTCGCGTGGCTTCGCGCGCCTCTTGGCCAGTCAGCCCCGCGGGGAGCGAGGGCTTGGGCAACGACGGCGCCTGGACGTCGCCCGCCCAATACTCCGCCTCGAACTTGGCCGCGAGGTCTTCGGCGCCCAGGTAGGCCCCGGTGTGAAACCAGGTCTTGGTGTGCACCGGCGGCTGGTGCAGGCCCTCCTCGACGACATTGTCGAACTGCTCGAGGGCGAACAGGCCATCCTGGGAAAATTCCTCGAAGGACTCCGTGTCCCAGGTCTCCACCATGCCAAAGCCCCGAAACTCGCGCTCTTGGCCGTCGAAGACCCCGTGGTGGTAGGCGCTGCGCTGGACATGGCGCTGGCGCGAGACGTGGTCGAGGGACTCGACACGCTCGACGACGTGCACGGGGAAGGGCAGCTTCGTCGCCCAGGGCCGACCCGCGGCCTTGTCGACCAGGTAGAACTTGGTCGACGGCGCGTAGGCGACGCGGGTCTCGGCGCCCATGTTGTTGCGCGAGGCGACGAGCAGGTGCGGCTTTTGGCCGCTCATCAAGTCGATGTAGCGCAGGCCCCCGCGCTGCGGTCCGCGCCCCGAGGGCAGCGCGCTCGACCACACTAGGCAGGCCGTCCCGGTGCCCTTGAAGTCGACGACCTCGGCCCAGTCGACGCTGCGCAGGCCGGGGAAGCGGTTGAGGCGCTGCTTGGCCGCGAAGGTGTTGCCCGCGAGGTTGCGGTAGTAGCTCGCGCCACGGTCGTCCAGATAGAAGATGTCCGTCGCCCCGCTGCCGTCGACGTCCGCCAGGCGCAGGCGGCTGGGCTCGAACAGCTTCCCAGGCGCGAAGGGACTCAGCCCAGCCATGCGCACCGGCGGCCCGAAGCGGCCGTGACCGAGGTTGGCCCAGTAGAGGACCTCGCCGTTGCGGATCCGGACCAGATCCACCAAGCCGTCGCCGGTCATGTCCGCGAGCTGGATCGCCGTGCGAGCGTCGGAGAACCACGTCACGGGCCGGCTCCGATCGTCTCTGGGGTTGGGGACCACGCGCGGCGCCTCGAAGCCCTCGGCGCCCTTGCTGCGGTACCAGACGAAGTCGCGGCCGCGATCGACGAGGATGTCGGGAAAACCGTCGCCGCTCAGATCGAGCAGCTGGACGTTGGGGCTCTGCCAGTCGATGTTGGGGACGGAGGAAAAGCGCTGGAAGCTGCCCCAGCTCTCGTCGGCGGTGCGCCGGAAAAAGCCCGGCGTGGGCGCGACGAAGGACACGAGCTCCTTGCGCCCATCGCCGTCGAGATCCATGAGCTGCGTGCCCGGGGCGGCGAGGTTGGTGGGGCGCGAGGGCAGCACCACGGGCGCGCCGAAGCGACCGTCGCCCAGACCTCGCTTGAAGGACCAGGTGCCGGCGTGCTCGGTGACGATCCCCGGCAGGCCCTCGCCGTCGAGATCGACGAGGCGGTGCTGCCGGCCGTCGAGGCCCGCGGGGAGGTTGCGCAGCGTGGTCGGATCGCGGACCTCGTGGAGGGTCTCGTCGATGACGGGCTCGCTGTAGTCGAACTCCAGCGTGGGCAGGGCCGCGGAGTCGTAGAAGCCGGTCTGCTCGTCCCGCAGGTAGCTGCGCTGGACGACGCCGACGATCCGCGTCAGCGCGGGATCCTCGGCGTGGATGAAGTCCGTCGAGGCGACCAGGGTGGGGCCCGGACCGAGCTCGGCGAAGTGGTGGAACATGAGCACGCGCCGGCACAGCCGACGGGTGCGCAGCTCGAAGCCCGCCCGATGCGTGGAAAAAGTGTCGAGGCGCGCGGGCCAGGGACGGACGGGGGTAGTGGAGACCTCGAGCTGGTCGTTGGGCTGATCCGTGCCGTACTCGCCATAGTCGAGGACGGCCTCGAACAGCCACCCGCCTTGTTGGAAGGGCGTCGCGTTGCCGTAGAGGATGCGCTCGAGGTAGCGCTGGGCCTGGACGGGGTTCTCCTCGATGCGCGGACGCTCATAGGGCGCGTGCGTGTCGACGCCCTCGAGGTCGTCTTGCTTGTAGCGGTAGACGACGATGTTGCCGCGATCGTCGTGGCTCTCCTCGAGCAACCACGAGAAGACTCGGCTTGGCTCCTTGGGGTCGCTGATGCGCGCCGAGGCGCTCTTGCCGAAGATGCTGGTGACGTTGCCGGGGCTGAGCGTCCGCCAGTGGACCTCGCCGGTGCTCAGCGAACGCCAGCGCTCGATCCGAGAAAAGCCGCCCTCTACTCGGGGACAAAAGCGGTGGACGCGGTGGCCGTCACGGACGGTCACCCAGGGCTCGCCTTGCTCGTCGAGGACGTGGACGAGGTCCTCGACACCCGCGAGCACGAAGGTGTCGCGGCGCGTCAGGTCGGGGTCGTCGTCGCGGTACTCGGGCAGGCCCTTGTCGGTCTTGCGCGAGATCGCCGGGACGCCGAGCATCCAGCCCAGGCCGAAGGGGCCGTTGCCGAGGCCGGAGCTGTAGCTGAGCGACAGCGAGGGGCCGAAGCCTCCGCGGCCCGGGGAGGTGGCGATCGGCACCGCCATGGAGCCCCCTCCCGTGAAGGGGTTGGGCGAGAACTTCTCGCCGATGCTCCGCAGCGCGCCGCCGCCGGTGGGCAGGCTGATCGAGGGGGCGAAGGTCGCGGTCGGAGCGACCTGGCCCGAGTCCGCCCCGCCGCCAAAGGGCGAGCGCAGCTGGCCCGTGAAGGGGTTGGCGTCGTCCTTGGACTGCACCCCCATGCCGGGGGCGTCGCGGCCCGGGGTGACCCCGGCGTTGAAGGGCTCCCGCGGCTGCGGGCCGTGGATCGGCAGGGAGGGTCCCGAGGTCTGGCCTGGGCCTTTGAACTTCTCGTCGCTCATGGCTGGGCCTCGCTCAGGACTTGTGGACGTAGTGGACGATGAGCACGAGGCCGGCGATCTTGCTGCGATCGAGGCGCCCGCTGTCGTCTGGATCGGCGAGGCTGGCCGGGGCCGCGTTCTCGTCGACGCTGAGGGTGATGGGACCAAGCTCGACCGCGGGAGCGAGGTCGAGGCCCTTGCTAAGAACGAGGCCGTCGATGTCGAGGGTCGTTGCGCCGCCCGGGCTCAGGGTCACCGGCAGCGCGGCGGGGGTGGCCCCGTCTGTGAGCAGCAGCCCGACGCTCAGGCCCTCGACGTCCACGCCGCGCTGCTGCGCGAGGTAGTCGAGGTGCTCGAGAGTCAGCGGGATCGTCAACACCTGGGGCCCCTCGCCGGGCTCGGGCGCGCGGAGGAACTGCTCCCACTCGTTGGGGAAGGCGTCGTGGATGGCCAGCAGCTGCGCCCACGGCCCGGTGCTGGTCAGCGCGGTGGCGTTGTTGCTCTCGACGTCGCCGCGGAAGGTCGAGCCGCCGTCGCGGGCGGTGTAGTCGACGTGGATGACGACGTCCGAGATCGTCCGGTAGTCGAACTGCCGGACCTGCTGGGGCAGGGTCAGCTTCCAGGCGCTCGCGGCCCCGGCGTACTCGAAGGGCAGGTAGCGCTCGTCCCGGAAGTCGAGGTTGAACAGGCCGCCGTCGGCGACGGCCGTGCTCGTGGCGATCGCCTCGCCGCCGCCGTAGCCCGTGACGGTGTCGGCGAGCTGCGGGCTGACGCGGGTGCTGTGCTGCTCGAGCTCGAGGCGCGCGCCCAAGCTGGTGTAGGGACCGACGACGGCCGGGATGGTCACGCGCACCGCCCGGATCCGGCGCAGGTAGTGGCCGGGGTGGTCGAGGTCGAAGAGCAGCTCGGGCAGCTCGAAGCTGGCCTCGCCGGCCTCTTGCAGGTCTCGGAGCGCGGCGGGGTCGAGCTCGGCCAAGGACGCGCTCTTGCGCAGCTCGAACTCGCGGATGTCCCGATCCATGTAGGCCAGGTCGAGGCGCTCGAGGTCGTGGAGCAGGCGCTGCCCGGCGAGCAGGCCCTTGCGCAGGCTGTCCCAGTAGCCGTACTGGATGATCGCCTGGTCGTCGGTGATCGCCAGCTCGTGGCGATAGGCCCGCTCGGCGCGCTTGGCCAGGTCGAAGGCGAGCTGGTAGGTCTGGAAGTAGAGGGTCGAGAGCTGGCCCACCATCCAGTCGTAGAGCTCGCGGTTGGTGAACTTGTCCCGCATGGTCTGGTCGTACTCGCGGGACTGCTCGAGCTGGAGCTTGTGGTTGTCGAGCTCGCGCTCGGCCAGGGCGACGCGGATCTCGGCGGCGATTAGATCGCGCTCGAGGCGGGCGAGCTCCTTGTCGGCTTGGTCGCGCTGGAGGGTCCAGTCTTGCCTGCGGCGGTCGAAGCTGCCGTAGAGCTGGGCCTTGTTGGCGAGGTGGTCGAACCCCGCGGCGATGAGAGATTGGACGCCAGCTGCGGCTCCGACGATGTTGGACAGGTGGAGGCCACCAAACTCTGCCTTTGGGTCTGTCAGACTAGCCTCGATCTGGGGGATCGCCCCGAGGACAGAACCAAGCGCAGAGATTCCTCCGGCCATTTGCCGGTTCTCATACGCGTGGTTGGCCCACTTGAAGTGGGCGCGCTCGCGCTCGGACAGTCCACCTTCGATCAAGCTCGCGTAGTGAGCCTGTCGCTGCTCGACGGTCTCCTTGGCCGCGAGCAGCGAGCTCAGCTGCGTCCGCGCCTCCTCGAGCTGCTGCTCCCGAACCTCGAGCACCCGGTCGAGCAGCTCCAGCTCATGCCCCGAGCGCAGCCGGGCGAGGGCCTCCGCGTCGCGTTTTTCCAGCGCGGACAGCAGCTCCCCGCCGAGCGCCCGCAGCGAGCCCGCGAAGGCCACGGCGCGACCGTGGACCGAGCGGAAGCGGTAAGGCGGCAGCCCCGAGTCGAGCTCGGCGAGCACCGACTGGATGTCGACCCCGGCCGCGGTCGCGCGCACGAGCAAGCCCGGGTCGATCGGCGGCTGGAAGAGCGGGAGGCTGCGCGCGACGCCGCGGATGTTCTGGCAGTGGCGGATCTTCCACAGCCGGTCGTCCACGAGGTCCCAGTACTTCAGCAGCTCCGCGTTGGGCGGGTAGCAAAAGTGCCACGAGCGCGCGAGCACGGGGACGCGGGCCCAAGGTCCCGGCTCGATGTCTTCGTCACAGCCGAGCTTCTCGAGTGCCTGGGTGGGGAGGTGGATGTAGCTCTCGAGCTCGATGAGCGCGTTGGAGAAGGCGTCGAGCCCCGCGGCGTCGAGCTCCTCGAAGGTCTTCGCGTCGCTCTGTGGCCCGGGTACGGCCTGCGGCCGATCGCCCAGGAGCTGCGCGACGAGGATGTAGAGCACCGTGGCCTCGTTGATCGACTCAATGGTATCGCGCGCGAACAGTTGATCGGCCCAGGCGATCAGGTTGTCGAGGTACTTGCGCAGCAGCGCCCGCTGGTACACGCCCGGACGGATCCTCGCGATCGCGTGGGGATCGAAGGGGTTGTCCGCCCACACGCCGACTTGCTCGGTGAAGGCCTCGATCGCGGCGGCTTGCTGAGCCGCGTTGACACCCACGCCCGCCATGGCCTGGAACTGATCCACAGCCAGCTGCGCCGCCTGCTCGACGAAGGGCTTGATGCGCCAAAAGCCTGACGCGGGGCTCTCGCCCTCGCCGGGGGTCACGAGCTGGATCGGGTTGAAGACCTTGTGGTGCCAGCGCTGGGCCTCCTCGAAGCGCTGCTCGGCGGTCAGCTTGGCGGCGACGAGCATGGGCACGTGGAAGAAGAGCTCCCAGTTGTAGAGGCCGTAGGGGCTGTCGAAGCGGAAGTCGAAGTGCTCGAGGCTGTGCGCGAGGCTGGCCGGGTCGTCGACGAGCGCGGGGTTGAGGTCGAGCTCGTCGGCGGTGAAGGGGTCGAAGCTGCCCTGCTGACGGAACAGCGCGGAGCTGGGCGCGGGAGCGTAGAGGCCCGGCAGGCCCTGGCGCGCGAGGGTCTCGACCATGTCGCGGGCGTAGGGGTGGTAGAGGGGCTCGATGCCCAGGGTGAAGGCGGTCTGCGAGGCGGGGAAATTGTTTTGAAGGTCGCTCGGACCGACGCCCGCTTGGGGGATCGCGGTCGCTTGTTCCAAGAGGGTGCCGGCGTCGTAGGTGTTGGCGGGCTCGAGGCCCTCGACCTGACCCGGGACGACGCCGTTCCAGACCGTCAGCGTCGTGAGGCCGTCCTTGAGGGCCTGCGTCTTGGCTCGGGGCGGTCGCGCTGTGGGAGGCGTGACAGCTCGCGGAGGCGGGCATTCGCCGAGGTAGTCCGTGGCCACAGCCAGACCGAGAGCGCCTGGTGACGCACCTTCGAGGTCGTACACCGCTTGGGGCTCGAGCAGGTACTTGCGCTTGCGATCGTCGTAGACGACCGGCCGGAAGCGGTCGCCTGCTTCGGAGGTCCAAAGATCCGCCTGATGGACCATGGCAGGCTCGTCCTCGCTCGACGAGCGGTCGGCGAACAGCAGGGCGCGGAAGGTGCCTTGCTCAAAGTGCGTACCGCCCTCGATGACCTGGTCGCCTTGGACCTGGGCCCCCGGCTCGGAGGTGAACAAGGTGTTCAAGTAGCGCTGACCATCGAGCTCATAGCCGGGCTGGAGGCTGATGAGGGTGTTGTTCAGCAAAGAGGAGACGCTCTCGCCGACGTGAAAGCTCGAGTGCTCGAGGAGTGCTCCTCGGTAGCGAATGTCGCCGTCATGCAGGTCATGCGAGAACAACGCAGGCACAAACACCGTCGGGGACTCCTCGTGCTTCACGAGCAACGCGATGGCGAAGTGGTGATTGCCTTTCCACACCTGAAGCCGCTGATTCGGCAGGCCATAGCTGCTCGGCTTGCTCTCGTCGGATACGGTGACCTTGCCCCAGCCGTCCTCCGAGCGCTCGATGTGGCTGAGTCGGAAGGTCGTCTGCCCTTGTTGTTGACCCGACTGCTTCTCCGCCCAAAACAGATGCGCCCGCCGCTGCTCGACGACCAGCGCTACCGCGTCGCCGTCGATCTTGTGCGGCACCTCTTCCCAGGCCTGCCACGCGCCGCCGTTGCGCCGACGCCGGACGAACCAGTCGTAGGGCTTGCCCGCGCTGCGCCCGAGCACCCACAGCTCCCCCGTGGCCTCTTCCTCGTAGACGCTGACGATCTCCAGCCGCGACACCCGATCGAGCCGGTCGACGTAGCTCACCAGCGCCTTTTCGATCGGTTCGTCCTCGAGCACGCCCTGCATCAGCGTCGCCTCGAGGGTCTCGAACTCGGGCGTCTTGCCGCCGCGAAGCTCGGGCTCGAGCCAGTTCTCCGGGTAGAGGAAGACCTTCCGGTTCGCCTCCCAGACCCGGTAGTTCTTCATCCATTCCCAGCGCTCGATCGCGTCGTCTGCGAGCACGACAGTCTCGGCCTCGAGGTGCAAGAGCACGCGCTGGACGTAGATCTGCACCGCGCTGATCGCCTGCTTGATCCGCGAGGTCTGCATGCAGGCGCTCATCTCCACGTCGATGAGCAGGTGCTCGAACACGTCGTGGCGCGTGCGAGGGTGGAGCTGTGCCAGTACCGCGTCGACGAGGGCGTCTCGCTGCTGCTCGCGGATCGCGTCGCGCAAGGGCGCCGCGACCTTTGCCCAGCTGGCCTCGTCGTGCTTGGCGCGGGCGGCCGCTTGATCGCCGTGGCCTGGGCGACGTCGGGGGCTTGCGACGCCCAGCCGTCGAGGACGTCGACGCCCAGGCCCACGCGCGCCCCGGTCTCGGCGATCGTCCGCAGCCGCTGCAGCGCGCGCTCGTTCTCGAAGTCCGCGACCTGGCCGTAGCCCAAGCTGGTCGCGGCGGCCTCGAGCGCGTTCGCGTCCCAGCCGCACAGCTGCGCCAGGCGAGCCACGGCGGCTGAGAAGCTGGCCTCGCCGACGACGCTGGCGTGGGCCATGGGCTCACGCTTCCAGGCGCTTCGCAGGCCCAGGGCCTCGCGCAGCCGGTTCCAGGCGTCGAAGCTCGCCGCTGCGTCCCCGGTCTGTACTGGGAGGGCGTCGAGGTCCAGCCAGTCCCCGCGGCCCGAGTACCAGGTGACCTCGTCCGCGCCCAGCTCGAGCTGCTGGCACACCGCGGCCGCCTTGGCCAGGCGCAGCCAGGTGTTGGTGGGAGGCTCGGTGGTGGGAGGCTCGGCGCCCGTGGTGCGCATCAAGCTCACGCCCGCGAGGGTCGTCGTGCCCGGCTCGTGCAGCAGCCCAAAGGCCAGCTCGCTCGCCAGCGCGGCGGGGATCGACAAGCTCGCCGAGAGCGTGTCCACGACCAGGGCCCGGCGCCGCAGCACGCTGACGATTACGACCAGGAGCCACGCCCGGCGCGTGGGCACGTCGGCGCCGATGTAGCTGGGGCTCTGGTCGTCGAGCAGCGCAGCCTTGGCCGCGCCCGCGTCGAGGTCGAGGGCGGCGACGAACAAGGCGTCGATCGTCGCCTCGTCCTGGGAGCTGCCCTCGACGATCGCCAGCAGGTCGCTGCGCTGCTGCACGCTCGCGTCGGCGAAGAGCGCGTCGACGTTGGTGGCCAGCGCGGCGCCGTCGGGATCGACGAGCTGCTGACACTCCTCCTCGATGACCGCCAGGCCGCGCCCGAGCACCGCCAGGTCCAGCCCGATCTGCCCGAGGTCCACGCCCTCGCCGACGTCCCGCAGCAGCCAATCGAGCTCCGCGCTCGTCACGCCGCTCGCCCGCAAGCCGTCGACCATGGCGACGAAGCGCCGAGTCTCCGCGGACGACGCGAAGGGATCGCTCGCCAGCAACCCCGCGCTAACGCCTGCGAGGGTCACGAGCTTCTCGACGCTCAGCCGCAGCGCCTTCGCCAGCAACGCGCAGCGCAGCAACCCCGTCAGGTTGGCGAAGGTCAGCGCGTCGCCGGCAAGCTCAGAGTCGACGAGGCGCTGATAGTCCGCCTCGCTCAGCTGTAAGGCCGGCAGCACGACCTCGAGGTGCGCGCCCAAGTTGGTCTGGCCTTCCCCTTGGAGCGTCCCGTCGCCCACGGAGTTGAAGGAGTCGTGGACCTCCGCGCCTTTGGGTCGCACGCGGCGGTCGTAGAGCGCGCGGGCGTCTTCGTAGGCCCGCGCGTCGATGACCGTGGACCAAAAGCACGCCAGCTCGTCCCAGTCGAGGCGCAGCCGGGCCTTCAGCACGACGGCGTCCGCGAGGGTCGAGAGCGCCGCGCCGTCCAGGGAGCTGGCCGCAGGCGTCGACCAGCAGGACGTTGAGCATGCGCGCCGGGATCGCGCAGCGCCGCTGGAGTCGGGTGAAGCGATGCAGCCGATCGAGGAGCGCGGCGTCCAGGGAGCCGAGCGTCGCGTCGTCGAGGGAGCAGGTCTCGGCCCACTGGAGCTTCGCTGCCCCGTCGGGGTTGATGAAGTCGAGGGCCAGCAGCGCGCGGAGCTCATCGAGGGTATAGCCGCCCAGTCGCAGGAGCTCGCCCACGTCGCTGCTCAGGTCGGTGACCCAACTGTCGGTGGCTGCGCCCGCGCTAAAGCCCCAATACTCGCGGCCGTCCGCGGACGCGTTGCCGGCGTAAGTCCCCGCGACGATCTCGGTCTCGAGCGCGCTAAGACCCAAGCGTTCGCCAGCCCGGGCCCGCGTTGCGGCCTCGTCGGGGGCGACCTTCTCGAAGCGCTCGAGCAGCGAGTGGCGCTCGACCCCGAGGTGCTTCAGGTAGACCCGCGCTTCGACCGTCGGCAGCGAAAAGGGCAGGCTCCACGGGTGGACCGCCGTCGCCACCACGGCCGCGCCGTCGTAGGCCGACGCGTCGAGGTGCTCGGGGTGGGCCCGCAGCTCCTCCTGCGTCCAGGTGGTCTGGTGCCACGGGCTCCACGGGCTCGGAGCTTGGCTCAGCGTCGCCTCGAGCAGCTCGTTGACCAGGTCGATATGGGGGAGCGGGGTGTGGGTGTTCGCGCAGTCCAGGAGGATGCGCGCGATGTCGGGCCGCCGCGCGCTGAGGGCCTCGAGGGCGTTGTCGACGGGGGCCGTTGCCTCGGCGGGGCGACCCTTCAAGAAGTGGAGCAGATCCGCCAGGTACGCGGCGGGGCTGAACACCGAGCGGCAGTGCTCGCAGGCGCAGTAGTCGAGCTCGCCGAGGATCGTGCTCAGCTCCGCGAGGCCGGAGGTCGACTCCGCGAAGGCGTCGCTCCCCGCCATGGTCACCGGCGCAAAGTCGGCCTGGCTGTTGGCGAGGGCCAGCTGCGAGGCCGCGCCGATCGTGAGCGCGTGGATCTTCGTCGCGTTGTCCCAGATCTTGGCGGCCAGCGACGACGGATCGTGGAGCTCACCCGGGAGGCCCGCGGCGAACTGGCCGATGAACTCCTCGCGGGTGTAGCCGACGACGTCTGCCGCCGCGGAGACGCCCTGGTCGAGGAGCGCCTTGGTGGTCGCGTAGCGCTCCATCCGAGGCGCCAAGCGGAACACTCGCTGCAAGCGCGCGACGTTGGCTCGGGCCGCGTCCTGATCGGCCGGGGCGATGTTGGGCCAAGGGTCGCTGCTCTCGGCCAGGTGCACCGAGAGGGTCGAGCGCAGCAGGTCGAAGCTGGCGTTGTCTCCCAGGAAGGTCGCCACGTGCTCGGACGAGGCCGGAGCCGCGCTTGCCCCCGCGTCGCGCACGAGGCTGTGACGAACAAAGGCGGTCGGATAGCGGTCCTCCACTGCGCGCGCGAGGCTCTTGGCGTAGCGCTGCCGCTGCTCGGTGGCGTCGCTTCCCGGCAGGTCTGCGGGCAAGCTCACCGCGCGGTTGACCAGGAAGCTGTCCCAGTCGCTCGACGACCACGCCGCGAGCTCCACGGTCGTCGAGAAGGTCCCCGCGACGCGCTCGGCCTGGAGCCCGGCGAGGGTCGGGACGTGGTTGGCGACCAGCGACGCCGCCCGGATCGTGAACTGAAAGCTCGCTGCTCGACCCGCGTCGAGGGTCTGCTCCAGGCCCGTCCAGAAGCTGGCCGAGTCTCCGGTGTGGGTCTGCCAGGCCTCGTGGAAGGTGCGCTGGTCCGCCTCGCTCAGCCCCGCCGTGTCGAACAAGGCGCGATGATTCGTCCCCGCGTTCGCGTCGAGGGCCGCGTCGACGAGGAGCTCGCGCATCGCGTCGACCTCCCGCGCGACCTCGGTCGTCTGCGCGGACTCGGAGCCGTCTCCAGGCAGATCGATGACCTGTCGCGTCCACGCCCCGCGCAGCGCCGACTCCCACGCAGCCTCGCCAGCGCGCAGCATGCCGGGCATGTCCGCCGGGAGCCCGGCGCGCATGAACGCGTAGCAGCTCGCCGCTCGGACCGTGCGTCCGTCGGCGAGCCGGTGCGCTTGGATCACCTGACCCAGGCGCACCGGGGAGACATCCGCCCGCTTGGACAGCCACTCGATGCGATCTGCGGGGACGCTCTCGAGCCCGGTCCCGCCCAAGAGCGGGGCGAGCTTGGCCAACAGGCGGGTCCACTCGCTCTGGCCCACGTATGCGCCTTCGCCGAGGACCAGGTCGATCGTCGCCGAGTCCTCGAGGTCGCACAGCGGGCTTGACTGGGCCGTCTCGTCGCCGTCATCCGCCACCACGAACAAGTCCCAGGGGGAGGCAGGAGCCTCGGCCTCCGTCCACTCGATCGTGTATCTACCGTCGGTGTCCGTGGTGGCAGGAGAACCCACCGAGCGATCGGTGGTGAGGTCAAAGCGCTCGAAGAGGGAGATGGTCGCGGCGACGACGGGCGAGCCGTCCTGCGCGACCACACGGCCGGAGATCGTGTAGCTGGGCATGATTGTCGGCGAGTCGGGGGAGACTCGATGCTTGGGTGTGCAAGCTAGCAATGAAGATCAGAAATGCACGTGGAATATGAAGTGCCTCGGACGGTGACTCTTACGCTACTGCTGGAATTTTTCGTTCACGCTTCAGTCCTGGATTCAGCTGAGTGCCGAACTCTGAAAATTCCGTTCCCTTTTGGTTCGCGACATCGAAAAATGACGATCAGGCTGTGAGCATACCGGTAGAGTCTCAGCGCCGCTCTCAGCGGGCTCGAGTGATGGTCAGGCGCGAGTGAGACTCGTGCGCTTTGGTCGCAGCGGTATCTTGAATGTCATGACGTCGAGAGACCGGCGTCAGTACGTCCCATACTGAAACGATTCACGATTGCCCACCCGAATAACCTCACCAGTCATATGGCAGGGAGGAGCGGAAAGGTCGTAAAGGAGAGTCGGGTCGAGCAGCTTCAGCTGTGCAGCTCGTCGCGCTGAGGCTCGGGCTCGAGGAACAAGGTCGACAGCGGGACACCCACCCCGGCAGCGAGTCGGCAGAGCCAGTCGAGGTCTGGGTCAATCTCTCCGGCCATCACCGCGAACAACTCTCGACGATTAATGCCAGCTCGATCCGCGACGACCGTCAACGGGATCCCGCCGAGCTGGGTCAGTCGACGGAGGTTCTCGGTCAAGAGATCGTGGGCGCTCAGTTCATCGACGTTCGCCATGCACGGACAGTACCGCGGCGGCGCCCGGTGACTACCGAAGCGGTCGCTGGGGGCGTTGTGGCCTCTCTCCTCCCTGCTGGACCACACCATCCCAAGGGAGGGCGTCAAGCCGAAAGCACATCTTCTGGTCGAAACCCGGCACATCGGATGGGGCGGGAGATAGGCAACACTCCATACCCGTTCATCGAATTTTCAGGCCTGTTGAAACTTCCAGCTCCTTCGCCTGATGAAACTAAGAAGTGGCGACGCATCACTTGGCTTCGATCCTCGCGCCTTTCCTCGATCAAGTGGAGCGCCGCGCGGTCGTTCAGGCTCTGCGGGCCCACCCAAGCTGGACGCTGGGGCAGCTGCTCGAGCACATCGAGGGCGAGGGGCGCTACGCCCCGGTCTTGCGCGACTTGCAGCTCGGGGAGTTTGTCCTCGCGGATCCTGTCGTCATCCTGCGCGGTCGTCCACCTGCGCGAGCTCCGGTGAGCCGCGCCGACGCTGCTCGCCTCGAAGCAGCCACCCACGCCGTCGGCCCCGACTTCGACGCCTTCGTGCGCGAGGTCCTCGAAGAGGCCCGGGCTGGGGTCCACGCGGAGAACAGCCGAGAGGGCTGGGTAGGCTCGGGCTTGTTGCGCGACCTCGTGGGCGGGCCGCGCTGGAAGCTCCAGGCCGCGCTCGCTCGGCTCATCGAATCCGGCGTGGTCGAGCGCGTCGGTCGGACCAGCTCGACGCGCTACCGTCTCCGGCAGGGGGGGCGTGTCCAGTGAGCCGGTCGAGGGCCCGCTTTGGTGCGTATGTCCGCTCGTTGAGACAGGCGCGTGCTGTACCGGGGAACCGAGGGGCGGGAGATCCCGACCTCGCGACAGACGGGGCGGACGATGTTGGAGAAGGCCCAGGACGCCGCGAACTTGCGCCGTCGAGGGCCGCATACGCTGCGGCACACCTTCTGTAGTCACCTCGCCATGCGCGGGGCGGCAGCTCGGGTGATCCAGCAGCTCGCGGGGCACGCGTCGCTGGTGACGACGCAGCGCTACATGCACCTGTCCCCGGGAGCGACCGAGGCCGCGATCGCGCTGCTCGAGCAGCCGGCCCCGGTCTTGAAGCCGGCTGAGCCCAAGGCCGGGCCCCGGCTTGGAGACATTCGGGAGACGGAGGGGCACCAGCCCCCTCACACCCCGTAGACGAACCTTTTGACCCCTCAAACCACGGGCGCCTCGGACCGGGGGGCTTCGCCCGTCTTCAATTGGGCGCGGTACTCTCGAGGCGTGCAGCTCGCGCGGGTCGTCCTCTGCCTCATGCTCGCGCCGGGCCTCGCTTGCGTCGGGCAGGGGGCGGGGCGGGGCGACGCGCTCGGGCAGGACGGCGGAGGCAGCGAGGGGGCGGACTCGTCGTCTTCTTCCTCCACGTCTTTGGGTTCGGGGGACAGCGAGTCGGAGTCGGAGTCGGAGTCGTCGAGCTCGGAGGGCGCCGAGACGTCCACCGAGGGCGAGTCTGAGAGCACCGACGCGGAGGAGACGGACACGGCCTCGGAGCTCGTGCCCGAGCAGCTCACGGCGCTGCTGAGCGATCAAAACCGCCGCTATGAGGGCGTCATGTTTGGTGGCTGGGGCCCACACTTGCGGGGGCTGATGCGCGCTCCCGACGACACGCTGTGGTTCACCGTCGACGCGGGGGAGGACGTTCAGCACAACCGCGAGGTGCTCTACTACCGCGAAGACCCCGAGGGCTGGACGCAGGTCGCGGCCCAGGACCACGGCGATCGCGTGCAGCAAAACTCGGCGAGCGTGCTGCGCGGGACGACGATCTTCACCTACTCGGTCAACGTCGACCAGCACGCGCTGGAGGAGTGCTACTTCGACACGGCGGATCCCGAGCTCGACGACTTCGCCTGCAATGCGATCTCGATTGGTGGCCCCTACGCGACGCCGCCGTCCTCGAATTACGTCGGCGCCGCGCTGTCCCCGACGGGCGCCAAGCTGGTGTGGTTCACCGTGGTCGGGCCCAATGGCCTGCCGGGTGAGTGGATCTACACCGTGGACTTTGGCGATGGCTGGAACGGCCCTTTCGTGCTCGAGCTGTCCGAGTACAATGACTTCGCCTACGTGCACGCCGCCTTCGCGGGGCCCAACTCCGTCGTCGCGGTGGGCCAGGGCTACACGGGGGCCTACCCCGACGGCCAGCTCCACGCGAGCGTGGCCGAGTTCGAGTTCGGCGAGCTGCCGGCGCTCCACGAGCTGCGCAGCGCCGACGAGGCCTTCGAGATCGTGTCGAGCAACGACGTGTGGGTGGACCCCCGCAGCGGGGACGCGCACGTGCTCGCGCGGACCTCCCACGGGGCGGCGGCCTACTTCCATCGCCCGGCGGGGGCGTCGTGGGCCGACCACGACACGCCCGCCTCGATCGTGCCGGACACCTACCGGGCGCGCTGGCTCGCGCCGGCCGGGGGTCCCCTGGTCCTGGTCCGCGGCAGCGCCGGGGCAGGCGGAGGCGTCGATCTGCGCGCGGTCGAGATCGACGCCCTCGACGGGCCCGTCGACTGGGCGTCCGCGGACAGCCTGGACATCGAGCTCCCCGACGGCGGCCAGGGCTTCGGCTCTCCCTCCGCGCTCTTCGTCGAGTCGGCGGCCTACCACGACCAGCTCCTGGGGGGCGCCGGCTCCTTCGTGGAGTTCGCCACTTGCGGCCAGTACCCCGAGCGAGACGTCGAGATCTGGCACACCCGCGTGGCCTGGCCCTGAATCTGCTGCGATGGTCAGCAGCGGTCAGCGCCCGCAGTGGGTCGAGTAGCCGAAGGGGCTCACGGCCAGCGGGACGCCGTAGTGGCCGTTGGCGTCGGTCACCTGGACCACGACGTCGATCCACGGGTGCAGGCACCCGGTGATGCCCTTGGCTCGAAAGTAGTCGGCGGTCTCGAAGCGGACCCGGTAGACCCCGACCTCGAGGTTGCCCGGGGCGAGCAGGCCGTGGACGCGACCCTCGGAGTCGGTGCGGTTGCGGCCGATGACCTCCCAGCGGCTGCGGGCTTGCTTGGACAGGGTGACGGACAGGCCCTTGGCGGGGCCGCCGTGGGTCATGTCCATGACGCTGGCGGTGATCGGATCGGTCGCCTCGGACATGTCGGAACCATCATCGCAGAGTCGGAGGGGCGATGGCGCTCTCGCGCGCGAGCGGAGCTAGTGACCTGGTGGTTTTCCCCAGCCGCCGGGCGCTTGGGGGGCTCCGGGCGGCGGGGCGCCGGGCGGCGGGGCGCCGGGGTTCCAGTTGGGGGGCGGGGCGTAGCCGTGGCCGGGGGCGTCGTGGGGCGCTGGCGCGTGGCCGTGCGCCTGGGGAGCGGGCGGCCCCGACCACTGCGTCTGGGCCCAGGGGCCGGCCTGGGCCGGGGCTTGCCAGCGCTGCTCCTCGGCCCGGGGGGCGTGGGTCTCGACGGTGCTGCCGCAGTAGGGGCAGCTGAGCAGCTCACCGTCGAACACGATCTGGTGGCCGATCGAGGCGCCGCAGCTCTGGCAGCGCTCGGCGACGCGGGCCTGCTTCTGGACGCGATCGAGGCGCATGTACCGGCCGGTGGCGCGGTGCATGAACAGCGGCAGGTGGAAGCGGGCGATGTCGCGGCTCAGGGCGATCTCGGCGACGCCTGGCGCCTTGCCGATGTGGGCGGCGAGCTCGTCGATGGTGAACGCGTCCCGGGTGCGGATGAAGCTGACCATCATCTGCTGCTCGAGGTCCTCGCGGGCCCGCTTGCGCCCGAGGTACATGAACACCGCGCCGGGGATGCCGAGGAAGCTGGCGAACACGAGGAAGGTGATCGCCACGCTCGACTCGTTGTCGGCGAAGGCCAGGGGGGAGCAGGCCGCGCTCATCGCCGCGAGCACGAGGAAAAACCACCCGAAGCCTTTGAGGGTCTTGGCCACGGCTCGATGCTACCCCAGGCGAGCCTGCCCCATGTCCACGACTTAATCGCGGGGTCGGCCGAACCAAAAGTCCCAGCGCCCAGCTAGAGCCATGAATACGGTGTGCTGGCTGATGGCCAGGGGGCTGTCCTGGGGCGCGATCGCGGTCTCGCGGAAGAAGAAGCCGTCCGCCGCCGTGCTGTGGTCGTAGCGGTATTCGAAGCGCAAGAGCAGGTGCTCCCACAGCCACAGGTTGCCCGTCGCGGTCCCCGAGAGCAGCCACTGGTCGACGCCGTAAAAGCGCCCGTCTCGGTCCCACGAGGCCTCGGGGCGCAGGGCGAAGTTCAGCCGGGCGACGCCCTCGCGCTCGTAGGCGGTGGCGCTGAAGAACAGGGCGCCGCCGGTGTACATCGACTGATCGTCGCGGGCGCGGCCGGGGCGATCGAAGGCCAGGTCCCACACCCCGGCGAGGTGGAAGCGCTCGCCGAAGTCGAAGCTCAGGTAGGTGTCCCAGTAGACGAGCCAGTCCTCGGGCTCGAGGGAGGGGCCCTCGGGTCCAAAGTAGACCCCCGTGCCCGCGTCGACGCCGGTGCGCTTGCTGGCGGCGGGCCCGAGCGCGGGGTCGGGGTCGGGGCGCGACCAGCTCAGGGTCAGCACGCCGCTGGGCACGTTGTTGACGTCGGAGAAGGCCTGGAAGCCGTTGACGACCCAGGCGTCGACGTGGAAGTTGGCGGGCAGGTCCTGGCCAAAGCGCGCGCCCGAGAGGTAGTAGGGGACGATGTTGCTCTCCCAGCTGGTCGTGTAGTTGGCGTTGTTGATCGTCCAGAACGAGCCGATGCCCAGGGGCCCCTCGAACACGCCCGCGCCGAAGGAGGTGCCGGTCCGGCGCACGCGAAAGCCCGCGTTGGCCAGGGCGATGTGCTTGTAGACTTCCCGGCCCGCGAAGGCCCCGTCCTCGCCGCCGGCCACGGGCTCGCCCGCGGTCAGGGCGTCGACGGAGGCGCCCGCGTGCAGGCCGACCTCGAGCCACCACGGCTGGCGCTCGGTCAGGGGGTGGCGCAGGAAGGCCCCGATGGCGTTGACGCCCAGCTCGGTCAGCCGGGGGTTGGTGACCATGCCGCGGTAGACGTGGTTGTCGGCCCAGTTCGAGCTGAACGCGTAGGCGACGTCGACGAAGCCGGTGGCTTGCCAGGTGGGGTCGCCCGGGGGCTCGGGGGCGGGCTCGCTGTCTGCGGTGTCGGCCTCGACCTCGACCTCGACCTCGGTTTCGACCTCGACCTCGACCTCGACCTCGGTTTCGGGTTCGACGGGTCGGGGCGGCGGTACGCTGAGCTGCTCGGCGGGTGCCCCTGCGTCCGCGGGCTCCGGCGGCGGGGCGAAGACGAGGGCGAGGACGAGGGCGGGGGCCACGGCTTTTCGTAGCACGAAGCGCAGGCACGCGGGGGCAGAGCCCGCGGACGCAGCGATACCCGTGGTATGAGCGCAGGCGCACTCGAGCCCCTGCGCTCTTTGTCCTCACCCGAGCCCCGTGACCTTCGACTCCATCGAGTTCATGCTTCTGCTGGCCCTCGTGGTCCCGGCGGTGTGGCTGTTGCCGGGCAAGGGGCGGGCGGGGCTGCTGCTCCTGGCCAGCATGGTGTTCTACGCGGCGTGGAGCGTCCCGATGACGGGGCTGATCCTCATCTCGGGGATGACCGACTACGCCATCGGCCTGGGCCTCGAGCGCTTCGACGGCAGCGAGGGCGAGGAGCGGGCGGGGGCCCGCAAGCTATTGTTGGCCATTAGCTTGATCGTCAACCTCGGCATCCTCGGCTACTTCAAGTACCAGGGCTTTTTCCTCGACAACCTCGCGGCCGCGGGCCTGGTCGAGCCCGGCAGCTGGGTCGAGGTCGTGCTGCCCCCGGGCATCAGCTTCTATACCTTCCAGACCATGAGCTACAGCATCGACGTCTACCGTCGAGAGCTGAAGGCCGAGCGCTCGCCCCTGCGCTTCCTGCTCTACGTCAGCTTCTTCCCCCAGCTGATCGCCGGTCCCATCGAGCGAGCCGGGCGGCTGCTGCCGCAGATCGCCGCCCTCGAGCGCCGCCGGGCCACGGCCGAAGACCTCGCCGTGGGCACCCGGCTGATCGTGTTCGGCCTGTTCAAGAAGGTAGTGATCGCCGACTACCTGGCCCTGGCCGTGGACCCGGTGTTCGCCGACCCGCAGGGGGCCAGCGGGGGGGCGGCTCTGGCCGCGCTCTACTGCTTCACGCTCCAGATCTACTTCGACTTCTCGGCCTACTCGGAGATCGCCAAGGGCGCGGCGCGCCTCGTCGGTGTCGAGCTGGTGTGGAACTTCGACCAGCCCTACCTGGCCGCGAACGCCTCGGACTTTTGGCGGCGCTGGCACATCTCGCTCTCGGAGTGGTTCCGCGACTACGTCTACAAGCCCCTCGGGGGCAGCCGCGCGGGCAAGTCCCGGGTGCTCTTCAACCTCGGCGCGACCATGTTCTTGTCGGGGCTGTGGCACGGCGCGGCCTGGAACTTCGTGCTCTGGGGCCTGTTCCACGGCGCCCTGTTGCTGGGCTACCACCAGTCTCGGGACCGCCGCTCGGTGGTCGCCCTGCGCGAGCGCTACCCCCGGCTGATGGCCGCGCTGGCCTGGGCGCTGACCTTGCACCTGGTGATCCTCGGCTGGCTGCTGTTTCGCATCGAGGCGGCCGCCGACGCCGGGACCTTGCTGCGCGCCATGGCCCGGATCCCCGCCGAGGGCATGGCCCGCGTCGAGGTCGCGCTGGTGTGCTTCTTCTACGCCGTGCTGGCCGCGTCCTTCCTCGCCCGGGAGGGCGAGGCGATGGAGCGCCTGCACCAGTCCACGGGGCTGTCGATCGTGGTCTACGCGGCCATGGCCGTGGCCGCCCTGCTCCTGGCCCGGGACGTCGCGCCGCAGTTCATCTACTTTCAGTTCTGACTTCTCTCTTGGCTCATGCAGGACGCACGCGACACCACGGACGCCGACGCGCCGGCCGACCCCAAGCTGGTCGCCCCCTGGCCGCGGCAGCTGCTCGTGGGCCTGGTCGCGCTGGTGCTGTTCGCCGAGCTGCTGCTGACCGGCAGCGCGGGGCCGGCCGTCGAGGCGCCGCGCCTCGACTCGGCCGAGGACGTCCGCGGGCGCATCGCGGCGCTGAGCGAAGCCGACGCCAGCCGGCGGTGGTTGTTGCTCGGCGACTCGGTGCTGGTCGGCGACACCGGCCAGCGCGAGCTGGCGACCTGGGACGAGCACCGCATCCTCGACTACCTGCGCCGCGAGGCCGCGCTCACCGAGGACGTGGCCTTCGATCAGGTCGCCCTCGACGGCATGTTGCCGGTAGACATGCTCGCCGTGGTCGAGGCCCTCGACGCGCGCGACCCCGGGGGCGAGGTCGGCCTGGTCGTCGAGCTCTCGCCGCGGCACTTCTCGCCCAGCTACGCCGAGCAGCGCGCGTTCAGCCGGCCCTTCCTGGCGGAGCTGTCGAGCGGTGAAGGAGCGGGCGAAGCAGGGGAGGGCGGGCTCCTGGAGACGATCGGGCGTAGCCGCGACCGGGCCCTGAGCGCGCTGCGTCCGTGGATCCCCGTGTACCGTCACCGCGAGCGCTTCGCGTGGGCCCGGGCCGGGCTCGAGCCCTCGGTCGAGGCGGAGGCCGAGGCCAGCGAGGCGGGCGAGGGCGAGGTCGATCGCCTCGAGGCCCTCGCGCGCCTGGGCGTGCACTACGGCGACCTGGCCGTCGAGGCGGAGGCCGAGCAGGCCGCGGCCGTCCGGGCCATCGCCGATCGCTGCCGGGCCCGCGGTCGTCACCTGGTGTTCGTGGCCACCCCCGTCGAGGACGCGTTTTGGGCCGCGCACCTGAGCGAGGCCGAGCAGGGGGCCTACCTCGCGGCCGTGGACGCCCTCGTCGACGTCGACGGCGAGGGCGTGGAGCTGCTGCCCTTCGACCACCCGATGTTCGCCTCGGAGCTGTTTTGGGACCACGTGCACCTGCGCCCCGAGGGCAACCGGCTGTGGGCGACCAACCTCCTGCACCAGCTCGGCGTGGGCCTCGAGCGCAGCCCGGATCCGCGCAGCCTGATCGCGCGGGACGGGGGCAGCACCAGCTTGGTCGCGCGCATCGAGACGGGCTACGCCGACGGGGCGGCGTGGCAGGCTCGCTTTCGAGGGGTCCGCGGCCTGGCGGTGGCGCCGGAGGGCCGGTGGGTGGTGATCGCCGACGCGGAGAACCACGTCCTGCGCGAGCTCCGGGGCGACCTGCGGGTGGTCCGGACCCTCGCCGGCGAGCCCGAGGTGTCCGCGCGGGCGCGGGCCCGGGAGCGCCTCCTCGAGGGGCATGAGGGGAACGAGGCGCTCGAGCCCGAGCCTCCCCTGGGCATGGGCCCGCTCCTGCACCGGCCCGCGGCGCCGGCGATCCTCGGGGACGCCGCCTACTTCGGCGACGACGACGGTCGAGTCCTGCGCCGGGTGGTCGACGGCCGCCTCGAGACCCTGCTCCGCTTGCCCGGAGGCGTGCGCGCCCGCTCGATGAAGGCCCACGACGGGCGCTTGTTCGCGCTGGGCTCCCGGGGCCAGCGGCAGCAGCTCATCGCCATCGAGGTCGAGGGGCTCGAGGCCCTCGAGCCCGCGGCCGACGCGAGCGCGAAGGTCCGGCCGCGCCCGGGCGCGACGCAGGTCCTGCTCCAGACGGACTCCAGCGCGCCCTTGAGCGCCTTCGCCCTGTCGCCCACGGGGGACCTCTACCTCGCCGGCAAGGACGGTCGAATCTGGCGCCTTCCCCAGGGCGCGAGCCGGACCGAGCGCCTCGACCTCGCCGCGGCCGTGCGCGCCTTCGAGGCCGAGCTCGCCAGCCCCCTCGAGCTCGTCTACGCGAACACGGCCGACCGGGTGTTCCCCCAGATCAAGGGCAAGCACTTCCCCTTCAGCGTCGACGAGGTCCACCTGAGCCAGGTGGTCGAGCTGATCTACGTCGAGCGCTACGGCGGCTTGTTGATCCAGGACCGCACCCCGCACCGGCAAAAGGGCAAGTACGCCAACCCGATCACCGAGCGCGTGCACCTGCGCTACCTCGACCTCGACGAGGGCTTGATCTACCCCTGGCTCGAGCCGCGGGTGGCGGCGACGGGCTACTACCACCACAACAAGGGCACGCTGGGCTACTCGAGCGCCTTCCACGAGGGCTTCATGGCCCTCGATCCGAGCTCGGCCTCGCTCTACTACCTCGAGAGCGGCCGCTCTCGGCTGGTCCGCATGGGCGACGGGCTGCTCGGCGTGGCGAAGATCAGCAGCGTGGACACGGGCAAGCCCCGGGACCTGTTCGGGGTCTCGGCGGGCGAGCGGACCTTCGCCCGCTTCTCCCCCGATCGCTTCGTCGACGCGGGGGCCGAGCCGGTCCCGCGCGAGGGCCCCTACCAGGTCCTGATGCTCGGCTCCTCGATGCTGGCCATGGCCGACATCGACACCCAGTACTCCATGGGCCGGCGCCTGGCCGAGCGCCTCGAGCACGTGCTCTCGACCCGCGATCGCGTCGCCCTCGACACCTACATGCGCACCTTCCCCGGGGGCGTGGCGACCAAGCAGGTCGAGTTCGCGACCAACTTCTACGACGCGGGCGGGCGCCCGGACGTGCTCGTGTTCGAGACGAACAGCTCGATCTTCCTGGCCGAGGACGCGACCGAGGCGCAGATGCAGGCCGTCCTCGACGACATGGTCGCCCTCGCGGCGCGCTGGGACAGCTTGCTGCTGATCCTCGACACCGCGCCCTACATGATCCGCAACCGCGACGGGCTCCGGCCGGTGCTGCCTAGGATCCAGCGCTTCCACGCCCTCGCGCGGGCCCGGGGGGTCGAGGTCGTCGAGGTCGGCGACGCCATCCTCGATCGTCACCTCGAGGTCGTGCCCTTCTCCAACGCCTCGGTCCTGGGCGTCCACCCGGCGGCCTGGGCCCTCGACGCCGTCGGCGATCAGCTCGCGGCCACGATCGCGCCGAAGGTCCGCGCGCACCTGCGCGACACCGAGGACGGGAGCCTGCGGACGCCGGCCTGGCGCCTCGACGCGCCGCCCGTGGCGGTCGAGGCGGGGACGCGGCTGCTCGAGGCCTTCTCGCTGCCGCCCGGGGTCGAGCCGGAGCAGTGGGGGCCGCGGCTGCCGAGCTTGCCCGAGGGGACCGTGCAGACCGAGCTGTCGGCGGGGCGGCTGCGGGCCTTCGTCGATCTGGGTCAGCTCGAGCGCGCGGGCTACGAAGGGGCGCTCGAGGGCGCCGACGCCCACGCGCGCGTCGCCGTGGCGGTGATCTACGAGCACGCCTACCGGCGCCGCGACGGGGCCGTGACGGCGCAGATCGAGATCGGGCGCTTCTCGGGCTACGACGAGTACGGCCTCGGGGTCCGCGAGGGGGCGAAGGTGGTCTACGCCGTCGACTGGGACCACGACGCCCTGGCGACGGCGCTGGCGGCCATGGTCGCTCACGACGGCCCCTTCGATGCCCTGGCGAAGCCACAGCCGGAGCCCGAGTCAGGCGAGACGGGCGCAGACGAGACGGACACGGGCGAGGCGGGCTGAGGCTGTGACCTGGGCCACCACCGCTCGCGGGGGCGGTGCTCTAGCGTCCCGGCGATGACCGTCGTCGTGACCGGAGCCAGCGGCCACCTCGGGGCCAACCTCGTCCGCGCCCTCGTGGCCGAGGGCCAGGCCGTCCGCGCCGTGGTCCACCGCAGCAGCGCCGCCCTGGCCGAGCTCGAAGGGAAGATCGAGCTCGCCCACGGCAGCGTCACCGAGCTCGACAGCCTGCGCTCGGCCTTCGCGGGGGCGCGCCGCGTCTACCACCTCGCCGGGGTCATCTCCATCGACGGCGACCGCGGGGGCCTCGTCTACGACGTCAACGTGGCGGGCACGGCCAACGTCGTCCAGGCCTGCCTCGACCGCGCGGTCGAGCGCCTGGTCCACGCCAGCTCCGTGCACGCCTACGACCAAGAGCCCCTCGACGCGGTGCTCGACGAGGCCCGCCCGCAGATCGGCGACTCGCCCGGGCACCCGGCCTACGACCGCAGCAAGGCCCTCGGCGAGCGCGAGGTCCTGCGCGGGGTCGAGGCCGGCCTCGACGCGGTCATCGTCAACCCCTCGGGCATCCTCGGGCCCCACGACTACGGCCCCTCGCGCCTGGGCGAGGTCGTGCGCGACCTGGCCCGCGGGCGCTTGCCGGCGGTGCTCGACGGCGGCTTCGACTGCGTCGACGCCCGGGACCTGTGCGCGAGCCTGATCGCCGCGGCGGACCTCGAGCGCGGGCGCAAGGGCGAGCGCTACATCGTCGGCGGGGCCTGGTACTCCCTCCACGAGATCGCCCGGACCGTGGAGGCCGTCGGCGGTCGCCGAGCGCCGCGCCTGGTCCTGCCGCCCTGGGTCGCCCTCGCGGGGGTGCCCGCGGTCAAGGCCTGGGCCCGGCTGACCCGGACCGAGCCCAAGATCACCCGGGAGTCCATCGAGGTCCTCCAGGCCAACCGCTCGATCTCGAGTGCCAAGGCCCGCGCGGAGCTGGGCCACCGCAACCGGCCGCTGGCGGAGACCGTCGCCGATACGCTGGCCTGGTTTCGAACCCAAGGCTGAGCCCAGCGTGGTATGCCCGCGGGCGTGGGAGACACGCCCGAGATTCATCGCCTGGTGACCTGGATCCTCATCGGCCTCGCCGTGGTCACGTTGATCTCGACCAGCGTGATGACGGCGCCCTACGGCCGGCACACGAGCAAGAGCTGGGGCCCGAGCTTGCCCTCGCGCTGGGGCTGGGTGCTGATGGAGACGCCGGCGGTGGTGGTGTTTTGCTGGATCTACATGCAGGGCCAGCACCGCTTCGAGACCGTGCCGCTGATCTTGCTCGGCCTGTGGCAGTTCCACTACGTCCAGCGCACCTACGTGTTCCCCTTCCGGACCCGCAGCGAAAAGCGCATGCCGGTGTTCGTGTGCGCCATGGGGGCGCTGTTCCAGCTGATCAACGCCTACATCAACGCGCGCTGGATCTCCCACTGGGGCAGCTACGACCCGCAGTGGCTCATGGACTGGCGGCTGTGGCTGGGGGCGGGGATGTTCCTCGCTGGCTGGGCGATCAACTTCAAGGCGGACGCGATGCTGATCGCCCTGCGCGAGCCCGGAGAGTCGGGCTACAAGATCCCTCGGGGGTGGCTCTACGAGTACGTGTCCTGCCCCAACTACCTCGGCGAGATCCTCGAGTGGACGGGCTGGGCGGTGGCGACCTGGTCGCTGCCGGGGCTGGCCTTCGCCCTGTACACGGCGGCCAACATCGGGCCGCGGGCGCGCTCGAATCACCGCTGGTACCAGGCGACCTTCGAGGACTACCCGCCCGAGCGCAAGGCGTTGATCCCCTTCCTGTTTTGATCGCGTCTTTGCCGTCGAGGGACACGGGAAGAGGGACGCCCCGTTGGCGCCCCCCTCCCCGTACTCGTCAGCCGTCGTGCCGCGCTCGCCCTGGGTCGGGCGGCTGGGCTACTCGATGCGCCGGGTGATGTCGTCGGGGCCCGCGGCGTGGCGGGGGGTCTGCTCGTCGAGGGAGGCCAGGGCCTCGCGCACGCGCTCGGCGTCCGAGCTGCCCTCGTCGCCGCTGGACCCGGCGCCGGGCTGACCCAGCTGCAGGGCGAGGCGCAGCAGGGCCTCGCGGTTGCCGACGTTGGCCTTGGCGAACACGTTGTGCAGGTGCCACTTGACCGTCGCCTTGCGCACGCCGAGGACCTGCGCGAGGCCCTCGTTGTCGTGGCCCTCGAGGATGCCCGCGAGCACGTCCTGTTCACGCGGAGTGAGCGAGAGGCGCTCGCCCAGGCGCTCGACGGCCCACGCCAGGCGGCTGGCGGCTTCGCCCTCGAGCAGGATGCGGTGGACGGTGTAGCCGAGGGCTTCGAGCACCGCGGTGATGCGCGCGGCGTCGGTGTCGCTCTCGACGCTGAAGGTGATCTCGGTGGGGGGAGTGGACTCGGTGCTGACGTTCACGATTGCTGGCCTCAGACACCAGCTTTGGGGACGAGCGGCCGACCGTAAGGGACGCAGCTGTCACCGCCGCGTCGCGTGACGAACGGTGACCGGCGCGCTCCGGGGTTCGTCGTCGACGGCCCCAAACGCGGGACGCGTCGATCCCGAGTCGATCCCGAGTCGATCCCGAGGGGCCCCGCATGCTCGCAAGCGCGCCCGCGAACCCGGACGCACGGGGGTTTCGGAGACGCCGCGCGGACGCTCGCACCCCGGACCGAAGTGGGGCTCGGAGGCGGCGAGTAAATCCCATTGGCCTCGGGGAATGGCGCTGGCGCGGCTGGCGGGTTCCGGGCAGGTCACGAGCCCTCGGGGACCCCTGTGCGAAGCCACGACCGCGGGTCAGGACCGCCGCGCCAGCTCCGGCCCGAGGGTTGGGTTTGTCGGTCTCGGCCCCGCCGAGCGGCCCTCGCAGGGGCTCGGCAGGCCGCGTGGCCCCTCCTGCGGGCCGCGCGGGCCCGCCGTCTCACCCTTGTGGGCCCTGGAGTGGATCGTCTAAGCTTCCGGCGTTTTGAGCAACATCGAGCCCACGCCCTTCGGCGACAAGTACGTCCTCGTCGAACACATCGCCACCGGCGGCATGGCCGAGGTCTACCGCGCCCAGTACACGGGTATCGAGGGCTTCGCCAAAGAGCTTGTCGTCAAGCGGTTGCGCGAAGAGTTCGTCGAGCGCCCGGAGATCGTCCAGATGTTCCTGGACGAGGCTCGCGTCGCGGCGACGCTGACGCACAACAACGTCGTCCACACCTACGACCTCGGTGAGCTCGGCGGCGAGTACTTCATCGCCATGGAGCTGCTCGTGGGCGAGGAGCTCGTCGCCGTCCTGCGCCGCGCCGTGGGTACGGGGAACATGCTGCCCATGGACCTGAGCGTCGGCATCATCATGCAGTCGCTCGAGGGGCTCAACTACGCCCACTCCCGCACCGACGAGCACGGCCAGCCCATCGGCCTCGTCCACCGCGACATCAACCCCACGAACATCCACGTCGGCTACGACGGCCTGTGCAAGATCGTCGACTTCGGCATCGCGGCCACGCGGGCCACGGCGGTGTCCAAGGGCCCGGCGCAGTTCGCCGGCAAGCTGTCCTACATGGCCCCGGAGCAGATCCACGGGGCCGACCTCGACGGCCGCGCGGACATCTTCGCCATCGGCGTCGTGCTCTACGAGATGTGCCTGGGCAAGCGCCTGTTCCGTGGCCGCCCGGCCGAGGTCCGCGAGCGCGTGCTGAGCGGCGACATCCCGGCGCCGACCTTCGTCGACCCCGACTTCCCGCCGGCCCTCGAAGCGATCATCATGCGCTCGCTCGAGGTCGACGCCAACGACCGCTACCAAAACTGCGATCACATGTATCGCGAGCTCGACGCCTTCATGCAGGAGGCGGGCTGGAGCGTGAGCCCCCGGCGCATCAGCGCGTTCATGAGTGAGATGTTCGGCGAGGGCGCGCCGGCCGAGGTCGACTACGACGACCTCTACGACGACCTCGAGGACGAGGCCCTCGACTTCGACGCCTTCGAGTCCCTCGGCGACGACGGCGATGGCGACGACGCCCCGGACTGGGCACGCAACCTGGGCGCTGGCCGGGCGACCGAGGACGAGATGCCCCGCCGGGGTCGCTCGATGACCATCGGCAACCTCGAGGACCTGGTCGCCGACATCAAGCAGAACACCCCCGAGGACTCGGGCGTGCGGCCCCAGGCGGGGGTCTCCAAGAAGAAGGCCCCGTCCGTGTCCGCGCCCGCGGTCAAGAAGTCCAAGAGCGGCAGTTCGCGTGCGACGCGCGGCGGTTCGCGGACGGGCAGCCGCGCTCGACCGGCCAGCACCTCGCGCCACACCTCCTCCGGCAGCGCTCTCGATGGCAACACCGGGTCCTTCGGCAAGGGCGTGGTCACGGAACAGACGCGCCGTGGGAACCCGGTGATCTGGATCGGCGTGGTCATCCTGCTCGGGGCGATTCTGTACTTCGGCTACGAGATTTTGACCGCCAAGTGAGCGCAGCGGTATTGTCCGGGGACATGGCGACTCAGTCCTCGTGGAGCGCGTTCTCGGCCTTTCAGGTCTTCGGCGACCACGTGCCGATGGACGGGTTCTCGCTCGTGCTCCGGCTCGTCGTCGACGCGCGCAGCACCGATCGCGTGCTCGAGAGCCGCGCAAAGACTCAGCCCAACCTCGACCCCGCCCTGGCTCAGGCCGTGCTCCGCTCGAGCCTCGGGCTGATCACCACGGGCATGGTCGCCTTCGTGTACGCGAACACGCAGGAGTCCCTGGTGGTGATCCGCCGCGAGGTCGTGCAGGACGTGGGCCAGTCCCTCGAGGTCCACGATCGCCTGGTCTCGGCCTGGGCCTCGCGCATGGCCTTGATCGTCGGGGAGCCCGTCCCGGTGGTCGGCCAGGTCTACGAGTTCCCCGACATCGGCGTGGTCGGCAAGGCCCTCCAGGGCTGCGTCGACAGCCTCGAAGAGGGGACCCCGCTGCGCACGGCTCGGCGCCTGGGCGTCCAGCTGCGCGGCCGGGGGCAGGCCTTCCACGAGTCCATGCTCGAGTCCATCGAGGAGCAGACCAGCCTGCTCGAGAGCCACAGCGTCGACATGGACAAGCTGCCCTCGTGGTGGTGGCGCGGCGTCGCGGCCAAGCTCGGCAACGCCGCGGCTGGCGAGGTCGAGCTGTGGTCCGAGCTGCCCGCGACCGGTGAGCTCATCCAGCAGCTGTACTGACTCGGGCCTGACTCGGGGATGACCGACTCCGACCCTGCCGAGGCGCTCGGGCTCTACGTCCACGTGCCCTTTTGCGCGCGGGCGTGCCCGTACTGCGACTTCGACTTCGAGGTCCTGCGCCAGACCGAGAGCGAGACCGGGGCCCTGGCGCCGCGGGTCTCGGCCTGGCTCGAGGGCCTCGAGGCCGAGCGAGACGAGCGGTGGGCGGGGGAGCTCGCCGGCCGGCGGGTCGACACCCTCTACCTCGGCGGCGGGACCCCGAGCGCCATCGGGGTCGCCGGGCTCGAGCGCCTGTTCGCGTGGGTCGAGTCCCGCTTCGCGCTGCGCCTGGCCGCCCTCGACGAGGTCACCGTGGAGCTCAACCCCGAGCACCTCGACGCCGCGCTGCTCGCTCGCCTCGTCGACGCCGGGGTCTCGCGGGTGTCCCTGGGCGTGCAGAGCCTCGCGGCCTCGGGCCTGCGCGAGCTCGGCCGGGTGCACGCGCGGGAGCAGGCCCTGGCGTGCGTGCGTCGGGCCCACGGCGCCGGCTTGGGCACGAGCGCGGACCTGATGCTCGGCTGGCGCGGGCAGACGCCGGCGGGTCTGCGCCGGGAGATCGACGCGTTGCTCGAGGCCGGCGCCGGCCACCTCTCGATCTATGCCCTGACCATCGAGGAGGACACACCCTGGCCGGGCCTGGTCGCCCGGGGCCAGCGCGAGCTGCCCGACGACGACGTCCAGGCCGAGCTGCTGCAGGTCGCCGAGGGGCACCTGGCCGCCCGGGGCTTTCGCCACTACGAGGTCGCCAGCTACGCGGCGCCGGGGGGCGCCGAGGCGATCCACAACGGCAAGTACTGGCGCTGGCGAGACGTCGTCGCGCTCGGCCCCTCGGCGGTGTCCGTGCGCCACGGCCTCGTCGAAGGGCGCGGCGTGGTCGCGCGGCGCATGAACCCGCGGGGCCTCGAGCGCTGGCTGTCGGGGGCGGCTCCGGAGTACGAGCGCCTCGAGGGGGAGAGCGCCGCGGCCGAGGGCCTGTGGCTGGGGCTGCGCCGGCTCGAGGGCGTGGACGTCGCCGCTTTCTCCCGCCGCTTTGGCCTGCCCCGCTCGTGGGTGGAGGCTCGGGTCGCCCGCCAGGTGGGCCTGGGTAACCTCGAGTGGGTGGGCGATCCCCCCGCGGCACGGTTGCGGGTCGCTCCGGGCCGCTGGCTCGTCCACGACACTATCGCCGTCGATCTCCTGTAGGTGCGTGGCGGGGGAAAAAAGCGTAAGAATTTACCCGACGTGGACGCCACCGTGACCGCGCGCCAGCGCCAGATCCTCATCGCGCTGTGTCGCCAGCATGCCCTCGCGGGGCGGCCGGTGGCTTCGCGGGCGCTATCCAGCGTGCACGGGCTCGACTGGTCGCCGGCGACGATCCGCAGCGAGCTCGCGGCCCTCGAGCGCCTGGGCTTCGTGGCCAAGGCCCACGCCGCCGCCGGTCGGGTCCCGACCGCCGAGGGCTGGCGGGTCTACGTCGAGCAGCTGCCGCGCACGCCCGCGCCCCCGGAGCACCGCCGCCTCCTCGACGCGGGGCTCGAGAGCGGCCGGGACGCCCGGACCGGCCTGCGCTCCATGGCCCGCGTGCTCTCGCACCTCGCCGGCTGCGTGGCCATTGGCTTCGTCGGGGAGCCCCGCCCGGCCCAGGTCCGCGGCCTCGAGCTGGTCCCCCTCGCCGACGGCGAGGGCCGGGTCCTGGTCATGCTCGGCTTCGACGACGGGGCCAGCTCCGTGCGCACCGTGGAGCTCCAGCGCGAGGTCCTGGGCACCGAGGGCGAGCTCCGGCGGATCCAGGGGCTGCTGCGCGAGCTCACCGTCGGCCGCTCGTTGACCGAGGCGAGCCGAGAGCTGCGCGAGCTGCTCGCCGTCGAGCACGAGCGCTTCGATCGCTGCATGGCCGAGGCCCTGCGCGTGGGCCTGCTGCTGTGCGTCGCCTCCTTCGATCCCCTGTGGATGCAGGTCGCGGGGCAGGGCAGCCTGGTCGGCCCCGACGGGGGCGTGAGCGCGGGGCCGGGGGCCGATCCCCAGTCCATCGCCGAGCTCCTGGCCCTGCTCGAGGACTACCAGCAGCTCGCCGCGATCTTGTGCCAGCTGCTCCCCGAGCCGGCGGGGGTGCGCGTTGGCGAACACCGCGCAGCCGTGCGCCTCGACCTGGGCCTGAGCCAGCTGGGTGCTGCGGGCCTGGGCGCGGGGTCGAGCGTGGGGGCTGGCGCCGCTTTGGGGACGGGTTTGGCCGTCGGGGCTGGGCTGTCCCTCGTGGGTTGCCGCCTGCGCTGGGGGGGCGCGAGCGAGGGCGAGGGGCCACCGGCGACCGCCGCGGTCGCCCTGTTGGGGAGTCCCCGCATGGATTACGAGGCGGTGATTCCTCTGGTAGAATACGCCGCGCGAGCGATGGCCGCTCGCGGGTGACCCTCGCGTCCTCGGGCGCGGGGGTCTGGGGTCTGACCCCACTGCGCGAGTGCGAGCGGGCGCCACACCCCCGCCGCGGCCGAGCGACACAGCGATCAGGAACGAAATGAGCGGAGATCAGGACGCAAGCGAGCCCCAGGCGAGCAACCCCATCGAGCAGGCGATGCGCGAGGCCGAGGAGGCCGTCGACAAGGTCCGCGCGGCTCGGGACGACGACGAGGACGCCGACCTCATCGACATCGAGGCGGACCTCGACGGCGGCGAGGCCGAGGCCGAGGGAGAGGACGCACCGGCCCCAGACCCCGTCGCCGAGCTCGAGGCCGAGCTGGCCGCGGCCCAGGCCGAGACCGCGGCCATGAAGGACAAGTGGCTGCGGGCCATCGCCGACCACGAGAACTACAAAAAGCGGGTCAAGCGGGACATCGACGACGCGGTCCACCGCGCCGTGCAGAACTTGCTCTCGAGCTTCCTGCCCATCGGCGACAACCTCGAGCGGGCCCTGAGCGTGGCCCCGGCCGACGCCAACGACCAGCTCGTCAAGGGCATCGGCATGGTCCAGCAGGAGTTCTTCAGCGCCCTGGCCAAGCAGGGCATCACCCCCGTCGAGACCCTGGGCAAGCCCTTCGACCCCAACGTCCACGACGCGCTGCAGCAGATCGACTCGCCAGACTACCCCCCGGGGGTCGTCGCCATCGAGTACGAAAAGGGCTACCGGCGCGGGGACAAGCTCCTGCGTCCGGCCCGGGTCGTCGTCGCGGGTCCTGGCTCGACGGGCGAGGCCCCCGATGCCAGCGAGGGCGAGGGCTCCGACGCCGACGCCGAGCCCGAGGCCAACTGAGAACCGGCTAGGCGACTGCGCCGACGGCCGGGTAGGATAGGGCGAGCATGGGCGATCGCATCATCGGCATCGACTTGGGTACGACGAATTCCTGTGTCGCCGTGCTCGAGGACGACGAGACACGAGTCATCCCCAACCCCGAGGGCTCGCGCACGACCCCCTCGGTCGTCGCGATCAGCGACAAGGGCGAGCAGCTCGTCGGGACCCTGGCCAAGCGCCAGGCCATCACCAACCCGGCCAAGACCGTCTACGCCGCCAAGCGGCTCATCGGCCGCAAGTTCGGCGACCCCGAGGTCGAGGAGCTGGCCAGGTTCCTGCCCTACGAGATCGTCGCGGCCGACAACGGCGACGCGTGGATCGCCATCGACGACCGGCGCTACTCGCCCTCGGAGATCGGCGCGGCGGTCCTGGGCATGCTCAAGGAGTGCGCCGAGGACTTCGTCGGCGACGGCGAGATCACCCGGGCGGTGATCACCGTCCCCGCTTACTTCGACGACGCCCAGCGCCAGGCCACCAAGGACGCCGGGCGCATCGCGGGCCTCGAGGTCGAGCGCATCATCAACGAGCCGACGGCGGCGACCCTGGCCTACGGCTACGGCCGCGAGGGTAAGGAGGACCTGACCGTCGCGGTCTACGACCTCGGCGGCGGCACCTTCGACATCTCCGTCCTCGAGCTGCGCGAGGGCGCCTTCGAGGTCCTGGCGACCTCCGGCGACACCTTCCTGGGCGGCGAGGACTTCGACAACGCCGTGGTCGACTGGGCCGCGATCACCTTCAAGGCCGAGCACGGCATCGACCTGCGCAACGACAAGCTGTCCAAGCAGCGCCTCAAGGAGGCGGCGGAGAAGGCCAAGCACGAGCTGTCCTGGTCCCTCGACACGGAGATCAACCTGCCCTTCATCGCGGCCAAGGACGGGCAGCCCGTGCACCTCGAGCTGCAGCTTACCCGCAACAAGCTCGAGGAGCTGACCCGGGCGCTGGTCGAGCGCAGCCTCGGGCCGTGCAAGGCGGCCCTCGACGCCGCCGAGCTCGGCGTCAACGACATCGACGAGCTGCTGCTCGTCGGCGGTCAGACCCGCATGCCCCTGGTCCGCGAGCTCGTCGGCGAGTTCTTCGAGCGCGAGCCGAGCGCGGGCCTCAACCCCGACGAGGTCGTGGCCTCGGGCGCGGCCATCCAAGGCGGCATCCTCGGCGGCGAGGTCAAGGGCGTGGTCCTGCTCGACGTCGTCCCCCTCAACATCGGGGTCGAGACCGCGGGCGGCCTGTTCACCCCGCTGATCCCCCAGGGCACGACCATCCCCACCACCAAGTCCGAGGTGTTCAGCACCAGCGTCGACAACCAGCCGGTGGTCCCCGTGCACGTGCTCCAGGGTCTGCGCGAGCTGGCCGACGACAACAAGAGCCTCGCCCGCCTGCAGCTCACCGACATCCCCCCGGCGCCCCGCGGGGTCCCGCAGATCAAGGTCACCTTCGACATCAACGCCGACGGCATCCTGTCGGTCGCGGCCGAGGACCTGGGCTCGGGCAAGTCGGCCTCGATGACGGTCCAGCCGGCCTCGGGCCTGACCGAAGACCAGCTCGAGCGCCTCGCCGAGGAGGCCACCTCCAAGCGCAGCGAGGACATCGCCCGGCGCGAGCTGGTCGATCTGCGCAACCGCGCCGAGACCCTGATCTACACCTGTGAGCGCTCCGTCGAGGCCTTCGGGGACAGCCTGTCCGCCGCCGACAGCCAGACGATCAACCAAGACATCGCCCGGCTGCGCAGCTTGTTGGCCGCGGCCGAGGTCGACGCCCCGGCCGTCCGCGACGCGCTCGCGGCCCTCGAGAGCTCCTCGCACCAGATCTACGAGGCGATGCTCGCCGACGAGCCTGGCTAATGGCCAAGAAACCCGACTACTACGCGGTCCTGGGCATCGCGCGCAACGCCGACGACGCCGAGATCAAAAAGGCCTACCGGCGCATCGCCCTCGAGAGTCACCCGGATCGCTTCCCGGATGACCCCGACGCCCACGAGCGCTTTCGCCAGGCCTCGGAGGCCTACGAGGTGCTCAGCGATCCCGAGCGACGGGCCCGCTACCACAGCACCCGCTTGCTCGAGCAGGGCCTCGACCTGGCCCGCCAGCCGCCGACGGTGGCCTCGGCCCAGGAGCTGTTCGGCTCGCTCTTTGGCGACGTGTTCGGCAACCGGCGACACCAGCGGCGCCGCGGGCGAGACGTCCGCTACACCTTGACCGTCGACCTCGAGGACGCGGTGCTCGGCTCCTCGCACACGATCCGCTTCGACGGGCGCGGGGCCTGCGACAGCTGCGGGGGATCGGGCACCGAGCCGGGCGGCCGCCCGCCCATCGAGTGCCCCAACTGCGACGGCACGGGCGAGGTCAAGACCGGCGGCTTCCTGTCGAGGCGCAGCCGCTGCGGTCGCTGCGACGGCCTGGGCATGATCCAGCAAGACCCCTGCAAGACCTGCAGGGGCAGGGGGGTGCTCAAGCGCGAGCGCTCCTTCGACGTCCGCCTGCCCCCGGGCACCGAGGCCGGGAGCGAAAAGCTGCTCCGCGGCCAGGGCGAGCCCGGGCGCTACGGCGGCGAGCCCGGAGACCTGCGCATCAAGGTCAACGTCCGCCCGCACCCGTGGCTGACCCGCGACAACCTCAAGCTGGTGTGCCGCTTGCCGGTGCCCCTGCCGCGCATGGCCCTGGGCGGCAAGGTGCCGGTCCCGACCATCGACGGCTGGGTCGACATGGACATCCCCGCGGGGGTGGCCACGGGGACCCGGCTGCGCCTGCGGGGCAAGGGCGTGCCCGACACCCGCGGCGGCCGGGGGGACCAGTTCGTCGAGCTCGTGGTCGAGACGCCCCGGGACCTGTCCGGGACGCGGACCCGCGAGCTGCTGCTGGAGCTCGAGCGGACCATGGTCCGGGAGGGCGTCATGCCGGAGCACAAAAAGCTGCTCGAGGCCCTCGCGGCCCACGAGCGCGAGGGCGAACAAAACTAGCGGGCGCTGCTCGGGCAGCGCCGATTGGCCCCAAAGCGAGCGCAAGCTGGCCCCAAACTACGGGGCAAAGGTACAGGTTGCGAGGCCCCGGAGGCCCTTCGCCCGGCCTGGAATTGTCCCCGGTCGGCCCCGGTCCGCGGTACAGTGGGCGCGCCGATCAATGGTCTACATCGACATTCAGCACCGCGAGGTCACCCTCAAGCTGGTCTACTACGGCCCGGCGCTGAGCGGGAAGACGACCAACCTCCAGCAGCTCCACCGGCTCATGCTCGGGCACACGGAGAGCGAGCTGGTCACCCTCGACACGCGTGACGATCGCACGCTGTTTTTCGATCTCCTGCCCCTGGAGTTCGAGACGCGCGGCGGCTTCCGCATCCGCTTGAAGCTGTTCACCGTGCCCGGTCAGGTCATCCACAACACGACCCGCAAGATCGTGTTGCAAGGTGCCGACGGCGTCGCGTTCATCGCGGACTCGCGGGTGTCGCAGACCCGGCAAAACAACGAGTCCTTCGCCAACCTCAAGCAGAACCTGCGCGAGAACGGCATCGACTTCAAAGACGTCGCCCGGGTGATCCAGTTCAACAAGCGCGACCTGCCCGGGATCCGCAGCGACGACGCGATCAAAAAGATCGCCACCCGTGGTTCGGAGCCGGTGTTCACGGCCATCGCCATCGAGGGGGCGGGGGTCGCCGAGACCTTCCAGGGGTTGGCCTCGCTGACCTGGGAGAAGCTCGAGACCAACTTCAATTTCGCCGAGCGCTTTGGCGTGACCCATGGCGACTTCATGGAGAAGATCGAGTCCCTGTTCCAGGCGAAGGGGTCTGGGTGAGTGGTGCGAGCCAGGCTGCGACGCTCAGCGCGTCCGATCGTCGTGCTCCCCTCGAGCGACTGATCCGGCGCGAAGACATCGAGCGCACCCTCGCGCCCTATTTGGGCGGGGCCTTCGGGCCGGTCCGGGGCCTCGGCATCTTCGATCTCGAGGGGGCCCGCTACGCCGGGGTCGGCCCGGCCGTCGAGGGCTGGTCGCAGCTGCCGGCGGCGGCCGTCGAGGGCCTGCGCAGCGCCGAGCGGGCCTTCGAGCACGACGGGGTGCAGTTCGCGATCCGCCCGTGCTACGCCGGGGCGGACCGCGTCGGCAGCCTGGTCATCGGCATGGCAGGGGAGGGCGCCGAGCACCTCGCCGAGGTCACCGAAGCCCTCGGCGGGACCGTCGGCGCGCTCTTGCAGGCCGGCTTTGCGACCTGGGTGACCTCGGAGATGCACCTGGCCGCGAGCGAGTCCAACCACCGCGCGCTGCAGCAGCAAAACGCCGAGCTCGAGCGGGCCATCGCCCACCTGCGCGACGTCGATCAGCTCAAGAGCAACTTCCTGGCCACGGTCAGCCACGAGCTGCGCACGCCGCTGACGAGCATCATCGGCTTCTCCGAGATGCTCGCCAAGGGCATCGCCGGCCCGCTCAACGAGGAGCAGACCGAGTACGCCAACATGATCCTCGACCGCGGCGAGGAGCTGCTGCGGCTGATCACCCAGATCCTCGAGATGTCGAAGATGGAGATGGGCACGGTGCGCTTGAAGCTGCGCCCGACCCCGCTCGCCGACGTCGTCGGGCGGGCCTTCGGCTCGGCGGTGATTCCGGCCGACCGCGCCCACGTCAACCTCGTCCGCGACTTCGCCGACGACCTCCCGCTGATGCTCGTCGACCCCGACAAGGTCCTGCAGGTGCTGATCAACCTGGTCACCAACGGGATCAAGTTCAACCGCCCCGACGGCCACGTCGCCGTGCGGGCCGAGCTCGCGCCGATCCGCCGGCCCTTCGAGGAGGACTTCTTCGGCGAGGAGGTCGCCGACGCGATGCGCGTCTCGGTCAGCGACACGGGCATCGGCATTCCCGAGGATCAGCTCGCGCGCATCTTCGACGCCTTTTATCAGGTCGACTCGAGCTCCACCCGAGAGCACGGCGGGGCGGGGCTGGGGCTGTCGATCGTCAAGAAGCTGATCGAGGCGCACGGCGGCGAGATCTGGGCCGAGAGCATCGTCGGCGTGGGCACCACCTTCCACTTCACCCTGCCCCTGGCCGAGGGCGCCGAGGGCTGAGTGCTGCTCTGCCCCCACAGGCATCTGAGGACCGGGGGCGCTTCGTCGCTATCCGCTCCTCCGCTTTGGCTTGGTGGGCAATGGAGTTCGTGCCCTCGAGAGGGCATGCGGTCGCCCCCGCGAGCGGGGGCGTGGATTCGTTGACAGTCACTGAGCGCTGTTTTGCCCCCGCAGCCGGCTGGGACCGGGGGCGCTTCGTCGCTGTCCGCTCCGCCGCTTTGGCTTGGTGGGCAATGGAGTTCGTGCCCTCGAGAGGGCATGCGGTCGCCCCCGCGAGCGGGGGCGTGGATTCGTTGACAGTCACTGAGAGCGATCGCGCCGAGGCCGAGCGCGATCGCTTCGTGATCGCGCCGTGATCGCTTCGGGCTGCCTGCAAAAACCGGCTTTGGGAGGCCTCGCGGGCGTCTCGAAGCGGGTTTTGGTCTTGGCGATCGAGGCCCTTTGGGGCAAGCTTCGACGCCGACGCATGAACGCCCAGGAACAACTCTCCGAACTCGAGAAGCTCGCCGACGAGCTCGAAGTGCAGGTCAGCTACGAGCCCATGGGCGGCCTCGTGCAGGGCGTCGGGGGGCTGTGCCGGGTGCGTGGGCGCTACCGGATCATCGTCGACCGCAAGCTGCGCCCGCCGGAGCGCCTGCAGGTCGTGGCCGACGCGCTGCGCCGCTTCGACACGGACAAGCACTTCGTGTCACCGCAGGTCCGCAAGCTGCTCGGCTAGCAGCTCGCTAGTCGGGCTTGGCTCAGGCCCGGAGCAGGTCCGCGAGGGTGGGGTCGTCCTCGAGCAGCTCGACGAGCTGCAGCTCGAGGCGCGCGCTGGCCTCGGCGGTCAGCGATGCTTCGCCGAGGCTCGAAGTGAGCGGCCCTCGCACGACCTCGGCGATCAGCTGAAGCTGCGCGGCGCGGAGGTCGAGATCCCCCGCGCCGATGGCCGCGGCCAGTGCTTCGCTGCGCTGCGCGGAGGTCACGGGAGCCACATCGAGGGCTTCCACCGCGGGTTCCGCGGTCACACCGGCGAGGGCCCCGGCTGCGGGGGGCGACCCAACCGCGCCGTCGTGTTCGTCGCCAGAACCCATGTCTGCGCACCATAGCACCGGTGAACGAATCCTCCGCGGTCGATGACCTGCGCAAACGAACCCGTCGCAGCCCGCGATCCCCGGCGCGCGCGCGCAGATGTGCGAAAGGATTGACTTTTGCGGCCCGCAGAGGTGAGATCGGGCCCTCGCTGCGCCCCACCGGCGCGATCAAATCCGCGGGAGCGCTCCTTGTTGGACCTGCCCAAGAAACTAGCCAAATACGAGATTCTCGGCCGCATCGCCCTCGGGGGGATGGCAGAGGTCTACAAGGCCGTGTCTCGCGGCGTCGAAGGCTTCGAGAAGGTCGTCGCGATCAAGCGAATCCTGCCCCACGTCGCCGAGGATGAAGAGTTCATCACGATGTTCAAGGATGAGGCGCGCATCGCTGCGCAGCTTCAGCACTCGAACATCGCGTCCATCTACGAGCTCGGCTCGGAGGACGAGAGCTTCTACATCGTGCTCGAGTACGTGCCGGGCCGAGACCTCCGATCCATCTTCGAGCTCGGGCGCAGCTCCAAGCGCCCCATGCCCCTGGCCCAGGCCTGCTACATCATCATGCAGGTCTGCGAGGGGCTCGAGTACGCCCACAACAAAAAGGACCGCCACGGCCGCCCGCTGGGGCTGATCCACCGCGACGTGAGCCCGCCGAACATCCTCGTGTCCTACGAGGGCGAGGTGAAGCTCATCGACTTCGGCGTGGCCAAGGCCGCCGGCCGGGCCTCGCAGACCCAGGCCGGCATCCTCAAGGGCAAGTTCGGCTACATGTCGCCGGAGCAGGTCCGCGGCGCGACCATCGACCGGCGCAGCGACGTGTTCTCCCTCGGCGCCGTGCTGTGGGAGATCCTCTGCAACCAGCGCCTGTTCCAGGCCGAGACCGACTTCGCGACCCTCGAGAAGGTCCGCACCGTCAACGTCGACCCGCCCAGCCGGATCAACCCCGCGGTGCCCACCAAGCTCGAGCAGATCGTCATGCGCTCGCTGCATGCCGATCTCAACCAGCGCTACCAGACCGCCGCTGAATTCCACGACGCGCTGCAAGCCTTCATGTTCGAAGAGGGGCTGTTCTACAGCCGCAAGAACCTCGCCGAGTGGATGCAGCAAAACTTCGCCAAAGAGATCGAGGCGGAGAAGCAGCGCGCGCGACAGGTGCCGCCGCCGGCCCCTGCGAACAAACCCAAGAAAGCCATGAGCCCGCCCCCGGGGAACCGTCCGCCTCCGCCTCCTCCTGGCGGCAAGAAGAAGCCGCCGCCGCCTCCAGGCAAACGTCCACCGCCGCCCTCTGGCGGCCCACCGCCCCCCGGCGGCAAGCGCCCCGGCGGTCGTCCCCGCGCCAAGACGATGGTGATGACCAACCAAAAGGCGGACATCCCCGGCATGGGCAAGAAGGCGCCGCCGCGGCCCAAGCCCGCGCCGCGGCCCGTGGCCAAGCCCAAGCCCGCCGCGCCTGCGCCGGCCGGCGGTGG